>NZ_NEGG01000003.1 GCF_002135295.1 Acinetobacter sp. ANC 5054 | reverse complement strand
CTGTAATGCAGACTTCTTCCATGCATCGGCATATCACTTCATGGATATTGCAACTAAGTTATTCACGCCGATCTTTGTGATGTCACGTGTCACAGGTTGGGCAGCACATGTGATGGAACAGCGTGCCGACAACCGTATTATTCGTCCAAGTGCGGATTATACAGGCCCTGAGTTACGCAAAGTTGTACCAATTGCTGAACGATCTGCTGCATAGTTCAGGCTTATTAAGTGTAGTTCGCTGATGATTATTCATTTATTAAAATGATAAAATGATTGGTTTCACTTAAATGTGAAACACAAAAAAGCCGCATTGAATGCGGCTTTTGCATGATTTGAGTTATTAAGCAGCTTCAGCTTCTAAAATTTCAAAATCATGAGTAATTTCAACACCACCATCCATTAGCATTTTGCTTGCTGAACAGTATTTTTCAGCAGAAAGTTCAACTGCTTTAGCAACTTGCTTTTCTTTTACGGCATGGCCAGTTACAACAAAGTGCAAATGAATTTTGGTAAATACCGCAGGAATGGTATCTGCACGTTCAGCTTTAAGCTCACAACGAACGTCTGTAATATCCTGACGCGCTTTCTTTAAAATCGTCACAATATCAAAAGAAGCACAACCACCGAGACCTGTCAAAATCAGTTCCATTGGACGTGGACCACGGTTTTCACCGCCATATTCAGCTGATCCATCCATCATAATAGAGTGACCACTTTGAGTTTTTGCTTCAAAAGCAACATTCTCTAGCCAATGAACACTAGTTTGCATTGCAAGTCCCTAAAAAAAGCTATAAATTTACGCAGTACCTGTACACTAACATAAATTGAGTTGATAAGGAATTTCAACTCTTACGTGTGACAAGTTCAAATTAGGTCTTGTGCGATCTATATTTTATCCATATTCGGAACTGTTAGCATGACTTCAAACTTTTCACAACTTAGCACAGATGCGCTATCTCCAGGGCAATTGCCTGAGTCGGTGAAGGCGTTATTAAAACGTGCATATATAAATCGTTACCCAAAACGTACAACTATTATAGATGCGGGCTCAGAATCAAAATCTCTATATTTGATTCTTAAAGGTTCAGTATCTATTATTTTACGCGAAGATGATGAGCGTGAAATCGTAGTTGCGTATTTAAATGCGGGTGACTTTTTTGGGGAAATGGGTCTATTCGAAGCAAATGCGCAACGTACTGCTGAAGTACGTACGCGTGATGTATGTGAAATTGCTGAGATTACCTATGAAAATTTTCATGAATTAAGTAAGCAATATCCAGATCTAAGCTATGCAGTATTTGCACAGCTGGTACGTCGTCTAAAAAATACGACCCGTAAAGTAACGGATCTCGCATTTATCGACGTATCTGGTCGAATTGCACGTTGCTTGATCGACTTATCTTCTCAACCAGAGGCAATGATCTTGCCAAATGGTCGCCAGATTCGTATTACACGTCAAGAGATTGGCCGTATTGTAGGCTGTTCTCGTGAAATGGTGGGCCGTGTTCTCAAAACACTAGAAGAACAAGGTATGATCGAAACTGATGGTAAAGCAATTCTCATCTTTGATGCATCATTAGAAGAAAAAAGCCAAATTGCGACTGAAGATTTTGACGACGAAGAATAATTATTCTTGCCGTGAGAAAAAGCAAATCTGAGGATTTGCTTTTTTTATGCCTAATAAAAAGTTAGATGAAAATTACTTCGCAAAATATATGACAAATAAACAGTAAATTATGATTTAAACAAAGCGTATATTTTGGTTAAGCTTAAGCGTTGGTTCAATATTTATCACAAGAGCAAGAATAGGAAATCATAAGCACATGCAATTTAAACCACTGGCAAATACTGGAATTTTAGTTCCGGAAATCTGTTTAGGTACCATGACTTTCGGTGAGCAAAATACTCAGGCTGAAGCTTTTGAACAGCTAGATTATGCCTTGGAGCGTGGATTGAACTTTTGGGATACTGCTGAAATGTATCCAGTTCCACCGAAGCCTGAGACGCAAGGTTCGACTGAAAAGATCATTGGAAACTGGATTGCAGAACGTGGTGGACGTGACAAATTATTCTTGGCATCCAAAATTGCAGGACCTTCACAAGGTGGCAGTCATATTCGTGATGGAAAAACCAAATTTGTTGCAGCAGAAATTGAATCTGCAATAGATCAATCGCTCGCACGTTTACAAACAGATTATATTGACCTCTATCAATTGCATTGGCCGCAGCGTCCTACTAACTTTTTTGGAAAGTTGGGCTACGGAAATGCAGAAGCCCATAGTGATCAGACCATAACTGCATTAGAAGAAACATTAACTGCGCTAAGTGCAGAGATTAAAAAAGGTCGTATTCGCTATATCGGGCTTTCAAATGAAACGCCTTGGGGGACCATGAAATTTTTGCATTTGGCAGAAAAATTAGGTTTAGAAAAATTTGTCAGCGTGCAAAACCCCTATAGTCTCCTAAATCGTACTTATGAAATAGGTATGTCAGAAATTGCGCATTATGAAGGCGTAGGCTTACTGGCTTATTCACCATTGGCATTTGGCTATTTAACAGGGAAGTTTCGTCATGGTGCACGACCTGCCAATGCACGGGTGACACTGTTCTCACGCTTTAGTCGTTATTCAAACCCAGAAAGTGAATCAGCCACTGAGCAATATGCACAACTTGCTGAACAACATGGTTTGACTTTAACGCAAATGGCTTTGGCATTTATTAAGCAACAATTTTTTGTCACCAGTACCATCATTGGCGCTACTAATGTGGCACAACTGAAAGAAAATATTGATGCTTTTGAGATCAATTTATCTGAAGAAGTCTTACATGGAATTGAAGCGATACATCGCCAACAGCCAAATCCAGCACCGTAATCCGTTCGTATAAATGATATGTTGAAAAAGCCTACAAATTTTGCGGGCTTTTTTTATGACTTTAAAACATTAAAAGCGAAATAATTTGAAAATATCTCGTGTCATTTTTATTCGAAATTTGACATGAAAATATACAGACCTTTCGCAACTTTTGAACAGAAACAATTCGTGCATAAAAACGTACTAAAGTACTTGAAATTTTTGTATTAAAGACCAATATTATAATTGAAGTTCATCTAATTTAATTAATTAACTTATTGAAAATATTTAAAAAATGTATTTGAAATTTCAAATATGACTCCCATATATGCTTCAAGTACAAAATTTGTTGTGAGGTATAACAAGAATGCGATTTGAAAAATTCACAAACCGTCTGCAGCAAGCATTATCCGATGCACAATCTTTAGCCATGGGTAAAGACCATAGCGCTATAGAGGGAATACATATCCTTGCTACTTTGTTAGAAGAACCATCTAACCAAAGTCTATTGCAGCAGGCTGGTGCTAATCTTCCAGATTTAAAAAGCAAGCTTCAACAAGCCTTAAAGGATACCGCTACGATTTCAAATCCTACGGGGGATATCAATCTCAATCCTGAAGCGGTTAAAGCCTTAAATTTAGCAGATAGCTTTGCACAAAAAGCGGGGGATGAATTTCTCTCTACCGATTGGGTCATCCTCGGTTTAGCTGAAACAGGCAAAACAAAAACTTTATTAAATAGTGTAGGCGTAACAACAGATAAATTACGCCAAGCAATTGAAAATATTAGAGGCGGTGAACAAGTAATGAGTAATAACCACGAAGATCAACGTGATTCACTCAGCAAATATACCTTGGACTTAAATGCACGTGCATTAGAAGGCAAACTTGACCCTGTCATTGGTCGTGATGAAGAGATCCGTCGTACCATTCAAGTCTTATCACGTCGTAGTAAAAACAACCCAGTGCTGATTGGTGAGCCGGGTGTTGGTAAAACAGCGATTGTTGAAGGATTGGCACAGCGTATTGTCAATGGTGAAGTGCCAGAAAGTCTAAAAGGTAAACGTGTATTGTCACTTGACTTAGGTTCATTGCTTGCAGGTGCTAAATACCGTGGTGAATTTGAAGAACGACTCAAAGCCGTTTTAAAAGACCTTGCAAAATATGATGGTGAAATCATCCTATTTATCGATGAGTTGCATACGCTAGTGGGTGCAGGTAAAGGCGAAGGTGCAATGGATGCAGGGAATATGTTAAAACCTGCACTTGCACGTGGTGAATTACGCTGTGTTGGTGCAACCACTCTAGATGAATATCGTCAATTCATTGAAAAAGATGCGGCGCTTGAACGTCGTTTCCAAAAAGTATTGGTCGATGAACCGAGTGTTGAAGACACCATTGCAATTTTACGTGGTCTAAAAGAGAAATATGCAACGCATCATGGCGTGCAAATTTTGGATTCTGCGATTATTGCAGCGGCGAAAATGTCACATCGATATATTACGGACCGTCAGCTGCCTGACAAAGCCATTGACTTGATTGATGAAGCTGCGTCACGTATTAAAATGGAAATTGACTCAAAACCTGAGCCGCTTGACCGTTTAGACCGTCGCTTAATTCAATTGAAAATGCAGCTTGAAGCCGTGAAAAAAGATGCAGACTCTGTATCGAAAGCTGAAGTTGAACATCTTGAAAAGCAAATTACTGAAGTTCAAAAAGAATATAGCGATCTTGAAGAACAGTGGATTGCAGAAAAACGCTTAGTCGATGGTACAAATCAAGCGCAAATTGAGCTTGATAAAGCGCGTACAGCCTTTGAAAAAGCACAGCGTGAAGGTGATTTAGCTGAAGCAAGTCGTCTGCAATATGGTGTGATTCCAGAGCTACAAAAACGATTGGATGAAGAAGAAGTTGCGGAAACCAATGAGGAACCAAAACTGATTCGTACCAAAGTGACTGAAAATGAAATCGCGGAAGTCGTTAGTGCGGCAACGGGTATTCCTGTGGCGAAAATGCTGCAAGGTGAACGTGAAAAACTTTTACACATGGAAGAGTTTCTACATAACCGTGTCGTAGGGCAGGACGAAGCTGTGGTTGCTGTATCAAATGCGGTACGTCGCTCACGTGCGGGTTTATCTGACCCGAACCGTCCAAGTGGTTCATTCTTATTCCTTGGACCAACAGGTGTGGGTAAGACTGAATTGACCAAAGCATTGGCAAATTTCTTGTTCGACAGTGACGATGCGATGATTCGTATCGATATGTCTGAATTTATGGAAAAACATTCGGTCAGCCGTTTAGTTGGTGCACCTCCGGGCTATGTGGGTTATGAAGAAGGCGGTGTATTGACAGAAGCTGTACGTCGTAAACCTTATAGTGTGGTGTTATTCGATGAAGTCGAGAAAGCACATCCAGATGTGTTTAATATTTTGCTACAAGTGTTGGATGATGGTCGTTTAACTGACTCGCAAGGTCGTGTGATTGATTTTAAAAACACGGTTATTGTCATGACTTCAAACTTGGGTTCGACCGATGTACGTGAGTTAGGAAACAATCCAACGAGAGAAGAAGTTCGTGCTGTGGTGATGGCTGCTGTTTCTGAGCATTTCCGTCCGGAGTTTGTGAACCGTATTGATGAGTTGGTCGTTTTCCATTCTCTCGAAAAAGCACAAATTCGTGGCATTGCAGATATTCAGTTGGATCGTTTACGTTCTCGTTTAGCGGATAAAGACATGAGCTTGGCGATTGAAGACAGTGCATTTGAACTGTTAATCGAAGCTGGTTTTGATCCGGTATACGGTGCACGACCTCTGAAACGTGCAATTCAGCAACAAGTTGAAAATAGCTTGGCACAAAAAATCTTGTCAGGTGCTTTCCAACCGGGTGACACCATTGTCATTCAAGCAGAGGGCGACCACCTTAGTTTTGACAAGATGAAACTCAACTAAAATGCACAAATTGAGTAATTAACGTTACTTAATAAGAAACCCGGTTTAGACCGGGTTTCTTTATTTTACGCTTGTCATATTTTACGTTTAAAAACGTAAAGTTGATTGCAATTTATAGTTTTCACCCTCTAATATGACGTCCGCACCACAATGATCAATCATGTGAGTGTTCTGTAAAACAAAAAAAATATAGCGATTCATCATGAATGGATGGCAACAGGGAATAATGATTATGATGGAATTTAAACTGCTTAGACAGATCAAAAAAGAACCTTTTAGTCAGTACAAGCACACAGGTGATGTCACGGTTCAAGAATTGAAGCGCATGTATATTATTTATCAAAAATACTATGCCAATACGCGATATGAGATATTTGAGCGTGATTTTCTTGAAAAAACGGGTGTTTTTTTTATTGTCGAACCTAAAAATAATCAAATCGTCGGTTTTTCAACGGTCATGGAACGTGATTTTGTTGTAGATGGTAAAGCACGTCATGCATTTTTTAGTGGTGATACTATTATTGAAAAAGAATATTGGGGAAATCGGGCACTTACCCGTGCTATGTTCCGCTATATAGTGACCTTTAAGTTTCGCCATCCACGTACTCCTGTGTATTGGATTTTGATTTCTAAAGGCTTTAAAACCTATTTACTCTTAGCAAATAATTACTACAGTTATTATCCACATTATGGTGCGAAAAATGCCCATTTGAAGGATTTTGTCGAGTCGTATTGCAAAGAATATTTTGCTGAATACTATAACCGCGATACAGGCTTATTGAATTTTGGTGACGATTACCAACCGCTAAAAGCAGACGTCGCACCAATTACCAATGAGATGCGTGAGAACAACACCAAAATCGCATTTTTTGAAGATAAAAACCCAACGTGGGTTGAAGGTACAGAATTACCCTGTATTGGTGAACTTCGTTGGAGTGATCTATACCGCTATGTCAATCGCTTCCTGACCAAGACCACCAGCGTCAGTAAACATGACAGTAAACTTCGATATAAAACACGTGCCTTACACATTGCAGCAGGTTCTGATTCGAAGGTGGCTTAATGGGACTGCTTTTGTCTTCTGCGCATCAAGTTTTAGATTTTGCTTGCCGTAAAGCCTATCAACGTTATATACAGCAAGCAAATCAGCTTGAATTGGTGCAGCGAAATAAACTCCGTGGATTTTTAACGCAGCATATTTCTCAAAATTTGAGTTATGAGCAATTTACTAAAAAGTTTCCATTGACCCGATATGCAAATTGGAAAAGCAAAATTGAGCAGTCCCGAAGTAGTGGTAAAAATAGCTTGGGACCTGGTCGAATTGTGCGCTTTCAACCCACCAGTGGTTCCAGTGAAGCCATTAAATTTATTCCATATACTCAATTGTTCTTGGATGAATTAGATGAAGCGATAGGTTTATGGCTGTGTAATTTATATCGTGAGCATCCAAAGCTTAAAAACTCGACGCATTATTGGTCGGTGTCGTGGCTACCTGAAAGTCAGCGCAAGCTATTAGAAAATAGTAACTTGAATGATGACAGTGCTTTGTTAAATGTCTCGAAGCGGGTATTAAGTAAAATTACCCAATCCGTGCCGACAGAAATAGCATTGGCATCATCAGCAGAAGACGCGATGTTTGCAACGGCTGTGTATTTGGTGGCAGATAAGCATCTCGGGATGATTTCTGTATGGAGCCCAACCTTTGCTTTGCAATTGCTCGACATTATTCAGCAATCCAAAGATGAAATTATCCATGTGCTTAAATATGGAAACTGGCAACGCGAAGGATTAAATTTTTTAGCCGTGCCAAAATCCTGTGAGCAGTGTTACAAGCTACAACAGCTTGATTTAACTGATGCTAGTGCATGGAAGAAACTCTGGCCTAAATTGAGTTTAATTTCTAGTTGGGATACGGCAAGTGCTGCACAATGGGCTGAGCAATTACAGCAACGCGTAGACGGTGTGGCATTTGAAGGTAAAGGTCTGTGGGCGACGGAAGGTGTAGTGACCATTCCATTTGCAGATCGCTTTATGCTGAGTTATCAGTCACATTTTTATGAGTTCTTATTGCAGGACACTAATCAAGTCGTACCATCTTGGCAGTTAAAACTGGGTGATATCGTCAGTCCGGTAATTACAACGGGTTCAGGCCTAATTCGTTATGTGATTGATGATGAGTTAGAAGTTATGGATTTTTATGAACAAGTTCCATGCTTCCAATTTCTTGGTCGAAAAATGACGGTCGACCTCGTGGGTGAAAAATTAGATCACAATGCTGCTGTGCAGATTTTGGCTCAGTTTAAACAAGATGATTATTTGCCGATTAGTATTCTGGGGATTGAACAATGTTCAGATAAAAAGCCGCATTACATTTTGTTGAGTGAAGGTAATGTCGACAAGCAACCCACGGCACAAGATTTAGATAGGTCTTTGAAGCAATATTTTCATTATGAATTGGCACGTGATTTGGGGCAACTGGATGAACCTGAAGTGAAACATGTGGATGATGCTTGGGATTATTACAAAACCCTTGCAATGAATAATGGCATGATCGAAGGCAATATTAAGCCAGAGCCATTGAAGAAAATGAAAACAAAAATAATTTGAGTAAAAAATATGGATATTGCAGTGCTCGATACGCCATTTGAAGAAATGGAACTTTATCAGTCGAAAAATGAAAGCAAATTTGCAGTTCGAAATGCCACTTCAGCCGATGATGAACAGTTAATGAAGCTTAGCGCTGAAACTGTGCCCAGTAATGGTATTACCTTATCTTACGAACGTGTACAGAGTTATTTTGCCGCAACGCAAGCTCAGTACAATCGTCCAGATTTAAAGGTTGTTGTACCCGTCGATAATCCTAAAATGGTCATAGCTATGATGAATTTAGGCTGGCGCTATTGCTATATCAATGGACAACCTGACTTGATGCGCTATGTCGCAGACCTGCGTATGCATCCCGATTATCGGGGTGGAAAAGTCATGCGATTACTCATGGATTATGTGCATGATGAAATTTCTAAAGAAACGATATTTGAAAGTGTCGTGCTTGATGGAAACTTAGTCGCTGCCAATATTTTACACAATGAGCGCAAAGGGTTTCCGTTGCCATATTTTTATGATGAAATTCGAACCTTTACGGTATCACAAGCTGCTAAACCTAAGAACTTCAGCTCATACCGCATTAAAGTTCTATCTCGGGATTTAATTCCAGAGGCAAATGACTTTATTTTAAAAATGAAGGAACTTTATAATTTTTTCCCCACTTATGATTTCAATGGATTGGCTGAGGGTAATCATCCCTTTTGGAAGGGTATGGCACTGAATGATTTTTTCATGATTTATGATACGAATCATAGCTTGGTTGGTTTATATGGTTTATGGAACCAAAAGGGATTTAAACAAACACGTGTAATTGATTATTCCAAGCCATTGAAGTTAATCAGACCTTTTTATAATGCCTATGCCAATGTGAGAGGTGTGTTATCACTTCCACAAATCAATGGAACCTTTGACTATTTGATGTTGCATAGTCCGATATGTCACCCAGAGCATGTTGAGGTGTTTTCAAGCCTCATTTTTCATGCAAAAGAGCAAACTAAAAGTCGCGGTAAAGAGACCTATTGTGTAACTTTGGCTGAAAATGATCCACGTATTCAGTGGATGAAAAATACCACCTCTCATGTGCTTAAAGCTAAGCATTTTTTCCATAGCTTTAGTGGCAATCCTTATGCTCGGTTTGATCGGAAACGAATTAGTTATTTTGAAGTAGGTCGCATTTAAATTGTTTTAATAAATCGTTGAATTAAATAAAAACTGTCAATTCAATCATTTAAAATAATCCGAATTGTATACTTATGTAACTAGATTATTCTATATACTGGACAAAGAATAATCAGAATGAGTTAGACATGTCAAAATTGATATGGGGTATAGGCGGTTTAGCCGTAATTTCAGCGACCGTTGTTGGTGCGAATTTATATGCAGATAAAAATTTAGCCGCATTTTATGAAAAAGACAATTGGTCAACGGTGAAAGATGTTGAAGTTAAATACTTTAACTATCAAATGGGGATGATGGGGGGCAGTGTAGATTGGGAACTTACCATGAAAACTGACCCTTGTGTCCCGAAAGATCGTATTGTGATGCGTGGGCACGATACGATTCATCGTGGATTTAAAGGGTATAACATCGATTCAGCATTTAAAGTGATTCAAGATCAGAGCACGGCAAAAGCTGCAAATTTGCTCAAATCAGATCTAAATGCCAAAACCACAGTCAACTGGCTCGGGCAAACCAAAACACATTTGGAAATTCCTGCCATAAAAACGCAAAGTGAAGGCAAAAACATACAAGCAGATGCCATGCAATTGGCTGTGCACACTTTTAGTCGACCGGGCCAACCCGTGAAAATGACGGAACTTTTCCTGCAATTGCCTGTGGTACGTGTTTCTGAAGGACAGGAACAAACCATGATTCAAAATCTAGCGATTAGAACCAATCAAGGTTTAAATCAACAAAATTTAGAATCAGGCTTCTTTGAGATTCAAGCTGGCTCGATTAAACGATTAGATGCAAATTTTAATGCTGGCATGCGGGGCATGGATTTGCGTTGGGAAACGCAAGTGAATGATAACGATGTTGATTTTATTGGGCATTTAAAAGCCAGTGAAATGGATTTTCCAGGATCGCCCATTACTAAAGATCTGGCTTTAAATATTGAGCTGAATAAAGTGAGTTTGGATAAAGTAAAAGCATTTAGTGATCTTTGGCATCAGGTTGAGAGCTCTTGTGAAGATGTAAGTGAGTCTTCTGAAGAAATGGCGCAAGCATTTCTCGCAATTGCAGGGCAAGGTCTTGATTTCAAATCCACGAGTAATAGTATAAGTGTGGGTGGTGGAAAAGCTACAGCGAACCTTGAAGGTAAAATGATGCCCGGTCATCATGCTTCTATAGAGTCATTCGTGAAAATGGTACCGAGCTTACTCGACTTCAAAGCTGACCTAAGTTTTGATAAAAATATGATGACAGCGGTTATGAATAACTATTTACAGCTACAAGGCAAAACGGTTTCAGGGCAAGAAATTGAAGTAATGTTCACGGGATTAGAATCATCAGGTCAGGGCAAGCGTGATGGCGACAATATGGTGATGAGCATGCAATATAAATTTGGTCAAAAATTATTTGGTCAAGCAGCGAAATAAAGTAAACGAAGAATCCTAAAAACCGTCAGTATTACTGGCGGTTTTTTTATCTGCTGCAGTTTTATTGAGCGAAATGGTTTGAAAAAATTTATGAAACGCTTTGTCGGATGTTCAAGCTCAAGTCATTGCTGCATGCTATAAAAATTGATAGCGTCATGAAGCACTCAGCCAAATACAACAAAAATAGGACAGTCATCATGAAGATGCAAAACAATAAACACGCATTACAGTTAAGCTTGCTTCAACGGTTTAATCCTTCTGGAATTGGATTATTAAAAATGAAATTCATTAAATCATATCCACTGCAGAGGCTGTTTGGTGCCGTTGCATTATCATGTTTTAGCTTGGGTCTTTATGCAGGAACTACAATTTCAGATCAGCGCTTGGCTACAGAATTGCAATCCAAGGGGCAGTTTAGCCAAGAGACGTTAGGGAATATAGAAGAAGAAGCAGCGAAGTCCAAAGAGGAGCAACATAAGAGTTCTGCGAACAAGTCGAGTCGCAATAATAAAATTATTCAGGAAAACCAATTGGAAGGGTCAACCATGAGTGATTATATTTTGCAGAAAAGACGAGCAGCAGATCAAATGAATACCATGCAATCATCTGATATTGCTCCAACCAATCGAGTTGTATTTCAAGAACCCCGTGAAAATATTCGGGTGACTTATCCTGACGGCGTTGTGGTAGAAATGAAGCACTGAGGTGCTTCATTTCTGACAAATTAACGATGCATTAACTTATACGAAAATTACAACTGTGGATGGGTGATTTTCCATGCACGGTGGATTTTCGTATTGCGTTTGAAATCAGGTCCAATGGTTTCATTACTGATTTCTTCGACATCAAACATCGCAAGAATGACATCATCCATTTCAAAACCACGATAGTTGTTTGAGAAGTACAACGTACCATCGGTTGTTAAACGGTTCATTGCGCGTTTAAGTAATGACATGTGGTCACGTTGAACGTCGAAAGTACCGTAGAATTTTTTCGAGTTTGAGAACGTCGGTGGGTCAATAAAAATCAAATCATATTGTTCATGACCTTCTTTAAGCCACTCAAAACAGTCGCTTGAGAAGAACTGATGTTGTTCATCGGCATGATCAACAGTTAAGCCATTCAATACGAAGTTTTCTTTAGACCAATTCAAATAGGTATTAGATAAATCGACACTGGTTGTACTCGCAGCGCCACCTAGAGCAGCATGAAGGCTAGCAGTAGATGTGTAACTGTACAAATTCAGGAAGTGTTTACCACGTGCTTCTTTGGCAATACGTAAACGCATTTGACGGTGGTCTAGGAATAGACCAGTATCCAAATAGTCGGTTAAGTTGACTAAGATTTTCGCTTTACCTTCTTGTACGATAAAACGTTTAGAAGCGGTACTTTGTTTGGTGTACTGGTTTTTACCTTCTTGACGTGCACGTGTTTTAATAAAAATCGCATCACGACCTAGGCCAGTTACAGAGCGAATCGCTTGTAATGCTAAGTTAAAACGTTTTTTAGCCTTTTCTGGGTCAATTTTTTTCGGTGGTGCATATTCTTGTACATGTAAACGATCACCATATAAATCTACCGCAACATTGAAGTCTGGTAAGTCGGCATCGTATAAACGTAAGCAGAAAATATTTTCTTTAACGGCCCATTTTTTCAAATTCTGCATGTTCTTTTGCAGACGGTTAGTAAAGTCTTCTGCACCTTCAATTTTTTCAAATTGTTGAGGTTCCCAGTGTTCAAGGAAAGGCTTTTGCACTGCTGCAGGTTTGACTGTACCAAAACGAATATAGATCGGTAGTTTACCGTTCATTAAACGTAAAATTTGCGGATCGTTAAATGCAAGAACGTCTGCCTGTTCAACTTGAGAGGCAATTACGGCAGCAGGTTGGTTCGGGAAGTTCTTTTGTAATAGTGCCGATAAACCTAAGTACAAAGCACGGTTTGAAGCTTTATCACCTAAACGCTCACCATATGGAGGGTTGGTAACAATAAAGCTTTTTTTGCCAGTTGCTTGGAAATCTGGCCAATCTGCAAGAGTACGTTCTTCCATTTTGATTTGATCTAAAACAGATTCAAAACCAGCAGCAATAATATTTTGCTTAGTTGCTTTTACTGCTTCCCAGTCTGCATCAAAAGCATAAAATTGAGGAAGTGGTTGTTCTAATGCAACTTTGTGACGTTCTGCAGCTTCGCCTTTAATCGACATCCAAAGTTCATGGTCATGACCATTCCAGCCGTTAAAGCCAAAACGACGAACCAGACCCGGTGCACGATCTGTCAAGATCATGAGCGATTCAATAATAAATGTCCCTGAACCACACATTGGGTCAAGAATAATATCGGGGTTGTGCTCTTTAAGTTTAGCTTTTTGCAAAATCGCCGCAGCCAAATTTTCTTTAATTGGCGCATCGGTCATATAGCGACGGTAACCACGTTTGTGCAGTGAGTCACCCGATAAATCTAAGCAATAAGTATGTTCAGTTTTGCCAGCTAATACATACAAGGTAATTTCAGGTTGTTTAATGTCGATACTTGGGCGTTTGCCAACAGCTTCCATAAAGGAATCTACGACACCATCTTTGACACGCAAGGTAGCAAATTGGGTATTTACTTTAATATCACGTTCAACGTGCAAGCGAATGGCAAAGGTACTTTGTGGTGCAAAAATAAGCGACCAATCAAAGTTGATTGCACCTTCATAGAGCTCTTCAGCCACATCACGAGCATCATGAGTGAACTCAAGTTCATGCGTGTGAATAGGGGTAAGAACACGAGAGGCTAAACGTGACCACATACAAATACGATATGCATCTTCTAATGTGCCTTTGAATACAAGACGACCCGGGAATTGCTCAACATTTTGAACACCCAAACCTTCAATTTCCTCGCGGAGTAAGGTTTCAAGTCCATCTGCACAGGTAACCCAATATGTAGAAAGACGTGGTTTCGAATTCATGTAAATTTCCAAAGGCAAAAAAGCAATCGCACATTTTAACGTATTTTCGTGTATTTGGGCGGACGATATTGCTTAGTTGTTAGCAAAATATTGCTCAGTTCACACGGCTTTATATTTTTTGATCGATATTCTTTGCGGGAATAATCACGCTAATGGTATAGAAATTGCTTCTTCAAGCCTGAACAGACTAAAAAACTTTTAATACTTCTAATTATTCGGTGGATATACCATGTCAGGTTTTGCGATAGATAACCATTCAAATGCTTTTTCAATTGCCACGTTAATGTATGCACGTTTACGCCGTGTCAGTGGGCGCGTTGTTGATGCTTTATATATGGTCGAAAATACTGCATATGCACATTATGTTGCCCAATTAGCATTGGACACGTCCGATGCTGAGTTGGCACGTCTAGTTGCACGTTTATATGAAGAATTAAAACTTGAAGATTCGATTGAAACGGTTGATGCAATTGTAGAACCTGTTGTATTACTACCTGAAAATGAGCTCTATGCAAATGAGCCTACTGCGGAAGATATCTATAAAGCCCAAGTTTCACATCGTTATATTGGTGCGCTGCGATAAGCTATTCATACAATAAAATATGTAAGTTTTTTGAATTAAATTTAATACTGAAATGGACTGTCTTTGAAACGCAGTCCAACGTCTATTTTAGAAAAATCGGTTCATCTTTTTGGAAATTATTTCTATTTTTAAATATTTTTATGAATAAAGAAATCAAAGATAACTAGCTTGATCTATAAGTAAATTAGCTGTTTTAAATCAGCGATGAAATCGGGGTTTTAGTCTGAGGAAGCAGCCAGTTTAACGATTTTTGTTTAATTTATCTAATTGAAATGATAGATAGGAATTTGAAAATGCATTTTTATTACCATCGTCGTTTTACATTGAATGTTGAAAACTTCAACTGCCATTTAGATTGAATGTCTGTATAATGCGTTGACTTAACGATTAGGAATCTCTCATGCACTTAGCGGCATTGCATACTCCGAGCCAGATTCAACTCAACCAAGATGGTAACTTAAAACATTTCCTCACCATCGAAGGTCTTTCTAAAGAAACCCTCACAAAAATATTGGACACTGCACAGTCCTTTTTTAATGACCAAAATCAGCTCATCACCAATAACCTGCTTGAAGGTCGTACAGTGATGAACCTGTTTTTTGAAAACTCTACCCGTACCCGTACCACTTTTGAAGCGGCAGCAAAACGTCTGTCTGCAAACGTATTGAACATTGATATTGCACGTTCAAGTACATCAAAAGGCGAGACTCTACGAGATACGTTATGGAACTTAGAGGCGATGGCAACTGACATTTTTGTCGTGCGTCATTCTACTTCAGGTGCAGCGCATTTTATTGCCAAAGACGTTTGTCCTCATGTGGCGATTATTAATGCAGGGGATGGTCGTCATGCGCATCCAACCCAAGCCATGTTAGACATGTTAACCATTCGCCGTGAAACCAAAAAGAATTTTGAAGACATTTCAATTGCAATTATTGGTGATATTAAACATTCACGTGTTGCTCGTTCAGACGTGGCCGCTTTGCAAACATTAGGTTGTAAAGACATCCGTGTGATTGCACCAAATACATTGCTTCCTTATGGTTTTGATGACTATAGCGATGGTATTCGCCTGTTTAACAACATGGAAGATGGTATTCGTGATTGTGACGTGATCATTACCTTACGTATTCAAAACGAACGCATTGATTCACCAGCTTTGGCTTCCCAAGCTGAATTCTACAAAATGTATGGTTTGAACAAAGAACGGTTAGCTTTGGCTAAACCAGACTGTATTGTCATGCATCCAGGCCCGATGAACCGTGGTGTTGAAATTGATTCTAGTATTGCAGATGGTAAGCAATCGGTCATTTTGCAACAGGTGACCAACGGTATTGCTGTACGTATGGCAGTTTTGGCTTTGTCGATGCAAGGTCAATTGCAAGAAAAAGGTTTGTTAGAAGCGATTGCAGGTTAAGGGAAAGTCATGAGTATTGTAAAAATTGAAAATGTACGTGTCTTAGACCCAATCAAAAAAACCGATAGCGTACAAACGGTCTTTATTGAAAATGGTCGCTTGGTTGCTGAAACTGCAACAGTTGCTGAAACAGTTGACGGTCAAGGCAAATGGCTTATGCCAAGCATGGTGGACTTATGTGCACGACTTCGTGAGCCGGGTCAACAGCAACATGGGACTTTAAAATCCGAAGGTAAAGCAGCGCGTGCCAATGGTATTTTGCATGTGTTTACACCGCCAGACTCAAAACCCATTGTGCAAGACAATGGCGCTTTGATCCACGGTCTGGTTGAAAAAGCCATGTTAGATGGGGGTATTTATCTACAAGTCATTGGTGCGCAAACCCAAGGTCTAATGGGTAAGCAACCTGCCAATATGGCAGGCTTGAAAAAAGGTGGTTGTACCGCAGTTTCGAATGCTTATGCTCCCTTTATGGATGATGATGTTGTTATTCGTACCTTGGAATATGCAGCAGGTTTAAACTTGACGGTGGTGTTCTATGCTGAAGAACATCAGATTGCTAAAGATGGCTGTGTACATGAAGGCTTTGTTGCTTCACGTCAAGGTTTGCCAATGATTCCAGCTTTGGCTGAAACCGTAGCAATTGCAAAATATCTATTAATCGTAGAAGCAACGAAAGTACGTGCACACTTCGGTTTATTGTCGTCAGGTGCTTCGGTTGAACTGATTAAACAAGCCAAAGCCAAAGGTTTACCTGTGACTTGTGATGTTGCGATGCACCAATTGCATCTGACTGATCAATTGATTGATGGTTTCAACTCGCTTGCACATGTTCGTCCGCCCCTACGCTCAGAACAAGACAAAGATTTGTTGCGCCAAGGGCTAAAAGATGGTGTCATTGATGCGATTTGTACACATCATGAACCACTCAGCAGTTCTGCAAAAATGGCGCCTTTTGCTGAAACGCAACCGGGCTTTACCGCATTTGATACTTATGTTCCGTTTGGAATGCAACTGATTCAGGAAGGTTTGTTAACACCACTTGAATGGGTTGAGAAAGTAACGGTTATTCCAGCCAAAGTTGCAAATATGCAAGAGCGTTGGTTGAAAGAAGCAGGTTGGGTGATGATTGATCCAGAATTAGAATGGACCATTAATAAAGACAGCATCGTTTCAAATGGTAAAAATACGCCACTCATTAACCAAACAGTAAAAGGTAAAGTGGTTCAGTCTTTTTATGCTTAATGGATAAATATACTGAAATCCTATTTTAAAAATCAAAGTCAGCTACGGCTGGCTTTTTTTATAAATATAGAAAATAAAACAAGAAAATAAATCGTTGACATATGAGAACAAATTATTACATCTGATTAAAAAATAAGCATATAAACTGAATTACACACGAAAATAATGAGAAGAGCATGGAGCAGTAGTATGACTATTGATTTAATCGAACTTGTGAAACAGCAAGTTTCTGCAATTGCACTAGACGGTGACACTACACATTTATTCGAAAAAAATTCAGCAATTAATCAGTTTATTCCAATTTTACTGAGTATTTTTCGTTCAAAACCTCAACTCGTTGAAAGCCTCCAAAAACAGTTAAATCCTAGAATTACCGATATTTTCACTGCAAATCCAAATTTAAAAGATCAATTTTTAAACCACTTAAGTGGTGGTGCACCTGCATCTGAAATTGAACATTCACTCAACAAATCAATTGCGCCAACACTCGGTGTATTGGAAAATGAAGCGGGTTCTTCCGATCCATCTGCCATTACCCATTTATTAGACACACATGCAGATCGAATTTTGTCAGCAGTTCCACAATGGGCTTTACCGATCCTAGCAGGACTCGGTATTAATACTGCTGCTGGGCGTACACTACATCAAGCACCTGTGCTTGAACCTACATCAGTAGTCGCGGAAGAAAAGAAATCAAATTGGCTCATTCCACTGATCGCATTATTGATTATTTTGGGTTTACTCACATTCCTATTTAAAGCCTGTAGTAAAAAAGAAGAGCCTGCAACTTCTGCGACAACCGTAACTCAAACCGCAGCCACTCAACCTGCTCGGCTTCAGTTGACGACTGGTACAGATGGCATGTTAACAAACTGCCAAATCCAAACTGGCGATGCAACTTATCTAGATATTTTGCAACAACAAGTGAAGCAAATTTTTACTTTTGCGACAGGTTGTGGTGCGACTTCTGATGCGAGTTATCATAACGAGTTTATTGATCAAGATACGATTCCTACTGTTTTACAAAAACTCAAAGGTGTGCCAAATACAACTTTAACATGGACCGAAAAGCAAATTTCAATCCTTTCTACCAACCCAGCAGATGCGAAAAATTTGGCAGAGCAAATCAAACCATTAGCGAAAAATATGACTGTGATGGTGCAAGAAGGTGTCAATGAACAAACAACGGTGGATAATAGTATTTCTGATGCGCAGAAAGCCTTGGCAAGTATTAATCCAGATCAAATCCGTGCTTTGGATGTGGCAACTGCATTGAATTTACAGATTATTAATTTTGCTACGGGCTCTTCAGATATTCCTCAAGTAAATAAATCTATTTTGGATCAGGCAGCGGCGTTAATGCAACGTGCTCCACAAGTCCATTTAACTGTACAAGGGCATACCGATGCAGTGGGCGATGCGAGTGCAAACAAAAAATTGTCTCAAGAGCGTGCGCAATCTGTTGTTGATTACTTGGTATCAAAAGGTGTTGATCCAGCACAATTGCAAGCAGTGGGATATGGTCAAGAAAAACCTGTTGCAGATAACAGTACCAAAGAAGGCCAATTTAAAAACCGTCGTATCGAATTTGAAGTACTCAATACTGACAATGGCAAAGTTCGTGAAGTGAATGAAGAAGGTGTGACTGAAACACGTAATTAATCTTCAATCTGACTGAAAAATTGAAAAAACCCTGAAAAACGCAGGGTTTTTTCTCGTCAAAGGGTTTAGTTTTTGAGTAGAATACGCCCGAATAATAAAATGTATTGGTAATTTAAAACTATGAAAAAAATAATGTTAACGAGCCTGATGATGTCTGTGGCGCTTATGTCAGGTTGTGATTATTTTAAAAATAAAAAAGATGCTGAAGTGAAGTCAGAAACACCAGTTTTAGAGGATTGGAGTTGTACAGCACAAGCCAATATCGACCAACTTCAGGAACATTTAAAAACTGAATATTTAAATGAATTAAATAAGCAATTACGTCATTCAGATTATGAGCCAGATCAGCAATTGATGGACTTAATTGTGAAAAATCTTCAATTCAAAATTAAGAACATCACCACACTGACTGAAGATCCAGATAAAGCCAAAACGCTAGAATGTGCGAGTCAACTACAAGTGATCTTTCCAAAAGGCTTACAAAAACGTGCTGAAAATGCTTTTGCTGAGCGTCCATGTGACGAATGTGAAGATCGCTCAACGTATACGCTAAATGACTCACTTGAAGATGGCGAATCTGGTTTGAGCATGGACAATGACCAGTTGAAAGGAAACTTCAGTTACAGCATTACCAAAACAGATAAAGATGGGTTGAGCTTAAGTGTGCCAAGCCAAAATGACGTCATTGATGGTGTGGTAACTGTGACTCGTCATGCCGTGTTATATGCAGCATATAACAAGCAAAACAAGCAAAATGAAGAATACTATAAACAAAGTGCTGAAAATGACACAGCTCAAACGAGTCTTGCCCAGAAGGCGATGGATATTCGCAAGAAAGAGTTAGATCAAGACAATGCTGCTGTCGTAGATCGTTTGAATCAAACTTGGGATCGCTTCAGCGATGAACAAAAAGCTCAACTCCAACAAGATCAAGCAGATTGGTTTGAAAAGCGCGATGTTGATTGTAAAGTTCTTGCACAAAAATCAGTGTATTCGTTAAGTGACAGTGAAAAAGAAACCTATCAAAAACATTCGCAATATTGGGATAACGCAATGCAAAGCGAAAATCAAGAATTGCAATTCACTAAGTGCTTTAATCAAAAAACCACGGAGCGTATTGTTTACTTAAACAACGTGTTCAATTAAATAACCATTAAATTGAAATGAGGAAAAGGGATGAATTTATCATCCCTTTTTTATTGCCTATTAACTGCTCGCATGAATTAAAATCATTTTTAACATTCGACAAAAACAAATATGAGGCGAATTTTATAGTTGAATTTTTTCCTGCGAATGAATAATTGCAGCCTTGCTTATTTCCTGACATGCTGTGGCTAATCCAGTTAAGTTGAAAATATTATGCGAATCAGTGTGGTGGGTGCAGGTCGTGTCGCACATCATTTGGCACAAACCTTAGCAAAACAACATCAAATTATTCAAATTTATGGGCGTAGTCTAGAAAAGGTCACTGTCCTTGCCGATAAGGTGGGTGCAATCGCTATCACGGACCCAAAGCAACTCAATGCTGAAATTGATTTAGTGATTATTGCGGTGAGTGATCAGTCCATTAAAGCTGCCATTCAGCAGCTTCATGTTTTTTTACCACAAGCGCTCATAGTACATACCTCAGGAAGTACCAATCTAAATGTATTAACACAGCATCATGCTCGCGCAGGCGTGTTTTATCCTTTGCAGACCTTTAGCTTAGATCGAGAGGTAGATTGGGGTACTACGCCACTTTTTGTTGAAGCCGCTGATGGTGCTGATTTAAGACTACTAACAGAATTGGCGCAAAGCCTGAGCCAACGAGTCTATCAATATAATTCGGCACAGCGCTTAAGCTTACATTTGGCTGCGGTCTTTGCCTGTAATTTTAGTAATTATTGTTATGATATGGCGAAGCAAGTGGTGGATGCTCAACAGGTAGATTTTAGTTTGTTGTATCCGCTGATGTTGGAAACTGCAAATAAAGCTACGCAGCATGAACCTCGACAAATGCAAACAGGGCCTGCAATGCGGGGCGATCAAAATATTATCAATATGCATGAGCATATGCTTGAAGATGCTCAGCAAATGGATTTAAAGCAAATATACGCAATATTGAGTCAGCACATTTTAAAGCGCCATCAGCCTTAAAATTTTCAAAGCATAGTCAAAAATAGAAAAGGATATCTCGTGGCAAAAGATTTTAATCTACAGCAAGTGGTCGATGGATATGATGTGCATATTCGAAAATTAATTCCTGCATATGAATTGGTGCACCAGCAAATACAAGCCATTTTAGACAGTGTATTGGAACCTGAAGCTCATACTCTTATCATTGGTTGTGGTACAGGTTATGAGCTGAATTATTTATTGGCTCAATGTCCGACATGGACTTTTACAGTCACAGAGCTGTCTGAAAATATGTTGCATAAAGCTCGACAGCAGGTCGAAGAACTCAGGCAGAGTCATCGTGTTAATTTTGTGCTGGGTAGTCATACTGAGTTTGAGCAGACAGAACAATTTGATGCGGTTCTTTGCATATTGGTAACGCATTTTATTGAACATGCTGAAAAACATAAATTCTTGCAAAAAGCCTATGATTTACTTAAAGCAAAAGGCATATTTTTAAGTTTCGATTTGATGCAGTTTAATTCTGAGTTAGAAAAGCTCGTATTACCAAAATTTTGTGAAAAAAATGGGCTAAGCAAGATTCAAACTAAAAAAATGATGCAGCGTCTAGCAGATGATTTTCACCTCATTGAGCAAAAAGACTATGAGCGTTTATTAGAAGACATGGGTTTCCAGTCAGTGCATTGTTTTACTCAAATCTTAAGTTATGCTGCATATTGGGCAATGAAAGATTAATCGACTCTGACATTGATTTGAATGTTTTTAAAGTAACAAAAGCTTAGCAATAGTATGAACGCTGAGGTTATGCTTAAGCTCAGACCTCATTTGACTGATTAATTCAACAAAACCAACTGTTCAGCTTACATAAAATCCCTTATTGTTCAGGTATAAAAAGAATCAATTGGATAGAAAATAATGTCACAAACAGATTTCGATTACATCGTTATTGGTGGGGGAAGTGCAGGGTGTGTACTTGCTGCACGTTTGAGTGAAGACCCAAATGTTTCCGTATGTCTACTCGAAGTCGGTGGGCAGGGAGATCAATGGACAGTGAATATCCCAGCGGCATGTGTCGTGAGTTTACCGACTAAAATTAATAACTGGGCATTTGAAACGGTGCCACAAGCGGGTTTAAATGGTCGTAAAGGATATCAACCACGAGGGAAGTGCTTAGGTGGCTCTTCTGCCATTAATGCCATGATTTATATTCGGGGTCATAAAAATGATTATGACCAATGGGCTGCACAAGGCAACAGTGGTTGGTCATACGATGAGGTGCTGCCATACTTTATCCGTTCTGAAAATAATAACCGCATACAAAATCAATATCATGGTAATGAAGGGCCGTTATCCGTCACTGATGTACAAACGGACAATATTTTCCATCAGCGTTATACTGAGGCCGCACAAGCTCAAGGCTATAAAGTGCTAGATGATTTTAATGGTGCAGAGCAGGAAGGTTTAGGCGTCTACCAAGTAACCCATGTTAATAGCGAGCGTTGTAGTGTGGCGCGAGCTTATTTGTTTCCACATTTAAACCGTCCAAATTTAACGGTATTGACCAAAGCCACAACACATAAAATCATCATAGAAAATAAAGTGGCGACAGGTGTTGAAGTCCAACATGCAGGACAAATGAAGCATCTAAAAGCAAAATGTGAAGTATTGCTGAGTGCCGGTGCGATGCAATCACCACAAATTTTGATGTTATCGGGTGTCGGCGATGAAGCTGAATTACAAGCGCATGGTATTGCGTTGAAACATCATTTGCCCGGTGTAGGAAAAAATTTCCACGATCATCCAGACTTTATTTTTGGTTATACCGTAAAAGAAACACAAGGTACTTTTGGTGTTTCGATCTCGGGTTCGATGGATATGGTCAAGCAAATTGGTCGTTATCGTAAAGAACGACGTGGCATGATTGCCTCGAACTTTGCTGAGTGTGGTGGTTTTATAAAATCCTCACCTGAATTAGATATTCCAAACTTACAGCTACATTTTGTTGTGGCATTGGTAGATGACCATGCACGTAAGTTCCATGCCAGTCATGGTCTGTCTTGTCATGTTTGCCTACTAAATCCACGCAGTCGGGGCTCGATTAAACTAAGCGGTTCAAGTATCAATGATCCTTTGTTAATTGATCCGAACTTCTTAGGAGATGAACAAGATCTGGAAGATTTGGTGAAAGGTTTTAAATTGACACAACAACTGATGTTATCGCCTTCTTTATCTACGCATTATAAGCAGGATTTGTTTACTTCATTGGTGAAGACTGATGATGATATTCGTGCCATCTTACGTCAGCGGGTAGATACGGTTTATCACCCTGTCGGTAGCTGTAAGATGGGTGTGGATGATATGTCCGTAGTAGACCCTGAATTGAAGGTCTATGGTATTCAAAATTTACGTGTCGTGGATGCGTCGATTATGCCTTCAGTAGTTAATGGCAATACCAATGCGCCAACGGTGATGATTGCAGAGAAAGCTGTCGATCTGATTCGCCAAACTCAGCAAGCAGCGAAAGTTGCTTAAGAAAGATGAAATGGCAGGGATAAAAAAACCACCAAGTTTGGTGGTTTTTTTATTTTCAAATTCGATTAGTTGATCTTTTTGAAAATGAAGTCATTAATTTTATGACCCGCTTCAATACCGCGACGTTCAAATTTGGTTTGCGGACGCCATTCTGGACGAGGGTAGCTATTGCCTTTGCCTGCAAGGTTTTCAAGACGTGGACGATTATCTAGCACGTCTAGCATCCATTCTGCATACGGTTCCCAGTCTGTAGCCGCGTGGAATGTACCGCCCATTTCTAATTTTTCTTCAACCAATGGCATACGGTCATGTGATACAAAACGGCGTTTGAAATGACGTTTCTTTTGCCATGGGTCTGGGAAGTATAATTGAACGGTGTTAATACTATTGTCAGGCATTTCACGAAGGACTTGAATGGCATCTGCATCAAGTACACGTAAGTTATTTAGACCTGCCATACCCGCTTCATAAACGCATTGCGCAATACCCGGTACGTGTACTTCAATACCCACAAAGTTACGTTCAGGATTTGCTTTGGCCATGAGCACCAATGAACGACCCATACCGAAACCGATTTCAACGGTTAAAGGGCGTTCTGGATGTTCAAAATGTTGACGCAAATCGCCAACAGGATATTCCAAAATTAGATGACCATATTGTTCCAGCGCAGTACGTTGTGAAGTATTGAGTGGAGTAGAACGACGCATAAACGTCACGATTTCACGGTGTTCGTTTAGGTTATCCAGTTCTACGGCTTGCTGGTCTAATTGATCGTTCGACATAACTTTGGCAAATGTAAAAAATTCGAATGCGGTATTTTAAGTCCTGAGTCTGACAAGTCAAACTTTTTGAACATAAAGCACCGAATTTCCGCATCTGCAAAGTCATAATCATTCGCTATTTCAAATGGATGAATTGCTTTTGAAACCTGAGTCTGAATATTAAGCTGCTTTTACACGCGGTAAAATGGCTTGTACCACCGTAGAACCCGCTTGAGAATCAATTTTAAATTGTCCACCTATACGTGAAATACGAGTTTTCATACTATGTAAACCTACATGAAGGCCACGTTCCACTAGCGTTGGATCAAATCCAATACCATTGTCTTCAATGTGCAGGATCAATTGTTTCTCAGATTCAGTTAATGCGATGAGTACTTCAGTGGCTTGACTATGTTTTAAAATATTCGTCAAGGTCTCTTCTGCTACTCGGGTCAGGTTGAGACATTGTGCTGCTGTTGGTGGAGTAATCCATGTTGTTGGAAATTGCCATTTAGATTTGATATCAAGTTCATCAAAGAGCTGTACAAAACGATGGCGGATAGGTGCGCCCCAGTCAATCGGGGTTTGGGGAACTTTAGTGTCAATACTGGAGCCAGAGTCGATAACTTGGCGTAGGTCATTTCTAAACAACTTGAGCATAGAGAGCACTTGTGGTTTTTCAACCTGATTATTTTGCTCAAGTAATAAGATTGAACGGACAATGGAACCACCTAAACCATCATGCAAATCATGCGATAGATTGATGCGTTCCTGTAAGCGGGCATTTTCAAGGGCTAAACTATGTTGCTGCCCAAGTGATGATGTGAGCTTTTGCTCAGCTTGCTGTACTTTTTCACTCAACGTTTGGTTAAAGCGTTCTATTTGCTTCTTATGACGTGCTATACGTAAAGCCAAAACGGCACCCATCGCTAATGTAGTCAGTGGGGCGCTATAGGGTGATAGAGGATGACCTTCCATCGTGATCATGAAATGCGCATCATGAAATGCGATGGGGATATAAATTACATATATGACTGCAATAATATAAGTTTCAGGAAGTTTTGCTTTATAGGCAATAAAAGGATAAGTCGCACATTTTCCAATAAAAATAAAAACGGCAATATTAAAAAATACAAAGATCACTTGGCTTAAATATTCTACAGGGCTAAATGCAATGCAGAATATTGCAGCTATTGAATAAATGATGAAGAAAATATTGATACGTGGAAACGTTCGATTGGCAAAATACCAAGCACCCAGACAGCCTGAAACGGTATATAAACAAAAGCAGATATTTTGTAAACGGTCCATCGTGATTGGTGTTAAGTAGGGAATTGCCTCAGTGCGTAAATAAAAAGCACTATAAATGACCCAACCGAAACACGTCACTGCAATCCAAAAAAACGCTTTTTCTTTACGGTTTGCTAACCATGATAGAAAATATAGGACACCGATCACCACATTGATCATGGCACTCAGTTGAACCAATAGGCTCATTTCTAAACGCCAAATATTGTATTTGGGTTTAACTTCCTCATCCGTTCCAATGATTACGTGACCAATACCTGAGTTCTGTGTGATCGAGCCGTAAGTTTGAATCCAAAGAGTATTTTGACCTTGCTTTAAACTTGATGCAGGTAAATTCCAAATACGTGGATGATATTGGCTACGTGAAGCACTTTCTGCTGTAATTGTATCTTGCCAAAGCAATTCATCGTTAATAAATACACGCCCACTATGAGTAATGCTTTCGATGGCAAGTGATATTGGAGCGCGAGCTACAAGCGAATCACAATGATAATTTATTAAAAATTTATACCAAGCAACACCCGCATAATTTGGCCAGCGTTTTTCCCAGCGGTCAGGAAGTTTTTCAACGTCGACCCAACCTTGGGTAGGATATAATTGTGGCTGATTAGGATTGGCTTTTGCGACTTCAATTTTTTCGATTTTAACTTTACAAGCTGAAGTATTTGCACCTGAGTCAGTATTGGCTTGAGCGGTATGAAATAATCCTATACAACTTATGCAAAATAAAAAAATCCATTTGAAAAAAAACATTTGGTGTTTATTCAAATGTTTTAAATTTTGTTCATCAGCCTGTAACATCACAATAACTTCCCCGTTTTTTGTTTCATTCAACAAAAAAATAATTTGGCGCAAATGCCGAAAAAATAAAAAGCTAATTGATTGTTTTTGTTTGATTTGGTTTGAATTATTGATGAACAATATACAGATATTTCATTGAAATGTGAATTTTTCCTCTTTTTATGAAGCCTTAGATACTGAATATGCTTAAGTTGGCTTAAAATATTCAGTAGGTATTAGGTATCAGTTCAATGATAACCCTAAGCTTTCAACAAGAATCAATCTGACATCCGTTCAATCAATGTGCTACTGGCCTCATTGAGTCCAATAAGCATAACCGTAATTCCTCGAGCTTCAAATTTTTGAACCACTGTATTTAAAATGTTTACAGACGTTATATCCCAAATATGCGCATGGGTTAGATCAATTTCTACTTGTTGGATTGGTTCATCAAAGTCAAAAAAATGATAAAAAGTTTCAGAACTACTAAAGAAGATTTGTCCATTCACAACATAGCGACGTTTTAAGTGCTCAAGACTCGATGTAACTTTAACCGAACTTTCTAACTGATTAATGATAAACAGGGCCGAAAGAAGGACGCCAACCAATACACCCAGTGCAAGGTTATGAGTCGCTAACACCACAATAACCACTGCGACCATCACCACATTAAACGAAGTTGGATGTTTGGAAAATTGTTTAACCGAATTCCATTGAAAGGTGGTAAATGACACCATCACCATAATTGCTACAAGTGCTGGCATCGGCACATAAGCCAACCAATCTTTTAAAAACACCACAAGGCAAAGCAAAAATACACCTGCCACTAAGGTAGAGAGGCGAGTATGGGCTCCTGAACTCACATTAATAATCGATTGACCAATCATGGCACATCCTGCCATACCGCCCATAAAACCACTGACGATATTTGCTAGTCCTTGTCCACGACACTCTTGGTGGCGATCACCTTCAGTACCAGTAACCTCATTGATAACCGTTGTCGTCATCATCGTTTCAAGCAAACCGACTGTAGCAAGCGTGATCGAATAAGGAAAAATAATTTGCAAAGTCTCAAAGTTCAGCGGAATTTCCGGTATCAGAAAAATAGGCAAGGTATCTGGAAAATGTCCAAGATCGCTGACTGTTCGCATATCTGACCCAAACAGTAAAGCCAAAACACTCAAGACGATAATACAAATCAGTGGCGAAGGAATCGCTTTACCAATTTTAGGTATGTATGGAAACAAGTAAATGATTGCTAAACCAAGTGCCATAAATAAATAGCCAAAGCTATCCATTTTTGAGATTTCGGGAAGTTGAGCTGCAAAAATTAAAATCGCTAAAGCATTTAAGAAACCATACACCACAGACTGTGAAACAAAGCGCATGAGTTTAGCGACTTTAAAATATCCAGCAATAATCTGAATAACACCTGTAAGTACAGTCGCAGCCAGTAAATATTGCAAGCCATGATCCTTCACTAAAGTAATCATGAGTAATGCCATAGCGCCTGTTGCTGCCGAAATCATGGCAGGGCGGCCACCAAAAAAGGCAATGGTTGCAGCAATACAAAAAGACGCATACAGACCGACTTGTGGATCAACACCCGCAATAGCAGAAAAGGCAATTGACTCCGGTATTAAAGCCAGTCCAACAACCAAACCGGCCAAAACGTCAGTACGAATATTGGAAAACCATTGTTCTTTTTTAAGTTGCAGCACAGTTCATTTCATCAAATTTTAATCGCGGCTATGTTAAAACATCTTTGTATAAAAATGCATAACAGTTTGACTTGAAATCTTTGCAAATATGGACAATAGTCAATGAGCATATATGTTTCTGCATTTACGCTTTTTTGCAATTTACAGGTTTGATCACTTGAAAGTTTGACAGAAGAGATTTAAAACATTGAATAGTACATAACAAGGATCAGATATGAAGCTTTATTATTCTCCAGGTGCATGTTCATTAGCATCACATATTATTTTAAATGAAATTAATGTAGATTTTGATTTGGTCCGTGTAGACCTTAAAACGCATAAAACAGAAAAAGGCGCAGATTATTACGAGATCAATCCTAAAGGTTATGTACCCGCATTAGAAATTAATCCAGGTTTAATTTTAACTGAAAATGTCGCGATTCTTCCATTTTTGGCGCAGCATGATCCAAAGCAAGATTTAATTCCACCATCAGGTCTTGGTCGTGCAAAAGTACTAGAGTGGCTAGGTTATTTGAACTCAGAATTGCATGATGCCTATGCGGTATTCTTTGGCGCACCATTAGATGCTGCCGCTAAAGAAAAAGCCTATGCAGAAATTGACCGTTTACTAACTTATATCGATAAAGCGATTGGTGAGTCAGATAACGATTATTTAGTCGATGATAATTTTGGTCCTGCCGATGCTTATCTTTTTGTACTAACTAATTGGTCAAATGGTATTGAGCATGATTTAACACCATATAAAAATATTATAGCGATTCGTAATAAAGTTGCAGAGCGTCAATCTGTTCAAATTGCGATGCGCGATGAAGGTTTAATTCCTTAATTCCTCAAACGCATAAAATAAATAACCGTCTATAGAGACGGTTTTTTTATGAGGAGTATTTTTTATTAATATTCAAATTGGGTATAAAAATCATCAAAATTAATATTTTTAAGTGTCAATTGTTGTGGTGCTTTGAAAGTGGACCACTTTGTTTGAGTTTGGGTATCTTCAAACATATTGCCACCCAAAATTTCCTTGCTCTTTAATGTCGAAAAATTATAACTCTTTGAGGTTTCTTCACCTGAAGCACGGTGGAAACTGTTGTAATCAAAACCGATGAGATCAAATCTTTGATTTTGCCAACGGAAGGTATAGTTGTGGCGGGGCCATTCCCAACCACCGCAAGACATAAAAAAGCTAAAGTCTATTGATATGTTGCCTTTCTTAATTACAACGCCTTCTGTTTCAGCTAGCGGGTCGAGTAGGCATGAATTGGGTTGCTCAGCGACAGGGATGCTACTGTTTTCTACGATTTGCTGATACCCCTGTGCAGTTTTAAAAAAGACAATGAGCTTTCTTGGATTGTCGTGAATTATTTTCCCATCTTCATTTTTATGAATAATGTCATTTTTTTGCTTTTCAATAATCATGGCAACATCTGACATTTGATCTTTGTTTAGATCACCTGTAGTTGCCATTAATATATTCCAACCTTTTGGCGCAAGCGGTTTGGCCAGAGCAAGTACTTCGGCAAGAAGCTGAACCGACAAGCTAATAAGGCTAGCAACTAAGATAATTTGTGAAATTTTCATTGTTTTATCTTTGTCATAGATAAAGAGGACTCGATTGAGTCCTCTTTATAGCTTGATTCACGTTTTATTTAAAGCTGTCTTAGTCAAAGCAGTTTATTTAAAGAAATATCCTGTTTCAGGAGAACTTGCATTTGCCATACGTTTACGCGGCATACGACCTGCTAGGAACGCTTCACGACCTGCTTCTACCGCTTTTTTCATTGCAGATGCCATCAATACTGGGTTTTGAGCGGCAGCTATTGCGGTATTCATAAGCACGCCATCACAGCCCAGTTCCATCGCAATCGCTGCATCACTTGCCGTACCAACACCTGCATCGACCAATACAGGAACTTTGGCATTTTCTTTAATAATCGAAATCGTATGCGGGTTTAAAATCCCAAGTCCTGAACCAATCAAACTACCCAAAGGCATAATCGCTACACAGCCCATGCTTTCAAGCTCTTGAGCGACGATAGGGTCATCTGAGGTATAGACCATAATTTCAAAGCCGTCATCAATCAATGTTCGTGCAGCTTTTAAGGTCTCTGTGATATTTGGGTATAGCGTTTTTTCATCACCCAATACTTCAAGTTTCACCAAATTGTGACCATCTAAAAGTTCACGTGCCAACATACAGGTTCGTACTGCACTGTTTGTATCAAAACAACCTGCGGTATTTGGCAGAATCGTATACTTTTCGGGTGGGACGACAGAAAGCAAGTTGGGTTGATCGGGATGTTGCCCAATATTTACCCTGCGAATCGCTACTGTAACAATCTCAGCGCCACTGGCTTGAATAGCTTGATCCGTTTCGGTCAAATCTTTGTATTTTCCCGTGCCGACCAATAAACGTGAATTAAATGTACGTGAACCTATGATTAAGGGGGTATCTTCCATGGGGACTCCGTTTTAGCCGCCACCTACGGCATGAATAATTTCTATATGATCAAGTTCGAAAATTAGCGTTTGCTCTAATTTGCTTTTTGAAATGATCATTTCATTTTTTTCGACAGCAAATCGTTTACCTTCCAATTGCAATTGTTGAACCAATTGCAGCAAATTTTTGCATTCCGTTTGCTGTGCTTCGCCATTTAAGTAAATCTGCATTGGTGTTGAAATCCATTGATATCGTGGGCAAAAAGAAAAGGCTAAGCTTGGGCAACTATCTTATGAGTGACCAAAGCGTTATAAATATTATTTTGCGTATTTAAGAGCATTCCATGCCAGTATGAGCCATCCCGCAATCATTAGTGCACCACCAATTGGGGTAATTGCACCCAATCCACGTGGTAAGCCAAGTGCCATGACATATAAAGAGCCACAAAAGAAGAAAATACCAATTTGGATCAAGAGAAAACTGGCTTTAATAGGGAGTTGCGGAATGACTTTACTCAGTATAGCGAGCGCCAACAAACCTAAGGCATGATAGAAAAAGTAATCTGTTGCGGTTTGCCACCAAGCCAACTGTGCTTCAGTTGCTCGAGCTTTTAATCCATGTGCACCAAAGGCACCAAGCATGACAGCAAAGGCCAAGTTAAGTGCAGAGATCCCAATCCACATGTGCATTCACCCTAACAAATTTTGCGCATAACCATAGCATATTATCTATGCAGGGTTAAGTGAAACCTAAGCATAAAAAAAAGAGCATCGAAATGCTCTTTTCTCATTTATGTTAGGTACAACTATCGATACTAATTTGATGACATTGCAACTTTGATTTTTTCCATTGCATTTTTTTCTAACTGACGAATACGCTCTGCTGAAACATTGTATTCAGCTGCAAGTTCATGCAATGTCGATTTTTCATCATCTAACCAACGGCGCTGCAAAATGTTACGTGAACGATCATCAAGTTGATCCATTGCATCATGTAAAGCCGAACTGCTTTGCTCTTCGTAATCTTCTTCTTCTGCAAGTCGGGCAGGGTCATAACGATTGTCTTCAAGATACAATGCAGGGGCAACATGGGTTGAACCTTCATCGTCGTCATCACCTTGCGCTTCAAATGCAGCATCATAGGCAGTCAAACGACCTTCCATTTCTAAAACTTGTTCAGCTGTTACATTTAAATCATTTGCAATCGACTGAGCTTCAGCAAGCGTCAATTTTTTAGATGATTTTTTTAAGCTACGTAAATTAAAGAATAATTTACGCTGTGCTTTGGTGGTCGCAATTTTAACAATACGCCAGTTACGAATCACATATTCGTGAATTTCAGCTTTAATCCAGTGCACTGCAAATGACACTAAACGTACGCCCATATTTGGGTCAAATCGCTTAACTGCTTTCATTAAGCCCAAGTTGCCTTCTTGTATAAGGTCACCTTGAGGTAAGCCATAACCTGCATAGCTACGTGCAATATGCACAACAAAACGTAGATGCGACATCACCAGCATTTTGGCAGCATCTAAATCTTGGTCATAGTAATAACGTTCAGCCAGCTCTTTTTCTTGTTCGGCTGTTAAAATAGGAATCTGGTTAACAGTACTAATATAAGCACCAAGATTCACCCCGGGTGCCGATAATGACAGGGGCATCAATTGATTGCTGCTGTCACTCATGTTTTCTCCTTGAGAACTAAAAATGGGTAAGCCCAATAACTAAGGTTCATCTTAATCCAATAATCTAGCAAAAAATGGAAATTTGGGTATAGAAATGTAAAGTTTTATGCAAATATGAAGCAAATATGTTTAACTTAATCTTATTAAGATTCAATTAAGTAATGATATTCACAATCTGAAATTTTGTTCATTTCACAGTTTAAATGATGTATTTGACAGTAACGTGATACATCCTGTTGACTGTGCGGATCTGATGACTTTAAGAGTAATATTTGCTCTGGACTATTTTTTAGTGCTTTTTTGAGCATCAGCAAAGGCATTGGGCAGGGTTTACCCATAGCATCAACTGTTATTACCGACTTTTCCCCAGCATTCACAACACAATTCCAACATATTTACCAATCTATGGAAATATTAGCAAATAAGGTGCCAAATCCCAACAATTAATCGGCAAAAAATGCACCTCAATTATTGCTCAAAGTATGTGAAAAAATAAGATTATTCAAAAGGAAATTAGATCAAAAAAATCTATTATTTGGTGTGAACCCGTGTTAAGCTCATTGTGTTATTAAGATTTTTATAGGCTGTGAAGCCTTTTTAACTCTTGATATATTTGGATGTAACCGGGATTTTGTTGATAGTTTTACAGAATGATTACAAGCTTAGAAATAAAAATATTTTTTAACCTTGTCAAGTCTGCTGTTTGCAACACCGGGTGGTCCTTCTTTTTTAAGTACGATAAGGATTAACTTATGACAGCTCGCGAACAAGGCGTTGTTAAATGGTTCAACGACACTAAAGGCTTCGGCTTTATTCAACGTAACGGCGGCGACGATGTATTCGTTCATTTCCGCGCAATCATGGGTGACGGTCACCGTTCACTTCGTGACGGCCAACGCGTAGAATTCAGTGTTGTAAAAGGTCAAAAAGGCTTTCAAGCTGAAGAAGTACAACCATTAGACTAATCGTCTAATTGTACGATAAAACGCTCCAATGTAAATTGGGGCGTTTTTTGTTTATAATGCATTAGAATTTTGTGATTATTCATTTAGGGCACATTTATGTCATCAGGTTTTGAAACCTTAAATTTACATCCAAACCTAAAAAAAGCGATTGATGCTTTAGGTTTTAAGGATATGACGCCGATTCAGCAAAAGGTTTTAAAATTTACATTGGCGGGCCATGATGCGATTGGTCGTGCTCAGACAGGTACGGGTAAAACAGCTGCGTTTTTAGTCAGTGTGATTAACGACTTGTTGAATAATCCAATTAAAGAACAGCGCTTTCGTGGTGAACCACGTGCTTTGATTTTGGCACCTACACGCGAACTCGCTTTGCAAATTGAAAGCGATGCAAAAGAGTTGGTGAAATTTACAGACCTCAATGTTATGACATTACTAGGTGGCGTTGATTTCGATAAACAAAAAAATCTACTCAATCGTAATTTCGTTGACATTATGGTGGCAACGCCAGGTCGTCTGATTGACTTCGTCGAGCAAAAAGAAGTTTGGTTAGATCAAATTGAGTTTTTGGTGATTGATGAGGCTGACCGTTTATTAGATATGGGTTTCATCCCATCTGTTAAGCGTATTGTGCGTTTCTCACCGCGTAAAGAACAACGCCAAACCCTAATGTTCTCCGCTACATTTAGTTATGACGTGTTGAACTTGGCTCAGCAATGGTTATTTGAACCTGTAACCGTTGAAATTGAACCAGAAAAGAAAACCAATGCTGACGTTGAACAGCGTGTGTATATGGTAGCGAAATCTGACAAATATAAGCTGCTAGAAGATATCTTACGCGATGAGCCGATTGAGAAAGTGATGATTTTCGCCAATCGTCGCGATCAAGTGCGTAAGTTATATGATCACTTGAAGAAAGATGGTTATAAAGTGGTGATGTTGTCAGGTGAAATCGCTCAAGACAAACGTCTGAAAATGCTCGATCAGTTTAAGAATGGTCAACATAACATCATGATCGCAACCGATGTTGCAGGTCGTGGGATTCACGTTGACGGTGTATCGCATGTGGTGAACTTTACCTTGCCTGAACAGTCAGATGACTATGTGCATCGTATCGGTCGTACAGGACGTGCGGGTACACGTGGTGTAAGTATCAGTTTCTTATCTGAAGATGATGCATTTTCTTTACCAGAAATTGAAAAAGCCATTGGTCAAAAATTACCGTTAACACGTCTAGATGGTTATTGCTAATTTGACTTTGTGTTCTTCGAAATAAAAAAAGCCACCCATCGGTGGCTTTTCTTTATGCATATGATTTAAATGCGGATGTACTTAAGTATAAACATGCACTTAAGAATTAATTTGCACGACAGGTAAAAGTTAGTACCGTTTGATAATCGTCATCTTTACTGATATTGCCGTTATTACCTGTGATTGAGCCAAGTACACCAGCAGCAGCTTGAATCATTTGTCCAGTTTTTTCATCCACAACCCCTTTTAATACGCCGTTGTATTCTTGTCTTTCATCAACAACGATAGGGGTGGCATTTTTACCACAAGTGCTGTTTGCCGCAGCAATTGCATTATTTTTTGCCGTTAAGCTGGTTTTGCCGACAGCTGTGACTTCATATTGATTGTTGGGTTTTTGAATCGCTAAAGATTTAGATGGTGTGCTCGCACATGCAGAAAGCAAAATAGCTGCACTCATTGAAGTCACAATCGTTGCTGTTGTTTTCATAGATTTCATGGATAGCCCCGAATGAAGAAACATTTTGATTAATTGGAACATAAAAATGCTTATAGAACAGGGAGGTACTGTACTGATTATGCAGCTTTTTATAGTGAAACTGTGAATGTAGCTGTTTATGTGGTTTTACAAATTTTCAAATCGAAACATTCTAGAGTAAGTCATTGAGAATATGCTAATCTTGAGACATAGTTTTTAAGTACAGTGCATAGATGTCAATTCTAAATTCAGCGGTCGATACAGTTCATCAAAATATTCATCAGCGTCAGTCGATTGGGCATTTAATTGAGCCTGCGCCGAATGCTGAGCAATTGGAAAAAGCATTTCAGGCAGCATTAACTGCGCCAGATCATCATCGTCTCAAACCGACACGGTTTGTAGTGATTCCTGAGTCTGAACGTGAAGCATTTGGTGAATTGTTGTCACATGCTTTGGCGGATACAGGGCAAACTGAAGCAGCGCAATTAGAACGGGTTAAACATCACCCATTTCGTGCACCACTATTGGTACTTGCTTTAACACAATTGCAAGATCATTCAAAAGTTCCACACTTTGAGCAAATATTAAGTTCAGGTGCTGCAATTCAAAATTTCTTGTTGTCACTTCAAGTGCAAGGCTTTTCGACTATGTGGCGTAGTGGAGCTGTAGTCGAATCAAAATTATTTAAACAAGCTTTGGGCTTGTCTGAACGCGATTTAATATCGGGCATTATTTATATAGGAACAGCTGTAAAAGCGATTCCAGCACGTGCAGAAATTGCATCAACTGAATTTGTGCGCAAGTGGCACACGGCGAACCAATAATTCTGAAAAAGATAAATAGAGAGATTAGGATAAAATAACAATGTCGGAACTTGATTTTGCAAGTCTAGTAAGCCCAGTATCTGTAGACCAAAAAACGGCACTTCGTGTGACGGTTTTAGGTGGTGGTAGCTTTGGTACAGCGATGGCAAATACAGCTGTACGTAATGGCTGTGATACCATGATCTGGATTCGTGATGAAGCCGTCGCAGCGGATATCAATGCCACACATATAAACAAGCGCTATTTACCAGATTTTCAATTAGAGGCGGGTTTGGTCGCTGAATCAAATTTGGAAAAAGCGGTTCGTGACCGCGATATTATTTTGGTTGCGATTCCAAGCCATTCTTTTCGTAGCGTTTTACAGCAAATTAAACCATTTATGACTTCACAAGCAGTGGTATCACTGACCAAAGGCATTGAAGCTAAAACCTTCAGTTTTATGAGTGATATTATCCGTGAAGAACTTCCTGAAGTGCCTTATGGCGTACTTTCTGGTCCAAACTTAGCAAAAGAAATTGTTGCAGGTCAGCCAGCAGGCACAGTTATTGCTAGCCAATCTGAGTTGGTTCGCTATGCCGTACAGCAAGCATTGCATAGCGCTTTATTCCGTGTCTTTGCTAGTGATGATGTCCATGGTGTTGAATTGGGCGGCGCACTTAAAAATATCTATGCAGTTGCGATGGGACTCGCTGCGGCCTATGGTGTGGGTGAAAATACTAAGAGTATGATTTTGACCCGTGCATTAGCTGAAATGAGTCGCTTTGCTGTGAAGTTGGGTGCCAATCCTTTAACATTCCTTGGCCTTTCAGGTGTGGGTGATTTATTCGCAACGTGCAGCAGTCCACTCAGTCGTAATTATCAAGTTGGGTTTGCACTCGGAAGTGGTAAAACCTTGGAACAAGCCACAACAGAACTTGGTCAAACCGCCGAAGGGATCAATACTATCGTACAAGTGCGTTCACGTTCGGAAGAGTTGGGTGTGTATATGCCAATTACCAGTGCCTTATATGAAGTTATTTTTGAGGGTGCACCTGCATTAAATATTGCATTGTCACTGATGAAAAATGGTCATCGTAGTGATGTTGAGTTTGTGTTACCACATCAGCAAGTTTGATGCAGTTCAATCTCGAACAAGATCATTACATTGTCATATGAGCTGTATATAATGTGCGGAATATTATAGGGAAATTTTATGCAACTGACTTTAGTGCGACATGGTGAAGCAGCGCCGCCGATTATGGGAGATGATGTTAAACGTCCTTTAACAGAGCGCGGTGAAACGCAAGCGGCTGAAACCGCAGCGTATTTAAAAAATGTGATTCGACCTGAAGTCTTTGTGGTGAGTCCATTATTGCGTGCTCAACAAACCTTGGCACATTTACAATCTTATTTCCCAAATGTCCCTGTAGTGGTCTGTAATACAATTAAACCTGATGATGATGCAAAAGTTGCCGTTGAATGGTTATCACATTTACCGTATGAATCCATTGTTGTGGTTTGTCACATGAATGTAGTGGCACACATGGCAGCTTTGTTGGTTTCAGAGTTTTTTAATCCTTACGCTTTAGCAGAAGCGCGTATTTATGATCAGGCTGTGATCGCACCGGGCTTGTCTACACAAATTAAAACGTTTATACCATCTATATAAAAACCAATTAAAACGGCAGAAAATAATCAATGTTGTATTTATGGATGCCAGAAGCCAATGGGGTTTGGCAATGGTCAGAAGGGGATTTCTGGAAACAGTCATCTACACTTGAACAGCTGATTCAGGAAATTCAGCCACATGCAGGAAAAGATGCGGTTGTATTTTTTCCAAGCCGTGATGTGCAAATCATTCAACAAAATTTCCCAAAAGCACAATATAAAAAATTGGGACCAGATGGGGTGAAATATCTCCTAGAAGAGTACGTGATTCTGCCGCTCGATTCGATGAAAGTGTTACATCATTTTGAGAATCCAGATCATTTGACTGTGATGGGGATTGCTAATAGTGCTGTTGAAACTATGCAGCATGCGCTGACACTCATTCCTGTGAAAGTTATTTCTCTACTGCCTGACTTCTTAGTCTTGCCAAATCCTGAAGATAATCAATATGTATTGGCGAATGTAACCGGTCATCTTTTGGTACGGAATGGGGAATATTGGGGGCAGTCGGTTGATGATTTGGCATTATTTTTGGATTATCAAACGGAGCAGCCTAAGTATAAGATTTCCAACCTGAGTGCAGATCAAACCCATTGCCTAGAATCAGCAATTATACGTGATCAAATTGAGTCTTTTTATTATGAATTGCCTCAGATCAAGAAGCCAAAACAGCATCCTTTAAATGTATTACCAAAAGCCAAAAGCAATAGTGGTGTCTCTGGTTATTGGAAGGCATGTGCTGCGGTATTGGTGGCAGCCTTGATTATCCAATTTAGTTATGATGCTGTGCGTTGGTATCAATATAAGAAAGTTGCAAATATCACGGCCAATCAGGCAATTGATCAATTTAAATATTGGTTTGGACAAAATTATCCTGTAACAGAGCAGACTTTAAGAAGTCAATTTGAAGCGCAGCTACGTCAAAGCCAAACGGGTAATGCACAAGCATTGTCGCTGTTAAGTCGAATTGGTCCGGTGTTGATGCAAAATCAAATTGTGGCTAATCGCGTGAGTTATGATGCATCCATGTTGAATATGGAACTGAAAGCCAATTCTGCAGAAGTCCTACAAAACCTAATGAATCAATTAAAACAACAAGGTTTTAAAGCTGAGTTAGGAAATATTCAACCCGGTGCAAATGGTGCCATTGGATTGGTGAAAGTACAATAATGACAAAAATGGAACAGTTTCAGCAGCGTATAGACCTGCAAGTAGAGCGTATTACCGATTATTTAGATCGTTTGACTTTACGTGAACGCATCATGGTGATTTTTACCAGTATCTTTGTCATTGTTGCTGCGGTTGGAGCGGCATTATTTTATATGAATAAGGCGGCGAATTTTCAGCAAAAGCGGGTTAATGAATTAAAAGACACCGTTGTTTGGATGCAAAGTAATGCTGTTACCATGAAGCCTGCTAGTGACACTCAAATGACAGCTTTAGAAAAAGTACAACGTGTTGCACAGCAGCAAAGTTTGTCGGTTGCATCACAACAAATGGGTGAACAAATTCAGCTTGCTGTAATGCATGAAAATTATGCGATCTTGGCAAATTTCCTCACGCAATTAGTGCAAATGGGCTTAAGCATTGAAAAGATGGAATTTAGTTCTGAAGCAGGGCAGGTTAAATTAACAGCGACTGTACAATAATTGGTAAAAATAAAGATCTGCTAAGCATGGTGTTTTTGTGATGCTGTGCCTATAATATGCCGACTTAAAAAGCAGTAGACTTTTATAGATATGTTGTATTCTCTAGCCCGCCCTTTGTTGTTTACCTTAGCACCAGAGCGTGCACATGAGCTGACACTATCGCTGTTGAAATCTTCTCATAAAATGGGAATGATGCGTCAAAACGTGGCGTCTAAACCAGTAACCTGTATGGGAATTGAATTCCCTAATCCAGTTGGTTTGGCGGCAGGTCTTGATAAAAACGGTGCTTATATTGATGCGCTAGCCGCTCAAGGCTTTGGCTTCATTGAAATTGGTACCATTACACCACTTCCTCAGCCGGGCAATCCGGAACCGCGTCTATTCCGGTTACCTAAAGCAAAAGCCATTATTAACCGTATGGGTTTTAATAATGATGGGGTAGACCAACTCATTGCAAATGTGAAAGCAGCTAAATTTAAAGGCGTGCTTGGCATCAATATTGGTAAAAATGCTGCAACACCTGTAGAAAATGCTGTTGATGATTATTTGATTTGCTTAGAAAAAGTTTATAACTACGCATCATATATTACGGTGAACATTTCCTCTCCAAACACGAAAAACTTACGTAGTTTGCAAAGTGGTGATGCATTAACCAAATTACTCGAAACATTGAAACAACGTCAGCTTGAACTTGCTGAAGAATTTCAACACTATGTACCGCTTGTGTTAAAAGTTGCTCCAGATTTAGAACCTGAAGATATTAATTTTATCGCGCAACAATTGTTAAATTGCAAAATTGATGGTTTGATAGTTACCAATACCACATTATCTCGTGAAGGCGTTGAAGGACTACCTTTTGGTGATGAAGCGGGTGGCTTGTCTGGTGCGCCAGTATTTGAGAAAAGTACGGCATGTTTGGCTGCATTTGCTAAAATTTTAAATGGTCGCATTCCTCTGATTGGTGTTGGTGGAATTTTATCTGGTGCTGATGCTGTAGCGAAAAAAGAAGCGGGCGCAACCCTTGTACAAGTTTATAGTGGCCTCATATATACAGGTCCTGGACTTGTAAAAGACTGCGTAGATGTATTGTAAATATCATGAATACCATTGATATCTTCATACTGATTATATTGCTCATTGGAGGGCTGAACGGTTTGCGTCAAGGATTTATTAAAGCCTTTGCGAACTTGATAGGATGGATTCTTGCACTTGTCGTTGCGGCAAAATATGCAACCATTCTCGCACCTTCGATGTCGGCGCTCAGTACAGATCCAGTGGTACAAAAAATTGCAGCGTTTGCATTTATTGTATTGCTTATCGTTGTATTGACTTGGATTGCAACTTGGTTGCTCAATAGTATTTTGAAAACCCTAAAACTTGGTCCGTTAAATCGTTTGGCGGGTGGGGTTTTCGGAAGCCTAAAAGGGTTGTTGGTAGTGTTAATCACTATGCAGGGCATCGGGCCTTGGGTGGAAAGTTCGCCGCACTGGAAGCAATCTAAAGTTGTGCAGTCTTTATTGCCGTATGCACCATGGGCAGCAGAGTTGTCTAAAGATGCTGCAAATCAAGCCCTTCATCATATTAATTCCGAAGATGCTCCGAAATCTTCTGACCCTTCATCTGCGACGCCGAATAAACAAGGGCGCTCTTCGACAGGTGAATCAACGAATAATCCTTTTTATTAACCCTAGCTTGTCTGCGAGGTTGCTATGTGTGGAGTAGTTGGTATAGCTGGTAAATCACCTGTTAACCAAATGTTGTTTGATGCGTTAACGATGTTACAACATCGTGGACAGGATGCAGCAGGGATCGTAACTTGTCAGGATGGTCGTTTATTCCTGCGTAAAGATACGGGTATGGTACGTGATGTGTTCCACACACGTCATATGCGTGCGTTACAGGGTAATTATGGTATTGGCCATGTGCGTTACCCAACAGCAGGTTCTTCGAGCAGTGCTGAAGCACAACCATTTTATGTAAACTCACCTTATGGCATCACACTTGCACATAACGGTAATTTAACCAACGCAGCTGAAATTCATGATGATTTGTTCAAGACGGATTTACGTCATATGAACACGGACTCAGACTCAGAAGTTTTGTTAAACGTATTTGCACATGAGCTGCAAAAGCGTCCTAAGTTAACGCCAACAGCAGATGACATTTTCCATGTTGTTTCTCGTGTGCATGAGCGTTGCAAAGGTGGTTATGCCGTTGTTGCGATGATCACTGGTCAAGGTCTTGTGGGTTTCCGTGATCCAAATGGTATCCGTCCATTGATCTACGGTTCTCGTGAAACTGAAAAGGGTGTGGAATATATTATTGCTTCAGAATCTGTTGCGATTACTGCACTTGGCTTTAAAGTTGAGCGTGATATTGCCCCAGGTGAAGCGATCTACATCACTGCTGACGGCGTTATGTCGACTAAACAATGTGCAGCAGAGCCTGAGTATCGTCCATGTATCTTTGAATACGTTTATTTTGCGCGTCCAGATGCAACGATTGACGGTATTTCTGTATACAAAGCACGTTTGAAAATGGGTGAAAAACTTGCGCAGAAAATTCTACGTGAATGGGGTGATGAACACGACATTGATGTTGTAATTCCAATTCCTGATACTTCACGTACTTCTGCACTTGAACTTGCAAACATGCTAGGAATTAAATTCCGCGAAGGCTTTATGAAGAACCGTTATATCGGTCGTACTTTCATTATGCCAGGTCAGCAACAGCGTAAAAAATCAGTGCGTCAAAAGCTAAACCCTGTAGAGCTTGAGTTCCAAGGCAAAAACGTACTTTTAGTCGATGACTCGATTGTGCGTGGTACAACCTGTAATGAAATTATTCAGATGGCACGTGATGCGGGTGCGAAAAAAGTATTCTTTGCTTCTGCTGCGCCAATGGTGAAATATCCAAATGTGTATGGTATTGATATGCCAGCAAAATCTGAACTGATTGCATCAGATCGTAGTGTTGAAGAAATTCGTGAAATTATCGGTGCAGACCGTTTAATTTTCCAAGATCTAGAAGATCTTAAAGCGGCTGTTCGTACCAAGAAAGTACCTGAGCTACAAGATTTTGACTGTTCTGTATTTGATGGTAAATATGTCGCTGGTGGAATTGATGCAGACTATTTAACCGCATTAGAACAGAAACGTAATGATTCTGCGAAAAATGATACACCTGCATACATTGATGTAAATATTGATGCTGCATCTGTAGATTTGACTGGTGTTCGTGAAGAATAATCTGCTCAAAACATACTGAAAAAGCGGGAATTTCCCGCTTTTTTCATTTATGATGAGTTAACAAAAGACAATGTAGCTTAAGGGTATTACATTGAGACGTGTGGGTTATGATTTTATAAAAAACAAAAATATGTTTTGGCCAGCCACCATGTGTATGGCGGCGGTGACTTTGACTTTAGCAATCATTAATCTGATCTGTGGTTTGATTGTGAACTACTATGATTCCTCTCAATCCATTTATTGGCATGTGTTGAGTCCATATCTCATTGCCACCATTTTAATCATTATGCTGATTTCAGTGATCTATGAGTTTTATACCTTTCGTCTAGGTGGATATTCACTGGCCAAACAATTAGGTGCACGCCGTTTAAGTCTAATTGAAAGCATTCCTGAGGAAAGTGTTGCATTACGGATTACTGAACAACTTGCAGACACTTTTTTAATAGATACACCTGCTTTATATGTACTGCCTGATGAAGTTGGGGTGAATGCGCTGACTGCGGGTTTTAATCCACGTGATACATCTATTATTTTGACTTGGGGGGCTTTGCAAACCCTCGATGAAATGGAAATGTATGGTCTGTTAAGCCATGAGTTTAATAAAATTTTGTCTGGTGAGGCTGCTGAAAATACGCGGCTTAAAATCCTTTATAGTGGTTTAACGACGTTTAGTCAGTGGGGCAGTAAAATTGCCAAACGTGGCTTTTATAAAAATGGACAAGCCCGAGACAATAAATTTGAGACCTTGTATGTTGCTATTGGTGCAATCATTTGGTTGATTGGTAGTCTGGGTGTACTGATTTCACGTTTCATTAAATATATTTCATTGGGATCAAGAACATATCGTAATGATCAGAAAACCAAACGATTAATTCAAAATGATGCCAATATTCAGACTTTATTACGTATTTATGTGCATCACTCTGGTTCGCAAATTTATAGTGAATATGCTGAGTCAATTTCACATATGTGCTTTGCGAACTCTTTGAGTCAACAAAACTGGATGAATATACATCCAAGTATTGAGCAGCGTATTTTTGAATTAAATCCTGCTTTAATTCAGGATTTACAATTAGAAAATTTAAAAAAACTTAGAAATCAGCCGCTTTTTAATTTGTTTCGTTCGCTTGAAGAAGCAAATCCTGATGTGACGACGCCATGGAGTTCACCGCAACCATTGCCGTTATTGCGTTTGTCACCGATCAGCTTTGCCATTAAGGATGCGATCAAACCTTTAAATCCAGAAGTGCGTTCTAATTGGCAGCGACCTGAACTGATTCAGCGTGCATTACAAACAGCGACAGGTTCTCGTGAAGTGATGGTGGCTATTTTAATGATTCGCCAATATCGTGAGTTTATTCCCACAGAAGCAGAAGTAAGCCGCGCAATTGTCGATGCTTTATTGCATTTGGATGGGCGTGTACATATTTCAATATTTCATGAAGCATGTAAAAACATTGGCGCAATGCCTGCGACAATTTCACGCCAATTTTTAACCAAACTTGCAAAAATTATTCAGGAAGATGGTGAAATTGGTCTACTTGATGCATTGCTGCTTGAAACGGTAAAGTTTGAATTAAACTTACTTCCAGTACATACACCGACATCGCTTGATGACGTGAAACCTAGTATTGTGCGATTGATTGATGCATTGTTGCATGTACAGCAAATCAACAGCGATAACCAACTAGAAGTCCGTGAAAAAATATTGAACCGCATTCTATCTAAAGAAGAATTAGAATTTTATCGTGATATTTCAGATGAGCCGATTGATTTAGCGGAAATCTTAAATGATATTTCAGGTTTATTATTACGTGAGCGTTTAAGTATTTTGGGGGTAGCTGAAATTTGTTTGTGGAATGATCGGATTATCACGCAAGACGAACTTGATGTATTGCAATTGCTCTATTGGCGCATAGGTTTTAAAACAGATGAAATGCTTGAATTAATGCAAAAGAAAAATAGTCTAATGATTATTTAATGGATATGTTTATCTAGTCGATAACTTTTACAGAATTAAAGCGATGCTTAGAATATTTGTTTGGTGAGCAATTAAATGGTTTATAAAAGTTCAGCAAAATATAGGTAATCCCGTTAGAATAGCAGACCAAATATAGGTGATGATGAAAGCATGATTGGGCATCAGCGAAGCATAATGGCAGCAATGGGAATCGACCTTTGGGTTCCTCAGGCTGCACCGTGCCAGCAGCATAGTTCAACCATTTGGCGTGATCAGTCCGCGCCAGAAGCGATTTCTGAAATTATATTAAAAAATGTGCCTGAACAACTCATTGTTCAAGCAAGCACACAGCTGAAACAACACGCAGAGACGCCAGTCACTTCAGTTGTAGAAGAAAAAATTGAAACTGCTGAAGTTGTCGTTTCACAAGCAGATATTCAGCCTGCATTACAGATCGCTGCATTTAATCTAGAAGCGATTTGTTTAGCACATTGTGTGGTGATTATTGATTCCACAGCATTAAGTGCAGATCAGCAAGTTTTGTGGAGCAATATTCAACGTGCAGTAAGTTCTGATTTCTTTGCCTTGCAATGGCCTTTTGCATGGATCAATCTGCAAGATGGTCGTGGTGCAGGGGCTTATGTACAAGGTTTCTTGGATGCGATTAGCTTAGATAAAAATGTGATTTGTCTTGGCTCAATTCCTCATTTAAATAATACTCAGGTTTTCCCACTTGCCTCATTGCAACAGATGATTGAACAGCCACTTTTGAAAAAAAGGCTCTGGCAGTTCATGCAAAATAAGGCAGAATAAATAGCAAATTCAAATGACATGGAAATTGTATGCAAAAAAAAGTTGTGGTCTTTAGTCAAATAGATTCAGAAATCCTGCAACGATTAGAACAACAATTTCATGTCGTTCAAATCAATCCAAAATTAGGCGATGTTAATCAACAATTATTAGAACAGACTCAAGATGCCGATGGTTTAATTGGTGCGGGTCGCATATTAAATCAATCAAATTTAGCGCATGCAGACAAACTAAAGGTTATTTCAAGTGTGAGTGTGGGTTACGATAATTACGATTTGAACTATTTAAACCAGCAAAAAATTTGGTTAAGTCATACCCCACATGTACTCACGGAAACCACAGCAGATTTAGCATTTACATTACTTATGAGTGCAGCGCGTAAAGTACCATCACTTGATACATGGACCAAGCAAGGTCAGTGGAGCAGAACGGCTGGGCCAGATCAATTTGGGATGGATATCTACGGTAAAACACTAGGGATAATTGGGCTTGGACATATTGGTGCCGCTATTGCTCGCCGCGGTTTTCATGGGTTTAATATGAACGTGCTGTACCATGGACGCCGCGAAAAAATAGAAAGGGCTGAGCAATTTAAAGCTCAGTTTTGCACGCTTAATGAGCTGCTGAGTCGTTCGGATTTTGTGGTGCTAGCTGTGGATTTAAATGCAGACTCTAAAGCATTGATTGGGCAGCGAGAGCTTGAACTCATGCAGTCACATGCAGTTTTGGTCAATATTTCTCGTGGTTCAGTCTTAGATGAAAATGCATTAATTCAAGCTCTAAAGCAAAAGCAAATATTTGCGGCAGGTTTAGATGTTTATGAGAAAGAACCTTTACAAAGTTCAGAACTTTTTACATTAGATAATGTGGTGACTTTGCCGCATGTCGGTTCAGCAACTGCTGCAACGCGAAAAAGAATGGCCGAATTGGCTTATCAAAATTTACTGGATGTTTTACTCAGTGATAAAAAACCACGATATGTCGTGAATCCTAATTTTCAATAAAATATTCACTACACATTTCTCCATAATTCAGCAGTTTTCAATGCTATATTCAATTTAAGTTTTCATATTAATTTGAGATTTCACTTTGAAAAAGATTTTACTGGCATGTAGTCTTGGGCTTTGTACCAGTCTGGCTCAGGCGCAGTCTGTAGATTTTAATTCAACACCTCAGTTTGATGTCCCCGAAATTGGCAGTGGGGTGGGATTACTTGATCAACAAAAAGAACGTGCCATTGGTGAAAAAGTTTATCGTGAAGTTCATAAGCAACTTCCCGTAACTCAAAACCCATGGATTGAAGATCGCCTGACTTTGGTTTTTAGTCATATTTTAAGTCAAACACAATTGAGCCAGCCAGTCGGCTTATTGTTAATTAATGATGCTCAAATTAATGCTTTTGCTGTGCCTGGTGGTTTGTTTGCGCTGAATGCAGGGCTAATCAATTCTGCACGAAATATGGATGAAGTAGCAGGAGTGATGGCACATGAAATTGCACATGTATCACAACGTCATTACAGTCGTTCCCAAGAAGCCTTTAAAGGGCAGGGTTTACTCTCACTCGCAGGGATTTTAGTGGGTGCAATCGTCGCGTCACAGGCTGACGGTGATGTGGGTGCTGCGGTCATGATGGGTTCACAAGCTGCACTCATGGATAAGCAGCTAACCTATAGTCGAAATCAGGAGCGTGAAGCGGATCGTATTGGCATGCAATACATGTATCGTGCTGGCTTTAATCCGCAAAGTATGGCGGACTTTTTTGAAGTCATGCATCGTGCGACCAGTCGTGTAAGTTTTTTACCAGATTTTTGGTTAACCCATCCACTAACCACAGAACGGATGAGTGAAGCACGTTTACGTGCAAACCAATTACCTGTAGTTAAAACTAGTTTAGTAGATCAAGATTTTGAAATTCTGCGTTGGTATAGTCGAGTACTTTCAGGGCAGGCAACAGAACTGCAGCTAAATTCGATGGTGGCGCAAAAAAATTATGCAGCAGAATTAGCATTGGTGAGCTTGCATATACAGCAAGGTGATTTTAGTGCTGCACAGAAGTTGTTGGATGAAGCACATAAGCAAAATGCCACACATGCGCTTTTTATTATTTTACAAACCGATGTTTTGCTTGGTCAAAATAAGATCAGTGATGCACTAAATGCTGTGCGAAGCTCTGCTATTGTGATGCCAGAAAACCGCGCCTTAAATTATAAATATGCAGAAGCCTTAATTCGAAACAAAGATTACGCACAAGCGCAGATCATTTTACAACGCTTTTTACAGCTTAATCCACGTGATGTAAGCGGCTGGCGTTTGATGTTGCAAATGGCAAATGCAGATAGAGATGCGACTTTCCGTTCAATCAATGTTTTACGTTATCGTGCTGAGGTTGAATACTGGACAGGTAATGAAGAAAATGCGATCAAGTCTTTGTTGCAAGCAGAGCGGATTGCTAAAGATTCAAAAAGCCTTTCTGCGACAATTAAACAGCGTGTAGATCAAATGCAAAAAGAGCGGATGTTGAAAATTTAACAATTTAAATTCAAATATTTCATTATATTAGTTAGGTTTGTGATTCAATTATCGCAATGAGCAGCGTATTGAGAATTTCTAATTTAGGTGCTTTTAAATATTCGATGGTACACTGCAACATGTTTTATTTACCCTATGACAAAGATGCTTTTCATGAAAAAAATTATTTATGCAATCTTATTATCAGGTATTGGTTTTAATCTTTATGCAGCAAGTGCAGAACAATATGTGTTGGCTGTAAATGATATCAATGAAAAATATAAAAAAGATACGCGTCAATTTTTTATGAGTCTAGATCCGCAGCAGCAAGGTTTTACTTCACTGCAACAAGCACAATATTGTGGCATTGTACAAGTTTATGTAAATGATCTTTATCGCGCTGCAGATGAAAACCGCGCTTTTATTGACCGTGAATATCGCAATATGAATAAACAAGATGTTGTGCAGCAGGTTATGGCGAGCAAAGAAATGCAATTACTTAAAAAATATAATGTGCAATGCACTTTAAAATAGATCAAATTCAAATTTTGTTTTTCTGACGATTTTTTTTCTGGATAAAAATGCATTTCGATGATTTTAAAATAACCAATCAGAATATCGAACTCGCTTTAATTCAACTCAAAGATGCAGATGAACTCTTTAAAGCTATACAGTTGAGTTTAAATGAGTTACGAGCATTTCCCGCGAGTCTACCTTGGGCATTGGCAACACCGAGTCTAGAAGCCTCGCAAGCTTTTTGTCGCTCTAGGGTGGTTGCGGCACTGGATCAAGAAAACTTTGTTTATGTGATTCGTACTTTGGATAATCAAAACTTTATTGGGGTGATGGATATACATCAAATCGATTGGAAAGCAAATTCTGCTGCTGTAGGATTCTGGGGAAATGCACAATATAAACAGCAAGGCTATATGACACAGGCGCTTCAGTTATTCATTTCAACGCTATTGAATAAATTTTCATTTCAGCAATTGTTGGCGTATGTGGATGCTGATAATAATTTGGCGCGAGCTTTGTGTGAGCGAGCTGATTTTAAACTCATTGAAATTAAAGATGCAGCAATGCAAAACCCAGTAGATGGGAGTTTAAGAGATATTTGTCAGTATAAAATAGAAAAAGCAGATTAATTTAAAATTGAAGAGTAATTTAGAATAATTATGAGGCTGGATAATTTGGCTATTTAAGTCAAAGCAGCACTTAAATAGACCAAATCAAACAATATATCTTTGAAAGATTAAGAGAGTTTCGCTTTAATTTTAGCTGAAACTTGTGCAGGATCGGCACGTCCGGCTATGAGCGGACGTAGAGAGTTCATCACCTTACCCATATCTTTCATGCTAGTAGCTTCTTGCGCAGTAATCGTTTGCGCAATGATGGAATCAAGTTCTTCCTCAGTCATAGCTTCTGGTAGAAATTGAGATAAAACCTCGATTTCGGCTTGTTCCTTACTAGCTAAATCATCTCGGTTGGCACCTAAAAAGGCTTTAACCGATTCTTTGCGTTGTTTGATTTGCTTTTCAATGACCGCAAGAACTTGCTTATCGTCAAGCTCTATGCGCTCATCGACTTCGATTTGTTTGATTGCTGCCTGTAGACTACGTATTACCGTTAACTTTGCCATTTCTTTAGCACGCATAGTTGCTTTTAAAACTTCAGTTATTTGGTTTTTTAAAGTAGTCATTTATCTTGTCCAGGTTAGTCAATCAATCACAAATTAATCTTAGTAAAGGCGAGTAGTACGTACTGATTCGCGAGCCAATTTCTTTTGGTAGCGTTTAACAGCAGCAGCTTTTTTACGTTTACGTTCTTGAGTAGGTTTTTCGTAGAATTCACGTTTACGAACGTCAGCAAGAACACCTGCTTTTTCGCATGAACGTTTGAAACGACGGATAGCTACGTCTACTGGTTCGCCTTCTTTCAATTTAACTTGTGGCATGAAGAATCCTCATTAAGTTATGGATAAGATCTCGGGTCGAATTACCCTTGATCACAAGTGAAGGTCAGTATTTTACTCATTTACATCTCATATCACAAGTCTATAATAGGTTTCGCAATATTTTGAAATGGGTAATAGGCAGTTTAATGATCGTTTTAGGCTTGGAAACTTCGTGTGATGAAACAGGACTCGCACTTTACGATAGTGAGCAAGGATTACGCGGACAAGTATTGTATAGCCAAATCAAACTGCATGCAGAATATGGTGGTGTGGTACCTGAGTTAGCATCTCGTGATCATGTGCGTAAACTTATTCCTTTGATTAATCAATTGCTTGAAGAAAGTAAAATTGAAAAATCAGAAATTGATGCGATTGCCTATACACGTGGTCCGGGCTTAATGGGTGCATTAATGACAGGCGCATTGTTTGGTCGAACTTTGGCATTTGCACTAAATAAACCAGCAATTGGTGTGCATCATATGGAAGGTCATATGTTGGCACCTTTGTTGTCTAAAACTCCGCCAGAATTTCCATTTGTTGCCTTATTGGTTTCGGGTGGGCATACCCAATTAATGGCGGCTTATGGTATTGGTCAGTATGAATTACTGGGCGAATCAATTGATGATGCGGCAGGTGAGGCTTTCGATAAAGTCGCGAAAATGATGGGTTTGCCTTATCCGGGTGGTCCTAATATTTCAAAATTGGCTGTGGAAGGTGACATCAATGCATTTGCATTCCCACGTCCAATGTTGCATCAAGGTTTAGATTTTTCATTTAGCGGCTTGAAAACTGCTGTTTCTGTGCAATTGAAAAAAGTGACAGGCGAAGGTCGTGAAGCTGATATTGCTGCATCATTCCAAGAAGCTTTGGTTGATACTTTAGTTAAAAAATCAGTGAAAGCCTTGAAACAAACAGGTTTAAAACGTTTAGTGATTGCAGGTGGTGTAAGTGCCAATAAACGTTTACGTGAACGTCTTGAAGCGGACCTAGCCAAAATACGTGCAACTGTGTTTTATGCTGAACCTGCATTGTGTACGGATAATGGTGCGATGATTGCGTTTGCTGGCTATCAACGCTTAAAAGCAGGGCAACATGATGGTTTGTCTGTTACAACGACACCGCGCTGGCCAATGACTGAGCTAAGTAATCCAAATGAAGCTTAATTACTTCTAAAACGTTAAATGCATTCAAGCAAAAAAGAACCGCAAATGCGGTTCTTTTTTTGTCTAAGAATCTAAATTTGAAAATAATTGTGCACTGCTCACTTTTCGCATAAATCCTGCGCGTTTTAAGGCCAAAGTCACCATGTTGGTATTACAGGATTGAATTCCTTCAAAATTGCCAAGATCTTCAGTAATGAGCTTCCATAAATCACTTAAATCATTACATAGGACATGCCAGAAAAATTGTGAATCTCCACTAATGCCAAATAGGCAACGGGTGTTTTTAAGTTCCGACAAGGTTTTGGCAATTTGATTTGCCGCATCAGGACGGGCTTTAATCAAAATAATAGCTTCGGATTTAAAACCCATCAAACTGGGTTCAACATCAACACGAATATTGAAAATGCCTTCTTCCAATAAATCATTTAGTAATTTCTGCGTTTTATGTTCACTGAGTTCAATTTGATCTGCCAAACTTTTAATGGATGAACGCCCATCAATCGACAGAGCCTGAATCAGTTTTAATTCAGTTTCAGTCAAGCTTCTAAAATTGACGTTTTTATCGCTTGTACCATCTAAAGCTTTGGGTTTACTGGCCCAAGTAAAGGGTTTTAACACGGCTTGTGTTTCTACGGTTTTAATATCTGGGATTTGCGTAACAAAATCATGCATCCAAACAGAAAGATCAGCGGCTTTTTCTAATCCAATTTCAAGGAAAATGTCGGCAAGTCCAGTGGTTAGAAAGACAATACGCACTTCTGGACGATTTGCAAAAAATTGCGCAACTTCTTTTTCCTTGCCAAATTTCACACTGATCCACACATGAACCGTGTAGCCCTTGTTGGCTACCACTGGATTCAACTCAATCGCGGTGCGTATAACTTGATCATCTAGCAATTTACCCAGACGTCGAGACAGCTTTTTTTCAGGGACATCACTAATCTGACTCAATTCACGCCATGATCCTCTCGGATTGGAAATAAGAGCTTTGATGCATGCAGTATCGATTTCATCGAAACTAAAAGATTCACTCATGATGATTGACTTGTCTAAAAACTAATTATAATCTTAATTTAAGTCTAGAAAATAAAATACAACCCGTATTTATGTCTAAATATTAAATGAGACGCTTATGGAAGAGTCAAAAATGCAAAACTCAATTTCCACTCAGGGAAATGTATCACAAAAGAAAGTTATTCTTGCAGGAACTGTAGGAAATGCCATTGAATGGTTCGATTGGACGATTTATGCAACTTTTGCGGTATTTTTCGCGAAACAATTTTTCCCATCAGATGATCCAACGGCATCATTGCTTGCGACCTTCGCAATTTTTGCTGTTGGTTTCTTTATGCGACCACTGGGTGGAATCGTATTGGGCATCTTTTCTGACCGCTATGGTCGAAAAGCCGCTTTAGCCGCAACCATCATCATGATGGCAGGCGGATCATTAATGATTGGTCTTTCACCAACCTATGAATCGATTGGTATTTTTGCGCCGATTATTTTGGTGTTAGCGCGATTACTTCAAGGTTTATCATTGGGCGGTGAGTTCGCCTCAGCGGCAACCTATCTTTCAGAGATGGCACCAAAACATAAACGTGGATTCTATTCGAGCTTTATGTTTTTTAGTTCAGCAATTGGTATTTTGATGGCATCAGGTCTTGCTTGGGGCTTAACTAGTTCTTTGTCTGAATCGCAAATGAGCGAATATGGATGGCGTATTCCGTTTATTTTAGGTGCGATTGGTGGCTTAGTAGGAATGTGGATTCGTAAATCAGTACCTGATAGCGAAATGACCCATAAAAAAGAATCTGTGAAAAATCCTTTGGCCGTACTGATTAAACGTCATCCGAAAGAAACGCTTCGTATTGTCGGTATTTCTATCTTAACGACATTTGCATTCTATATTTTTGTGGTTTATGTCCCGACCTATGCCATTAAAGTTTTAGGTGCAGAGCCACAAACAGCCTTTGCTGCAAATACTGTTGGCTTAATTATTTTCATGCTGTGTCAGCCTGTATTTGGCTGGCTATCAGACAAAATTGGTCGTAAACCGCAGTTGATCGTATTTGCCGTGGGATATTTAGTTTTCTTTTATCCAATCATTAAATGGATGGATGGCACTTTTGCATCTATTTTATTGGTCGAGCTTTTTGGATTGGTTTTATATGCTTTATATACAGCCATTGGCCCAGCGGTCATGTCTGAACAGTTTCCGACAGAAGTTCGAGCAGTTGGCATTGGCGCACCTTACAATTTGATGGTGGCTTTACTTGGCGGCACAACACCTTATGTACTGACTTGGCTACAAAGTATTGGTAAACAAGATTACTTCTACTTTATGGTATTGGTTGGCGCATTATTAACATTAATCACATTTATTAAAATGCCTGAAACGGCAGGAAAAGGTTTGGAAGATATAAAATGAATATTGTGAATTTATCTGCACTTGAGCTAGGTCGTCAGATTGCCTGCAAAAAGATAACTTCAGTAGAGACAGTTCAATTTTATATTGATCGAAACCAAACATTTAAACATCTAGATTGTATTTCAGAGCTATTCGAAACCGAAGCTTTGCAACAGGCAAAATATTTAGATGAGTTGCTTCAGCAAGGAACACGATTGAGTCCATTTCATGGTGTTCCAATTTTATTGAAAGATAATCTGGATGTGGCGGGTCATATCACGCATGCAGGTACGGTTTATCTCGATCAAAAAGTGCAAGCAAATTGTGCGCTGGCTGATCAGTTACAGGATTTAGGTTTTGTGATTTTAGGTAAAACCAAAATGACCGAGTTGGCATTTGGTTTGTCTGGGCAAAATCCAATGCAGGGCACACCTAAAAATCCGTGGGCAGAACAGCAATTTGCGCCGGGTGGATCTTCTTCAGGTTCAGCTGTTGCTGTTGCTTGTGGACTCAGTCCGTTGGCATTTGGTGGTGATACAGGTGGTTCGATTCGTACACCAGCAGCATTGAATGGCATATTTGGATTTAAACCTTCAGCCCATAAAATTGCCGACACGGGTGCAGTGCCTTTATCTAAAACTTTAGATACTTTAGGGCCATTTGCTCGTTTTGCAGACGACATTAGTGCATTAGTGAATTTATTGACGGATGCAAATACCGATACGGCATCAAGTGAAAATGTAATTTATGCCTTAGATGAATCTGCATTTCCATATCCGCTTGAGCCTGGAGTATTAACGCTTTGGCGCGAAGGGCTAAAACGTATTGAGTCTTTAGGGGTTGAAATTAAAAACTGGCAACCGCCTGCACATTTTGATTTTCATGATCTTTCAGATCGAACATCTGACATTATTGCCTATGAAAGTTATTTATATCATGGCGATACAGCTGAAAATGCTGAAACAACGATGTGGGAATTGGTTCGCCAACGTGTGCTACGCGGTAAGAGTATTTCACAGGAAAAATACGAGTCATTGATTGCTGAACGAACTAAATTTCAGCAATCGTTTAAAGCCTCGTTAAACGGTCAATGTTTACTGTTTCCTGTAAGTCCATTCCTTGCAGCTATATCGAGCTCAACGGATACCGAGTTTAGTCATGTGGGTGAATATACACGTCCATTTAACTATTTAGATGCACCAAGTTATGCTTTTCCGATTGCTCAGAGTGTAAGCGGCTTGCCAATGGGTATTCAGTTGGTTTCATATCAAGCGAATGATGGTGATGTGATGCATACCGTGCAGAAGATTGCCAATGGTTTAAATATTCGTTCTGTGCTGCCACCGATTTGTCAGGATTAAGAATTAACGAGTCATTTGTAATATTCAATAAAAAAGAACCGCTATTGCGGTTCTTTTTTATCTTTAGTCTGCATTAAGATTTTTTAAGTTGCTCTGACCCAATCCAATGCTTCGAAAATTGATATGCCGCACGGCCAGAACGCTGTCCGCGTCCTTGCGACCATCGTAGCGCTTCGGCACGGGCTTCTTCAGTCCAAGGCATAGATGCTTTCGCCAAATAGTGCTCAACAATTTCTAAGTAGAGCTTTTGATCCATAGGGTAGAATGACAGCCACATACCAAAGCGATCAGATAAAGAAATTTTTTCTTCAATTGCTTCTTGAGGGTGTAACTCAGTATATTGCGGGACATCAACCTTAGTAACTGGGGTATTTTCATGCATGAACTCAGGCAGTAAATGACGGCGGTTACTGGTCGCATAAATAATAAAATTAGTTGAACCCGATTGTAATGAACCATCAAGCACACTTTTTAAGCTGCGATAATTTTCATCTTCTGCATTAAATGCCAAATCATCACAATAAACGATAAATTTTTCAGGACGGTCAGCAATCAGTTGCTGAATTAATGGTAAATCGGATAAATCATCACGTTCAATTTCAATTAAACGTAACCCTTTTTCAGCATACTGAGTCAATAAGGCACGAACAATGGATGATTTTCCTGTTCCGCGTGAACCTGTCAATAAGACATCATTGGTAGGCAGACCATTTAAAAACTGTAAAGTATTTTGAATAACTTTTTCTTTTTGACGTTCAATGCCTTTTAAATCATCCAAATACATAACTTTAGGCTGATGGATGGCTTTAAGTTGTTGATCTTGCCACTTGTAAGCAATACTTGAAAAGTCGGGAGACTGTTTTAAAGCAGGAAGGTTTTGCTGTAATTGTAAAAGTACAGTAGAAAGTGTTTGCAGGATGTTGTCAGGTAAATCAATTGTTGCCATGATGATTCAGCTTGTGCAGTCTTGTTGTAGGTTGGTGTATATCATTCAGTGTACATCAAATAGGCTGCTATATTATGCAAAATATGTCAAATTTAACTGATTTTTCGGTCAGATCTACGCTATTCGAACAACGAAAAAGTTGTTATAAAGCTAGCGTAGTAAACACATAAAAATGCGCTGAGGGATAGTCATGTTGTTTAACGATTTTTCAAGAAATATTAATCCGCATCAGGCATATCGTATAAAAAAATTAAAACGTCAGCTTGAACATGCTGAATGCTATGAAGAATGGAAAAGTATCGCACTGAAAATTGATGAGCAATCGGGTGCACAAGAGTGGAAACTAGATAATTGTTCACCTTATTTTGATGCAGAAATTATTTCCCATCGCTTAAGTTTACTAAAACGTTACCGCTCGCAAAAACGTACCCGCGACCTCATGTACATTTTAAGTGAAGGGCTGACTTATGATGTAGGGAATATCGCACATCCTTTATTGTTTACAGAAGCGTATGTGGGGACCAAAAAAATTATTGAAGATTATGTAGAAGAAGTTAGTCAAAGTTTGGCTTATATCGCATCAGCCGAATGTACCTGTTTAAATGCACAGCAAAAAATTGAATTCTTTGAACAAAGTCAAAAAGCTTATGGGCAACCTGTTTTAATGTTTTCGGGTGGATCTACTCTCGGGTTGTTTCATACAGGGGTCTGCAAAGCGCTTATGGAACAAGATTTATTGCCCAAAGTGCTCTCAGGCTCAAGTGCTGGCGCAATAATGACAGGGATGTTGGGTGTTTCTAAGCCGTCAGATTTTGTAAATTTAATCAATGGACAAAACTTCTTTAGTGAAGCATTTCATTTTCGAAAATTAAGTGAGTTGATCCATGGCAATGGTGGCTTGGCAGATGTGAAGTATCTTAAAAAATTCTTGGTTGAGAATTTAGGTAATCTCACTTTTGCTGAAGCTTATAAGCAATCTGGTTTACATATTAATATTGCTGTCGCACCTTATGATGCATCGCAAGATGCAAGAATCATGAATGCCTATACCTCACCAGACTTATTGGTGTGGAGTGCTGTACTTGCATCATGTGCAGTCCCTATATTATTTCCTCCTGTTCGTTTGACCAGTAAACGCTATGATGGGCAATTAACCCCATATATGTCTGCAACACGCTGGGTAGATGGTAGTGTACGTAGTGATTTTCCTCAGGAGAAAATGGCACGCTTGTATAATATTAATTACAGCATTGCCAGTCAGGTCAATCCACACATTGTGCCGTTTATGCAAGATGATGCAGCACGTTTCCGCAAAAGTATGTTGAGTTGGCCAGAGCGCATTGTCCGTCGTCAAGGCAAGGTAATCAGTAAAGGGGTGATGGATTTTGCACGTGAGCGTGCAGGCAGTATTCCACCTGTGCGCCGCTTACTCGATCATGGTTATGGCGTAGTAGATCAACGCTACTATGGTGATGTAAACATTGTCGGTAAATACGGTTTGCGACATTATAGTTATATGCTGCAAAACCCACGCCCGTATTTATTTAAAGTCCTTCAGCGCGAAGGTGAGCGTGCAACATGGCCGAAAATAACGTTAATCGAGACACAGGCACGAATTGGCAAAACCATTCAGCATTGTCTTGAATTATTAAATTATCAAAATGAACCCAATCAGCAACATGCCGAATTTATTGCAGTTTAAGCTGCAAGAACTTCAGCAATTCAATTACATTCCAAAAGCCAAGCCGCAAAGCTTGGCTTTTGGTCGTCAGCAATATCAATTTCAAGTTGGGCAAAATCTGTATTGGCTCAAAGCACAAGTGCCAGGGATCAGTGATGCTCATTCAATCAGTTTTCAGCACGAGTTAGAACGATATAAGCAATTTGATAAGAATATAAGTTCGAAAAGCATCCTTTTGCCATTTCAAATATTTGAACTGGTTCAGTTGAAGCTTCAAGATGAACTGGTATCTCAAGTATTGATACTTCCACATGCAAGCGGTTTATTTTCAATGCCTGCAGAAACTTTACATTTAAAGCAAATAAATCACATACTTTGGCAAGCCATAGATGCTTTGGAGTTGCTGTGGCAGCAGAATTGGATTCATGCAGATCTGAAACGTGAGCATTTTGTTATATGGCAAGGGCAGTGCAAGCTCATTGATTTCGAACAGGCTATGCCGCTGCATTCTGAAACTCTGTCTACTTTAACGGCAACCCCACGATATATGGCGCCTGAACTATTTCATGGTGACGCGAAATCCTTGGCAAGCGACATCTATGCCTTAGGAATTATTTTTCTGGAATGGCTAAGTGCAGCGCGTTTACAGGCTAAAACTTATGAAGAATGGGCATATTTACATTGCCAGCGCTTAAAAGTTGAACTTCCAGCGCAATACCTTGTATTTAAAGACTTAGTCAGTGGCATGCTTTGCAAACAAAAAGAAGCAAGATTAGTGGATTTTTATCGCTTAAAAAGCTGCTTAATGACTGAATTTGTTTAAGAAAAATACAAAAAACAGCACATTGTTTTTTATTTAAACAAACGAGTGGCTTTTTTATAAAAAAGGCTTGTCATGTACAGGTGATCTCTATAATATACACAGCCATCGGGGACGTGGCGAAATTGGTAGACGCACTGGATTTAGGTTCCAGCGCCGCGAGGTGTGAGAGTTCGAGTCTCTCCGTCCCCACCACTAAATTATCAATGAATGATTTGATAATGAAGGTTACAGAGGATTGGTGTAATGGTAGCATGACGGTCTCCAAAACCGTTCGTCAAGGTTCGAGTCCTTGATCCTCTGCCAAGTTTTAAAAAGTCTGATTTATTCAGCAACCCTGTTGGGGACGTGGCGAAATTGGTAGACGCACTGGATTTAGGTTCCAGCGCCGCGAGGTGTGAGAGTTCGAGTCTCTCCGTCCCCACCACTTAATTTATTAAGTCGTAACAACAGTTTAGAACTTAAAAAGTCTGATTTATTCAGCAACCCAAGATGGGGACGTGGCGAAATTGGTAGACGCATTGGATTTAGGTTCCAGCGCCGCGAGGTGTGAGAGTTCGAGTCTCTCCGTCCCCACCATTAGATTAAGCAAGGTTTGTACCTTGCTTTTTTGTTTTTGGGGTTTGAAAATTAAAAGATTTATCACTTGATTAAATCTATGATGAATTTCAATGACAGTTTAATAGTCAGATTATGTTAATAGTAAGATTATGTGGTAATGGAATGAAGCAGGGCTAAGCCTTGCTTTTTTATTGCTTGAAATAAAGTGTAAAACTTTTAATGAAATGGATAATAAAAAGCCCGTTAGAACGGGCATTTAACATATTCAAATCAAACCGAGCTAAGTCATTTATTTCAGTTTCATTGATTCTATTTGATTGGTCGTATTAAAAGTGCAAATCAGGCTTTTAAATGATCCTCAAATTCTTCACCCAATTGCATGGCTAAAGCATTACCTGATAGGTCAACCGTTACAAGACCATATTCTTTTTTAAAACTAAAGGTGAAACCACGGTTATCTGCGAGCGTACGAACCGAGTAGCCTAATTTTTCTAACCATAGACGGAATGCAACCAAATTTTTTGCTTTAACCACTTTTTTCACGAGCGAACTCCTTATCAATCATTAAAATAATAAATAGGGGTGTCTAAATATTTTTTAAAGGGCAAAAACCTAACTTTTTAATAAAATATGAAATTTTGATGAATAAATAAACATTTTTTAAATTATAATTTTAGATAAGTTCATTTAAGGCTTTGTTTTATAGTGTAATTTGTTTAATGTAAGGAATTGTGAATATTTAAAAATTTATTTTTATTAAACGCCATATTTTGAAGTCTATAAATGTAGCGAGTATTAGTTCTATAAAATTCATCGCATCACAAACAGTTTTCTTCTCCTATTGTTTTCTTAATTTGCGACCGATGTTTGAACTGAAACGATCATAAAAGGCGACCTATAAGCCACTTGATAATGTTGGTTTGAAGTATTAAATATATTTAAAAATTAAATACTTAAATTGTAATATAAGCATTAACTCAGTGATTATCATGCGGTGTTTTTTGCTTCACATACATATTTATGTTTAATAATTTCGCGCTTAGATGTTTAGGGTTATTTCTAATTTTTAGCGTTTCATCCCCATCATTTGCAGCAAGCATCAAAAAAGATCCGTTAAATAATTTAATTGAGCAAATTTCTACTCAGGCCTCTTATTCTGTCAACAAAACTTTAAATAGATCTTTGTTAGGACGTGCCAGTTGGTATATCCAATGTGAATTTCAAGCACAAGAAAACTCTAAAATGTGTTTGATGCAAAAGAATCAGATAACCGTGATCCTTTTGAATGACGATTACAGTATTAATGTAGGTTCAGATCATGTGAAAAATTCAATTTCTGTACTACGTGTTGACCAGAACCACGTACTACAAACACGAGAGGGGTTGTACCGTGACGCGCGAAATATTATTGATCAATTTAGAAATGGTTTGATTGTCAAAACTCGATATGAATCAAATTTATATGAAGCTCCATAGTATCACGAGTTATCTTTAGTCGGTTTTGCTGATGCTTTTGACGATATGCAGATGCAGTACCAAAATTTATCAAGTGCCTCGAAGCAGCGAGCTTTATTCTAATACTGTGAATTTTCAGTCTAATGTGAACGTTTTTAAGTATGAAGGTTTCATAATGAGTTCAGTTAAAATAAATAGACCATAGCAAATGTTGATAAACCGATATGCAAACGATTGAGCAATTCGTAAAAGTGCAAATTGAACGCATGCTACAGCAGGGACAAACACCTGTAGCAGTGATGTTGGGGCATGAAGATTGGTTGATTTTTGCTGAGCAATCAAAAGTGGCCTATACGCCATTTGGTAGTGCAAGACGTTATCAGCCAGCTTTAGGTGGGTTGTTACTTGTCAGGATTGATGAAATACAGGCAGTGCGCGTAGTGACTCAAACTGAGCTAGATGCATTTGCAGCCACGAATCAAATTTTATAATTGACTACATTCAGAAGTGAGTCAGATCATTACACCATCATTTGAAGTAATGATCTTTTCTAGACAATTAGAAATTATCCTTCAACTCCCGTAAACGTTGAAACTCCTCCACACTCTCTGCACGTAGAAATGGATTAGTTTCAAGTTCAAGCGCGATTGTGCTTGGCAAAGTGCATTGACCTAACATGCGTAGGGATTCAACTTCATCAAAACGCTGTTGAATGGCAAGGTTGTCAGGCTCGACATGGCGCGCAAATTTCGCATTTGAAAGGGTATATTCATGCGTGCAATACACTTTAGTATCTGCGGGAAATGCAGCGATACGTGAAAGTGAGTGGTACATTTGTTGGAATGTGCCTTCAAAGACTCGGCCACAACCCATTGCGAACAATACGTCACCGCAAAATAGCGTTTTAATTCCATCTATAAAGTAGACGATATGTCCAAGGGTATGACCTGCGGTTTCGGTTACTTCAATATCTAAACCATGAAATTCAAAATGGCTATCATTGTCCAGAGGGATATTGATCCATGGAATGCGACTCAGTTCATTACGTGGACCATAAACTGGAATATTACGTGATTGAATCAATTCGGGTACACCACCAACATGGTCTTTATGCCAATGTGTCAGCCAGATTTGCGCCAGATTTAAACCGTGTTCTTGGCAATACGCTTCAACGAGACCAGCCTCAGTCGGGTCGACTGCAACAACATCATGACTCTCGGTATGTTCAAGGAGCCAGATGTAGTTTTGCAGATTATTTTTTACATCCAATGTATGTATTTTAAACGTCATATCCATCAATTCTGAGTTTAAAGATTAAGCTTACGTTAGCATGAAACCATTGCTTGCGTGTAATTGAAAATACACTAAATATCATCAAATCTACCTACGATATTTAGCAGCCATAGATCAGGTCAAGCAGTTGGGTTTAAATTTTTAGTCTGTTAAATTCGTTGCAGAAACAGGATCACCAATCGTATAAAAATGTCCACCCGCAACATGATGTAAACTTTTCCATTCCTCGGCGACGTCTTGGTAGAACCAATGACCGTCTCGGAAAACACGATCATCGGCATAGGCTGCGATTACTTCGCCAATAAATAAATCATGCGTCTGTTGATTATGGGGTTCAGGTATTAATTTACATAAAATCCATGCAGAGCAACCCTCAACCACTGGGATTTCAGATAGATTAAATTTAAACAATTCTACGCCGCATTGGCGGAGCTTTTCGGGCGCATCGCGTTGACTGATCATGCCAAGTGCATAAACCATTTTAAGTTGTTTGAGTGTTGGTACTTGTAATGCGAAATAACCAGAATTTTCGATAATTTCACGGGTTTTGGTGGTTTTATCGAGAACAACAGTCACCTTGGCAGGATTAAACTCCAAAGCGCATGCCCAAGCAGCGGTCATGACACCTGTAGAATGTGTATCCTGTGCAGAGACCAATACAGTCGGACCATGGTTGAGTAAGCGATATGATTTTTCAAGAGGAACGGGGCGAATATGTGCTTTCAAAATATTTCCCTTATGATCAAGTGATCAAAAAATGATGAATTTTTTAAAGATATCTGTCATAGCATATAACGTAGAAAATAATTTCCAAAGCCTTTAATTGAATTGACTAATTTCGGAGTTCAAACATGAAAATGTATCAGGTCGATGCGTTTACCCAAGAATTATTTAAAGGCAATCCAGCAGCGGTCATTGTCTTGGATGAGTGGTTGGATGAGCAGCTTATGCAAAACATTGCACTTGAAAATAACTTATCTGAAACGGCTTTTGTGAAAAAACAGGATGCTGAAAATTATCAAATACGTTGGTTTACTCCAACAACCGAGGTTGATTTTTGTGGACATGCAACCTTAGCCAGCAGTTATGTGTTATTTAAATTTTATACTCAAGCCAAACAGATACAATTTCATGTTAAAAATTTAGGAATCTTTACTGTTCAACAAGCCGCTGATGGAAAAATTTTAATGAATTTTCCAGTTCGTAAAGCGACATTGGTAACAGAATATCCGGACGAATTGACTCAAGCTCTGTCACAACCATTTAAAAATGTGTATTTGAATGCTCAAGCATATATCGTTGAGTATGCTTCTGCGCAGCAGGTTTTGGATGAAAAACCAAATTTTGAAATATTAAAACGCTTGGGTAAAATCCGTACTGCAATCACTGCACTAGGTGCAATCATTGATGTTGCAATTACTGCACAAGGGGCTGAATATGATTGTATTTCCCGATATTTTGCACCCGGCAATGGCATTAATGAAGACCCAGTTACAGGTTCTATTCATACGGGTATCGTGCCAATTTGGGCAGAAAAATTGAATAAAAACGAAATTTTGGCTTATCAAGCTTCAGAGCGTGGTGGTGTACTTCACTGTGTAATGCAAGAAAATGATCGTATTGAAATTTCAGGTTATGGTCGTTTGTATATGCAAGCTGAGATTGTTATCGAATAATGCAACCATCATTCACATGCTGCGATACAAAGCAGCATGATTTTTAATAAAAAGTAACTATCAATCAATAACGTGTACGCATAAAATCAAGTGCGATCAACATCGAAATATCGCGTCATTTCGATGCAATAAATATAGGACAAATGAATTACATGCGTATTAAACACCTCACGCTTTCACTTTTTTTTGCGGGCTTAAGTACTTCAATTTTTGCACAACCTGTTTTAGTCAAAACTGAGCAAGCGATTGATGAATATAAATTAGACAATGGTTTTCGCGTAATTTTGGCGCAAAATAATAAAGAAAGTAAGGTCTTTATGAATACGGTGTATTTTACCGGTTCACTTAATGATCCTGAAGGTAAAGGTGGTTTAGCACATTTATTAGAACATCTGGCATTTAAAGGCACGGAGAATGTCAAAGGAGATGAGTTTCAGCGTCGTTTAGACCAATTCACGCTCATGACCAATGCCAGTACCAATTATTATTCAACCAAATATACCAACGTGATTCGCCCTGAGCAGTCTGCAATTGATCAAGTTTTACTGCTTGAAGCAGAGCGTATGGATAAATTGGTACTACAAGAAAAATTTGTCCCAACAGAAATTGATATTGTAAAACGGGAGCGTGAAATACGTTTAGATCAACCGTTTTCAGTTTTGATTGACCAAGTTTGGAAATCTGCTTATGGCAACCAATATTTGGGTCGTTTACCGATTGGTGATTTAAAAGAACTTCAATCTATTAACATGAAAGAGCTGAATCAGTTTTATCGCACTTGGTATGCACCGAATAATGCGGTCATGGTGATTTCAGGTAAGTTCGATAAGGCTGCAGTTTTAAAGCAAATTGATAGCCAATTTAGCCCCATTGCTTCGCGCCAAATTCCAGCACAGCCTAAAGTTCCTCAGTTAGACTCTTCAAAAATAAAACAACGTGAATTTACCGTACATAAGGGCAGTGATTTAGCCAAATTCAATATCTATTTAAATGGTTCAAATGAGTCCATTAAAACTGCATTAGCGGTTTCGCCAACCTTGTTTACCTTACAACCAAGTGGACATTTGTATCAAAGCATTGTGGAAACGGGTACAGCGACAAATGTTCAGGCATCAACATGGTTAGACAAAGACTTTAATTTGGTCTTTATGGGTGCAATTTATGGACCAAATCAAGATGCGAAGAAGGTGTCTGATAGTCTGAATAAGGGGGTAGAACAAGCCAAAGGATTTGATGAAACAGAACTGAATCGTGTGAAAAGTTTGACCCGTAATATGGCAGACAATATTAAAAATAATGCAGCAGCTTTAGGTGATCGTTTAAGTGATTATACCGTGGCATACAATGGTGATTGGGCGCAGTATTTCCATGATTTAGATAAAGTTCAGAAGTTGAATGTCACTGATTTAAATAAAATTTATAAAGAGTTTTTGACGCCTGAACATCGAGTGATTGGTAATATTTTGCCAACACCTGAAGATCAAAAGAAAGCACAGCAACAAGCAGAAGCCGCTAAAAAACCTGCTGAAACTTTAGCACAACAAGCTCAAGCAGAAGAGCCGTTAAAAGATGCAAGTATTTATCGTGCCGAAGTAAAGCAATATGTCGATGAATCGAAGCAATATTTAAATCAAAAAGAAAAGCAAATTCAACGTGGCAAGTTTAAAAATGGCATTCAATACGCGCTTTTCCCTACACAAACACGTGATGATAAAACCTATGCCACTATTGCGCTTGATTTTGGTACTGCAGAAAGCTTAATGAATAAAGGTGAGCTTTTGGACTTAACTGCTTACCTAATGCTACGTGCTTCTAAAGACCAAAGTTTGCAACAAATAGCAGATAAAATTATTGATGTCGGTGGTGGCGCAACGGTCAGTGCCAATGGCAATGGTTTAAGCATTAATGTTGTGGCACGCAAAGAAAAATTTGCTGAGTTCTTGAAATATGTCATTGATGTTGTGAAAGCACCCGCTTTTGAACAGTCACAATTCGATTTGATTAAATCGCAAAGTTTGTCCAGTTTAGACCGTCCTTATACTGAGCCAGACACTGTTGCAGCTATGACTTTATCGCGCTTAGTTGAGATTTATCAACCGGGTGATATTCGTTATCACTTTGAGCCTGAACTTGTTAAAAAAGAATTGAATGCTGCGACACGAGATCAAGTGCAGCAGCTGTATCAAAAGTTCTTTAAAACTCAGCATGCGCAAATTGCGGTGACCGGTGATTTTGATGCGAAGCAAATTCAAAAATTATTGAAAAATGAATTTTCGGATTGGAAAACCCAAGAACCGTATCAACGCTTAGACTCAAAATTTACTCAATATCCGGCACAAAAAGTGCATGCACTTTCTGAACAACGTGAATTTGGTAATTACCAAGCGATTATGACTTTCCCTGTTGGTGTAGAAAATGCAGATTCGCCAGCATTGCAGGTATTCCGCCATATCCTCGGTGATTCGCAACTATCATCTCGTCTTGCACAAGAATTGCGTGAAAAAAATGCGTTGGTCTATGGTTTTAGTGCCAATGTAGATTTTGATGAATGGGAAAATTCGGGTGTACTCAGCATCGGCGCGAATTATACTGCGGGCAAATCTGCACAAGTTTCTCAAACAGTGCATCAAGTTCTAGAAACATTGTTGAAAAATGGGGTAACAGAACAAGAAGTTGAAGCTGCGAAAGCCAGCATTTTGAAAAAGCGTTTAACCGTTTTAGAAGATGATCGTCGTATTCATAGTCTGTTAATTCCACAATTGGAAAAAGGTCGTGATATGAATTTCCGTGAAAAACGTGATCAAAATATTGCCGCACTGAGCAAAGCCGATGTTGATGTAGCGATTCGCAAATACATCAAGCTTGATCAATTGGTTGAAGTGATGTCTGATCAATACGGACAAGCGCCGAAAAGCAACTCAAAATAATTGTGGATGTAAAATCAAAAAATCCTCCATATGGAGGATTTTTTTATGCATTTCTTTCAATCAATGTTGGTTGATTTGACTCAATATTGATAAATAACAGCGGAATTAAAGTCGATAAAATTGACGTGCATTTTGTTGGAAAACCAATTGCAATGCATCTGGATCATAACTCACCACTGCATCTGAAAAGGCATCAATAATATTGACGAGTGTTGTGCTGACACTGTCCATTGGGAAGTTAGAGCCAAACATCACACGATATTTGCCGAAGCATTCTAATGCATGGCGAATTAATGGTAGGGAAAGGTCAAACACTTGCTGTTTGGATGCCAATTTTTTCTGTTTATGAAATTGATGACCTAAAACAGGCATAAATAAACCTGACATTTTAGTGTAGACATTAGGGCAGCTTGCAAGTTCAGCCAAATCATCTTTCCAGCGGAAAATGATGTTATCTCGTGAAGTCTGAGTCAGCCCTGTATGGGAGCCAACTTCGCCAAAGGCACCCACAGGTGTACCAAAATGATCGAGTACAATTGAAGTCTCAGGAAATGCTCTCGCCAATGCAGTCACATCGCGGATTTGGTCTGAATAAACCCAAGCATCAAAACTTAAATTCATTTGTGCCAAAGCTTCAAAGCCTTTCATAAATTTTTTATTGGTATACAAATGTGGCTCATTTGCCCAAGCATGAATTTTAGGGTCTTCATGCACTGCGGCCATTCTACGAATACCGCGAAAATGTGGTGACGCTTGTTTATGTAGTTTGAGGATTTTCTTAAAGCTGCTGTCGCAGGGGTCTGCTGTCCCGATAATGCCGCCTAGTTTTACGGTACTTTCATTAAATGGTAATGACTCAATAAAGCGAGTTTCTCCGACAACGCCTTTACCTTTGTGGTCATGCCAACTTGCTTCAATATGGATAATCTGTTCAATATCGTATTCACCTGCATCTTGCTTATAATTTTCAGGTAAATAAGGTGCAGTCACATGCGTCGTTAAACCCACGGTATCAATTAAATCTTGAGGTTTAACCATGCGCACCATTTTATCCAGCAAATAAGGGTGTTTGCCGAGAAGTTTGACGGCCAGTGATGCTGCATGTGGGGTGTTATATGGATCCCATTGATGGATGTGTGAATCGACGATGGAGAAATCGAGTTGCTGCATGACTATCCTTGAACTATATCCATATGTATATAAGAAGATTATTGTATTTGTTAATGAAAAGGGAAGGTGTATTTCAAAATTCGACGAAATGCATACCAATGCCCATGAATGAAATATTAAATCAAAGCGTCATTGAATAAAAGTTCTTAAGAAAAAAGCCCCGAAGGGCTTTTATTAATGCTTGTGGTCATGGTCATGCTTATTGGCATGGAACTCTTCGTTATGACGGAAGCGTAGGTAGTTTTCAAACTGTTCGCAGTATTCATCATAATTATCTTCGAGCATCATTTGAAATTGCTGAAGAATATACGACATAACTTGGTCTTTGGCTTCACGCATCTCTTTACCATCTTTAAAGCCGTTAGCAGCAACCCAAGTATTGAAACGGGCAGTACCAAAGAGCATTGCAGCACTGACTTGACCACGAATTTCGGTTGGTTTAACCGCTGAGCCTTTTTCTAGACGACAAAATTCATTGGCTTGCTTAATAAATTCATCAGCACGTTCAAAGAAAGCAGCATTTAACGCTTCTTCTTCGGTTACATCAGTAGCTTCAATCTTTTGAACCATGAATGAGTCCTAACTTAAAAATCTAATCCCGTATTATAGGCAAAGCCTTGCAGAAACTAAACCTTTCACTTAATCTAAAAATAGCCTAAGTCTAAATTTGGAACAACCGATGCAAGATGCAATTGCGGTACAGAGTTTGAAAAGTGATATCGCTCAACTTAGGCAGAATGTTTGGCCACCAGCAAATCTTGCCAATGTCGAAGGCTTGCCTATTTATTACGGCACTCAATCTGAAGTTGCTGAATATTATGCGCAGTGGACAGGGCTGATTGAGCGTGCACAAGAATTGTTTCAACCGTTTATGGAAGATGAGGTACTCGATGCAATTCATTTGCCGAGTCATCTTAATCTACCCTTATTTTATTTTCATGTAGATCGGATACGCATTAATAAAACCCGTGCAAAAGAATCGAAAACATTTCGTGGCATTGCGAGTTTGATGGAAAAGTGCGGTCAATTTGAACCCGACCAAATCCAATCAATGCGTCTGTGGCTTGATAGTGATGATACGGCAGCACTGGTTGCGCATCGTGAATTTATTGATTTAAGAACTTACGTGTTTCAACACGGCGAAAGTGATTACACCCGCACCCGATTTTATGTCAACGGGATTGTATTGAGTGTGGAAAATGATTTTGAATTGGTAGATGCGCGTGACAAGCCGAGAAAGGCACGTAGTGATAGCTACAGTGATCCACTAGCAGATAACAAAACATGGAAAATTTTTGGAAAATATCGTTAAGTTATAAAAGAAACATAAGCAAAAATATCAGCTAAATTTGATGGAAGTTACCTTCAAATTTAGCTTTTTACTCTTGGTCTTTATTTATCTAGGTCAAATAATTTTCAATAATCTTTAAACAATAAGAGATATGCGTTATTTACATGGGTGAATTCGAATTTCACCTAATTCCATTACGCTAATATAGCCATCGACTGGGATAAAATTGTCGCTTTGACTGGATAGGGTTAGACATTCGCCAGCCTTGACACTAGACAGTAGTTTCCCTTGAGCATGATTTAAGTTCAAACTATAAATACTTAAATTCCCTTCATTGGTTTTGATTTGATAGGACTCTTGACCATAATCTTCTGGGTTGTTTCTAAGTACTTTAAAAGTGTGTTGTGCTAAGTCTAGGTTCTGGTTAGATGGCGTTTGAATTTCCGCTGAGGTGGAGGTAGTACGCCTAATTTCAGTATTCTGTACAGGTTTGTGTTGTTCGCTACAGGCAATAAGCAACATGGCAGAAGTACAGCCCAAAATGATCAGAAAATGCTGTGGTGAAATAAAAGCAGGTATGTGTCTCTTTATCATGGAACCACCCTGAACAATCTGTTTCAGATACCATATTTTAAGAGTTTTTTCGGATAAAACAAAAAAATAGCTTCTCAAAATATTTCAAAGCGAAACCTATGAATGACGTGGGTTCCAATGTCTTGAGAGTAGATTTGAAGATAAATGTATGAAAGTTTTAAAAAATGAATTATTTAATGATATTTAAATAAAAGGGGCTTAAGGATGAGCCCCTTTATCAATGATGAGTCTATTGAATCAAATTAATTATTTGATGAGCTTGCGGCTGACCAAGAACTGTTCAGTAGCATCCAGTAAACGTTCCGCATAAACCTCTTGTTTCGCTGTAAGCCAACCCAATACAAACCAATCACTCGCTTCAAGTTCAGTTTGTTGAATATATTGGGCAGAAGAAGAGAGTACTTGGTATTCCTGAGCAGCTAGCTGCGCATCATTCAAGGCCTTACTATATTTCTGTAAGTTTTTAACATCGTAAATTGAAGTCAAAATTGGAAAGCTAAATTTAAGTTCTTGAATGCGAATTGATAGCGTATCGAGGCTGTCAAAATTACTGATGTCTGCATCGGTTAATGCTTCTTGCAAGGCCTTATATTGGTTTTGCAGCGTGGTTTGCGCATACCATTTAAAGTCATGTTGTTGAGTCGCATCTTCAGTGTTCAGGCTAAACATCAACAATTCTAAATAATGATGTACGTTTTGCGTCGATTTGACTAAGTTACCTAGCTTTTCTTTGGCATACAAAATGTCTTTGGTTAAGGTTTCTGAAGTGGTTGGGTTTTGTAGAAAACCACCCAAAGTACTTTGCATATGCTCAAAATGATGCAACTGTTCAAATTGCTGTTTGAATGCACCTAATTGCATAGCCCATTTTTCAACAATATCGCTATTCCAATCTTTAAATAAAGAAATAGATAATTGCAAATGATGTAATGCTTTTTGTGCTTCCAGTATATGTTCAGATTCAGCGACACCTGCTGAAATGGCTGCAATATTGGGCAAAAGGTGCTGCATGTGCTGCGCAATCAAGATACGAAGATTTTTACTTGCAGGATCTTTTTTGCTGAGTTGACATTCTTTGGCTTCGGTCGCTGGGCTGACCGCTGACTCGATAGCCAATAGATTACCGATTTCAGCTTTACTGCGCACATCAAGCCAAAGATGGTATTTTTTCACCCACTCAAAGCAAAAGGCTAAAAGTGATTTGATTGAACCACTTTTTAGTTCAAATTCAACTTCGTGAACTTTTGTTTCCGATGTTTCCGTACGAATACAACCAACATCGAGGCTGACCTCAATTTCTGCATCTTCAAAATGAATTACGCGATAAGTCCGTAAAATATCAGTTTCAAACTGAAGCTTAAGTTGGTCTTGTTGATTGCCCAATGTATTTTTGAGGACGGTCTGTGCTTCAGGCTCAGTTGCGTAAATGGTTAAATCCAGCGGAGGTGCTTGTTCAGATTCACCAAGATCAATATTATGCTCAAAGCGTTCAATATGGCTTTTTCCAGCCGCTTTAAGGGTTTGAATCCAACGTGTGCCTTCAAGTCGCTGGCGTAATGCAGCACGGTTTTCCGCCATTTGTCGGTCTGGCGTATCGAAATATTTTGCCTTTAGTTGAATTTGTTCCGATTTTTTAGGGTCAATTGCTTTGAGTAAAGCCATACGACGTGCATCTGGAATCTGAAATTTTAATTCAACTTCAACCATTATCTATTGTCCTGAGCTGATAACTTTATGCAAAGTACATAAAGACATCGCAATTAAATTTTTTATGAAATAAAGGGTAAATCTAAAACTGATATAAAGCATATTCAATTTATAGCGTGTCGATTGTAAACAAAAAGCCCTGAGATGTAAGTCTTGACGAAGCAAGAAATCTAGAATTAATACTTAGGAATAAATCTAAAAGTCTGTTATTCAAACAAGAAACTAGATATGAAAATCTCCACATAAGTTTCAATTCTACTTGCAAAAAGGTGAAGACTTTAAAATGTGTAAAATTTAAGCTATGTTGATAGAAATCAGTTCAGGATGAACATAATGAATGCATCTATACAGCCAAAGTTCGACAACGAGCAGCAGCCAGAATTTCAACTGCCAATTCGCGATTATCCAACGTTCTATCGATTTTATTTGACTGAACATCGCAATATTATGAGCCGTCGTTTACATGCAACGGGGAGTAGTATCGGTTTGTATTTTTTCTCTCAAGCGATCTTAAAAAGGAAACCTCGTTACTTTGCCTACGGTTTACTTTCAGGATATGCCTGCGCATGGGTCGGGCATTTCATGTTTGAAAAGAACAAACCTGCAAGTTTTAAGCAACCGTTCTATAGTTTCATTTCCGACTGGCGTATGTTGTCAGATATTGTGAAGGGTAACTTAAGCTTAAAAGACCGAAATTTAGATAAAATTGATAGTTAATTAATTATTAAACAAATGGTTATATTGAGAGAATTTTATTCTTGTATTTTGGGCTAAAAAACTTGCAAATTTAGAGTGATTAGTCTAATAATTGAGTTATTGTTTAATGCAGGCGAAGTGAAATAACTGAGTTGCCGTTAAACCCAAGTTTTCCGAGCCTAGAGTGACCTTCTCTAGGCTTTTTTTATACTAGAGAGAAAATCTCCTTCATAAAAATAGGTAGACTTTTTGATGCTCTGAACGCTCCCCAAAGCGTTTCTTACCAAGCACCAAAAAGTCTAATACGATTACCACTTTTTTATTATGTAGTGTTTTTATGCGCTGTGTTTTTGTGTTCTTCTGTAGTTGTATTAAACAATTTGTATCAGTTTTGTTCTATACCTGAAAATAGGTATTTTTTGCCAAATAATGCATAAATTTCATTTATCTACTTCTCTAAGTTGGCGACTAGAAAATAAAACTGATCCTATACCGTCTTCGTGGATGAAATAATACAGTTGAGGCAACATTTCATAGACCTAATTGTTATAATAATCAAAAGTTTTTAGATGTGATTCTACTATGTGTGGTTTATACCTCATTACCAATGATGATCCATTGGAACTCCTCTTAGCAAAATTAGAAGGCGCAATGTCCAATGGTGGTATTGCTGTACTGCAATATCGACGTAAAAAAGTCGCAAAAGAAGATCAAATTTACGAAGTGGAATACATGAAGGCGATGTGTGCTGAATATGGCGTACCTTTTGTGATTAATGATGATCTTGAAATGGCGGTGAAATACGGTGTTGGTGTGCATCTTGGTCAAGAAGATGGATCAATTGTGGATGCGGTAGCACGTTTGCCTAAAACGGTATTAATTGGTCGCAGTTGTAATAATTCTCTCGAATTGGCTGAACAAGCAATTGCAGATGGTGCTAATTATGTGGCGTTTGGAGCAATTTACGCGACTGATACTAAACCAGAAGCTGGCGATATTGGGCTAGAAACTTTAAAACAGGCAAAAGCAAAGTTGAACGTGCCGATTTGTGCAATTGGTGGTTTAACAGTTGAAAATTCCAAAATTGTGATTGAGTCTGGCGCCGATTATTGTGCAGTGATCAGTGATATATTAGGACGTCCAATGAACCACATTCCTGAACGTCTAGACGAGTGGTCTGAACTTTTTAATGAAGTTGCATAATCAGCATTGTTTTTGCCATTAATTTGTTCAAAACACCTGATTTAGTATGACGAAATTTCATCGTTGGCGCTTCATAGCTGCAAAAAATGCGTAGTCGTAAACGTAGATGAATTATCATTAGACCCTAATTTAATTTGAATTATTTTTTAAGTTGAGAGCATTCATGAGCTTATCTCCAAAGCAAGAACAGTTGTTTAAACAAGCCAGTAAACACATTCCGGGTGGAGTGAACTCACCTGTGCGTGCTTTTAATGGTGTCGGTGGAACACCTGTATTTATTGAAAAAGCTCAAGGTGCTTATTTATACGACGTAGACGGCAAACGTTATGTTGACTACGTGGGTTCATGGGGCCCAATGATTTTAGGTCATGCGCAGCCAGATATTATTAAAGCAGTGCAAGAAGCTGCGGTAGATGGTTTAAGTTTCGGTGCACCAACGGTACATGAAACGACTTTGGCAGATATTATTTGCGAAATTATGTCGTCAATTGAATTGGTACGTATGACCAACTCTGGTACGGAAGCAACCATGACGGCAATCCGTCTTGCACGCGGCTATACTGGTCGTGACAAAATCGTGAAATTTGAAGGCTGTTACCATGGCCACTCAGATTCGTTATTAGTTAAAGCTGGTTCAGGCTTGTTAACGAAAGGTGAGGGTGAGGCAACTTCGGCAGGTGTTCCAGCAGACTTTGCTAAACACACTTTGACACTTCCATACAATGATATTGCTATGCTGAAAGAATGCTTCGCCAAATTCGGCTCTGAAATTGCGGGCGTGATTGTAGAGCCTGTTGCAGGCAACATGAATTTGGTGAAACCAATTGAAGGTTTCTTACAAGCCATTCGTGATGTATGTGATGAGCATGGTTCAGTTTTCATTATTGACGAAGTGATGACAGGCTTCCGTGTTGGTTTAGGGGGTGCACAAGCACATTATGGCGTGACACCTGACTTAACTACTTTAGGTAAAATCATTGGTGCAGGCTTACCCGTGGGTGCTTTTGGTGGTAAACGTGAAGTGATGGAATGCATCGCGCCGCTTGGTAAGGTATATCAAGCGGGTACATTGTCAGGCAACCCGCTTGCAATGCGTGCCGGTATCGAAATGTTTAAACATCTTCGTGTAGAAGGTTTCTATGAAACTTTAACTGAAAAATTGGCAGGCTTGCTTGCAGGTTTACAGGCTGCAGCAGATGAGGCGAGTATTCCGTTTTTTACTCAGCAAGTGGGCGGCATGTTTGGTATATATTTCACAGATCAAACTGAAATCACGGGTTTTGATTCAATTTTGAAATGTGATGTAGATGCTTTCCGTACATTCTTCCACGGTATGCTAAAACGTGGTATAAACCTTGCACCTTCAGCTTTTGAAGCAGGTTTCTTCTCAAGTGCGCATAGCGATGAAGATATTGCATTTACCATTGAAATGGCGAAAGAAGTATTTGCTGAAATGAAGTAATTTTCATTTTAATGAGTAAATTCTGATTTAGAATAAAGCCCGCAGCTTGCTGTGGGCTTTTTTGTGGTCCCATGATTAAACATGTATTGAAAAAAGGATTTTTTAAATGAAAACCAAACATTATTTAACTTTGGAAGATGCAGAATTTTTATTAAACACAGCGCATGCTTATGCTGTAGAAAATGGATTTAATGTCAGCATTGCGGTAACGGATGAGACAGGTAATTTGTTGGCGATGAAACGTATGGATGGCGCATCGCCAATGACAGCAAATTTATGCTTAGAAAAAGCCAAATGTTCAGCCATCAGTAAGCGTCCATCTAAATTGTTTGAAGATTTAATTAAAGGCGGGCAGATGGGTTTTCTAACCATGGAAAACTTTAACGGTATGCTCGAAGGCGGTGAGCCAATTCTCTATGAAGGGCAGTTGGTGGGTGCAATGGGTGTGTCTGGCGTGAAGTCTTTTCAGGATGCTGAGATTGCACAGCAGGCGATTGAGAAGTTTTTGGCGCAGGTATAAAACTTCCTTAGAGATTTGTAAGTTTAGCTTTAGTAAAAATTCTTAGTTTTATAGCCAATGATGCGTGGAACGTAAATAATCACAAAAAAGCCGTTTCAGTGCGCTGTTTACTGGAACGAATTTAGTTAAGATATTGATGCTTATAAGAAAAATTCAAGAATTTCGTATAATTGGTATTATGTTAATTTTAGAAAATCTTTAAGATTGATCTGAATGCTAAACTATTTCTACAGACACATACCGATCTTGTCCAGCCTTAAAACCAACATAAATTAAAGCAAGTGCCACGCAGGCTAAAAAGATTTCAACCTTTATAAAATGGCCCGGTGACTGATACAGCAGTCCTACCATCAACGGTCCAAAAGCACCAAATCCAAAACCGACACTTTGCACCATACTGGATAATTGTGCTGCCACATGTGTATTCTCTGAACGTAAAACAATCATGGCCATCGCAATAGAGGTTAAAGCCCCTTGTCCCAGCCCCAGGATCACCGCCCATAACCAAATTGTGTGTAAGGGTGCCATCAAACAGCCGATAAAGCCAATCACAGTCAGTAAAACCACAACGACATTAAACCATGACTGATGTGGAAGACGGGTAGCAATGACCGGAGCCAGAAAACAGGCGATAGTTTGTAAAAAGATAGAACTCGATACAATCAGGCTGGCATCAAAAACAGCAATTCCCCGATCCCTAAGGAATGGTGATAACCAGCCAAATACAGTAAATGAGTACATTGATTGGAGTACCATAAACAGCGTGACTTGCCATGCCAATTTGCATTGCCACAGACCACGAATTTTAGGAGCAATGATTTTTAGGGGGACGCTATGTTGTGGATATTGAAATAACCAGAAAAGCCAAGCCAATATCGCAGGGACTACCCATATCGCTAAAGCGCTTGACCAGTCCCCATGAAAAAATTGCTGTAAAGGGAGCGTTGTTCCTGCTGCAATAGCTGCACCTCCTAATAGAGCCATCGCATACAAACCTGACATTAGCCCAATAGATTGAGAAAAGTCCCGTTTAATCAGGCTAGGTAGTAAAACATTAATAATCGCGATTGCGCCACCGGCCAAAATCGTACCGATTAATAAACCACTAAGCTCTCCTGTTCCTCGTAAGAGAATACCGACGATAAGAACAAACATGATGATAAATATTGTTCTTTCAATTCCCAGTTTTTGTGCCAATTTCGGTGCAAAAGGTGCAAATAAACCAAGACAAAGTACAGGTAATGTGGTGATTAAACTGGCCAATCCCGAACTGAGATTCAGTGATTGTCTAATCTCCGGCATTAACGCACCAAAACTAGGAAAGATGGTCCGTAAATTAAAGGCGACCAAAATTAAACTGCATGCCCAGAAAATCAATGTCTTAGGATGGGAGTAGGATGGTGATGCTGTTGAATAAATCTCTTGTGTACTCATGCCTATTCCCTATATAAAACGCATACAATCCATATATTAAATATATATGTTAAATAATATATATTAGATTATCATATAGGTCTGAAATTAAACAATGGATGAAAGCGTGAAAGATTTAGAATTCAAGGATCATTTCTCTAAAGGTTCTGAAGGCTATGCAGCCTACCGTCCTATATATCCTATCGATTTGGTAGATGAATTAGCTTATCTATGCCCAGCGCAAAATCGTGTACTGGATTGCGGTTGTGGTACAGGGCAGCTTTCAGTGCTATTAGCAGAAAGATTTGATGAAGTCGTTGCAACAGATGCAAGTTCTGCTCAAATTGAAAAAGCCAAAAAATGGGAAGGTGTAATCTATCGAACAGCTTTAGCTGAAGATAGCGGGTTGCCAGATGAATCAGTCGATCTGATTACGGTTGCACAAGCTGCACACTGGCTGGATCTGGATCGCTTTTATCAGGAAGTGCAGCGTATTGCCCGACCCAATGCGATTTTAGCCCTCATTACTTATGGTGTTTTGCATGTAGAAGGCTCTGTCGATACGCTTATTCAACAATTCTATTATCAGACCATTGGTCCATATTGGCCTGCCGAAAGAAAACATGTTGAAGACGGATACCGAAACTTGTCTTTTCCATTTCCCGAAGTAGAGGTTCCTGAGGTCAACATGCAGGCATTTTGGAATCTAGATGAATTAATGGGCTATTTTAATACTTGGTCTGCAACAAAAGAGGCTGAAAAAGTGCTCAGTTTTAATCCAGTTGGTCAATTTAGAACAACATTATTAGCTGAATGGAAAGATCCTGCTATCAAGAAAAAAATTACCTGGCCTTTATCTATCCGAGCTGGAAAAGTAAATGCTGCATAATTTAAGGAAAAAATATGACAAACAATATTCCATCTAGCTTGACCTACACACAAGAAATTATAGTTGATGAATCCTTAACAGTTCCTCACGTCTCAACGAAATTTACTGGCTTTGCCGATATGCCACTGGTATTTGCCACAGCCTATATGGTGGGTTTTGTAGAATGGGCTTGTGTAGAAGCGCTGCATCCCTATCTTGAGCCTCAGCAACGAACGGTCGGCACACATGTCAACCTCAGTCATAGTGCTGCCACTCCAGTTGGCATGAAAGTCACTGTTGAAGTTACGTTGAAGCATATTGAAGGGAAAAAATTAACCTTTGCTGTAATATGCCGAGATGAAGTGGATGTGATTTGTGAAGGAACTCATGAGCGTTTTATTATCGATCATGAAAAATTCCTGACCCGTGTTCAAGCCAAATCAACAGCGACAAATGGGCCTTAATTAAACATTTTAGAAAGGTGAAGAATAACTTTTTAGGAACTCTAGTAAAGTTTTTGCAGCACTGCTGAGAGGTCGGTCAGATGACCAACATGCACCGACCTTTAAGGAGTCACCTTTCTGGTAAGGAAGTTTTAGTGGAATAATACCTGACTCATTTTCAAGCGCAGCCAAAGGTAAGGTAGTTATGGCCAAACCTGAACGTACAGTAGATAAAATAAGCGCTGGATTTTCTGACTCCAACACAATATTCAACGGAATGCCTAAAGTGGCTGAATGGCGTTCAAGTAAATCCCGTTGATGGTATCCAGTTGGATAGATCGCTAAAGGCTGTGTGAGTAGTTTTTCCCAAGAAATGCTTTCAGCTTTACCAAGTTGTTGATGGAGTGAGGCTGAAACACAAGCCACATTTTTTAAATCCCAGAGATATTCCGTCTCAACTTGAGGTTGTATTCCTTTATAGACAGTTAAGCCTAAATCCAAAGCTTCTTTCTTCACCAAAGTTTCAATTTCCAATGCACCTGCTTGATAAACTTTAATATGGATTTTGGGATATAACGCCATAAACTTCGGCAACACTTGAGAGAGTGCAAATTGAGTCACCATTGCTGGGGCTGCAATACGTAATTGACCAATAGAAAGATTTTCCAGATCCTTGAGTTCATCCTTCACATTCATTAACAAGCTCATTACGGGAGCTGCACGTTCCTTGAGAAGACGACCACTTTCTGTTAGTTCAACTTTACGGTTAGCTCGAATAAAAAGCTGTGTACCTAATTCTTTTTCTAGCTCTTTGATGCTAATACTGACCGCAGATTGAGCAACATCCAATGCATGTGCGGCAGCAGAAAAGCTACCGTTTTCAATAACGGCCATAAACACTTCAATACGACGTAGTTTTATCTTCATTTTATATGTAAGAAAAGGGTTGCATAAGTTAATTATATAATAAAATCTGATTTTTCTTTAGTTAAATCCTTCTATTAACATCATTACAGTTAAACGAAATCAATATATAAAGCCCTAATCCAAGCTCAGAGTTTCCTATAATTTCTACCATATTAATTTTAGAAAAAGTAAAAAATTATTGATATTTTAAGTAATAGTTTTTAGAATCTAAGCACAAAGGAGATGGTACTCCTCCTTACACAAACCGCCAATTCTGGCTGATGATGCCTACGTTTCCCTCAAGCAGGGTACGTAGGTGCGTGCTCTGTTTTTACAAAATGGAGCCACAATATGTTTTTCTCCCTTAAAATACCCTATCTTCCTCCTACTGCTGTACAGTAGGAGTAATCATGTATATATCTCTTTTATCAATTGCTCTTGGTTCTGTGCTTGGTGCATGGCTACGATGGGGTATTAGCCTAAAATTAAATAGCATCTTTGCAAATATTCCTTTTGGAACAGTAGTCTCTAACTTAGCTGGTGCTTTTGTCATTGGATTCGCAGTATCTTTTTTTGCAAATAGTTCAATAAACTCAAATTATAAATTATTTGTTATTACAGGATTTTGTGGTGCATTAACTACTTTTTCAACGTTCTCAATAGAAGTTGTTGGATTATTACAAAGTTCAAAATTTGGATATGCTCTTTCAACTATAGCTATACATGTCATTGGCTCATTAATATTCACTTTGCTAGGAATATTAACGCATCAAACTTTCACAAACCACTAATAATCAAAAGGAAAAATTATGAGTTTTAAAAATATACAAGCAGGTATTAATCCACCAGATGACTTTTATAGCATCATTGAAATTCCTGCAAATGCAAAACCAGTTAAATACGAAGTGAACAAAGAATATGATGCCTTATTGGTTGATCGTTTCTTAAGTACAGCTATGTCATATCCATATAATTATGGTTATATCCCGCAAACATTAAGTGAAGATGGTGACCCCTTAGATGTATTTGTAATAGCTCCACATGCTGTTGCAATAGGTGCTGTAATCCGTAGCCGACCTGTTGGCATAATGTATATGGAAGATGAAGCGGGTATTGATGCAAAAATCATTGCAGTACCTCATTCTAAGCTCACCCCTCTATATAACAATGTTAAAGATATTAGTGATCTTCCTCAGCTACAGTTAGATCAAATGAAACATTTCTTTGAACACTATAAGGACTTAGAACAAGGTAAATGGATGAAATTTAATGGCTGGGGCAATCTTGAAGAAGCTAGAGCTGAAATTTTAAAATCGATTCAGGCATATAAATAATTTAGATAAAAATGGCCTCAAATCTGAGGTCACTTTTGTCCCATTTAACATAATGGCTGTTATACGAAATGAAAAAACCTAGACTCTAGGTCTAGGCTTTAAAATTAAAAAATTATGAAACTAAATAATATAGTGATAATTCTTTAGCTTCTTATAATATTTATTATGTTGATTTTAGAAAAGCTTTGAAGCTCATTTCCTGCTTGTTTACATAAAGATAAACACCAAATTGCAATATTACAAAGTAGCATACGTTTCTTAAAGTAGCGAAAAACAAGTCCATATTGCCAAAAATTAAATCAGTAGCGAAGAGCAAAATCACGAATATGGAATGTAGGAATAAGGTTTGCTTGGTCTTATTTTTAGGTGCTGTGGCTGCATTCAAATAGCCAATGAGTGTTAGTCCTACTATCATAAGCAGGATTCCACAGATAATCACTGGGATATCATAAGCCTCGGATTTGTTAAATTCAAACAGCATTAACATAGCGCCAGCAAAAGCTGATAAACCTACAAATGAGCCTAAAAAATTTCTCAAATAATACGTCATTATCTATGTGGCCTCTTATCGTAAAGGTTTAATTTTTTCGTTTTGTGAAAGCTTGCAATTATTTTAAATATAACTCAATTATTGTACAAATACATTAGAGTGATGGCACTTTAATTTTTAATAAGACTGAATAAAAATAAACACTAAATATAGCCAGTATCTACATTAAACTATGCCTATTCTGCTTTTAAGAGTTTGTCATGCTGTACCCCATGCCCAAGAAAATCCAATTTGCACCTTCTCTATCAAAATGGCAGTTATCATCAACACAGTCAGTATTGGTACTTGTGGGATTACAAAATTTACGGGCGCAGCAGGGTATGCAAGAAACTGCTCTCATGGAAAATTTAATCCAATTGAGTAATAAAGCCAAAGCCTTGGAAATTCCAGTTGTTGATTTATTACAAGGCATGCAGCAACTTGGTGAATATGCCACAAGCCATCCACAGTTGATCTTTGCAGGTCAAATTACCCCAATGCTCAGGCAAATTCTGCCTCATTTAAACAGTGTGACTGAACAAATATGTGTAGTGGATGATGCGATATTATTAGCCAATCAAGAGCAGCATATACAATGGGTGGATAGCCTGACAACACAGGGATTTCACCACATGAATAGCTATAGTGTAACGCGACTATGGAGTTTGAGTGCACCGACTGAGTATGTGTTGTCTGCTAAAGGCATATTACTTGCAGTGGCTGAGCAGTTGGATATGGAAGCTTTAGAAATTGATCCATTGCAAGATCTACGTGGTTATGGTCTGGATTCTGTTGCTATGGTGAGTCTTGTTGGATTATGGCGCGCCAATGGTGCAAATATTCGCTATGAGGATCTTTTAGACAACCCAAACCTAAACAGCTTACTGAAAATTTTGCTGAATTCAGATTAAACTGAGTTTATTGGAATTATTTTTGTTCTAAATCGGAAAATACGTCGGGAAATAGAGCTTTGTGCATTGTAATTGTTGGCTAAGCTTTTTATCATTGCCGCCTTGTTTTTCGAGATCAGACAGGATTGAACTTTGAGTAATTTTCTAACCGAACACCTGATACATCGTGACACCGACTTTATGGTGATTCATAAACCTGCAGGTTTACTCACAGTTCCGGGAAAAACAGCAGATTTACAAGATTGTGTGATCAATCGTTTATTGAAAATCGAAGCTAAAACCCTATTGATTCATCGTCTAGATCGAGACACTTCAGGTATTTTAGTTTTCGCATTAACCCGCCAAGGACAAAACCGTATTTCACGGCAGTTCCAAGAACGTCAAACCTCGAAAACATATCAAGCTTTAGTTGCAGGAACTTTAGAAGGTGAAGGTACGGTCGATGTACCTGTGATCTATGATCCTGAACATCCACCATTACACATTGCAGATCCTGCACACAACAAACCAGCATTGACACATTGGAAAGCCACTGAACACTTTGAAATTCAGGGCAGCCCCGTGACCCGTGTTGAGTTGACTCCAATTACTGGGCGTTCACATCAACTTCGCGTGCATATGCAATATTTAGGTCATCCAATAGTCGGTGATACGCTCTATGCAACGCCTGAGCAACAACAGCTCATGCCGCGATTATGTTTACATGCTGAACGTCTGAGTTTTCTTCATCCTGAAACTGAACAAATGGTCGAATTTCATTGCCCAGTTCCGTTTTAGGAAAATCATTTAAATCCCAAAGAATTCTGCTCACTTTTTAGTGGGCTTTATGTCAAAATATATTGCTTAAAGGTCTAGATTTTTGTTCAAATAACGGTCAGAGTTTGAGCTTAAGATTTTCAGACCTAACTTGAGAAAAAAGGTGGAAAAATTGCAGCAGTTTGCTATTGGTCAACGTTGGTTATCAGATACAGAAACAGAACTGGGTTTAGGAGTTCTTATTGATGTTGATGAGCGATCGGTCAGCATATTATTCCCTAAAAGTGATGAAACTCGTGTATATGCCCGCCACAATGCACCTTTATCTCGTATCATTTTCAATGTGAATGACGAAGTCCAAGACCAAGAAGGTCAAATTTGGGTCGTTGAATCGCTTGAAGACCGCGGTGGTGTGGTGCGTTATAACGCAGTCCGCAAACATACAGATGGTACAGAAGAACGTAAATCTCTCAATGAAACGCGTATTGGCGCGAGCATTCAGTTAGCAAAACCATTAGACCGTTTACTTGCAAGCCAAGTTGACTATAAAGAATGGTACGACCTACGTATTGAAGCATTGCTATTACAAGCCAATATGAAATCAAGCCCACTTCGTGGTTTGGTTGGTTCACGAGTTGGTTTGATTCCACATCAACTTTATATCGCGCATGAAGTCGGTAAACGTTTTGCGCCACGTGTATTACTTGCCGATGAAGTTGGCTTAGGTAAGACCATTGAAGCGGGTTTGATTATTCATCAACAGCTTAAAACAGGTCGTGCTGAACGTATCCTCATTTTGGTTCCAGATTCATTGCAGTATCAATGGATGATTGAAATGCGTCGTCGTTTCAATTTGCAATTTTCATTGTTTGATTTAACCCGTACAGCATCGATTAAAGAACATGATCCAGATTTAAATCCTTTCCTAACTGAGCAATGCATTATTGCCAGTGTCGATTTGATGATCGACCATGACGACTTGCGTGAACAAGCGCTAGAAGCTGGTTTTGACTTGTTGGTAGTCGATGAAGCACATCATTTAATGTGGTCAGAAGAAGAAGGCGGAAATGACCGTTATGACCTCGTTGAAGAACTTGCTGAAAAAACACCGGGCGTATTATTGCTAACAGCGACACCTGAACAATTGGGTGTGGAAAGTCACTTTGCACGTTTACGTTTACTCGATCCACAGCGTTTTAGTTCACTTGATCGCTTCTTAGATGAAGAAGAGCAATATCATCAAACGGCTAAAATTGCTGAAGTCTTAATGTCAGATCTGCCGCTTGAAGAAGGGCATTTCGCAGCGATTGAAGCTTTGTTAGGTCATCGTATTAGTGATGATCCTGAACAGCGTTTCCGTGCTATTCACGAACTATTAGATCGTCATGGTACCGGTCGTATTTTGTTCCGTAATACCCGTGAAGCGATTCAAGGCTTCCCTGGTCGTGACTGTCAGCCAGCGCCACTTCCTGCACCAGAAAACTGGTCTAAAGACGGTAAACTACGTGAACAAATGTGGCCTGAAGAAGCGCAGCTTGATGGCTCATGGATGGAACATGACCCACGTGTAATGTGGTTAATGGAACGTCTACGCACAGACTTGAAACACAAAAAAGTATTATTAATTGCACGTAGTGGTCCAGTAGTTGAATCACTGGAAAATGTCCTTCGTTTACATGCAGGTATTCGTACTGCCATGTTCCATGAAGGCATGAGCTTGCTTGAGCGTGACCAAGCAGCAGCCTATTTTGCTGAAGAGTCTTACGGTGCTCAAATCTTGCTATGTTCAGAAATTGGCTCTGAAGGTCGTAACTTCCAGTTTGCATCTGATCTTGTGTTATTTGATTTATCTGCAAACCCAGATGTGCTCGAACAACGTATCGGTCGTTTAGATCGTATTGGTCAAGAAAACCGTATTCAAATTCATGTGCCATACCTGATTGGAACAGCACAAGAACGTATGTTCCGTTGGTATAACGAAGCGTTAAATATTTTCTGCAATATTTCACCAACTGCACAGACGTTACAGGAAAACTTTATTGTTGACCTGAAAGATTGTTTGCTTGCCGACAAAGGTCAAGTATTTGAAGATTTACTTGAAGCTGTTGGCGTGCAACGTGAAGCTTTAGAAGCTGAACTTCAAGAAGGGCGTGACCGTTTGCTTGAGTACAATTCATGTCGTCCTATCGTGGCGCAAGAAATTGTGACAGCACTTGAAGATTATGATGACAACACGACTTTGCCAATGTTTATGAAACGCTTTATGGCGTCTACAAACATTGATTTTGATGAGCAAAGTAATGGTACGGTTATCATCAAACCAACAGATCAAATGCAAGTACAAGGTTTGACACTTGATGAAGAAGGCATGACAGCGACTTTCTATCGCGATCAAGCTCAAATTCGTGAAGATGCGCAGTACTTAACGCTTGAACATCCATTCACTGAAAGTGTGATGGAAATGATCAATACCCAAAGCTTTGGTAGTACCAACGTAGCAGTGTTGAAATCTGCTGCATTACCACAAGGTTCGGTGTTAATGGAAGTTTGGTTTAAGGTAGATGTCGTTGCACCTAAAGCATTGAATCTCCCAGCAAGCTTGCCACAGCAATTAGTACGTGTATTGTTGAGTGAAAAAGGTCAAGACTTATCACAAAAAATTGCTCCTGAAATTTTACGTCCGTATTTACATCATTTAGATGGCAACAGTTGCCGCCAAGTGGTAAAAGCACGTCGTGAAATCATTGAACAACGTTATACACAGGCGCTTGAAATTGCACGTGGTGCATTGCCACAATTTAAACAGCAAGCCAAAGAAATGTATGGCAGCAAATGGCAATATGAAATTGACCGTTTGACTTACCTTAAACAATTCAATCCAAGCATCCGCGAAGATGAAATTGCACGCTTGAAAAAATTCCAACAAGAAGGTTTAAATCTTCTTGATGGTCTGGCAGTGACACCAGAAGCGATTCAAATTATGGTCGTGGTTAAGCCGTAAGTTATTCTTATTGAATAAAGCCTAAAAGCACCTTCGGGTGCTTTTTTTATGGTTGAAAAATAAAAACTCCAAAAGAACAGTAGCGAAAAATTTGAGATTATTTAGGAACTATAAAAATAATAAAGCTGAAAAAGCGTAAAGAGTGGCAATGTCCTTACAAAATGTAGCGAATTAAACTGTCACTAAAGCCGTACGGTGCTGGAGAGTTAAGGCGACTTACGCTAAAATTCCTGCGAATTTCAACACATCATCAAAAGAATATAAAAATGAAATCATTAATTACTTTAGGTAGTAAAACTTCTCATGGCGGCGTTGTCACTGAATGCGAATCATCATTTGTAATTAATGGAATTGCAGTGCACTTAAATGGTATGAAGCATTATTGTCCTAAATGCAAAACAACCGTTACTGCCATTGCTGCGGACCAAAGTACCACGGTGAAGGGGCGCGGTGTGGTGATTGCGGGTGATAAAACGACGTGTGGTGCATCTTTTCTACCGAATCAAAATATGGTCGGTTCACAGAAGTAATTAAAATACCTGACTTTCAGGTCATGCTGTTGGAGTGATTAGCACTCGTTCACTGCCTAAAATCACTTTAAGCTAGGGCAGTCATCTCCTCATTCAGCGATATTCATGAAAACAGCAATACATTTCACCCATGCAAATGGAATACCAGCAGAGAGTTACCAAAAATTTCTATCAGGTCTTGCTGTTGAATTTGATGTAAAAGCAATTCCAATGATTGGCATGGATGAGCGTTATCCGATCACTAAAGACTGGCGATATTTAGTTGATCAAGTGATTGATGATATTGAACAGCAATTCCCGCAGCAAAAAGTCGTGGGCTTAGGGCATTCTTTTGGTTCCTTAGTCACCTTAATGGCGGCTTATAAACGACCAGATTTATTTTCGCAATTACTCATTATGGATCCTCCATTTGTGATTGGTCGGTATGCCGCTATTTTTGAATTAGTGAAAAAGTTAAATCTAAAAACGATTCATAAATTCACACCATCAGGTTTAACCTTGAAACGTAAAGATCATTGGAGCGATAAAGCACAAGCTTTTGAAGCATTAAGAAATAATCGTTTATTTAAAGATTTTGATGATCAGTGTTTTCAGGATTATTTTGATTCAGGTATCCAACCTGATCTTGTGCGTGGCGGAGTGACTTTGCGAATACCTAAGTTAATCGAAGCCGAGATTTTTAAAACTGTGCCAGCATGGTGGTGGCGTACACCGCGTAAAGCACCACAGTTGCCGATTCATTTAATCACGGCAGAGCACAGCCCTTTTTATAAACAAGGTTTTCCTCAAGCCATGCAAAAAATTTATAAAATTGAATATTCAGTCCTGCAAGGTGGGCACATGTTTCCCTTAGAACAACCCGAAAAAACGGCACGATGGGTAATGGATCATTTGAATCAGCAAGGTAATTTGAAATTTGCTTCCTGATCGCTCAAAATTTTGCACAAAAAAAGAGACCTTAATGGTCTCTTTTTTAATTCCAAATACGATGAATTACCGAATCTGAGCTTCATCTAAATGACGCGCACCTTCAAGAATCATACGAATCATAATCATGGTTTGTTCAGCAACTTCTTTACGTTCTTCAGCGGGCATATCGATGACTTTAGCACCCATATTAAACACCAATTGAGTAATACCCATGGCAACGATGTCAGGGTGTGCCAACTTGCTCTGATTTAAACGCTCTAGCAAAATTAAATCTTCTTTCAACTCTTGTTGGAAGTAATTTAACTGACGCTCCACGGCATTTTTATAAGAATGTGAACCTGTGTAACCTTCACGTAGGAGTAAGCTGAGATTACCTTCATCCTCATCAAGCTGTTCAATAAAAACTTCGACTGAACTACGAATAATACTGCTTTGACGAGATGCTTTAAGACGAGCTTCATGCAAAATCTGACGTAAAACGCCACCTGCACGGTCAATCAATTCAATCGCTAATTCATCAATATCTTTAAAGTGACGATAAAAGCTATTGGGCGCAATTCCAGCCTCACGTGCAACTTCACGTAAGCTTAATGAAGAAATGCTTTTTTGTGGACCAATGAGATTAAGCGCTGCCTGAAACAGTTCTTCCTTGGTAATGGTGGCTTTTCGACCGACTGTGCGAACAGCAAGTGGTGCTTCAGCTTCTGAATGTAAATCTTCTTGGTACATATTACCCATATTTGTCTGTGCAGACTGCGTCATATTTTTCAATAGATTAAAAACATTAACATATTATAGCGTTTGCTAATAGCTTTTGTGAGAATGCATATAAAATGTACGTTTGTATATACAAATATATATACATGTGTATAATAATTAAAAACCTCCCATGAGATGTATTTGACTATGCATGTACTCGAGAAAGCGAAAAAGCCTTTAAATGCACTGAAAGACAGTGTTATAGACGTGAATGCGGTGAACTTCTGGTTACAGAAATTTAATCCTTTGTGGTCTGGAAATCAGGCTTTAGGCAAGATTGTGCAGAAGGAAAATGCAGCAAATGAGATGGTTAGCCTCACAATTCAGGTCAACCGTTTATTTAAATTTGGGCTAGCGGGTCAGCATCATCCTGTGTTTATTACAGTGAATGGTATTCGCTATGAACGTACCTATAGTTTGACTAAACTGGATGATCAGCATGTTTTGCTTACAGTTAAGAAAGTAAATGCAGGTATCGCCAGCTCATGGCTTGTTGAGCAAGCACAAGTTGAAGACATTATTGAATTCGGTCAACCTTTTGGCGATATGACTTTGGCTAAAGCGCCAAGTCCATTGCTTTTACTTGCAGCGGGCAGTGGTATTACGCCTATGCTCAGCATGTTAAAAAGCTTGAGCCAAACCAAGCAGTTTGCAGAACAACCGATTCAACTGATGTATTGGGTGAAAAATCACGTCGATGCAGCATTTAAAGCACGTTTTGAAGAGTTTGCACATCGGTATCCAAATTTCCAATATCAAATTTTCTTCACCCAAGAAGAACATGCAGATGCACGTTTAAATGAAAGTTACGCGGCGAAAATAGAAAATATTGCAGGGCATACTGTATATGCATGTGGTCCTTCAGGTTTTGTTGCACAAGCTGAAGCATTATTCGGTCATGCACAATGCTTTATGAGTGAAGCATTCAGCATGAGTACATTGGCAAATGATGAAATTGGTTTTGTAAATATTACTTTAACCAAATCGAATAAAACCGTGAGCATTCCTAAAGGCCAGTCTATTTTGGCGAGTTTGGAACAGCAAAATGTGAAGCCCGCGCATGGTTGTCGCATGGGGATTTGCAACAAGTGTGTGTGCAATAAAGCCGAAGGTGCGACCAAGAATTTATTAAATGGTGCGCAAAACGCCGAACCGGGTAATACGCTAAAAATTTGTGTGAATTCAGCACAGTCTGATCTTGTTATTGATTTATAAGGTAGAAAAATCATGAATATGCCTGTAAAAATTGAATATTTTAAAAACCCTAAAAACCGTGAACTGACTCAGACTCAATTAGATGAGCTTGCACGTGAACTCGATGCAATCAAACAAGAAGTGCTAGATGATATTGGCGAGAAAGATGCCAAGTATATCCGCCGTGTTTATTCAACTATCCGTTATTCGTCTTTGGCTGGTCGTGCGCTGTTATTTGCTGGATGGTTCCCACCAGCTTGGTTACTCGGTACAGGCTTGCTTGGCTTTGCCAAAATTATGGAAAACATGGAACTTGGTCATAATGTTATGCATGGTCAATATGACTGGATGAATGATCCAAAATTCCATGGCCCAACATATGAATGGGATATTGTTGGTACAGCAGACAACTGGCGTCAAACGCATAACTATAAGCATCATACTTATACCAACATCAAAGGTATGGATGATGACATCGGTTATGGTTTAGTGCGTCTATTCCCAGAGCAACGTTGGAAACCGGGCAATCTTTTACAGCCGCTTTACAGTATTCCGTTCTGCTTGCTTTTCCAGTGGGGTGTTGCAATTCAAAACCTTGAAATTGGTAAGGTCATATATAAGCGTAAAACGTGGAAGCAATTTGTTGAAGAGTGGAAACCAACGCAGAAGAAAATTGGTAAGCAATTCTTTAAAGATTATTTCTTCTTTCCTTTGATTGCGGGTCCTGCTGCTTTGCCTGTATTCACAGGTAACTTGGTGGCAAATGGCATTCGTAATGTTTGGACATTCAGTATTATTTTCTGTGGTCACTTTACCAAAGACGTTGAAGTGTTCCCAAAATCAGTACTACAAAATGAAAGCCGTGGTCATTGGTATATGCGCCAAATTCGTGGTTCTTCAAACCTAACAGGTTCTGAAGCGTTTCATATTTTGACAGGCCACTTAAGCCATCAAATTGAGCACCACTTATATCCAGATGTGCCTGCACGTCGTTACCGTAAAATGGCGCCAAAAGTTCAAGCAGTATGTGAAAAATATGGTTTGAATTATAACAATGCCAGCTTAGTGAAACAGTACGGCAGTGTGATTAAACGCATTGTGAAGTACGCGTTCCCATTTAAAAAATAATCTGACGTAATTTATTGAGTGATAAAAAAGCCATGCAATTGTATGGCTTTTTTATGCGAAATTTTTAGAGGTTATTTGGATGTTATTTCTTGATATGAAATTGCAGGATTTTCATGAGGTTCATGTAATTGCCTTTTTTAGCGGCACGAATGACTTGCTCAATTTCTTCTTTCGTCCACATTTGGCGTGTCGCGGAGAAAGCAAACTGTGCAAATAAAACGAATGGATTTTCGCCAAATTTAAGATTAAGGCCTTTTACATATTTTGGGGGATTGAATTGATTCATATTCTATTCCGTCTTGTAATGTTGGACCGCATAATTTTTAATTATTGTGAAAAGTAACACGGAATATATACGGAGTGAAAGTAGAAATGTATCAATATATTTATATATTAGAATGACTTAATTTTAAATGCTTGATTGTTAAATCTGGTTAAATTATTGCTGTACATTTGTCTATTTAGTCCAGCGTTGGCAGGCATTTATCTTGTCCATTCATGAAATGATGAGTAGCAAGTTCAAACATAGCAAGGTCTTCATCGCTATTACCATAAGCATAAACTTGATCATATTCTTGTAGATTAAATTGCTCTAATACACGAAGTTTCTTTTGTTCACCACTGCAGTCCACTGTTTGATATAGACCGGTAAGTTTTTGATTTTGAAAAGCGGTTTCCGTACAAATGAGGTGTACACCCAGTTTATGCGCAATAGGCTTTAAATATAGGTCAACTGAAGCAGAAACCAGCACAACTTCATGACCAAGTTGCTGATGACGTTTGAGCTGTTGATATAACGGCGGATCTAATTGGGTCATCAATTGTTCAGCATAGTTTTCAGCAAGTTTCAGTATCTTCTGCTGATCCGTTTGGCTAAACATAGCTGCATACAGGCGAGGGCGCATGGCGTGCGCTGGGTATAAATTTAAATAATAACCTTGGATCCAAGGTAATATTTTTATCCCTTGTCTTACGATATGTCGTTTTGAAAGTGAATAGAAAATAAACCCTGTGAAACTGTCTTTATTGCACAGGGTTCCATCAAAATCGAATAATGCTAGAGCTTTAAGTTTTTGATGCGGCTCATACATGTTTGATAACGTCCATTCACACGAGTAGCAAACCAATTGGTATTGTAGTCACGGCTGAGTTTTGGCCCAGAGATAACCACTTCAGGCATCATGGCATAAAACGGTTGTTTGCCTGTTTTTTCTTGATACAGTTTTTTGACCGCTTTATAGGTGAGCGTATCTTCAAAATCATCATCTTTTTCTTTTTTCAAATCTGAACGAATTTGGCGTGGAGTTGCAATAACATTATTTTCAGCAAACACTGCAATTAGTGCTGTTTCAGACTGGCTTTTTGCAGAACGTGGTGAACCATCTTTATTGTAAAGCAGTAAATCACCGTCCAAACTCAGTTCTGCTGGAGTTAAGTCATTCAGCATACTTTGAAAGGCAGCATTTCGGCTTGAATACCGTCCAGAATTATAATCGGCAAAACGGTAAATGGGTTTGTCATATTCAGCAGGATACATCATGAGACGATGGATGCCGTAATACAGCCCACCGTATTGGCTATACATGTCTGTACGAAGCGCAGCAATATTACCACCTTGACGCTTATGGTCTTTCGCATAACCAATATGAACTTGCATAGAGCCAAGTGTTGTAATTGGATTTAGTTTTTCACCAATGTCTTGACCGACCAGTTTCGCCGCACCTGTTAATGCACTGACATGATAATGTTTGGACATGTAGTCAAATATTTCACGATACAACTCATCAAGTTCACGTTCAGTTTTAACACGTCGCATCTGGCTTAAATAGTTATCTTCAGGGCTAGGCTGATTTTTTAAAACATCTTGGAAATAGCCTGCAACAGTACCACCGATACCATCGCCCAATTTGTCTTTAAACTTTTCTTCTAGACGATCTTGTACTTCTTTAACTGCTTTTTCGCCGAGTCCAGGCACTTGAGGGTCTGCGACAAAGTTAGACTCTTGGTCGACTACCGCAACAATCGTACAGACATTTTCTTTGGTGGTTGGAATACCGAGCTGATCACTAATATCATAAATATCAGTGGCCCAAGATAAACGCTCATTGACACGAGGCGGAATAGCTTTCTTAATCTGCTCAGGTTCCATGGTTGGTTCATCTTTTGACCACCATGAACCATTGCCACAGGCACTTAGTCCTATGGATAAAGCAATTACAGATAAAGATTTAAAGCTTAAAGCAGACGAAAAAGGTTTATTCATATTTTCCAAAAACTCAGCCACGAAGCGGGCAAAGAAGCTTGAGCAGTATACTATGCGAATCACAAAAGTGATGGAGTATTATGTATATTGAGAGAAATCTGCTGTCAATATTTTTTAGTGAATAAAACTTTTAAAAACAAACGATTCATGCGTAATTATTGGAAAAAAACACAGATTTAGGATTTCTATAAGGTTTATTCAATCTATTTTTCACAGATTATTAAAATCAAATGTGTATACTAAGTTAAAACCATAAACTTTTAAGGGGATTCGAATGCCAGCTAAATTTTTCAATATTTTCTTGGGGTTAATTGCACTTGTGATGATTCTTGGTGCATTGATTATCAATTTTGGTTTTGACAAACCAATGGTGGAGTATTGGATTTTGTTATTACTCCCTTGTTTTGGCGTACCTATTTTGACCTCAGTACTTATTACTAAAGATGAAAGCTTATAAGTTTAAGTTTTTGAAATAATATAGTAATTTGTTCAGACCTTAGATTTTTGACTATTTAAAAAAGCTCACTTGATAGTGGGTTTTTTTGTTGTACCAGCATATTTATTTTATAATGTTGACATGTCAAAGTATCCCCTCAAATCAAAACTGCTGATTTCTTCTGTAATTTGGTCGACTGAACAAGACTGCTATTTAATCGAAAATTCACATTTAACTGTAGATGTCCTTGCACTACAGCTCAATTTTACTGTGGACGATATTCAGGAACGTAAAGAAATATTAGGATTGAATCGGCGTAATCGTCAGCTCAATCGATTGAAATGGCGTTAGCGAAAGATTTATTTTTTGCAATAAAAAACCCACATTCAGTGGGTTTTTACAAAATAATCTAAATTATTTTGCCGCAGCTTCTGAAGCAGCAGGAGCTTCAACAGCTTCAGTCGCATCTTGAGCAACTTCAGTTGTTTGAACCTCAGATGCAGCAGCTTCAACTTTTTGTTCTTCAGCGGCAAATGCAGTAGCGGCAGCAGTAGAAATAATAGTAGCGAAAAGAACTTTATTTAAAGTTTTCATAATGTATTCATCTGTTCATTTTATGGAAGACATAATTTAATGGGTAAGTTATGTTAAAAGTGTAATAATAATTAGGGTTTATGTTTCTCAAATGTTTAGGTGGGATGCGTTAAATATCAAATTGGTTCAATAGTTTGAAGTAAATCACGATTTTGGCTTTAGTTAAAATAAATGACCATTTTAGATTATTTAAAGAGTATAAAAAAAAGAAAACCCGAATGAATCGGGAAGTGTATTTTACGTTGTTATTACAGCAAAAGATGAAACTTTTTGCTTAGCTCAAATCTATCGCTGCATTATGACGACATGATGAAAAAATACTTATTATGTACAACGGATATTGAGTTTTTCACGATAGTAGTCAATTGAGATTTGTAGGTCATTGAGCATTTTTTCTTGTGTATAGTCTTGTGATGCAAGTTGCAACATGGCTGGCATATAGTGCTTTTTATATTCGTTCGGGTAGTCCTGACATAAGATTTTAGTTTTATCATCTATTGATATATTCGGTGCATCCAGTTGATCTAAATAATACCCGATTTTTTCATCTGATTGAGTAAAAGCGATTTGTGCGGAAGATGCTGTATTGTTTTGTGTGGTTGCGGCTTCGGCAGAAGAAATCTCTTCATTGGGTTTTTGGCAAGCAGCAAGACCTAAAGTTAAGCATATGACTAATACGATTTTAATTTTTAACATTCAGTTTTCCCAGATTGCATAGCAAGCTTAATTGCATCATTGAATTAATATAGCACTTAGGTCCACAATGCTATGATTTAATTGACGAGCATATAGACATATATATGGTTAGTCATATTGAGTTAGCTACGAAATAAGCCTTAGGCATGGAAATTTCGAGTCAAAATCACTAAACTATGGGCTTGAAAATGGTGCGTTATCAATTTTCTCATTTGAATTCCAAATCTACACAGTTTAGATTCTTCGTCATGAGTTCTCATGTCGTATTGCTAAATGATTTACTCATTTTTCGCTATTCGTAATCTGTTGAACATGTATTAGTTCGTTGATCATGCAGTTTCGTTGCGAATAGGCACTCATTTTTTGCACCATATTAAGACCTAGAGGTTTACACATTGAGTCAACATCCAGTTATTCAAGAATTATTCGATCGTCCAATCGAAAGAAAACTTTGGGTGGCACCAATGGCGGGTGTAACTGACAGACCTTTTAGAACACTGTGTAAATACTTTGGCGCAGGTCATGCAGTCAGCGAAATGATGACGGCAGACAAAACTTTGCGTATGAGCAAAAAGAGTCTATATCGTGCAAATTTTGATGGTGAAATTGCACCTATTTCAGCACAAATTGCAGGTTCTGATCCTGCTGAACTTGCAGAGGCGGCACGTTATCAAGTCGCGAATGGCGCACAAATTGTTGACATTAATATGGGTTGTCCAGCCAAAAAAGTCTGTAATAAATTGGCAGGTTCAGCACTGCTCAAAGATGAAGATTTGGTTGCTCGAATTTTAGATACAGTAGTAGCTGCTGTCGACGTGCCTGTAACTTTAAAAACTCGTCTAGGATATTTGAATGGTCACGAAAATATTCTAAGGGTGGCTAAACGGGCAGAAGAGGCAGGAATTGCAGCATTATCACTGCATGGACGTACCCGCGAAGACATGTATCTCAATACCGCACGTTACAGCCTTATTAAAGAAGTGAAGTCGCTGTTGACGATTCCAGTCATTGCCAATGGTGATATCGATACACCTGAAAAAGCCAAATATGTCTTGGACTATACAGGTGCAGATGCTGTCATGATTGGACGTGCGGCCCAAGGCCGTCCATGGATTTTCCGTGAAATGGGGCATTATTTAAAAACAGGTGAGCATTTAGCAGCTCCGAGTATTACTGAAGTGCGTGATGTATTGCTTGGACATTTATCTGAGCTTTATGGTTTTTACGGTGAATATTCAGGTTGCCGAATTTCACGAAAGCATATTGCGTGGTACACCAAAGGCTTGCGCTCAAGCAACGAATTTCGTCAAAACATGTATAAAGTTGAATCTACCGCAGATCAGTTTAAAGTGGTCGAAGACTATTTTAATAATTTGCTTGAACATGGGCAAATTATGAGTGATGTACAGGTCGATCAGGTAAATTTACTTGAAACCAAATAATAGATTATCAAAAAAAAGGCCCTCAAAATGAGGGTCTTTTTATACGGCACTTCAATTAGATTTTGTATTAATTAAAACGCATTTCTAAAACCAATTGATTGATGAGATCTGTCGCTTCTAGTTCACGTATTTGTGACACATTGGTTCCTGCCCAAAATGCGCCATACGCTTGTACGCCATGTTGGCTCGCTGCCGTATGCAATTGCTTAGCTAGATCATAAGTATAAGGATACGCTGGGACAGTTGGACGGTCAGGTGTATCGATATCAGTATGCCAATTATTAATAATGCCACGTGCAGGTCGACCTGAAATGCTGGTGGTAATTTGGGTAATTGGTGAATCAAACAAAGCTTTACGGTAGGCATCATTGGCATTCGAGCTTTTACATTGTACAAATGCAGTTCCAAGTTGTACCGCATCAGCCCCCAATTCCATAATACGATAAGCCTGATGACCATTCATAATACCGCCGGCAGCTATAATTGGACATTGAATATGCTGTTTGAGCAGTTGAATTAGGTCATGTGTTTTAACACTGCTATCAAAACTTTCATTAAATATCCCGCGATGCCCGCCAGCTTCAATGCCTTGTGCAATGACAATATCAATACCAGCGGCTTCAATCATTTTAGCTTCTGCTAAATTGGTTGCAGACACCATCGTAATAATGCCAGCCTGTTTCAATGCTTGAATTTGATGTGGATGCGGTATACCAAAATGAAAGCTCACTGCCTTAGGGCGAGTTTCCAGCACCAAATTTAAGAAATGATCATTGTCTTTAAAGCTTGGATAGATGCAATTAAGTGCTTCGGGCAATTTAGCATTAAATTCTGTAAATAATGGCTTAAATTGACCTATCCAACGTGCAGCGACTTGTTCATCCAATTCAACGCTGTCATGGCAGAAAAAATTGACTTGAAAAGGATTATCAGTGAGTTCCTGAGTCTGCAAAATTTGTTTTCTTGCATTTTCAACACTACTTGCACCCAGACCAAGAGAACCTAAACCGCCTTGGTTAGATACTTCTGCTGCAAGTGCAGGGGTGGAAACACCCGCCATAGGCGCAAGTAAAATAGGATGTTTGATGCCGAGTTTTTCTAGTAAAGTCATGCGATACTCCAGTCACTTTATTTACTTTGCCGAAGCCGACTTAATTAAGCAAATAATATTCGTTATTTCGTCATTGAATACCCAAATCGACTTATAAAAAATAAAACGACACCTCATGTCGTGTTAGTGATCAACAACATGGAAATTAAACCTTAGCGTTTTAAAATAACTATTAAATATTTTTTGAATTCTAGATAACTCCCATGTCTGAACGTATCCGTGAAAAGCTGCAAATATTGGCAGATGCGGCTAAATATGATGTGTCGTGTTCTTCCAGCGGCAGCAAACGCCAAAATAAAGACAAAGGTCTAGGCAATACTGGTCATGGAATTTGTCATAGCTATACCGAAGATGGTCGCTGTGTCTCTTTGTTGAAAATCCTATTTTCAAACGTGTGTATTTTTGACTGTGCCTATTGTGTGTCACGGCGCAGCAATGACGTCAAACGAGCGGCATTTACTGTGCAGGAAGTGGTCGATTTGACCATGAATTTCTATCGTCGTAATTATATTGAAGGCTTATTTCTGAGCTCAGGAATTTTTAAATCTGCGGATTACACCATGGAGCGTATGCTACAAGTGGTGAAAAAATTACGTCTTGAAGAAAACTTTAATGGTTATATCCACCTAAAAACCATTCCAGGTGCATCGCAAGAAATCATTACCGAAGCAGGTCTGTATGTCGATCGCATGAGTATTAATTTGGAAATGCCGACTGAAGATGGCTTGAAAAAATTTGCACCTGAGAAAACCCATGCAGAAGTACAAAAAGATTTGGGCGTGGTACGTGATCGCCTGATTCAACTCAAAGATGAACGTAAAGTGATTCGTTCTGTGCCGAAATTTGTGCCTGCTGGTCAAACCACACAAATGGTGGTGGGTGCGCATCAAGAGTCAGATCGTGATGTGATTTTAATGGCGGATCGGCATTACAAAGAATTTAAGCTGAAACGTGTGTATTACTCAGGTTATATCCCGATCAATGAGGAAGAACGGGCTTTACCTGCGGTTGGTTCTGCACCGCCATTGCTGCGTGAAAATCGCTTGTATCAAAGTGATTGGCTCATGCGATTTTATGGTTTTGAAGCGACTGAATTGGTCGATGAGGAACACCCAAATTTAGAACTGGATATCGACCCGAAACTTGGCTGGGCGTTACGTCATCCTGAAGCTTTTCCTGTCGATATAAACAGGGCGGATTATCAAATGATTTTACGCGTTCCCGGAATTGGTGTGCGTTCAGCCAAGAAAATTGTGCAAGCGCGCCGCTTTGGCAAAATTCATATCGATCAGCTTAAGCGTATGGGCGTGGCATATAACCGCGCACAGCATTTTATTCGCTGTGAAGATACGCCAAAATTCATTCGTGAGCAGCAGCCTCATCAAATTCGTCAGCAAATTTTACAGAGTGGTCAATCTAAATATACGCAGCAAATCAGTCCACAACTCAATTTGGGTTTTTAAATGATTCAGGCATTGCGTATTAAGAACCATTTAGTGCATTGCTTGCATAAGTGGGTAGGATAGTTGTGTGAGTATTTATCGCTTTGATGGCACGATGACTGGATTACTTAGCTGTATATTTCGTGCTTTTCAATTTAAAGAATTTGATGTGCAGGTATCTACTGATGCAAATGTGCAAAAAGGTTTGTTTGCCGAACTGATTGATGTTACGAGTTCAGATGAGCAGGCACAGCGAGTCTGGCAAGGACTAAAACTCAAAGCTTCTGAAAGTGCATTAAAGCAGTTTTATTATGCCTTTTTGTCTGAGCAGCAAGAGTCCTTTCAGCATTGCTTTAATTTTGCGGTTTATGTATTTCAAACGCAGCGTGATGTGTCAAAAAATTATGGTCATGTTGATGTGCTGGGCATGAGCCAATGGGCCAAGCAAGTGGGGCGAGAAAAGCATCGTATGGAAGCGTTTGTGCGCTTTAAAAAATGCAAAGACGGCCTGTTTTTAAGTTTGGTCAAACCTGACTTTAATGTGCTACCGATTATAGAATGGCATTTTAAGGCACGTTATCAAGATCAGCGTTGGCTGATTTATGATGAGCAGCGAAATTACGGGATTTATTATGATTTGAAGCAGGTGCATCAGGTTAATATGGATGCGCATGTAATTGATCAGCAAATCGAAATTGGTCATAGCCAGTCTTTCAGCATTGAGTTGGATGATGAAGAGGTGCTGTATGATCAATTGTGGAAAGACTATTTCCGTAGCGTCAATATTGAAGCGCGCAAAAATATGAAACTGCATATTCAATATGTTCCCAAACGCTATTGGCGTTATATGAATGAGAAAAACCTTTAGTGGAAATTTCAGGCATAATGATCGTGCTTTTGATTGTTTTTGAGTGATGTATTGATGAAATTATTTCTTGTTGCAACTGTATTAACGACGGTGATGCTGACGGCATGTTCTGCCAATGAACAGGAAAAGAAGACTTTAAATCCACAAAGCTATCAAGTGGCAGATAGGGCAGCTTTACAACAACGCTTTGAACAGTTAAATCAAAAATTAGCTTCCGATTTTGCTCAACTCAAAAAAGTAGAGAGTCTAGCGTTTTCAGATCAGTCTGCTTTAGATGTAAATAATTTAAAAAGTTTGAATCAGCACTTTGTGGCAAGTACGGCTTTAAAGCCGTCTAAGGTCGCTTATTGCGATGTTATGAATGGCTATTTTGCAGAGATGTATCATCTCGGGCATTTTAATTTGGATAAAGTAAACGCTGTGAAATTGCCAAATGCGGGCAATGAAGATTTGAGTCAAGTGTTTGCAAATAGCGATCAGTTTTATGATTTTATTATCAACCGCTACACCACTTATAAGCAGGCACAAGAGACCATGCAATATGGTTGTAATTTAAAGGCGGCTCTAAAATAATAAGTACGAAAATGCATAAGCTTTAAATTTCAGCCATAAAAAAGCCCCTAATGAAGGGGCTTTTTTGCTTTTAACAGCCTATTCGTTTTTAACAACCTGTAAGTTTTTCAAGTTGTGGACGTTCGCCTGGGAAGAAGATTGGGCGAAGTTTAACGCCAATACCATTACCAATAAATGCGAAGATTAACCATAACCAGCCGTGTAAACTACCTGAAGCAATACCACTGAAATATGCGCCAATGTTACAACCATAGGCCAAACGTGCGCCATAACCTAATAACAAACCACCAATCACGGCAGCTAAAAGCGAGCGTTTAGGAATATTAAAGTTTGGCGCAAATTTACCCGCAAGACTTGCTGCTAAGAGTGCACCCAACATAATGCCGAAGTTCATCATTGACGTTACATCAAACCATAACGACTCAGCCAATGATTTGGCATTCGCAGGTTGCTGCCAGTAGGCCCATGAAGCCACATCAATACCCATTAGGCTGGCAGATTTTGCAGCCCAAACTGCAAGGGCAGAAGTGACACCCCAAGGACGGCCAGCAAGTGCAAGCGTTGCAAAGTTCAGTACTGTCAGGATAATGCCGCCCCACACCAATGGCCAAGGACCACGGAGGAAACGTTTCCAGCCATGATTTACACTTTGCGGCTCAACTTCGAGATTGCCATGTCGCTTTTTCTCAAAGTACACCGTTGCCGCTGCAATAATCGCGAATAGCACAAAGTTCAACAATAGAGCAGGCACGACACCTAAACTTTTTACCAAAGAAATCGGTTCAAAGTGTGGAAGATCAAACCACCATTGAATATGTGAAGTGGCAATCAAAGAGCCTGTACAGAAGAAAATGAGCGTAACAATCATACGCGCACTACCAGCACCGACGGTATACAGTGTACCTGAAGCACAGCCACCGCCGAGTTGCATGCCAATACCAAAGATAAAAGCACCAATCATCACTGACATAGAAACGGGATTGACGTTCCCTTTAACAGGGTTGCCAAAAAGTTCGCCTGCGCCTAGCGCTGGAAAGAACAGCAAGACAGCTAAAGCTAGCATGATCATTTGTGCACGTAGGCCACGACCACGACGTTCTTTAAGAAAAACGCGCCAGCTTGAGGTAAAGCCGAATGACGCATGATAAAGCGTCATACCTAAAGCACCACCCACGAGGAAAAGCAATGCTTGGTTAATACCAACGATTTGATATGCACCAATAGTACCGATAATTAAAAAAATAAAGGCCACCCAAATCGATATGTTCGATCGATTGGCTGGCGCTGCAATAATAGACATGGGAGAAAATGCGAAAAAAAGAAAGTGTTTCTATTTTACGGTTTTTATATATTGTAAAAATAAATATTGTTGAATAATCATGCAAATATTGCTGTGTATATCTGATTTAGAATATTTGTAAAATTGATAATAAAGCTTTTAAATTGTGTCTGCTTAGGATATTAAATAGGATTTACATTAAATAATGAACCAATCCAGCTCGAGAACAGCATCGCTGCAATACCCCAAAGTACAACGCGTAAACAGCCTTTAAGTAGGGAAGTACCTGCAGCATAACTGGCTAGTGCTCCTAAAATCGCCAAAGATAAAACGCCAACGCCCATCACGACTTTTTCAATATGTTGTTCAGTGCTGATCAGTATCGCTACCATTGGAAATAAGGCACCGATCGAGAATGCTGCTGCTGAAGATAAAGCGGCTTGAACAGGTTTGGCTGAGGTGTTGTCGTGAATGCCAATTTCATCTCGAGCATGGGCTTCAAGTGCATCATGCGCAGTTAATTGAACTGCTACCTCATGAGCAAGTGTTGGTTCCAAGCCCCTATGGATGTAAATTTGAGTGAGTTCTTTAAGTTCTAACTCAGGATTCTTTTGTAATTCTTTATGTTCCATATGCAAATCGGCTTTTTCGACATCTTCTTGCGATTTCACAGAAATATATTCGCCAGCTGCCATAGAAGTTGCACCAGAAATTAATCCGGCAATACAGGTTATGAGTAGGGTGTGACTAGATGCGCCGCTGGCTGCCATGCCCATAATTAAACTGGTGACTGAGATAATGCCATCATTCGCACCCAGTACAGACGCACGGAGCCAACCTGTTCTGTGCATATAGTGTGATTCTGAATGATGTGAATATGACATTATTTGCTCTTAATGAATTGTTATTAAAAAGTTTGCAATAGGGTGAACCGAATAGGGTTAAACTTCAAGTCACTTTTATACAATTTTTTCTGATATTTCAGCAATTACAGACAAAAAAAGCCCCTGAATAGGAGCTCTCTTTTGCAAAGATTATTGCTGTGCTTTTTCTTTCACATTTGCAGCACCTTGTTCAACTGCACCAGCAGTCGCAGCAGTTGCCTCTTTAGCCGCTTCTTTTGCATTGTGTGCAGCAGCTTCAGCATGTTCAGCAGCGTTGTCAGCAGCAACAGCGGTATCATGAGCAGCATTATCAACGGCAGTAGCTGTTGCAGAAGCTGCTTCAGAAGTTGCATTTGCAATATCATGGCCTGCTTGGTCAGCAGCATTTTCTATGTGTTCGCCAGTTGTAGCGCCCGTTTCAGGCGCTTTATCTTTATTACAGCCAACAAGAGCAACAGTCGCAGCTAGACCTAAAGCAACAAGTAATTTATTCATGGTGTTATTCCTCATTTTTGTTATGCCCTGTAGCAAGGGCTGAAATAATATTAGCTGAAAAAATATTCAAATATCGATCAAAAATTGTTGATTTAGTGTAATTTTTATCCATTTTGCTTTACCTTTGGAACGTTGATTTTAGTCAGGATTTAATCACTCATTTTGAATGAGGTCCTTGATAGAAGCTGCAATGAGGTAGATAAATTCACTGTCATCATGACGCCATAAATAAATTTCTTCTGTCAATTGTGTGTTTTCGGCCCGCATCAATAAATAATCACCTGCATCGTTATGTGCAATGGCAACACTATTGGCAGGGAAATCCTCGATTTCACGAATTGATTTGTTTTCTTCTACAAGATGACCCATTGTGCGCTTAATTCGTTTTATATCGCTGGTGTCTTGGAAGGGAAAAAGCCACCAAGCTTCTATTTCATCTCCTTCTTCATATTCATCAGAGTCTGACATGCTAATGCCGAATTCGCCGCCATTATCAATTTGCATTTTGGCTTTATACTGTTCCGGAAAATTGAAACCTAATTGTTCTTCAGTGGCGATAATAAATTTATAGTCTAATGGAAAGGGCATAATCGCATTCTTCATATATTTTTGTATTTATATTAATAATTTAGGCTTAGATTGAAGTCAACGTTATTTTGATTATGTTGTAGACAATAAAAAAGCCTGCAATGTGCAGGCTTTTTTAAAGAAACAACTAAAAAATTAAAGGCCAGCAGATGCTTTAAGCGCTTCAACTTTGTCAGTTTTTTCCCATGTAAATGCAGTGTCTGAACCTTCACGGCCAAAGTGACCATAAGCAGCAGTTTGCTTATACATAGGCTGGATTAGATCCAACATGCGGGTAATGCCATATGGGCGTAGGTCAAAGTGCTCACGAACCAATTGAACAATCAGTTCATCAGACACTTTACCTGTGTTGAATGTATTGATTGAAATTGACGTTGGTTCTGCTACACCAATCGCATAAGACACTTGGATTTCACATTTGTCAGCAAGACCAGCAGCCACAATATTTTTAGCAACATAACGACCAGCGTATGCAGCTGAACGGTCAACTTTCGATGGATCTTTACCAGAGAAAGCACCGCCGCCATGACGCGCCATACCGCCGTAAGTATCAACAATGATTTTACGACCTGTTAAACCACAGTCACCTACAGGGCCGCCAATGACGAATAGACCAGTTGGGTTGATGTGGAATTTAGTACCAGCATGGAACATTTCAGCAGGAATAATTTTCTTCACAATTTCTTCAATCACAGCTTCTTTCAAGTTTGCTTGAGAGATTTCTGGATCGTGCTGGGTAGAAAGTACAACAGCATCTAAGCGTACAGGTACACCATTTTCATAAGCAAACGTTACTTGGCTTTTCGCATCTGGGCGTAACCAAGGTAAAGTGCCGTCACGACGTAACTCTGCTTGCTTTTCCATTAAACGGTGAGCATATGAAATTGGGGCAGGCATTAAAACATCAGTTTCACGGCTTGCATAACCAAACATTAAGCCTTGGTCGCCAGCACCCTGATCTTCGGGTTTTTGACGGTCAACGCCTTGAGCGATTTCAGGAGATTGCTTACCGATCATGTTAATGACCGCACAAGTTGAACCATCAAAACCTAAGTCAGTATGATGATATCCAATGCCATTTACGGTATGGCGAACGATTGCTTCAAAGTCAACGTTGGCAGTTGTTGTGATTTCACCAGCAAGTACTACAGCACCTGTTTTTACAAGCGTTTCACAAGCAACCCGTGCATAAGGGTCTTCTTTTAAGATTGCATCCAAAATAGCGTCACTGATTTGGTCAGCCATTTTATCTGGATGGCCTTCGCTTACAGATTCCGAGGTAAATACAGCGTACTCGCGCATAAGTCCTATCACAGTTAAATTCAAAAGACGCAATATGTTACATCGAGATTGACTTGAGGACTAGCATCACACGACCAAAATGGGTGAATTTAATTCATTTTCATTACTTTTTAATTGATATAAGCATCTAAAAAATTGATATGAGATAACAAAGCACAAATTTTTTGAATTATGCCGCAGTATTGTCGACTTATATATTATTTCGATAATTCTACAATTGATATGGATTGATTTTGAGTTGAATGCTTTTCATTTTAATTATTTGAATAATCTTTATGGTGTCTAATTATGTGACATATTGCCCATAAATGTCACTAAAAGACGAATTTATCATTATTTAACTGGTGTAAGGTATTTATTTATAAGGTTTTTATGTGCTGGCATAAAAATTGCAAAATTTCCATATTGTTATATGGGGGTATAACTATGAAGCAGGCAGGATTCACTTTAATTGAAATCATGATTGTGGTGGCGATCATTGGAATTTTGGCGGCTATAGCAACTGTTTCTTATAATGGTTATGTCGCTCGTGCGCAGGTAGCAGAAGTTCTCGGGATGATATCTCCTTATAAATTAAAGTTAATCGAACAATATTCTGAAGAGCAATCGTGTGCAGACTTAAATATTGCACTTAATGAAAGTATCAGTACCAAATATATTGCTAAGAGTGAAATTGCTGATGTGGCAGGGACCTGCTCCGTAGTTTTTACTTTTAATGCAACAAATGTAAATTACGTACTTCGTTCAAAAAATATTTATTTCAGTATTCCAGATGGTTTAAACGGTGCTTGGAACTGTAAATCGAATGACATTTCGCAGCGTTATTTACCTGTCTCATGTCAAGGTATATAGATTAAAATGCTTTGAAAATTATCCATAAGGTTGAGTATTTTAAAGGTCTCATAATTTTAAGAAAATCCTATTTAAGAATACTTGCTTTGCATGTGATAGAAATTAAATTTAAGGGATCTGATACGGTCTGTTTCATTAATCCAATTTTTCACTTTATTTATTCCAGCACTTTTAAGTTTCGTCATCATTTGGACAGATTGAAATACTACTGTATATAAAATAAACATGGCTTCTGGGCTTGAAGTTGGGTAATTTGTGCCCAAAATACAAAAGGTGTAGGAATTATTAGCGAAATATTGCCCTTGAGGCTTTACCCATTCCGCTTTTTTTAAGACAATATGCGCATCTTTGAATTCTTATTCATCTTAATCTTTAAACCATTTGTTTGGACTCTGACCTATGACAACCCCGCTTAACGAACGTCGTATTGCAAACGCAATTCGTGTATTGGCAATGGATGCTGTGCAAAAAGCAAATTCAGGACATCCAGGTGCTCCAATGGGGATGGCAGATATTGCTGATGTGGTATGGCGTGAATTTCTAAACCACAACCCTGCAAACCCACAATGGGCGAACCGCGACCGTTTTGTATTGTCTAACGGCCATGGTTCTATGTTGCAATATGCGCTATTGCACTTAACAGGTTATGAACTTTCAATTGAAGATTTAAAATCTTTCCGTCAATTACACTCTAAAACTCCAGGTCACCCAGAACTTGGTTATGCACCTGGTATCGAAACTACCACTGGTCCATTAGGTCAAGGTATTGCCAATGCTGTTGGTTTTGCACTTGCTGAAAAAACTTTAGCAGCTCAATTCAACAAAGAAGACATTAAAGTTGTTGATCACAACACTTACTGCTTCTTGGGCGATGGTTGCTTAATGGAAGGTGTTTCACACGAAGCATGTTCATTGGCGGGTACCTTAGGTCTAGGTAAACTTATTGCTTACTATGATGACAACGGCATCTCAATTGACGGTGAAGTAGAAGGTTGGTTCTCAGACGATACAGAACAGCGTTTCCTAGCTTACGGCTGGCAAGTGCTTAAAGTTGATGGTCATGATGCTGATGCAATCCGTGCTGCAACTGTTGAAGCAAAAGCTGAAACTGCTAAACCTACATTAATTATCTGTAAAACAGTGATTGGTTTGGGCTCACCAAACAAACAAGGTAAAGAAGATTGCCACGGTGCGCCGCTAGGTAATGACGAAATTGCATTAACTCGTGAAGCTTTGGGCTGGACTGAAGGTCCATTTGAAATTCCTACAGACGTATATGCTGCATGGGATGCTAAAGCGAAAGGTACTCAATCAGAATCTGCTTGGAATGACGTATTTGCAGCATATGCAGCTAAATACCCAACTGAAGCAGCTGAATTAAAACGTCGTCTTGCTGGTGATCTTCCTGCAGACTTCGTTGCTAAAGCTGATGCTTATATTGCAGAAGTGAATGCAAAAGAAGAAACCATTGCAACACGTAAAGCAAGCCAAAATGCCATTCAAGCATTTGCACCACAACTTCCAGAAATTTTAGGTGGTTCTGCTGACCTTGCAGGTTCTAACCTGACTTTATGGAAAGGCGCGGAAGGCGTTGAATCTAATCCAGCGGGTAACTACGTTCACTACGGCGTACGTGAATTTGGTATGACTGCAATTGCGAATGGTGTAGCGCTGCATGGCGGTTTCGTTCCTTATGTTGCAACATTCTTAATGTTCATGGAATATGCGCGTAATGCAGTACGTATGTCTGCATTGATGAAACAACGTGTGATCCATGTTTATACCCATGACTCAATCGGTCTAGGTGAAGATGGTCCTACACACCAACCTGTAGAACAAATTGCCTCTTTACGTGGTACACCAAACCTAAATACATGGCGTCCATGTGACACTGTAGAAGCGTCTATTTCTTGGAAATCTGCGCTACTTCGTTCAGAAGGTCCTACAGCGTTAATCTTCTCTCGTCAAAACTTACCATTCCAAACACGTACAGCTCAGCAAATTGCTGACGTTGCGAAAGGTGGTTATGTATTGGCTGAAGAAAAAGGCGAATTAAAAGCAATCATCATTGCGACTGGTTCAGAAGTTTCATTGGCAATGGATGCTTACGCTCAACTTGACGGCGTACGTGTTGTTTCTATGCCATGTGCTGAAGAATTCGTAAAACAAGATGCGGCTTACCGTGAAGCAGTTCTTCCATCAAATATCCGCGCTCGTGTTGCTGTTGAAGCTGCACATGTAGATTACTGGTGGAAATTCGTTGGTCTTGATGGCCGCGTAATCGGTATGACGACTTACGGTGAATCTGCTCCAGCGAAAGACTTGTACAAACACTTCGGCATTACTGCTGATGCAGTTGTTGCTGCAGTGAAAGAAATTACAGCTTAATCCTTCGCGATTAACTGTAGATAAAGACGCCCCAGTAAAAGGGGCGTTTTTTATTGCTGAATTTTCCAGTGCTTAGTTTTGAACAATTCAGCGAAGTTATATAAATAACGATTTGTAACGAATGAATTAAATCAAAGGTTTAAAATTGGTTTAATTCATACAGTATTCAGTCATGGGTGAAATAAAGACCCAAGTGAGGAAATGATGAGCCTTTACGATCAGATAAATGAAGAAATTGTCTTGATGGATGCTGGTGAACAGAAGTGGATTGGTACAGACCTAGAACTTGCAGAAATGGTTGCTGTAGAACTGATGTTGCAAGATTTGCAGGAAGATAAGGTGATCAAGATACGTCGCAAAAACCATGAGAAGCATACAGGCTTAAAGCAAGTTGACCGTATTTTGGTTGAGAAGCTGTAAATCCTAAAAAGAAAAAGCCCTATAATGGGCTTTTTATAATCTAAAAAATAGTCATGAGCAATGGATAAGTAGGATAAAGATGGATGAACTGAACTGGCTTCATCATGTTTTTAAAAATATAGGATTAGAATCAAAAACGAGTAATATAAAAGCATTAGATTTTCTGTTTAGTTTTAGAAAATGTGTTGAATACATTGTCTTTTCTTTGATGATTTTATTAAACAAATTAAGATATCAAATGATTCTCATGAATTAGAGACTCTATTTGAAGATTTAAATCAATTGAATTGGAATGAAATTGATCGTTTGCAGTTTAAAGAAAGTGAATATTATTTTTTTCTTAGAATAAAAGTATTTATGTTAGGTTTAAGTCAAAATTGTGATGAGCAAGAAAACTTATATTGGCTTGAATATTTTCAAAGCAAATTTTTAGAATGTTATAACCAATAAATGTATTATGAAAAAACGATAGATCTCTTTCATAAATAAAAAATGATCGAAGCCTAATAGAGATAGGGGGAAGGATAAGCAATGACACTCGCAATTGAAATTAAGCCTTTACAAAATATCAGCAAAGAGCAGTGGATGCCGTTATGGCAGGCTTATCAAATATTTTATAACGCAAATATTCCTGAACATGTCAGTCAAAATACGTGGAATAAGTTGGTCAGTCATGATGTGCCACAGATGTATGGCTTTGCAGCGATATTAAATAATCAAGTGGTTGGTATTGTACATATCATTGAGCATGACAGTTGCTGGACCATTAAACCTTATGCCTATTTACAAGATTTATTCACCTTAGAGGAATACCGTGGTCAAGGCATTGCTCGAAAGCTGATTCAACATGTTTATGATATTGCCATGGCGCGTAAATGTGACCGCGTATATTGGCTGACACATGAAACCAATGAAATTGCAAAGTTGCTCTATGACCGTGTAGCGAAAAAGACAGGATTTATACAATATCGGATGTAAGCTCGCGTTATTTTTAAACATGAAATTTAAAAAATCGGATTTACATATTCTGCCACATAAATATTTATCGAATTTCGTAAGGACATTTATGAGATAGATATCGTTCTAAAGATGGAACAATACGTTTTATCTTTAATCCTGTATTTTCTGCAGAATTCTATAGACTTGTAAATATTCAAAAGTGAGATAAAAACATGAACTTTAAAGCATTAACAATCGGTTTGGCAGTTGCATCAGTGGCAACTTTTAGCATGGCTAAACCAGTTGCTTATCAAATTGATCCGACACACACTGCGACAGTATTCAACTGGAACCATTTTGGTTTTTCGACACCTTCAGCAAATTTTAGTGACATTCAAGGTGTGATTAATGTTGATAATGCTAAACCATCAAACTCGTCAGTAAATGTAACTATTCCATTATCAAGTCTAAATACTAACGTTAAAGCTTTAGATGAGCATTTAAAAACTGCTGATTTCTTTGATGCTGAAAAATATCCAAACATCACATTTAAAAGTACAAAAGTACAAGCAATCAGCAAAACTAAATACAAAATTACAGGTAATTTGACCATTAAAAATGTGACTAAACCTGTCGTTTTAGATGCCGTATTAAATAAACAAGCTGTTCATCCAATGACTAAAGCAGAAACAATTGGTTTTAATGCCACAACGTCATTTAACCGTTCAGCATTTGGTGTGGGCGCTTATGTGCCAAATGTAGGTGATAAAATTACTGTAAATATCACCACTGAAGCTGCTGTTCCTGCGGCGAAAGTAGCAGCCAAGTAAGTTTTATCTCCCTCAGCTGAAATAGGAAAGCACCCAAACGGGTGCTTTTTTAATATTGGAAGTTAACAATAATCTATTCTTAAATCACTATATTAGTCACGATTTAATAATAACAAAGCTCCAAAACTGATAAAGATCCCACCTGTAATCCCATCAATTTTTTTACTAATTTTTTGATAATAATGATTGATTTTCGATGCAGAGAAGACCAGTGCAACAGCAGAAAACCAGAGTAGACTCTCAACAAATACTAAAGCCAATAAAGAGCTTTGCTCAAAAATACTGACATTCGTGCTGATACCAATAGAAAATACACTGCTGAAATAAACCAAGGCTTTGGGATTTGCCATATTGGTTAGAAAGCCTTGCAGTAAAATTTTACTATGCGATTTTTGTGTAAGGTTGTTTGACGGTTCATGTACAGCAGAAATTGTACTTTTTTGAAAAGCGGATTTTAATAATTGATAGCCTAAATACAGTAAGTAGAGTCCACCTAAGATCATTAAAACTTGTTGTAGCCATGCCATTTTTTGAAAAAGGAAATGTAAGCCACTGATTGCACAAATAGACCAAACCAAAATGCTCAGTGAAATACCCAATGCTGCACACAGGGCATGGGTTCGAGATTGACGAATCGCACTTTGTGTGACAAAGAAAAAATCTGGGCCTGGGCTAATGAGTGCGAAGAAATGAATAAGGGCAATACTAAGTAAAGGTGTCATTGAAAAGGCTGATAAAGCTTAGATTGTTGTCTTTATAAACCTTTTACAATGCAATAGAAAGATTATTTGCAATCAAGTCGTTGTATAAACTGCTGTAAAATTTGTGGTACAACTTGTGCCAAAGCCGGGGCATATTGCTGACTTTCCGCGCGTAAACTAGGAATATGTATGTCAGCTTTACGCAATTCACAAGTATGCCCAATGAACCATTTTTCCATGGCATACGCTTCAGCCTCTATATGGAACTGTAAAGCGAGGATATTCTTTCCATAACTAAATGCTTGATTAGGATAGACCGTTGAGCTTGCTAAAAGAGTTGAATTTTCAGGTAGATCAAAAGTATCACCATGCCAATGTAATACAGGAACTTCTGCCAGCGGCGCTAAAATATTTTCAGTCACATTTGCAAGTTGTAACTCACTCCAGCCAATTTCTTTACTATGTCCCGCATACACTTTGGCATCGAGTGCGTGTGCAATCAATTGCGCGCCCAAACATATCCCTAAAGTGGGTAAATTATTTTCCAAACGTACTTTGAGTAAGTCTATTTCTTTTTGTAAGAATGGGTAGTCCTCAGTTTCATAAATGCCAATGGGCCCACCCAATATAATCACCAAACCTGTGTGTTGCATGGCCTTGCTGAGGTCATCAACACCGGCTTCAAAATAACGCACTCGATAACCCAATTGGTAAATCACATCTTCTAAAGATCCTAAATCTTCAAATGCGAGATGTTGAATGGCATAAATTGTATCGGGGAGCACAGTGGTCATATGGATATGGAGTTTATAAAGGTTGGAGATAAATGTAGCCTGAAAATTAGAATCTATGAAGTTAAAAATACAACTATTTACCTTAGACATTAGATTTTGAAAATAGGATTCGACGAATGAATTAAATCCTATGCTTTTTGCGCTAAATATGAGAAAAAATAAATGAAAGATATTGTAAGAAAGTCATAGAAATAAAAAAAATATTAAAAACCAATGGAAAAGCTTTAATAGATGGGTATGATGAAAACTTCGAAAATGAAGTCTGTCTATTTTCGTATTTAAAACAATATAACCATATAAATGATTTTGAAACTAAAAAATATAAGCTAGGGAACTTATATGGAGTCTAAACACAATCGAGATGCGAGCTTATTGCATGCGATACATAAAATACTTTTGAAGGAGTGGGATCCTTTAGGTATTCGACGTATACCTTCAATGCGTGATGAATATGAAGATTACTTACCCAATGTATTTAAATTAATTCGAGAAAATTCAAGTGAATCAGAGATTTTTGAATACTTATGGTGGATTGAGCAAAAGGTTTTAGAGAAAAAAGGCAAAAAAGAGCACACCCTAAAGGTGGCTAAGTTGCTGAAAGAAATAGAAAAGTAATATTTAACTTTGAATAACTAACAATAAAAAAACCGATACCTCTGTATCGGTTTTTTTATTCTACTACGCTTGTTTTAGAATTTTTTCTCAACAGTGAACATGAAACTTGGAATCGCCTCATTTATACGAGATTGATAAAGTTTTCCTGTATCACGTTCTCTTAGCACTTCTTTATAGTCGGTACTCAGAATGTTGCGCGCGTTGATCGATGCAGACCAATCTTGGTCAAAGCGTTTAGTTAAGCTTAGATCCATATTTACCCGTTCATTACTGGTACGGTTATACGGCTCATTGCTTAAAGCACGCGTATATTCAGGGGTGTAATTTAAGTTAACACTGCTGGCAATACGCCACGGTTGGTAGTTATAAGACAAACCAGCACTTGCACTATAAGGTGCAACATCACTGGCAAGTCGTTCTAAGCCATTATCTTCTTCAATTTTGGCGCGTACAGTAGAGAGCTGTGCATTCAACATAAATGAATGTCCATTTTCTGTTTGCTTCAAAGCATAACGACCTGCAATTTCAACCCCGTAAGTGGTTGCATTGTCTTGGTTGTATGGACGTTCCACATAACGACAGTTTGAATCACCTGTTTGACATGCACTACCAGAAGCATTTTCATATTGAATTGATTTTTCAATATAGTCGTTAATCTCACGGTAGAAACCCGTGATATTTACACCGCCAGCTGGGGTGTTGTAGCCTAAGGTCGTTTCATAGGCATTGATTTTTTCAGGTTTTAAGTTTGCATTACCACCGCGGTCTGGGTTATTTAAACTACCAGAGTCACTATCTGTTGATACTGAAATGGTCGGCATCAGCTGATTACTACGTGGGTTTTTATAAGCTTGGCTGAGGTTGGTTTGTAATGACCAATGTTCATCAAAATCAAAACGATGTGCCAAGACTGGACTGAGGTGTTGATCTTGATAATCGACCAGACCTGATCGATCTAACCATTCTTGGCGTACACCCAAAGTCAGTGTTTGTCTGTCGGTATATTTCCAGCTGCCTTCAACATAGGCAGCATAGGTACGTTCATCAAGGGTTTCAGTAATGTTGCTTTCAAGTTCACTCGCACGCAGGTCAGTACCAAACTTGATTTGTTTTTTTGCATCTAGTTTACGTACACCATCGTATGCAAATCCATATTCATTAATTTGTTCATCGATATAAGATTGTAGTCGAGGTGATTGGGTTAATTCGGACTCATTTTGCTGTTCAATAGATACTCGAACTTTATCCGAGTCACCCTTGTCTTTACGTTCATAGCGTGTGTTTAAACGAAAACTGTCATTTTTATCTTTTTGAACTTGAGAGCCGCTTGAGCCTTCATTTTCATTGTTGCGGTAGAACATTTCTGCAACCAGCTTTTGCTGATCATCCAGTTGATATTCCACACGTGGTGTAAGCATCTGCGAAGTTCGATCGTTTATACGCTTTTGTGACTTATTTGTGCCTGTCGCATCTTGGGTACGAGTAACTGAGGTTGAATCATTCCACATCTGGTTGCCAGATAGGCTGTAAATCCAAGGATCTGAACGACCATCCATTTGGAAATTCAAACTGGTACGTTCTTCTTCACGTGTGTTGGATTTTGCTAAACCATAGCCTGCACGAAAAGAACCACTTAAACGTGTGCCATTTAGTGGTTCTTTTAAAATAATATTAATGACAGCAGAAGACGCGACTGAAGCTTGCGCAACACTCGGTTGTTTTGTAATTTCAATGCGCTCAATCATTTCTGGTGTGATGCTATCCACGACAGACATTCCACCACGTGGACCACCTTGCACAGGTTCACCGTTGATTAAGAATACAGGTGCTCCGCCACCACGAAAACGCATGCCACCAGAGCCGCCTGCACCACGTGGGCCTTGACCTGGCATTTGGAAACCAGCTGCACGACGTAACGCATCACTTATCGACTGATCACCAAACTTTAACATTTCATCTCGAGTTACAATGGTTTTTGCAACGGCACTGATATCGGGATCTTTCGGTTTGAATGGAGCAGCAGGCACTTCAAAGGTGATGGCTTCCATTTGCTGCACATCAGATTGTGGCTGTTCTGTTGAAGTGGATACACTCTCTGCTGCCCAAACTGTAGAACTTAGAGTCAATAAGGCATAACTGAGAGTTGTTAGCTTTAATGGAGTGCGCACGCCTTGCATTATTTGGTTATCCAAATGTAATTTTGTGGCAAGATTAACCTATAAATATGGAGAAATATTGTGGAAATAAGGAGGTCGGATAAAATATTTTGGAGTATAAATCCATATAAATAATAAGTGTTTGCTGTAAATTATTAAATCAAAAATGAAATGTAATGCTTCTGTAGTTGGATATATTTAGTACCAAGTTGAATTGAAAAAACTAAATTTATTTTTAAATCCATTAATGACTATACGATGCAGCGCCTACAAAGCTCTTCAATATGATCAATTTGTTCGGTATTGAGCCATTTTTGCATTTGGGAGAAAATCCATTGCATGTCCGATAATTTTGGGGTGCCATCATCCTCAATAAAATTTCGAATAATGTGTTGAATAGCGTAATACTTTTTAACATGACGTTCATTGGAACATTCAAAACGGATAATGTCATAGTCCATTAACATCGCCCAAACTTCAGCATAATCTTCCAAATGTTTTAGTTCATTTTGTGCTTTTTTTATCGCTTGAATAAGTGCGCTTAAAGTGTTTGGGTGTTGTTGTGCCCAATCTTGAGTAAATGCTAAAACTTTGTCGGCAACTGGTGGGATGATATCTGAACTTTGCGCAATGATTTGACTAATTCCGAAAATTTCGCCTTGAGTATTCCATGGCTCACCAACACAGTAACCATCAATAGAATGATTGATCAATGCATCCACCATGAAAGGCGGCGGGACAGTGAGTAATTTTACAGATTTTGCGGTGGTTTCATCTGCGAGTGCAAGCCATTCACGTAAGCAAAAATGATGAATCGAGTGTTTAAAGACGTGGGCAAAACGAATATTTTCACCAGAATTAATGGCTTTACATATTTTGCTGGCAGCTTGCGTTGGAGTATCAATGCCAATATTTAATTTATGACTAAGCTGTTGCGATAAACTGATAAATGCGCGATTGGTACTGAGCACCAGAGGGGTTTGAAGAGGGACACCCAATTGATCTTCACCTAGAGCCGCAGCAGGCAGCATGGCAGACAAGCAATGAGCTGCATCTAAAAAACCAAAAGCCAGTCGATCTCGGAGGCTCGCCCAAGAGGCCTCTTTGATCAATTCAACATTTAAACCTTGTTGCTCAAAATATCCCTGATGATTCGCCCAGAGGATGGCCACGCAGTCGAGTAAAGGAATGTAGCCAAGCTGTAGATCGGTTTTTTCAAGTGCGGACATGGCTTATTCCTTAAATTGTGATTGTAATAGGGCTTGAGCGTCTAATAATCGTCTTGCCATTTCACCCATGGTCATACGATGGCTCATGGCATTTTTACGTAATAAACCAAAGGCTTGTTCTTCCGTTAATGAATGCATTTGAATCAGCAGCACTTTGGCTTTTTCAATGTCTTTGCGATCAGCGAGTTTGCATTTTGTCTCAGCCAAGTCATTTAACAGTTTTTTATGCTTTTTATATTGTTCAATCGAAATGTCTAGAATGCTATTGAGTCGGGTCGGGTCGATACCATCAACAATATAGGCAGTCACACCTGCATCAATCGCATTTCGGATGGTGTCTTGACTCGAATTTTTGGTGAAAAGCACAGTCGGTAAATCAAATTGAGTGACACAACTTTCAATAACATCGCGATGAGGATGTTCCATATCCAATAAAATGACATCTGCTGTAATTTGCTGTAGATAAGCCATATTTAAATGGTCAATCATCAGGCAGGCAACCACATCAAAGTCGTGCTGTAGTAATGAGGCTTTGATGAAATCAGCACGTTCTTGATCATCATCAATTAAAGCAATTCTTAGTTTTGGCATGTGAAAGCTCAGGCAGAGCAAAAAACAAATACGTATAAATAAGCCAAAGCAAATAAAGTGCCAAAATGAACTGGATATAAGCAGAATTTTTTACAGAATAAACAGGTGTTATCAGCTTGGATATTGTTGTTCCGCAATAGTGTGCACTTTCATTGTGCAATACATTTTGGGGCTGCACATAAATGACCAATTCAATTTATAAAACGGATCGGTAAATATTTTAAATAAACTGAGTTTTGACATAAGTTGCTAATTTTAAATTAATAAAATCTGTTTATTGCATTGTTGATATGATATTGGCACGAGAAATGCTTAATACATAGTGAGTCAAAGAAGACTCTAAAAATTTGTAAGACGGCCAACGACGTCCGTTCTGATCCACTCTGCAATGTGTTAGCGACATAGCAGGGTATCTAATGCGTTCAGTTCAGTCAGGAGATGGTTATGTCTTCAAATTTAAATGCTAAAAAAGCGACAAAAATAAGTCTATTTAATTTTACTTCAGCAGCAATGCGGGCCTTCCACATGAGTTGGCTCGCATTCTTTGTTTGTTTCTTTGCATGGTTTGCTTGCGCACCATTAATGCCTGTGATTGCGGGTGAATTCAATTTAACCAAAGATCAAATTGCCAATATTAATATTGCAGCCGTTGCCATCACAATTCTAGTTCGTTTAATTGTTGGGCCGCTTTGCGACAAATATGGCCCGCGTAAAACCTATACCGCTTTATTAATTATCGGCAGTATTCCTGTTTTTGGTGTAGCTTCCGCAAATAGTTATGAATCTTTTCTATTTTTCCGCTTGCTGATTGGTGCGATTGGCGCAAGTTTTGTGATTACGCAATATCACACCAGCATTATGTTTGCACCAAATGTAGTTGGAACAGCAAATGCTGCAACTGCGGGATGGGGTAATGCAGGCGGCGGCGCGACTCAAGCCCTAATGCCATTAATGCTAGGCGCTTTGGTGATGTTTGGTGTTGAGCAAGCGATGGGCTGGCGCATTGCGCTGATTGTTCCGGGTGTAATGATGCTGATTGTCGGCGCTTTATATTGGAAATTTACACAAGATTGCCCGCAAGGTGATTTTAAAGAACTGCGTGAGCAAGGCATTGCTGTTGGTTCTGATAAGAAAGGCGGTGTAGCGATATTAATGCACGCAGCACGAAATTACCGTGTATGGATTTTATTTGGTGCTTATGCTGCATGTTTTGGTATTGAAATCTTCATTCATAACATCATTGCACTTTACTACGTCGACAATTTCCAATTTGGCTTAAAAGAAGCAGGCATGGCTGCAGGGATCTTTGGCTTGTTGGCACTATTTGCTCGTGCGCTTGGTGGCATTGTTTCAGATAAAGTGGCAACTAAAAAAGGGCTGGATGGCCGTACAAAAGTCTTATTTGCCATGATCTTGCTTGAAGGGCTATTCCTGATTGTGTTCTCACAAATGCACACGCCAATTTTAGCCATCCTTGCTATGACTGTATTTGCCTTATTTACCCATATGGCGTGCGGTGCAACTTATGCCTTGGTGCCATTTATCGACCGTGATGCTTTGGGCGGTGTAGCTGGAATTATTGGTGCGGGCGGTAACGTCGGTGCAGTGGCAGCAGGTTTTTTACTCAAAGGTATGTTGGATATTCAAACGACTTTGATGGTGTTAGGCGGTTTAGTGGTGATTGCAGCAAGTTGTGTCCTGATGATTCGCTTCTCTGTCGAGCATAAAGAAAAAGAGCAACGTTTGTTTGAACAAGCGGTGAATGAACGCCGTTTGGCTGAAGCACAAAACTAAAAGCCTAAAGAATCAGCCTACATAAGCACAGAATTTGGAGAAAGAATATGAAAATTATCATGATTGGCCATGGCATGGTCGGCCATAAGTTTATCGAATCGGTTTTAGAACATGCAGGCGATGAGGTTGAAATCACTATTTTGGCGGAAGAACCTCGTTTAGCCTATGACCGTGTACATTTGACTGAATATTTCAGCGGAAAATCGGCAAAGGATTTAACGCTATGCCGCAGTGACTTTGCGGATGCTTATGGCATTGATTTACGTCTAAGCACCAAAGCTATTGAAATAGATCAAGTGAATAAAACGGTTACGACCAATCATGGTGATGTTCTTGCCTATGACAAACTGATTCTTGCTACAGGTTCTTATGCTTTTGTGCCACCGATTCCGGGTAATGAGCGAGAAAACTGTTTTGTTTACCGTACTATTGACGATTTAGATGCAATTCGCGCTGCAAGTTTAAATGCTAAAACGGGTGTGGTGATTGGTGGTGGATTACTTGGTTTAGAAGCTGCCAAAGCCTTACGCGACTTAAATTTAGAAACGCATGTTGTAGAGTTTGCGCCACGTTTAATGGCAGTACAGATTGATGATTTGGGCGGTAAAGTTTTACGTTCAAAAATTGAAAATCTAGGGGTGAAAGTTCATACGCAAAAAGCCACGTCTTGTATTGAAGATGGCGCAAATGCGAAGCATGTTATGAAGTTTGGTGATGGTTCAGAGTTAGAAACCGACATTATTTTGTTCTCAGCGGGTATTCGTCCACGTGATGAACTTGCACGTCAAAGCGGTTTATCGATTGGTGAGCGTGGCGGTATTGCTATTAATGATTACTGCCAAACCTCAAACCCAGATATTTATGCCATTGGCGAATGTGCGCTTTGGCAAAATAAAATTTATGGGTTGGTTGCACCGGGTTATGACATGGCGCGCATTGCAGCCAAACATGTGATGGAACAAAGCTGTACTGAGTTTGCAGGTGCAGATATGAGCACCAAGCTGAAATTGATGGGTGTAGATGTGGCATCCGTTGGTGATGCACATGCGATGACGCCAAATTCGCTTAGCTATTTTTATGCTGATGAAGCTGCGCAAGTATATAAAAAGATTGTGGTAGATGCCGCAAAAACCAAATTGCTCGGTGCTGTCTTGGTTGGATGTGCTAAAGAATATAACGATCTATTGCAAATGATGCTGAATGGATTGGCTGTACCAGAAAATCCTGAAAGTTTAATCATGCCGGGATTTGAGCAATCTTCTGCAAAAGCAGGTGGTAGTGGTGTGGATTTGCTGCCTGACAGCGCTACGATTTGTTCATGCAATAACGTCTCTAAGGCAGATATTTGCGAAGCGATTGCTGGCGGTTCAACATCACTTGGAGCACTTAAAAAATGCACCAAAGCTGCAAGTGCATGCGGTGGCTGTGCGCCATTAGTGACACAAGTTTTAAAATCGGAACTACAACGCCAAGGCGTAACGGTGAATAACCATCTGTGTGAGCATTTTGCTTATTCACGTCAAGAGCTGTATCACTTGGTACGGGTCAATGAAATCAAAACTTTTGATGACTTGATTCAGCAGCATGGTCATGGTCTGGGCTGTGATATCTGTAAACCAACGGCAGCTAATATTTTGGCTTCCTGTTGGAATGATTTTGTGCTGAAACCAAGTCATGCAGGCCTGCAAGACAGCAATGACTACTACTTGGGCAATATTCAAAAAGATGGTTCTTATTCTGTTGTACCACGTATGGCAGGTGGTGAAGTTACCCCAGACGGTTTAATTGCAGTGGGTCAGATTGCGAAAGAATATGGCCTATATACCAAATTAACGGGTGGTCAGCGTGTAGACATGTTGGGTGCGCAAGTACATCAATTGCCTGAAATTTGGGAAAAGTTAATTGCAGCTGGCTTTGAATCAGGGCATGCATACGGTAAGTCATTGCGGACTGTGAAATCTTGCGTTGGCAGTACTTGGTGCCGTTATGGCGTAGATGATTCAGTGGGTTTAGCGATCTTTCTTGAAAATCGGTACAAAGGACTGCGTTCACCGCATAAATTAAAAATGGCAGTGTCTGGCTGTACCCGTGAATGCGCAGAAGCACAAAGTAAAGATGTGGGCGTGATTGCCACAGAAAAAGGCTGGAACCTCTATGTATGCGGCAACGGCGGCATGAAACCACGTCATGCAGAGCTTTTAGCATCTGATTTAGACACACAAACTTTAATCAAATATATCGACCGATTCTTTATGTTTTACATCCAAACTGCGGATCGTCTACAACGGACTTCTGTGTGGCGCGACAATATGGAAGGCGGTTTAGATTATTTAAAAGATGTTGTTGTACATGATTCTTTAGGTGTCGCGGCCGAATTAGAACGTCGCATGAGCCATGTGGTCGGGACGTATCAAGATGAATGGCGCACTGCGGTTGAAGACCCAGAAGTGCGTAAACGCTTTGTCACTTTTGTGAATGCCAAAGCTGAACAGCAAAATGATCCGCATATTCAATTTGCTTCGGTGCGCGGTCAAATTCGCCCTAAAAATGAGGCAGAACGTGATGGTAGCCGTATTCCAGTGGTAGAAGCGTAAATAGAATAAGGATAATGAACATGACAATTTTAAAAGAAATGAATGAACTGGACTGGGTCGAAATCTGTGCATTAGATGATATTACGCCTAATACAGGTGTTGGAGCACTCATTGAAAATCAACAAATTGCTATTTTCCGTGTTGGTTCAGAAAAACGCGTCTATGCGCTCAGCAATCAAGACCCATTCAGCAAAGCCTTTGTAATGTCGCGCGGTATTGTGGGTGATCTACAGGGCGAACGTGTGGTGGCGTCACCTATTTATAAACAGCACTTTAGTCTAGCGACAGGGCGCTGCTTGGAAGACAAAGAGCAAAAATTGTTAGTGTTTCCAAGCAAGATTGAACAAGGCAAAGTTTTTGTCAGCCCAACCGCGCAAAAAACCTATATCACCAACAATGGATTAGCACAGGAAAAAATGAAGCTGGTGCTGATTGGTAATGGGTTGGCAGGTATGCGCTGCTTAGAAGATTTGCTGGATATGGCACCCGAACGTTATGAGATTACCGTGATTGGTGAAGAGCCTTGGGGGAATTACAACCGTATTATGCTGTCTCCAGTGCTTTCTGGTGATAAAACCATTGAAGATATTATGCTGCATCCGCCTGCGTGGTATGCAGACAAAGGCATTCATTTTATTGCTGGTGATCGGGCAGTACGCATCGACCGTCCTCGCAAACAGGTGTATACCGAAACGGGCATTGTGGTCGATTACGACCGTTTAATATTAGCCACAGGCTCAAAGCCTTTTGTACCGCCAATCTCAGGTTCAGATTTAAAAGGTGTGCTGAGTTTTCGTGATATTTACGATGTGAACACAATGCTGGATATGGCTAAACGTGCGAAAAATGCAGTCGTAATTGGCGGTGGACTGTTGGGATTAGAAGCAGCTTATGGCTTAAAACAGCGTGGTATGAATGTCACGGTATTGCATTTGATGGATCGCATTATGGACCGTCAATTGGATGCTAAAGCCAGTCATATGCTAAAAAAATCGATTGAGCAAAAGGGCATTCGTATTATTACTGAGGCCAATACCGAAAGTTTAATTGGTGAAGATGGTCATGTGAAATCTGTGCATTTAAAAGATGGCACAGTACTGGATGCAGATCTAGTGGTCTTTGCTGTGGGGATTCGTCCGAATATGGCATTGGCACAAAGTGCGGGCCTACGTTGTAACCGCGGCGTGTTGGTCAATGACACCATGCAAACTTATGACCCAAGTATTTATGCTGTTGGTGAATGTATTGAACATCGAAATCAAACTTTTGGTTTGGTTGAACCGCTTTGGGGGCAAGCTTTCATTTGTGCATCGCATTTGGCTGAGCATGGCAGCCTGACCTTCAAAGCACCGACTGTACCGACTCAGCTTAAGGTGAGTGGTTGTGATGTATTTTCAGCTGGAAACTTTGAACCATTAGATGATTTTGAAGACATTGTTTTAAATGATGAAAAACGTCAGATTTATAAACGCATTATTATTCAGAAAGATAAGGTCATCGGTGCGGTTTTATTTGGCGATACTGATGATGGTGCATGGTATTCAGAACTGATTGCAGATCAAAGCTCAATTTCGTCTATTCGAAATAAATTACTGTTTGGTAAAGATTTTGCTTTAAAGAAAGCAGGCTGATGCGTCTTTATTTTTGAAAGTTCCTTCTCCCTCAGGGAGAAGGTTAGGATGAGGGGCATTTTCATATCAATCCTCTCCCTAGCCCCCTCCTTAAAAGGAGGGGGACTTCCTTTGTGAATTAAGTCTTGATTAAAAATCGACTTATGCAAGAAATCTTTTATTAAAAATTAGTGCAACACCTTGTTAAATTTAAATATATAAGGAGCAAAGCAGAAATGAATAGTATTCCTCTTGTGGAACTGCATAGCTCCACCGCAGCAAATGTAAAAACTACACAAACCACATGTCCATATTGCGGTGTTGGATGTGGAGTAACGGCCAAAGTAACACAAACAGCTTTGGGGCAAAAAATTACGGTAGAGGGAGATTTAAATCATCCTTCTAACTATGGAAAACTATGCATTAAAGGCAGTAACTTGGCAGATACGCTTGGCTTAGAAACACGTGTTCTGCATCCAATGCTTGGGCGAAAAGCGAACCGCGTACAATCCAATTGGGAAAGCGCTATTTCCACCATCGCCAATAAATTTCAACAATGTATTGATGATTATGGCCGTGACAGTATTGCTTTTTATGTATCAGGACAGCTGCTGACTGAAGACTATTATGCGGTAAATAAATTCGTCAAAGGCTATTTAGGCACAGCCAATATTGATACCAATTCACGTCTTTGCATGTCGTCTGCAGTGGCTGCACATAAACGTGCATTTGGTGAAGACTTAGTTCCAGCGAGCTATGAAGATTTTGAACATACAGACATGGTCGTGCTGGTGGGTTCAAATACTGCTTGGTGTCATCCTGTGCTGTATCAACGCATTATGAAAGCCAAAGAGCAGCGCGACTTATTTGTTGTGGTCATTGACCCGCGTTTTACCAGTACCTGTGAAGCAGCAGATTTACATTTACCAATTTTACCTGGACAAGATGTGGCGCTGTTCAATGGCTTACTGCAATATCTCTCTAAAAATAACTATACTGATCATGCGTTTATTCAAAATTATACTGATGGTTTAGCGCAAGCTCTAGAGAGCAGCTTATCAGAATCTGAAATTGAATCTGTAGCAACGCGAACAGGTATTTCAGTTGAAAAATTACAGTTATTTTTTGAGAAATTTGCTCAGAATAACAAAGTAATGACGCTGTTTTCTATGGGGGTGAATCAGTCATCGCATGGGGTAGATAAAGGCAACAGTATTATTAATTGTCATTTGTTGACTGGAAAAATTGGCAAATTAGGTGCTGCGCCATTTTCTATGACAGGTCAGCCAAATGCTATGGGTGGCCGTGAAGTTGGTGGTCTGGCCAATATGCTGGCAAGTCATATGGATTTGGACAATCCAAGTCATCGTCAATTGGTGCAGGAATTTTGGCAAAGCCCGTACATTGCAGATTCGGTTGGGCTAAAAGCAGTCGATCTATTTCAGGCGGTGGAAAGCGGAAAAATTAAAGCCATCTGGATTATGGCGACCAATCCTGTGGTCAGCATGCCAGATGCGGATCAAATCAAACGGGCTTTAGATCAATGTGAATTGGTGGTGGTATCCGATATTTGCCAAGACACTGATACAACAGACTATGCAGATGTGCTGCTGCCAGCATTGGGCTGGGGTGAAAAAGACGGCACAGTAACCAACTCTGAAAGGCGCATCAGCCGTCAAAATGCATTTTTAGATGCGCCTGATGAGGCCAAAGCGGATTGGTGGGCTATTGCACAAGTAGCAAAAAAAATGGGCTTTTCTGGCTTTAATTATATAAATAGTCATGAGATTTTTATTGAACATGCTCAGCTTTCTAGCTATGAAAATGCATCATTAGCAGAGAGGAATGAAACCAGTCATTTTCGCTATTTTAACTTGCAATGTTTAAGTCATTTAACAGTTGAAGAATATGATGAACTCGCGCCAATCCAGTGGCCTGTTATAGATAAAAATCAAGCGGATGCTGATGTCTCAAGATTATTTCAACAAGGCGAATTTAGCCATGCCAATGGCAAAGCCAAATTTATTGCGACTAGCGCCATAGATCCTGTAAATCAAACGGATCAAGAATACCCGCTGATTTTGAATACTGGCCGAATCCGTGATCAATGGCACACCATGAGCCGCACAGGATTATCTGCAAATTTAGCCACGCACCGTGCAGAGCCTTATTGTGAGCTGCATCCAAATGATGCACTTAAATATGGCATTAAAGATGGTGAACTTATTGAGGTGCGCTCGAAGTGGGGATTATGTGTATTACGCGCACAGGTTGGAGACAATATTCGTCGTGGGCAAATCTTTGCGCCGATTCATTGGAATGATCAAGTTGCATCTGATGCCCGAATTGGCAAAGTGGTTAACCCAGTGGTGGATGCGATTTCAGGTGAGCCTGAATTTAAGCATACGCCTGTGACAATTCAGCCCTTTTATACCCAGTGGCAAGGTGTGCTGTATGTGCGTCAAGGTTTTGAGCACATTATTCAGCCCACGATTCAAAAAACGGTGTGGTGGAGCAAAGTCATGCAAGCCAAAGCAGTGCGTTTTGAGCTGGCGGATCGGCAAAAATTCAGCAGTACCACGCAGCAGCTGAAAACCCTATTGCCTTTTAATGATGAAAGCTTTGAATGGCTCAATGTGGAAGATCACTCTGCACAAATTTCACACACAGTGATACTGCAAAATGGCGTGCTAATTGCAAGTTTATATATAGCGCCAAAAGCAATGCTGCCTGACCGTGAATGGGTCGCAGGATTATTTAAACGCGAACGCCTGAGTGCCATGCATCGTAAAGCTTTATTGGCAGGACAAGCCATGTCTATGAGCAATAGCGATGGGCCATTGGTCTGCAGCTGTTTCAAAGTAGGTAAAAACCGAATTATCGCTGCTATTAAAGAAAAAAATATAAGTCATGAAAAGCAAGTCACAGCATGCCTCAAAGCAGGCGGCAACTGTGGATCATGTTTACCAGAAATTCGAGGTTTAATTAAAGCGTGTCAAACGGAGTGTGCAGAATGAGAACAAATCGCAAAACTGTAACTTATCCTAAAACTGACTTGGTGATCCTTGCTGGTGGTCAAGCACGGCGTATGAATGGCATCAACAAGCTGCTGCAAAAATTTGACGATGAAATTCAGCTATTGAAAATTCATCAGCAGCTCAAACCGCGTGTAGAACAGGTCTGGATCAATAGCCATCGAGATCATTCCATTTATAAAAGGCTCATCCCATCTATTCAATTTTATCAAGATGATGAGTCAGGTTTTCAAGGACCCTTGATGGGGATGAAAAGTGCATGGACGAATGTACAGTCCGATTATGTGCTCTTCGTACCCTGTGATGTAACTTATATTCCTCAAAAGGTAATTTCACGGCTGCATCAAGCCATGCAGCGCCATCCACGCTGTGAAGTGGCTGTAGCAGAAATAAATGGCAAAGCTCTGTATCCATTTTGCTTGCTTAAAAGAAGCAGTTTGCCTGTGTTAATGGCATGTCTTGAACAAAAAGAGCTCAGTTTAAAAGGCTGTTTTGCACAAATGCACATGCAAGTGGCGAGTTTTAAAAATAATGCACTCTTTTTTCACAGTATTAATTCGTTTGATGAACTTCAGCAGCATCAACAATTGCATTGTCTTTAAATTTGTCCTGCTTTTGGGCGTTGAATAGAATCAAATTTAAGATCGCACTTATTTTAAGCGGAATTTTGAATTTAGAGCGGCGTAAAGCAGATATTCATCAAAAAAATAATGAGACTGCGCAAAGTTGGAACATTTATTGCTCTTTGATCTACAAGTAACCTGAAAACAAATAGGGCGTGAAGTGCCGTGATGTTTTTTGTATAGAACAGTGACGCGGCATTTTAGGTAATGGAACTAACGATGAACAGTAAGGCATATTTAGAGCGAGAAAATCTGTTCCCTGCATTTCAAGATCAATTTGGCAGGATAAAGCGAAAGCTGCGCATTTCGGTAACAGACCGATGTAATTTTAAATGTGTCTATTGTATGCCTGAGCATCCTGAATGGATGAAAAAGCATGATTTGCTGAGCTTTGAAGAGCTATACAGTTTCTGCGAATTTATGGTGAAACATGGCGTTGAGCAAATCCGCATTACAGGCGGTGAACCGCTTATGCGTCAGGGTGTTGTTCATTTTATTAAACAACTCCAAGCCTTACGTGCCTATGGTTTACAGCGTATTTCCATGACCTCCAATGGCCATTATTTAAAACAGTATACGCAAGCTTTAAAACAAGCGGGTTTGGATGATCTAAACATTAGTCTGGATAGTTTGAATCCAACTCAATTTGAAGCACTCACCCAAAAATCATTAGAGCCCGTTCTAGATGGTATATATGCCGCTAAAGAAGCGGGATTGAACATAAAAATTAATACGGTGCTGATTAAAGGTTTAAACGAAGACCAAATAATTCCATTGGTGAAATGGGCACATGCCCAGCAATTTGAACCGCGTTTTATTGAGTTTATGCCACTTGATGGTGAACAAAATTGGTCGGCAGATGCTGTCGTCACTGAGCAAGAAATCTTAGACGTATTAAAAACGGAATATTCCGTACAAGTTTTACAGGGGCATGGTGCTGCACCTGCACGGAGCTATATGGTTAATGGTATGCCCATTGGCATTATTTCAACCATCAGTAATTCATTTTGTGGCACTTGCGATCGCTTACGATTAAATGCACAAGGTGAATTTTTTAATTGCTTGTTTTCGACTCAAGGTATTCCGTTAAAAGCATTGATTCAAGCTCAAATGAACAGTGCAAATTCCCAAAATTCTGTTCTAAAAGAATTTCTTAGTCCATATATTTGGCACAAAGAACAAGGCTTTCATGCCATTCAAGAAAAACAAAATAGTACGCTGAATTCTAAGCCGAATAAGCGAAAAATCAGCATGTATATGATTGGAGGTTAAGATGCCGCAGATTGAAATTAAGGTTCAAGGCTTTGGTGCAGTAGAGCGGGCATTGCCGCAAGACTTAAGTGTATTTTGCGAACTCAGCAGCCCAATTTCAGATGTGCTGAAACAGGTGCAGATTGATTATCCAGAAGCAGAGCAAGCCATTGAGCGCTGTGCCTGTGCGATTGGTGAAGATATTGTTTTAAGAAATAAACAGCTCTATCAGGATACGCAGTTGGTGCTGCTATCTCCAGTGGCAGGAGGCTGAAATGGAACTTAAGAATTTCTCACGCATTCAAAGTCATGCTTTTGGACAAGATATTTTTGATGGTATTCAATACTTTCCAGAATGCGGTGGCATTGGTGTTTTTATTGGCACAGTGCGTAATCATCATGAAGGTAAAGCCGTTAAGGCACTGAAATACACTTCATATGCACCTGTCGCTGAAAAAATGATTCGTCAAATTGAACAGGAGATTCAGCATAAACACGGCGTTTCCTATGTACGGGTCGTGCATCGAATTGGGGCTTTAGAAATAGGTGAAACTGCAATTATTGCCATGGCCTATGCGCCGCACCGCAGAGAAGCTTTTGCCGCATGTGAAGAAGCAGTAGAACGTGTAAAACACGAGGTGCCTGTCTGGAAAGAAGAATTTTACTTAGATGGTACCAGTCAATATGTTGAAGGCTGTTGCATCCGTTCAGATCATGTTCATCAGCATAGTAATAATCATAACCATCAGTCTTGCGGTCATGAACATACATCTGAAGATCAGCTGATTCAAAAGACGGTTCAGTTAAATGCCAATATCTATCAATGGCATCTTTAATTGCATCAAATTTAAAGAAAATTATTCATAAAATTTTAAACATGCGGGAACAATGTAATGAAAAATGTAGGGATGAAAGCGGAAAGTTACCGTACAGCAATTGCAACAGGCATATTGCATGCACCGCCTCATTGCATTGAACTACTGCGAAATGGCAATACCGAAAAAGGCGATGCGCTGAAGACTGCTCGAATTGCTGGAATTTTAGGTGCAAAGCGTACAGATGAATTGATTCCGTTATGCCATCCACTGCCAATTTACCGCGCAGATGTGGAATACGAACTATTTGATGCACACGTTGTCATTACAGCAGTGGTTGAAACTATTGGACCAACTGGGGTAGAGATGGAAGCGCTTACCGCAGTCAGTCTTGCAGGATTAACTCTTTACGACATGTTGAAACCGCACTGTGAGCCAGAAGATTTGTGTCTTGATCAAGTGAAGTTGCAAAAGAAAAAGGGTGGAAAATCTCACTACAGCCGCGTGTTAAAAGAACCGTTGGCGGCATCAGTCATTGTATTGTCAGATACTGTGGCTGCTGGCAAAAAGCCAGATACGGCTGGGCAAAATGTATTGGAAATTTTACAGGAAGCCAATTTTAGCAATATTCATTATCAAGTGATTGCAGATAGTCCTGAGCAGCTTTTGGCATTGATAGAACAGCAGAAGAATCAATATCCACTTATTTTGACCGTTGGTGGAACTGGTCTTGGTCCGAAAGATTTAACCGTAGAAACCATTCAGCCTTTATTAAAGCGCGAGATTCCTGGTTTGATGGAAGCCACTCGTAGTTTTGGGCAAAAACGCACGCCTTATGCCGCCTTAAGCCGCGGCGTTGCGGGCTATATTGACAGCAGTTTAGTGATGACTTTACCGGGTAGTCGTCAAGGTGCAAAAGAGTCTTTAATCGCAGTATTGCCAGCCTTGGTGCATTTGTTTGATGTGCAGAAAAATATTCCGCATGCGGGAGGTTATCAATGAATAAAGCCATAGATCATCAGCACTTAAAGACTGAACAGGCAAATACTCAACATGGTGGCTGCGGAGCTGAAAAAGGCTTAATTAGTATTGATCAGGCCCTAGCACTGATGGTTGAAAATACGCAGGCCTTAGCTGTTGAAACTTTGCCTTTGAACTTAGCGCTAAACAGGTATATATCAGAAGATATTTATTCAAATATCAACCTGCCACTATTTTCTCAAAGCGCTGTAGATGGTTACGCACTGTGCTCGAATTCAGCTATTTCAGCACAAAGCCGTTTTGAACTCATTGGAGAAATCCGTGCAGGTCAAAATACAGAAATTACCCTAAACGAAGGACAGGCGCTGCGGATTTTTACTGGAGCAAAAATTCCAGTGGGTACAACAACCGTTGCACGTCAAGAAATTGTGCAGCTTGAAAATCAGGACATCTGCATCACTGAAAATTTAGCGCTACATGCAGACATACGTGACATGGGCGAAGAACTTGCCCTTGGACAATTATTGGCATCGGCAGGACAGAAACTGACTGTAGGCGCAATCGCATCTTTAAGTATGGCAGGAATCAAACACATTTCAGTGCAGCGATTTCCTAAAATTGCCGTGGTCATTACAGGGGATGAAGTTGCAGATACGGTTGAAGATTTAGACTCTGGAAAAATTTTTGATGCCAATGCGCCAATGATCGAGGCTTGGTTTAAAGCACAAAATCAGCAGGTAACAATGTTGCATGTTGCAGATACGGCAGAAGATGTTGCAGCCTGTTTTAAGCATCTAAAAAATGATTATGACTTAATTATTAGTACAGGCGGTGTGTCTGTTGGCGATTATGACTTTGTGCGGCCAGTGGCTTTGGCGCAGGGTTTCAAACAGATTTTTTGGAAAGTAAAACAAAAACCGGGGAAACCGATGCTTTTTGCGCAATTTCAGCGTGAAGATCAAAGCCGTTGTTCCTTACTAGGTTTACCGGGTAATCCTGCGGCAGTTTATATCGGCTTACAAATATATGTGCAAACAATGCTGCAAGCTTTACAAGCTGAGAAACAGCCTCTGCAATGGGCTACGGGCATTTTACAGCATGATTTAAAAGCCGATGCACGTGAACGCTTTTTAAGAATGCATGCCGTATTTGAGCAAGGGACTTTAAAACTCAGAAGTTTAGCCAAACAACAGTCACATATGCTCAGCAATTTAATGCATGCCAATTGCATTGTCCGAGTGCCCGCAGCTGAGGCTATTCAGGCTGGAAGTGTTTTACAAGTGTTATTTATTCAGCAATAGGAGTTGATTCAATGCGTTATTCTGTAAAATTATTGTTGGCTATCAGCTTATGTTCTCCATTGTTGCATGCAGAAACTGTAAAAATATATGCGGCTGCAAGTCTGACCAATGCAATTACAGATATTGCCAAGCAATACAAAAAGCAAAATCCAAGCACTGAAATTGTCCCTGTATTTGGTGCATCTAGCGCTTTGGCTAAACAAGTTGAAGCGGGCGCACCCAGCGATATTTATTTTTCTGCAGATCAAGATTGGATGAATTATTTGGTGCAAAAACAGAAAATTCAAAGCAATCAAGTAAAAACTCTACTGCACAATGAGCTGGTTTTAATCACTCCCATTGCCAGTAAGCAACAATTTAAAATGCAGCCGCAGTTTAATTTTGCACAATCCTTTCAAGGGCATTTATGCACGGGGCAAATGGAGTCTGTGCCTGCGGGCAAGTATGCCAAGCAGAGTCTGATTAAGTTGAATTGGCTCAATGGTTTAAATGGCAGAATTGTCGGAACGGATGATGTACGTTCAGCTTTAGCTTTTGTTGAACGCGGCGAATGTCAGGTGGGCATAGTTTATAAAACAGATGCTTTGATCAGTAAAAAAGTCAAAATTTCGGGCACTTTCCCTCGCAATAGTCACAGTCCAATCAGCTATCCAATCGCACTGACTATTCAAGGGGAAAAAAATTCTTCTGCCGTAAAGTTCAATCAGTATTTAAAACAAAGCCCGCAGGCTAAGAAAGTGTTTAGCCAGTATGGGTTTGGTTTATAGGATTTAAGATTGTGCTTAGCCCTGAAGAATGGAGCGCATTGTATTTGTCAGCCAAAGTGGCTGTTTGCGCTACGCTATTTTGTCTGCCTTTTGCAATTGCTTTGGCATGGGTGTTGGCACGTTATGAGTTTCGCTTTAAATTTGTTGCAGAAGCTCTATTGCAAATGCCGATGGTACTTCCGCCCGTGGTTTTGGGTTATCTGTTGCTCATTTTATTTGGCGCACATGGCTGGATTGGGCAATTGCTGAATCAGTTTGGCATTCAGCTGGCTTTTAATTGGAAAGGGGCAGTTTTGGCATCCATGATTGTGGCTTTTCCACTTATGGTGCAGCCCATTCGTTTGTCATTTCAAATGATTAATCGTCAATTGGAACAGGTCGCGGGTTCACTTGGGGCAAGTCCGCGGCGCGTGTTTTACAGCATCAGCCTGCCTTTGGCACTGCCGGGTATTTTGATTGGCAGTATTTTATGTTTTAGCAGAAGTTTGGGGGAATTTGGCGCAACCATTACTTTTGTAGGAAATATCCCAGATGAAACGCGCACCATACCCATTGCGATTTATTCACTGATCCAGCAGCCAGATGGGGAACATGCCGCCATGCGGTTAGTCATTCTATCGTTGATACTGGCTTTTGGCGCGTTGATTGCCAATTCATATATTTTGCAGAAATATCAGCGCAAATTGGGAGGTAAAGATGCTGCAATGTGATTTTCAATTTCAATACGATGGTTTTCATTTAAATGTGGATTTTTCATTAGAACAGCAAATCATGGGAGTGATGGGAGCATCAGGTCGGGGAAAAAGTACTTTATTGAAAAATATCGTGGGGCTATTAGCACCAAAGCAAGGTCGTATTGTCTTTAATGACAACATATTTGTAGATACAGATAAACATATATGCTTAGCCATGCATCAACGTAAAACAGCTTTAATCTTTCAAAAGGCCTTACTTTTTCCGCATTTAAATGTGCAGCAAAATTTACTGTATGGGCAACCGAATTCAAAAGAACAGCATTTAAAATTTCAGTTCAATGACATCATCGACATGTTGGATATCAAGTCTTTACTCAAACGCAAGGCACATAAACTTTCGGGAGGAGAGGCACAGCGTGTTTCTATAGGAAGAGCATTGTTATCAAATCCTAATCTTTTGTTGCTCGATGAACCTTTAACAGGACTGAATCAACAATTAAAACAGCAAATACTCAGTTATCTTCAACACATTCATCTGCATTATCATTTGCCTATGATCTATGTGACGCATCATCCTGAAGAGTTAATAACACTGACGGACAATATTTTGTATCTATAATATTTTACGAATATGCAGATTTATATTTCCTTAGTTACGTCGTATTCACACAGCACATTACGAATAAGAATAAAAGTAAGGCTTAAAGCGACAAATTTTTCGATGAAAACTTTATGAATAATAATGCTTAGGTTAAGATGAGCCATCCTTTTATGAAAGTCTTTTGAACAGCTATGCAACCTTTTGTTCTATATAACTCTGAGCAACGTAAAAAAGTAGAATTCGTACCTCGTAAAGAAGGGCATATAGATTTGTATGTGTGCGGTATGACTGTATATGACTACTGTCATATTGGGCATGCGCGAACAGTGGTTGCATTTGACTGTATTATTCGTTTTTTACGCAGCCAAGGCTGGACTGTGAAATACGTTCGTAATATCACAGATATCGACGATAAAATCATTAAACGAGCCAATGAAAATGGTGAAAGTATTTCATCGTTGACTCACCGTTTTATTGATGCAATGAATGAAGATTTTGCGAAATTAGGCTGTTTTGAACCTGACGAAGCACCAAAAGCAACTGATTATATTGATCAAATGCAAAATATGATTGGTACTTTGGTCGATAATGGAACGGCTTATCCTGCCAATAATGGCGATGTTTATTACGAAGTTGAAAAATTTACCAAATATGGTCGCCTGTCAGGTCGTAAACTTGAAGATATGCAAGCGGGTGCATCTGAACGTGTAGATGTTGAAGTCGAGAAAAAACATCCATTTGACTTTGTACTTTGGAAGCATGCCAAAGAAAACGAACCTTCATGGGCTTCACCATGGGGCAATGGTCGTCCGGGCTGGCATATCGAATGTTCAGCAATGTCGACTTGCTGCTTAGGTAATCATTTTGATATTCATGGCGGCGGTGCTGATTTAAGCTTTCCTCATCATGAAAATGAAATTGCACAGTCAGAAGCGGCAACTGGTGAACAGTATGTAAACTATTGGATGCATGCAGGTTTCATTAATGTCGACGGTGAAAAAATGTCGAAATCTCTCGGCAACTTCTTCACTATTCGTGATGTGATTGAGAAATTCCATCCAGAAGTCGTACGTTACTTCATCGTGTCATCGCATTACCGTAGTCCAGTGAACTATTCTGATGTTGCATTAAAAGAAGCGAAGAACACACTTTCACGTTTCTATCATTCATTTAAAGCATATCAACAAGTTTATGGCGAAACGCTTGTAGACACTTTAGATGATAACTTGGTTGAGCGCTTTAATGCGGCAATGCGTGATGACTTTAATACCGCAGAAGCAATTGCTGTTTTGTTTGAAGTGATTAAAGAACTCAACCGTGCTGTGAAAGATGAAAATGCTGAGCAAGCGGCCATTTACTATTCAACGCTACGTCACTTAACCAATATTCTTGGTCTGGTTCAGTGTAATGTTGATGAGTTTCTAAAATCTGATATTGGTCAAGAAGCTTTGGCTTTAACTGAAGAACAAATTGAAGATTTAATTCAACAGCGTAAAGATGCGAAAAAAGCCAAAGAATTTGCTAAAGCAGATGAGATTCGCCAATCTTTGTTGGATCAAGGAGTTGTTTTAGAAGACACACGTCAAGGTACAATTTGGCGTCGTGCTGATTAAATAAACAATTAGAATGATAGAGAGTTGACAGTTGTGTGAAATTCTCTATAATTCACCTCATTGCGGGAATAGCTCAGTTGGTAGAGCATAACCTTGCCAAGGTTGGGGTCGGGAGTTCGAGTCTCCTTTCCCGCTCCAGAATACGAAAAAATCCTTATCGAAAGATAAGGGTTTTTTTTTGTTTCAAAGATTCAAAATAACCACATTCATTACATGTGCTATGAACATTTTGAAACGTAGAACTTTGTTAGTTATGCTAAAATACTCAAAATATTCTTAAATCCTATTAAAGGTTAACTCTGCGTTTAGAGTTAGAAAGGTGTGAACACTTTGAATCCACAAAATATGCCCAATCCAGTCGATTTTCAAAAAGTCGCGTTAGAAACATTACGTATAGAAGAACAAGCGTTACAGGTTTTAGCGGCACAAATTGATGAACGTTTTGACCGCGCGTGTGAATACATTTTACGTTGCCGTGGTCGTTTAGTAATCACGGGTATGGGTAAATCCGGGCATATTGGTCGTAAAATGGCGGCCACATTTGCATCAACGGGTACACCATCATTCTTTATGCATCCGGGTGAAGCCGGTCATGGTGACTTGGGGATGTTGGTCAGTGGAGATGTGCTGATTGCAATTTCAAACTCAGGTAAGAGTGATGAAATTATGATGTTAATGCCACTGATTAAGCATCTTGAAATCCCGCTTATTACCATTAGTGGTGATGATAAAGGCCCAATGCCTCAAAATGCAGATGTCGCATTAACATTAGGGAATATTCAAGAAGCATGTCCACTGGGTTTAGCCCCAACCTCAAGTACTACAGCAACACTCGCACTGGGTGATGCACTTGCAGTAGCGTTACTTGATGCACGTGGATTTACCTCAGATGATTTTGCACGATCTCATCCTGCTGGTGCACTTGGTAAACGTCTGCTTTTACATGTAAAACACTTAATGCACACAGGTGCAGACCTACCTAAAGTTTCACCAGATACTCCGATGAATAAAGTACTGTATGAAATTTCGGATAAGCGTTTAGGTTTAACCACTGTTGTCGATGCAGATGACAAACTATTGGGTATTTTCACTGATGGTGATTTACGTCGTTTGATCGATAAACAGCAAGGTTTCGATGTGAATTTGAAAGTGTCAGAGGTGATGATTCAACATCCACTGACGATTTCTGAAGAAGCACGCGCGGTCGTTGCGCTTGAACGTATGAACGAAAAGAAAATTACACAATTTGTAGTTGTTGATGATGCAAATAAAGTCATTGGTATTATCAGCATGCATGATCTAATTCAGGCTGGGGTAAATTAAGAAAATGGCATCGTATGTATTGCTAGAACAAGCACGTCACGTAGAAGCACTGGTTCTGGATGTAGATGGAATTTTAAGTGATGGCTTTGTCACCTTAACCAACACAGGTGATGAAATTAAGTCATTTGATATCCGTGACGGACTTGGTATGAAACTCGTACAAAAAGCGGGTATTAAAGTCATTATTATTACGGGTCGTAAAAGTAATATTGTTGAAAAGCGCATGTCAGACCTTGGTGTTGACTTGGTTTTCCAAGGCCGTGAAGATAAAGGTGTTGCTTTAACTGAAGCGTGTGCTCAGTTTGGTATTGATCCTTCAGATTGTTTGTACATGGGGGATGATTGGCCAGATCTTTCAGCATTTGCAATTGCGGGGATGAAAGTCACAGTACCAAATGGACATTTAGAAGTTCGTCGTCGTGCTGACCTTGTTACCCAAGCGATGGGTGGACGCGGTGCAGTTCGTGAAATCTGCGATATGCTTTTAGTTTCTAAAGGTGTATATCAGGAACTACTTGAAAAATATGCAAGTGCACCTTATTAATATTTTAATGATGCAATCATTGGGTCGAATCTCCGCTTATGGATACTAAAGTTTTATATGTGACAGCTGTGTTGATCGCAGCAATAAGCGGTGGTTACTACTATTTCGGTGGGAAAAGTAACAAGCTTCAGGCGGATTCGTCTAAAAGTATGACTTATTCTGCTGAGAAAATTAATCTGACCCAGACGGATGAGCAGGGTAAATTAAGTGTGAGAGCAAAAGTTGATCGTCTAGAGCAAGATTTGCAAAAGCAGACTTCACATTTAGTGAACTTACATGCATCTACTTATAAAGATGGTGTAGTCGATGCAACTTTCTTTGCTAAACAAGCAAAAGGAATCGACGACAATGAAAAAGTGATCCTCAGTGATCAAGTGGTTGCAACAAAATTAATGCGTGATGGAAAAATGGAGTTCCATACACAGGAACTGACCGCATTTCCAAAACGTAAAGAAATTGAAACAGATAAAACTGTTACAGTGCTATCGCCTCAAGCAGAATTTGTCAGCCAAGGCTTAAAAGCAAATTTAAATGACGGACAATACGAATTTTTTAATATTCGAGGAAAGTATGAACCATAATCTTAATCGAACAACTCCTAAAACTTTCCTAAAACGCGCAGCGCTACTCGGTTCACTGGCGTTATGCTCAGTTGCGGCATTTGCTTTACCTTCTGACCGTAATCAACCCATTTCATTGGTTGCGGATCGTGCAACATTCAATGAAAAAACGGGTATTACGACTTATACCGGTAATGTCATTATTGAACAGGGCACAATGAAGCTTCAAGCGAACTCTATTGTGGCAAACCTAAACAGCAAAAAAGAAATTAGTACCATTACTGCTACAGGTGGCCCAGCACATTTCCAGCAAAAAACGGATCCCGCTAAGGGGCCGGCAAAAGGTCAAGCGCAGAAAATTGTATACAATGCTGACACAGGTATTATTACCATGACTGGTAATGCATTGTTGCAGCAAGATGGTGCGAGTATTCGCGGTAACACGTTGAAATACAGCATGAATAAAGGTGATATTGTTGCTGAAGGCACACCAAATAAAACAGGTTCAGATAGTGGTCGTGTGAAAATTGTGATTCCACCATCAAGCACAAAATCCTTCCCAGGAGCACGTGATTAATGCAAGAAACGCCAAAAGTACAGACGCTGTGCATTAAGCATTTAGCTAAAAACTATAGTAAACGTTGGGTGGTAAAGGATGTTTCCTTTAGCATGCAGAGTGGTCAAATTGTCGGTTTGCTTGGACCAAATGGTGCAGGTAAAACCACCAGTTTTTATATGGTTGTTGGCTTGGTACGTATGGACAAAGGCGAGATTCATCTTGATGATCTTGATATGTCTGATCTGGCAATGCATGAACGTGCACGTAAAGGGATTGGCTATTTACCACAGGAAGCGTCTATCTTTAGAAAATTGACGATTGCTGAAAATATCATGTCGATTTTAGAAACACGTAAAGATCTCAATAAGCAGCAACGTCAGCAACGTTTAACTGAATTATTAGCAGACTTTAAAATTACTCACATTAAAGATTCTTTGGGTATGAGTGTTTCTGGTGGTGAACGTCGACGTGCTGAAATTGCGCGTGCTTTGGCTGCCGATCCTAAATTTATGTTACTCGATGAACCGTTTGCAGGGGTCGACCCGATTTCGGTGGGTGACATTAAAGACATTATTCGTACGCTAAAAGACCGTGGTATTGGTGTGTTAATTACCGATCATAATGTACGTGAAACTTTGGCTATTTGTGAACATGCCTATATTGTCAATGAAGGTTCTGTGATTGCAGAAGGTACACCAGCAGAGGTCCTTGCGGATGAAACGGTGCGTCAAGTCTATTTAGGCGATGACTTCACCGTTTAAATATCTAAAAATAAGAAATTTCCCGCTGATTGATGCTAGTTTCATTTAGCGGGTTTATGTTATTGTCTGATGTGACAAAAACTGACCGCTTAATCTAAAAAACTAACAAGAATTGAGTATACTTTAAACTAATAATATGACTTGCCCAAATCATGCAATTACGAAATATATGTGGTCTAGTAAATGGGCGTGTACTAATCAATAAGAGCAATATTTTTTGTATTTTATTGCTACCATTTTCAATTGGTTTAGTGCATGCGGCAGATACCCGTACTACACAAGGAACCATCCAGAAGACATTAGATAAGATATTTTTACCTAATAAGCCCAAGCCTTCCGCTGAAAAAATTGACATCACTTCGCTCAGTAAATTTAATCTAGATACTTCTCGGGTACAAGAAATGCCTGCGGTGTCGTATGGTCAAACGCAAACAGGTCGATATAACCCAAATGCTGTTGCCAAGAATATAAGTTTTATTGATGCAATTCATATTGCACTGCAGCGTCGACCTGAAATTACCCAAAGTATTGCTTCCGTTGCATCGCAAAATGCAAATATTGATATTGCAAATGCTGCGTATTATCCGCAAGTGACGGGTGGATTAGGAACTGCGGATTTAACCAAGGGTGAACGCGGTCGTCAGTTGGTTTCCTTAAATGCAACTCAAATGCTCTATGACTTTGGAAAAACTAAAAGTTCGGTCGACATTGAAGAAGCTAAAATGTTGCAAGAACAAGCCAATGTTTTGGTGAATTTAGATGAAGTTTCATATGATGTTGCCAATGCCATCATTAATATCAAACGCTATCAAGAAATTACCAATATTGCTCATCAACAAATTGCGGGTATTAGTCGAATTGCTGAAATTGCAAACTTACGTGCAACGGCGGGTATTAGTAGTCAAGCAGATCCAATTCAAGCCAAATCAAATTTAGAAGCAGCTGAATCAAATTTAATTGCGCAAGAAACCCAGCTTAAACAGTATCAACAGCGCTTAAGAACATTACTCGGTTTTGATGTGTCGCAAGTTAATTGGGTCATTCCAGATCGTATTCTCACCGCAGCTGAATTATATCAAGATCCTGATTTTAAAATGATCCCAAGTATGATGCAGGCACAAGTAGGTGTGGAAATTGCGAAACTGCAAAAGAAACAATCAAAGTTAAGTGCTTATCCAACTTTGAATGTCGTTGGTAGTTTAAGCCAAGCTGTGAATGGACGTAATCCGAATAACAATGAAGATGATGGAATGTATAGCTCCATTATGCTTGAAGCTAAAAGTAACTTATATCAAGGTGGTGCAGTTGCGGCACAAACGCGTGCAGCGAGCTTTGCAGAAGAAGCTGCGAAAGCACAAGTGAATACGGTTTATTTGGATGTTATTGATCAAGTCAGAATGATTCGTGAGCAAATTGAAAATAAAAAACGACAAATGTCTGTATTAGTGCAACGCCGTGAAACCACAGTAAGAACCAAAGAACTATATCAAGAACAATATAAATTAGGTACACGAACGGTTGTTGATTTACTGAATGCCGAGCAAGCCATTCACAGTGCAGCTCAAGAAATTGTGTCTTCACAATATGATATTTACGCAGCGCTAGCGCAATACATTCAAGTTACAGGTCGTTCAAGAAATATTTACGAACTTAATAATATAGCTATTCAGGGGTTTGAAGTTCAGCCATGAGTAATACAATAAATTATCAGCCTTGGCTTCAAGCGGTTCTGAATATTGCCAAGCATTATCGAATTGAACCCTCCGAAGAGCGTATCCGCTTGCAACTGGATTGGGATCAACATAAAAACGCCGATGAACTCATTGCTGTCATGGCACGTCAAATTGGCTTAAGCGTTCGTAAGAATAAGTATGACATTAACTTACTTAATCCATGGCGTTTACCTGTACTGGTTGAATTTATCAATGGTGAAGTTGGTGTAGTTGAACGTATTGATGTTGATGGAAATGCTAGTGTTCAGCTCAGTGGTGATGAGGGCTTATCACAAGTTTTTTCACTTGAACGTTTAAGCCATGGTGTCAGAAATATCTACATTCTGCGTCCAGAATCATCGGTTCCTGATGCTCGTGTTGACGAGTATATTAAACCGTTTGAAAAAAATTGGTTCTGGTCGATTGTACTTAAAGATTGGAAGCGATATATCGATATCATGTTTGCCTCATTAATGGCAAACATTTTGGCACTAGCAACGATTTTGTTCTCCATGAACGTATATGACCGTGTAATTCCATCACAGTCTGTGCCGACACTGTGGGTGCTGGCGAGCGGTGTGCTGATTGCAGCAATTTTCGAATTTACTTTACGCGTGTCACGTATTTATCTATCTGATATTATTGGTAAACGTGCAGACTTGAAAATTTCAGATCGAGTTTTTGGTCATGCACTACGTATTAAAAATAGCGAACGTTCAAAATCGACGGGGACTTTTATCTCACAAATTCGTGAGTTAGAAGGGGTTCGTGAAATGGTGACATCGACGACAGTCACTGCGATTGCCGATTTACCATTTTTCTTCTTATTCCTGTTCATCTTCTGGTTAATTGGTGGAAACCTGTTCTGGGTCATGTTGCTGGTTGTGCCATTAATGGTGATTCCAGGCATCCTCGCACAAAAACCTTTAGCGCAATTGGCACAAATGGGCATGCGTGAGTCTGCAATTCGTAATGCTTTATTGGTTGAATCTGTGCAAGGTATGGAAGATATTAAATTATTACGTGCCGAATCACGCTTCCAAAATCAGTGGAACCACATGAATGAAGTGTCAGCGGATGTCAGCATGCGCCAACGTAAAATAGTGGGACTAATGTCGGCATGGACACAAAAAATTCAAGGTTTAACCTTTGCAATCGTCGTGTTAGTGGGATGTTTTGCCGTGATGAAAGGTGAAATGACCACAGGTGCGTTGGTTGCTTGTTCCATTTTATCATCACGTATGCTCGCACCAATTTCTGCGCTTGCGGGCGTGCTGGGTCGTTTGCAACAAGCAAAAGTTGCTAAAAATGGTCTTGATGAATTGATGAAAAAACCAGTGGATCAACCAGATTATTCACATCTGATTCATAAACCAGCCATTCATGGTAACTATGAATTAAATGGCGTGTCATTTAAATATGGTGAAGATGATCCGAGACCAAGCCTGTTAATTTCAAAACTTGAAATTAAAGCTGGCGAAAAGATTGCGATTTTAGGACGTAACGGTGCAGGTAAGTCGACTTTATTACAGCTTCTTTCAGGCATGCAAACACCTGTTCAAGGCAAAATTAAACTTGATGGCATTGAGCTATCACTGATTGACCCCGCGGACGTACGTCGTGATATGGGCTTGCTCAATCAAAATGCACAGCTGTTTTATGGTTCAATCCGTGAAAATTTAACTTTGGGTGCGCCACTGGCAACAGATGCTCAGCTTATTGAAGTTTTAAAAATTACGGGTGCAATCAATTTTGTGCAAGAGAAGAAAGAAGGCTTAGATCACATCATTTTAGAAGGTGGTGTTGGTTTCTCTGGTGGACAGCGTCAAGCTTTATTACTTGCACGTTTATTGATTCGTCAGCCTAATATTCTACTCCTCGATGAACCGACTGCTGCAATTGATGATGTATCAGAAAAGCAATTGATTGATCATCTTAAAGGCTATTTACAGAACCGTACTATGGTTGTGGCAACGCATCGCCGTGCAGTGCTTGAACTGGTCGATCGAATTATTGTGGTGAATGAAGGGAAGATTGTCATGGATGGACCGCGCGATCAGATTCTGAATCAGAATGCGCAGAAACGTTCGGTTGAGGCATAAGTCATGAGCGAAAATAAACAAGAAATACAGCGTTCGAATAAGGTGAGTTTTAAAGAACCGCCTTTGCCTAAAACCAGCTTAATTATTTGGATCATTACCATTGGTTTAGCGATTTTACTTATTTGGGCGTGGTTATTTAAATTAGAAGAAGTTTCAACAGGTACAGGTAAAGTCATTCCGTCTTCGAAGGAGCAGATTGTTCAGTCCCTTGAAGGCGGTATTTTGACTAAGCTGAACGTCAAAGAGGGGCAAATTGTTGAACAAGGTCAAGTGCTGGCTCAGCTGGACCCCACACGTTTTGAATCTAATGTCGGTGAAACCGAGTCATTACTTGTTGCATCACGCGCGACTGCAGCACGTTTACGAGCAGAAGTGAATGGAACACCACTCAGCTTTCCTGAAGATGTACGTAAAGTGCCGGGTTTGGTGAATGAAGAAACTGCTTTGTATCATTCACGTCGTGCAAATTTAGATGAATCCGTTGCTGGCTTAAAACAAGCTTTGGTCTTGGTTCAACAAGAACTCGCAATGACTGAGCCTTTGGTGGCTAAAGGAGCGGCGAGTGAAGTTGAAGTGCTGCGCTTAAAGCGTTCTGCAAATGACTTACAAAATCAGCTGAATGATGTACGTAACCAATACTTGGTTAAAGCGCGTGAAGAACTGTCCAAAGCCAATACTGATGTTGAGTCACAACAACAAGTGGTTCGTGGTAAGTCCGATACTTTGAGTCGTACAGTATTCAAATCACCGGTCCGTGGTGTAGTGAAAGAAATTGATGTAATGACTTTGGGGGGAGTTATTCCACAAAATGGTAAGCTCATGACCATTGTGCCACTCGATGAACAATTACTCGTTGAAGCGCGTATTTCACCAAGGGATATTGCGTTTATTCGTCCGGGGCAAGAAGCTTTGGTGAAAATTACAGCCTATGATTACTCTATTTATGGTGGCTTAAAAGGGAAAGTAACTGTAATTTCGCCAGATACATTACGTGATGAAGTGAAGCAAGATCAATTCTATTATCGCGTGTATATTCGTACTGATAGTGACAAACTCACCAATAAAGATGGTAAGAGTTACAGTATTACTCCAGGTATGGTCGCAACAGTAGATATTCGCACTGGCTCGAAAACGGTACTTGAATACTTAATTAAACCGTTTAACAAGGCGCGTGAAGCACTGCGAGAACGTTAATTTTCAATATATTTTCAATATAGAAAGCCTCCATTTTGGAGGTTTTTTTATATCTCTAAGTGATTCAAATATCGTTATAATAACGGTTGAATAAGGATTGATTGACGTTATGCCATTTACACTTGCTGCACAGGTTAGTTTTGAAGAAGACATTAAGAAAAGTCGCTTTCAAGCTATCGCAGTTCCTGTTGAAAATGAGCAGGCAGTAAAAGACTTTTTAGAAAGCAACAAAGATCTTTCAACCACACATCAATGTTGGGCATGGAAGATTGGTCATACAGTACGTTTTAATGATGATGGAGAGCCATCAGGTACTGCGGGAAGACCTATTCTTGCGACCATAGAAGGCAATGAGTTGACCAACGTCCTAGTCTTGGTCAATAGATGGTATGGTGGCGTTAAATTAGGCACAGGTGGTCTAGTGCGGGCTTATGGTGGCTGTGCAGGGCAATGTCTTTTATTGGCTGAAAAAATAGAGCTGATCGAGAAGAAAAAAGTCCATTTTGCATGTCAATTTAATGAATGGGCGATCTTTCAATATGAGCTAGGTCAACACAATATCGAATATTTAGAAGAATATACAGCGCTAGGTGTGCGTGTAGAGGCATCTTTGCAAATACATCAAATTGAACCATTAAAGCTGAAAATTCAAGATATCACCCGTGGACGTGAAAAGCTGCATATGATTGAGGAAGACGACCATGAGTGAGGTTGATCCGTTATTAAAATATCGCGAGCAGCATAAACATCGTTTAAATTATATGCCATGGTTATATTGGTCACTTAAACCGAAAAATCGGGGATGGGCTGAAGCATGGCAGCAAGAATATCAAGACTATTTACAAGCCATGGAAACCGTGGAAATTGGCAAAAACTGTTTTATTTCGCCTTTGGCCCATATCTTTGCAGAACCTGGTCGTAAAATTGTGATTGGTGACAACAGTTTTATTGCCGCGGATTGTACCTTACATGGACCTTTAGATATTGGTAGTGAAGTCGCAATCAATCATCATTGCATTTTAGATGGTGGTCGTGTCGGGATTAAATTACATGACCAAGTCCGTATAGCGGCGTATTGTCATCTTTATGCATTTGATCATGGCGTGGATTTGGAAATGCCAATCTACCAACAGCCTGTTCGTTCGCAAGGCATTGAAATTGAGAAAGATGTTTGGCTAGGTGCACATGTGGGTATTAAAGATGGTATTCATATTGGCGCACATGCGGTCGTGGGGATGAATAGTATGGTCACGAAGAATATTGAAGCCCGCAGTATCGTCGCAGGTAATCCAGCAAAATTTATACGTTATCGTGACTAAATCAACATTATTCGATCAAAAAATCACTTTTCTGCTTACACAAATGCGTGCACTCTGAAACAGAGTTGTGTTAAGTTAAAAATAACAAACAACTTTTATAGCCAAGCAATAAAAATACGAGGGCTAATCATGAAACGAGTTATCGCATGTATCGACTCTTCTCCATGCATTAATGCGCTAGCAGATGCGGCTGCTTGGGTGGCTAAACAAACCCATCGTGAACTGGTATTGCTTCAAGTACTTGACTATTATCCTGCAAGTTATCACCTTGGTGAAATTAGTGGCGTCATTGGTTTTGAAAGCAATGCAATGTTGCTGAAAGAACTGGCGGAACTTGAGCAAAAGCAAAGCGAATTGGCTTTAGACTATAGCAATAATTTGCTCAAGCACATTTCGGAAATGATTGAGACAAAGCACGGTATCAAGGTTTCTTTGATTCAAGAAAAGGGCGACTTTTTAGAACAAAGTTTTAATGTGCTTAAATCTGACGATATTGCACTCATTGGTCGCGTGGGTGAACGTTCAGCAGAGCGTAATAAACCACTGGGTAGTAATGTTGAAAACTTCATTCGTGGTGCAAGTTGTACTGTAATGACAGTAGGACCAACATTTAAGCCACCAACGCGTTTTATCTTTGCTTACGAATATTCACCTACATGTGTAGATTTAATGAAACGGGTCGGGCAAAGTGATTTGCTTCGTCTACTGCAATGTCATTTGGTTTACGTCGGTGATCATCCTCAAATTTTAGATGATCCTAAAAAATATTTGACCAATGCTGGATTGGATGTCATTACTGAATATCGATATGGTGATGTAGCAGAGAATATATTAGATTATCAACAAGAACACGCCATTCAACTTATTGTGCTGGGTGCATTTAGCCACAGCAAGATTCATCAATTTTTCTTAGGTAGCATTGCAACCAGTATCTTTAGGAATTCGGCAGTACCACTACTTGTAGTGAAATAAGAACATGTATTGGAAAATGAAGTGGGGCATTTAAGGCAAAACAATTCAAACTAAAGTCTAGGTTTTGTTTTTAAAATAACCAGAGTTATCCTCATATATTGTGGATAACTCTGTGCGCAACAACTGTAAATTATTGTTTTTTAATAAAAATATCGAGTTGATTAATTTTTATACCTGATGATATGTTTATACAAACTTAAATAATTTAGATTATTTAACAATCGCAATGGCAAAACCATCATGACCTTTACAGCCAACTGTTTGTAAAGCGGTACAAGATAAAATACGTGGGTTATTTTGCATCGCTTTAAACATATCACGGATACCTTCAATGCTTGGTTTATGATTCTCTGGATTGAGAATATCACCCGCACGAATCACATTATCAAGAACAATGACTGTGCCTGAATGCGAAAGGTTCAAGCTTAATTCAAGATATTCAGGATAGCTTTGTTTATCTGCATCGACAAAAATGAAATCGAATGGTTCAGTATCTTCTGGCAGTTCGCGAAGGATATCAGCCGCACGTCCACATTTTAGATCAATGGTTTGCGGAAGCTTTGCATTGTCGATATTTTCTTGACCCAAAGCAGCATGTGTATCACGGCCTTCGATCGTAAGAATATAGCCATCTTCAGGCAGGGCACGTGCTAGCCACATCGTACTATATGCCGCGAAAGTTCCAAGCTCTAATACACGTTTGCAATTATTCATTTGAATTAACATTTGCAGCAGCATACCTTGGTTTGCTGCTACCGCAAGATGATCAGGGAAACCGCGTTCATCTGTATGTTTGAGTGTTTGCGTGAGAATTGGATCTTCCGGGATTAAATGTGAATCGATGTAAGCATCAATGTCTGTCCACATTTGTTGCATGTTCTAGTACCTCATTTTCGATGCAAGCATTTTAAACCTTTCCGCTGTTAGCGCAATTTATTGTTCAGTATTTGTCTTTTTTATGCACAAAAAAGACCTCTGAAGAGGTCTGATCATTACATTGTAATGATTTAGTAATTACACATAGAAGAGCGACTTGAGTGATCAGGTCCCCAAGTACGATAACCTTGGGTATCAATATGAATTTGACCCGTTGCATATAAGCCAAGCCCCATATTCAAAGCCTGACCGTGTTGAGACCAGAATTGGCATAAACGGAATTTGGTATTTTCAATATACGAATAGTCTTCTGGCTGCGGGTATGCAGGTCCAATTCGGAAATCAATCGCTGAATTAAACAGATGGCGTGAAGAGCTTGCACCACCAGCACATTGGTTCAATGGTAAATCACGGTAGACAGAAGTCACTTCGAAATCCGTCAAAATATTTGCAGCGACTAAGTACTTAAATACACGTAAGGTTGCTACCTGATTTTGCCAAAGCTCACGATTTGGCACCATATATTCAGAACGTCCGCATTTTTGCCAGTCGCGTGCGGTTCGCATTAGTTCGAATGAAGGAATGATGTTACCGACACCATTTTTTTCAAGAAAAACTTCATATTCACGAACACGACGTAAATTATCGACTGATGCAACCCATGAGTTATAAGCATAAGGTACAACTTTAGGTGCGACATGGCGTGTCGTTGTAACTTTTTCTTGAGGAATGTAAATACGTTTACCGTCGGGAGTTGTAATAGTATGGCCTTGTTTTTGTGGAGATGTGGTACATCCAACAAAAACAATAGGGAGTATTGCAACGGACAATAATCCCTTTATTAAATGCTTCATTATAGAAATCAATTATTTATAAACTAGCAGTATTTTAATCCAAAATGCGTGAGAAAATTTGAATAAATTGCAATGAAATGTGTGCTTTCAGTATAAAAAAAGACCAGCAGGTGCTGATCTTTTAGTGAAAATGCTAAATTACTTTTCAAGGTATTGTAATTTATCAGTTTTACCATTCCATTCTTCACGATCAGCAGGTTGATCGCCAATTTGAGTAATGTTAGGCCATTTTTGTGAAAGTTCAGTATTAAGTTCAATAAATACTTCTTGACCTTCTGGTAACTCATCTTCAGAGAAAATGGCATTTGCAGGACACTCAGGCTCACAAAGTGCGCAATCGATACATTCGTCTGGATTAATCACAAGGAAGTTAGGACCTTCGTAGAAACAGTCAACAGGGCAAACTTCTACGCAATCTTGATATTTACATTTAATACAGTTTTCAGTGACAACAAAGGTCATGGCGACAGCTACCTAAAAAATATGGTTCTAATAACTAATAGTGTATTTTAGGCAAAAAATAGCACAACTAACAATTCCTTTTATTGATAATTATTATATGCACCGCTGTTAAAATCGCTAAAAACTGAACAATTTATGTAAAAAGGTAGGTTAATGAGAATCATACGCAAATAGTGTCTAAATTGCATGGATTTATTTCAAATATATTTAGAAATATATCGTTCTTTAAACGCTGCCTAGAAGCACCATATAACCGACATTTTCTAGCGCATTGATGTGAATTTTCAAAACGATACAGATGCTGAGTTAAAAAAGATGTGAAAAAAAGCGCCTACCTATTAGATAAGCGCTTTATTCGCTGGATAATCTATTAAGCTTTCAGTAAGTCTTTTAAAGCATAGAGCTGTTGTAATGCTTCTCTAGGCGTTAAATTATCGACATCTAACTCATTTAATGCATTTAAAGCAGGGGAGTCTTTCTCAACTTCAATGACACGTTCAACGATTTCAGGGGCAGATATTTCTGCAAATAGATCAGTTTGAACGGCTGTATTGAGTTGCTGCTTTTGTTGCGTCTCTAATATTCTCAGACGATTTTGTGCTTCTTTGATAACTGCAGCTGGAATGCCAGCAAGTTTTGCCACTTGTAGACCATGACTTTGACTGGCAGGACCTTGTTGTACTTTATGGAGCAAAATGAGGTTGCCATTGAGTTCGCGTGCAGTCACATGGAAGTTATCAATATTGGCATCTTTACCTAATTCAGTCAGTTCAAAATAGTGTGTGGCAAAGAGACATAAACATTTAATACGACGTGTTAAATCGAGCACACACGCCCAAGCGAGTGACAAGCCATCGTAGGTGCTGGTGCCTCGACCAACCTCATCCATCAAGACTAATGATTGATTTGTAGCATGATGCAAAATTTGTGAGGTTTCGGTCATTTCTACCATAAAGGTCGATTTACCTGTAGATAAATCATCAGCCGAGCCAATACGTGTAAAGATACGGTCAATCGGACCAAGTAGTGCAGACTGAGCAGGCACAAAGCTACCACAGTAGGCTAGCAGGGTGATTAACGCAGTTTGACGCATAAAGGTGGATTTACCACCCATATTTGGCCCTGTAATAATGGCCATACGATGATTAAACTCTAAAGTCGTATCGTTTGGAGTGAAGGCGGTTTTACTGAGTGACTCTACAACAGGGTGACGCCCGCCTTTAATTTTAATGCCAACTTCAGGGCTATATTCTGGACGTGTCCAGTTGCGTAAGCGGGCTTGATGGGCAAAATTGGCCATAAGATCAATTTGTGCAATCGCTGCGCTCATCATTTGTAAGTTACCAATATCGGCACGTAACTCATCTAACAGCATTTCAAATAACATTTTTTCGCGTGCTAGTGCACGAGATTCACTTGAAAGTACTTTGTCTTCAAACGCTTTAAGTTCTGGTGTGATATATCGCTCTGCATTTTTGAGCGTTTGACGACGTATGTAATGATCAGGTGCTTGTTCAGCTTGTGCACGTGTTAATTCAATATAATAGCCGCTAACCCGGTTAAAGCCGATTTTTAAGGTCGAAATACCTGTGTTTTCACGCTCTTGAATCTCAAGGTCGATGAGGAATTGACCTGCATGATCACGGATTTTACGTAGTTCATCCAGTTCTGCATCGAAGCCTTCTGCAATGACATTGCCATCACGCAGTAAGACTGGTGGGTTTTCAACAATTGCTGACATTAAGCGTTCATGTAGTCCATGAAAATCGCCCATTTCATCATTTAACTGAGCAACTAATTTAGACTGATGGGCTTGAATGATCGGCTCAAGGGCATGACGTAGGTATGGAATTTGCGCACAGGTTTGACGTAACTGAACAAGGTCGCGTGGACGAGCACTGCCTAGTGCGACACGTGACAATACTCGTTCAATATCGCCAATTTCTTTGAGCACTAGACGTACAGGTGCTTCATGATAACCTTGTAACATCGCTTGTGAAGCATCTAATCGCGCATCTAGCATCGCTGTATCACGTAGCGGCTGCATGAGGGTGCGACTGAGTAAACGTCCGCCCATCGCTGTTTGACAGTCATTTATAAGCTGGAATAACGATGTACCATGCTCAAACAATGGATCAATCAACTCTAGGTTGCGACGTGTTACAGGATCTAATGCAACAAAGTCAGTACTTTGTTCAAGTTGGATACTCCGAATATGTGGCAACGCCGTTTTTTGTGTGACTTTGGCGTAGTGAATTAACGCTGCCGCCGCCGCTTTTGCTAGTGGTAAATGGTCAATTCCAAAGCCCGCCAGTGTGGACACTGCGAACTGATCGCATAGCGTTTTTTGTGCATTGTTGAGGTTGAAATCGACATTTGGACGTTTGGTTACAGGGCAATCCAATTGGCGCTTTATCTGCTCCACGATATTTGGATCAATCAGATCTTCATCTATAAGAATTTCGCTTGGCATTAAGCGCGAAAGTTCTATCGCCAGCTGCTCAAGCTGATAATCCATTTGTTGAACTTTGAAAATGCCAGCACTTAAATCCAGTAGAGCAATACCAATTTGATTTTGTTGTAAGCAAATTGCGACTAAGTTTGAACTTTGATGTGAAGCAATCAACGCATCGTCAGTTAAAGTCCCAGGCGTAATAATACGTACAATGCCACGCTCTACAGGGCCTTTTCCTGTCACTTCACCAATCTGTTCACAGATGACAACGGTTTCGCCTTTTTTGACGAGGCGAGCCAAATAACCTTCCGCAGCATGATAGGGCACGCCAGCCATTGGAATGGGTTCGCCATTGGCTTTACCACGATGCGTGAGTGTAATTCCTAAAAGTTTGGCTGCTTTATGTGCATCTTCAAAAAATAACTCATAAAAGTCACCCATACGGTAGAACATCAATGAATGCGGGTTTTGCATTTTCACTGACATGTACTGTTGCATCATCGGTGTTAGGGTAGACAGATCAACTTTGGAATTATCAACTTGCATTAAATGAAATACCTTAAAAAATATCTTAAATCAAAGATTTTAGGATGTGTATTTTACGATTCGCTGTTATTTCAGAACGGCAAAATTTTGAAATTTGTTTTTGATTATGATGTGAACTTCATAAAATTTCGCCAAGAATACGTAAAATAAATACGGCTATGATTCTAGCAAAAAAAGACACAACAAAAAGCCAGAAAACGTTTGTATGCATGTAAAAAAGACGCTCATTGCCAGCGAGTCATCAGTAATGGAAGTCAGATTAAAATATACACTTAGTAAGTCGATTATTTTTAAATAACTTTTTTGTCTGCTAGAGTTGCTTTAATCATAGAAGGGGAAATGTAGAACTGATTTCGACCATTTTCTTTGGCATGATATAGCGCAGTATCAGCACTACGAATAAACTGATCAAGGTTAATGGACTCATCTGGAATGATACTTGCAGCACCAATACTGATAGTGACAAAGTCAGAAATATTGCTGTCTGGATGTAATAATTTTAAATTTTGCACCCGATGAATTAAATAAGCAGCCAGCGAACTAATTTCATTATCATCAACCATCGGAAAGAGCAGTAAAAATTCCTCGCCACCATAACGTGCTGCAAGTTCACCACTTCGATTGGTAATCATCTTGAGTTCTTTTGCGATGGTTTTTAAACATAAATCGCCAGCTTGATGACCTAATTGATCATTATAATTTTTAAAAAAATCGATATCGACCATCAAAATACTGAAGGGTTGCTTATGACGTAAAGCATAGCGCCACTGTTGTTCCAATACCTGTGACAAATGTCGACGATTTGCAAGCCCAGTGAGTGAGTCCTGTTCCGAAAGTAATTTAAGCTGTTCGGATTGTTGCAGCATTTCAAATTGATTCAATTCAATTATGCAGTTCTGTAAATAATTCTCTCTATGTTGCCGATCAATGGCATACGCCATAGCCATGCCCAAAAAACTGGTATAGGTATAAGTACGATTTAAAAAGTTCCAATCAATGTTGAAATTAAACAATTTTGTAATCAGAAATCCAATTAATCCGCCAAACCAAACCGCGAGCATTGCCTGATAAAAACGCATGCCAATAAAGCCGTAAATGATCACGACGGCATACATCATAGCTGCATATAATAAGACATCATTACTGTTATCTGAGAGTGAGGTGACGATGATAAATGAAATGGCTACAGCGATGGTTGAACCGATTCCAGTATATAAATCAAAATATTGGTTAAATTTTTTATAAAATGAGAGCAGCCATGTACATAGAATAATTACCCCAACCCAAAGATATAAAAACGACCATAAAATCGAAATACGGCTTGTTGGGATAAGGTGATAAATGCCATAACTCAAGAGTGCATAGAGTATAAAAATGATGATCCCGCGAAATCGAAATTCATAAGCGGCTTCATTTTGATACTGTTGACGATAAATTGGCTCTAAATTTTTAGTGAAATAAACCCTATTTAATTTATTGCGAATAAGATTGTCAATTTCTTGTCTACTGAGAAGTCTAGAGCCCTTTAATTTCATAGTGTCGTACTCACTTTGTTGCACCTAGTGAATTCGTAAATTGTTAAACTTGTTTTATAATTAAATGTATTTATTATTAATAATATAAGTTCTAATAAAATTAACAAGTACTATTGTTGTTTAAAAATAATAACTTATTTAATTTTTATGTGAATATTTTATTATTTAATCTTCAAATCTATTGTTAGAAGCTAAAAAACCGATTTTTAAATCGGTTTTTTAGCTGAAGTCATTTGTTTATTTGGACTTAGGGTTTATACAGTCCCAATTCCGTAAGGTGTAAACGTAATATGCGACGAAGTTCCAAGACCGCTTCTGGGGTTTCTTGAATGGAATGCCCACCTTTGATGATTTTCTCTGAAACCGCACCATCTAAATGTGCACTGCTATAAGAAACGATATCATCTGAAATGTGGTTTTTATCCTGACTGTTGGTGTTATTTCCCATAATGGAATGGAACTTGAGGCCCTTACGCGGTTGAATATCTTCCGTTAGTGCAATAAATTTTGATTTATAACTTAAGTCGCTAGGACCATTTTGAATCAAGCCGTGATCAATTTCTTTAAACAAATCCTTTAAATCTTCTTCTTGAGTCAGTACATCTCCCATTGCAGACAGGAAGGCACCTGGGAGCTTAATAATTTTACGCGCTGCCTTGGTAAACCAACGGTCAGCATATTCAGTACCGCGATGGGGTGCAGCAAGGAAAATAGCACGACTAAAATTAGGAATATCATCAATTTCCATGCGTTCTTTAACGACAGGGATACCTCGATATTGACCTATTTGTCGAGAGTTCATCATTTTGAGCGCATTTTGAGTGATGTCCGCCTGACTAACCAATAAGCGGGCAATGATTCCACCCATACTATGTCCAATGAGCACTGCGTCTTTTTTTGCAGGTGCATTATTGCTGACTTTATTAAAACTTTGAGTCAGCAATGCGTAAATTTGGAATCGACTCTCAATAATTGGCATGTTGGTTGAATAAAACACCTGCCAAACTTGATAATGCTCACGTAAAACGGGGTCCCCCATAATATCATTGGTTAAGCGAATCCATGCTTCTGGACTACTTGCTAATCCATGTATAAGCACAATGATTTTTTTATTTGGATTGTAAGGCTCAAGCATATACAAGTGGGGCATCGTCAGCTTTTCATCACGATCGATTAAGGATAAATATGCTGATTTACCAAGATTATTTTGAGCAAGCCACAATCCATAAGGAGCAGAGAAGTTTGCTGCAAGTGCATAATCTTTATTCGCAATTTTTACTTGTTCATATTTATAAGGATCGTAGGCTTTAATCTGAAATGATTTGCTGTTTAAAATGTCTTCGACACTACTTGCTGCAATAGGTTCTGCTGTAAGCGTTGCAGCTAAATAGCGTGCTTGATGGATATTGGGGTTAGTTCCAGAGGGATATTTATAAGCTAAAGGGTTGATAATATATTTGGTTGTACTATTTTGCTCAGTATGTTCGGGTAATACCACGAGGAATTCAGAACCAAAACCATCTCTTCGGGTGATTGAACGTAAGCCTGAAAAGTTCAGGTTATAAGTAGACATCAATTGTTCAATATTACGATTCTTGAGTTCAGGATAATGGCTAAAATCAATTTGGTAAGTTGTCTGTCCGACTTTTATCTGTTGTGCGACTTCTTGTGGTTTGTAACGTAATGTATAACTACTTACAAGTTTAGCAATGCCTTGGTTATAGAAATCACGGATTTGAACTTGTCGGTTGTCAAAGATTCGATCTGCGGGCGCACGTTTGGTTTTGAACATATAGGCGTAGCTATAGCGAATACTTTTATCGAGTAAAGTTAATTGTTGATCTAAACATTGATGATAATTTTCTTGCTCGAGCTTTTGTTTTTCTTCAGATTTTCGACTGCTGAGCAGACTCACTTTACATGCAGATGAAGATTCAAGTTCAATCGCTTTGGCTAAATACAACTCACTGGCTGTCGAAAGCAATTGCTCATCTTGTATCTGCGGAATTTGCTGTAAATCCTGCACACATTCTTGCGGATTATCCATACAGCCTTTCGCTTCACGTCCTGTCATAGACAGTACATTTAAGCTGGCTTCACTGAGTTTATTGCGTGAGAGAATACTTTCACGTTCATTTGCAATAGAGACGTTTAATTTTTGGTTTTTGACACTGACGACCTGACATCCACTGAGCAGACTCGTGCTGAAGATTCCAAGGAGCAGTATTGTTTTAATATTTGGCTGCATAAAATGGTCGCAAGATGAGAGCTAATATTTGCAAATCATACGATATTTGTCAGGATTTTCAATTCACTTAAAATGAAAAAAGACCGTTTAAACGGTCTTTTTCGGCTTCATGACTGAATAATTAAATTATGATGCTGCTTTTGGTGGATTAAGCACTTGCCATACATTCCAACGACCTTGTTTTTCAATTTCTTGAATTAAACGATCAGCAACTTCGCCTTCTTGTGGGTATTTTACTTTGTAGTTTTTAAGTACTTGAATAGCATTCTTTTTCTGTTCCATTGCAATGTAGTTGTTTGCAGCAGAAAGATATGCTTCTTGAACGCCCGCTTTCATTGCTTTGTCTAGGTAAGGAATAGCTTCACGTTGACCGCCACCTTCAGACAAACCAAATCCAAACCAGAAGTTTGCTTCAGCATCATCTTGATTGATTTTAAGAATACGCTGAGCATAAGTTAAAGATTTAGTGGTATATACCGAACCTAAGTCAAGGTTACGTGCCATAACGCTGGCTTTGAATGCACGAACCAAGACATCAAATGATGCATTGTCTTTCGATGCTAAGGTATCAAGCTGTTGTGTCACTTCTTTGAGTTTAAGTTCAAACCCTTTACGCTCTTGACGTTGAACAAAGCGAGGTGGGTAATGACGTGCTTTACCTTCAACCAATTGTAGGAAATCGTCAATTTCAGTAATGTCGATTTCATTGTCAGCAGCTAAAGTCGCAAATTTCATTGTGCGTACTTTGTTGTTGACTGTTGGAATAATTAGACGGTTTTCTTCAAGGGTGATTTTTTGAGTTGGATCTGTTGGGCTGGTGACAACCATTTTAGTCACAGGTTGCGCTGCCGCTTTTTGTAGATTGAGTTCAAATGGAGGCGGTGCATCATAGTTAAATGGGTTTAAAGCATAGAATGGCGGAGTAAGCTCTGGTTCTACGAAAATCATTGCATCTTTTGGTGCATTTGTTTTAGTTGGGGCGCTTCCACAAGCGGCAAGGGTTAAAGCAATACAAGCAATTGCCAAGGGCTTAAGCGTCATAAAAATCTTCCGTTAATTTATTTTATACAATAGTGCATGTTGGTCAGTCTAAAAAATCTCTGAACAACATGCAAGTGACACAACAGTTATTATGATTGCTTTTGGTTAAGCTTTTGACTGATTGCTCTGTGCTTCGCATTCACGACGCACATCTTCGATAATTTTAAGTTCTTCTTGGCTAAAAGGTTGCTCATTGAGCTGCTGCTTTTTAAAGGTTGGATCAAGCAGTGATAAACGCTGACACAAATTATTCATACGTTTTTCATTCAACTGAATACGGTCAAGCAACACTCGCATACCTTCTAACATTGGATCAGTTTGATCTTGAGTTGCGGCGTAAGCTTGGAAGCCAATACTTTCAGCATAATTGCGGCGGCTTGATTCTACTTCATCTTTTGGCTTGTCTTTACTAATGAAGCGAGCAGGGTTACCCACCGCAGTGGTATCAGCAGGAACTTCTTTGGTGACAACGGCATTGGAGCCAACTTTTGCATTTTTACCCACGGTAAATGGTCCAAGAATTTTTGCACCAGCGCCAACTACGACACCATCTTCCAAAGTTGGATGACGTTTGCCTTTATTCCAAGTAGTGCCACCTAAGGTCACACCATGATATAAAGTGACGTCATCCCCAATTTCCGCTGTTTCACCAATCACGACACCCATGCCATGATCGATGAAAAAGCGACGACCAATTTTAGCACCAGGGTGGATTTCAATGCCTGTAGCAAAGCGACTAAAAGAAGACAATAGGCGGGCTGAGCCTTTACACTCTTTTTTCCAAAGTTCATGAGCCATGCGATGCATGATCAGTGCATGAATTCCAGGATAAGTAGTTAAGACTTCGAGTGTATTTCGTGCAGCAGGATCGCGCGCGAATACAGCCTGTATATCTTCTTGGAGCTGCTTAAGCATTTGATTGATCCTCATTGTCTTTAGATTTTTTCCATGTTCCGTTATTCATCGCCTGTACTCGGCTAAAAATGCCACGCAATAAGTGGTATTCCATACGATCTAATTGTATACGTCCAAATAGACGACGCAAGCGCAAAGGTAACAATCTTGGATTTTTTGGATCCATAAATTCAATTTCTGCCAACATTTTTTCAATATGCGGGTAAAACTGTTCCATCATTTCATGAGTGACTAAGGGTTCATCCCATTGCATGTCGATGTCGTCAGTCACATGCATAGTTGCATCAGGGTTGGCAGTTAACTCGGTCATGCCTAGTGCTGCCATACGCATTTCATAGCAAATTACCTGAATGGCTTGCGCGACATTCAAAACGCCATAGTCCGTATTGACTGGAATGGTGACATGATAATTAGCCATCGCCAATTCTTCATTGGTTAAACCACGGTCTTCACGGCCAAACACCACAGCAACTTCTTGTTGGCTTTCACATACTGCTTTTAGTGACATTTCCGCAGCAGGGCGTGCATCAAGTAATGGCCAAGGAATAGTGCGACTACGTGCACTGGTACCAAAGACAATATGACAGTCTTTAATCGCATCTTCGAGTGTTTCAACAATTTCGATTTGTTCGATTAAATCCACTGCACCCGCAGCCAAAGCATTGATATCTGGATGTGGGTAAGTCTTAGGTGCAACGAGTACCAGTTTAGAAAGTCCCATGGTTTTCATGGCACGTAATGCACTACCAATATTTGCGGGTAATGTGGTATTGACCATGACAATACGCACATGGGAGAGATGTGCTGAAACCGCAGCATTGTCAGCTTGATTCATGTTGATTCCAAAATTATGTATTTAAAAGTGAGGCTCAAACATAGCGTTGAACCTTAAGAAAATTGACCTGCTTCTGCTTGGTAAAGATCCATTGCATCATCCATGCTCATACCTTCAGGCGGAGGTGGAACTTGAGCTGGTATTGATGCTTGCTCATAAGTAACCGCCTTGGCTGCTTTGGATTTGACATGATATTCAATGTGCAATGATTCTTTACCAAAATAGTCACGCAGTTTAGACAGTAATTCATCGAGTGGCGCTACTTTCCAGTTGAGTCCTAGATGAATATCTGCAGTTGCATATGGATAATCGACAAAAAGCTGTACTGGAATATGACTACACATATCGACATTACAGAAGGGAAGAAGAATATTTTGAATATCGCGAGATAAAGTTTTACTAAAATGATCTGGTGTTAGCTTAATTTGAATTGCATTCGCACGTTTTTGACGAATTTCATTCAAGCTAAACGCTTTGGTTAAGCGACCCATCGGGCGGTCAAAACCTTCACGTTCATAAATTTCACCTTCAATCACCACTACTTTTTCATTTTGAATGATGTCTTTAAAGCGATTGAAGCGTTCATGGTTGGCTGAAACTTCAATACGTGCAGTACCATCATCCAGTGTCACCATCATACGGTTCGGGAAGTTGGCTACATCGACCACCAAACCTGCAAACACAGTCGTTACACCACGACGTGTTGGGGTGAGTTCATTGATACGCTGCGAAACGAAGGCTTTAAGTTCAGGACGATAAACATCAATCGGGTGACCCGTTAAATAAAGTCCTAAAGTATCTTTTTCACCTTTTAGACGGACTTCGTCCGACCACGGTTTAACAGGTTTGGCTGGCTTGCGTTGAACTTCTTCAACTTCACCAAATAAATCCATCATACCTGTTTCGCGATTGGTTCTCGCTTGGTCCGCTGCTTGAACTGCTTCTGGCAGTTGCGCCATCAAGTCGGCACGTTCTAAACCAAGGCAATCTAATGCACCACCACGAATCAACGCTTCTAAAGTACGCTTATTGATTTTTTTCAGGTCAATACGGTGGCAGAAATCAAATAAATCTTTATATGGACCATCGTGAATACGCGAATCAATCACCGATTGCATTGCGGCTTCACCCACACCTTTAATTGCACCTAAACCATACACGATGGTTTTAGGATCACTGGCATGGAAATTATAAAGTGACATATTGACCGAAGGGGGCAAGACTTCTAATCCATTGATACGGCAGTCGTCAATGATGAACACGACGTTGTCAGTGTTCTGCATTTCCGAGGTCATGACCGCAGACATAAATTCAGCAGGATAATGTGCTTTTAACCAAGCCGTTTGATAAGCAACAAGGGCATAGGCTGCTGCATGCGATTTGTTAAAACCGTAGCCTGCAAATTTTTCCATATAGTCAAAGATATGGTTGGCAGTATCGGCATCGATACCTTTGAGAGCTGCACCTTCAGTGAAGGTTTGGCGCTGCTTAACCATTTCTTCGACTTTCTTTTTACCCATGGCACGACGAAGTAAATCTGCACCACCCAAGCTATAGCCTGCACAGAACTGCGCTGCCTGCATTACCTGTTCTTGGTACACCATAATGCCGTAAGTTGGTTCAAGTACACTTTCCAATAATGGGTGCAAGTACTCAAACTCGCCACCGTGCATACGGAAAATGAAGTCTGGAATTAGGTCCATCGGGCCTGGACGGTACAAGGATACGAAGGCAATAATTTCTTCGAACTTACTTGGGCGTGCCTCTTTCAGCATTTTTTTCATGCCGACGGATTCAAACTGGAATACCGCTGTAGTATTCGCATCTGCGAACACTGCATAAGCAGCTTTATCATCCAGAGGAATCAGAGAAATGTCGACAGTCGTTGTGATGTCAGGACGGGCATTAATATGCTTAATGGCATCTTCAATTACCGTTAAGTTACGTAAGCCCAAGAAGTCGAATTTAACCAGACCCGCTGCTTCAACGTCATCTTTATCGAACTGTGCAACACGGTTGGTACCATCAGCATCACATAGGACAGCCGAATAGTCAGTTAACTTGGTTGGTGCAATAACCACACCACCAGCATGTTTACCTGTGTTACGGGTAATGCCTTCAAGTTTGAGTGCCATTTCCCAAATTTCTGCTGCATCGTCGTTATCTGGGTTAGATGGGTTGGTAACAATGTCTTTAAGCTGCGGTTCCGCTTCAATAGATTCTTCCAAGGTTAAACCTAAAGGTTTAGTTGGAATCATTTTAGAAATACGGTCAGCCAAACCATAAGATTTACCCAAGACACGGGCTACGTCGCGAATTGCACCTTTAGCTGCCATGGTACCGAATGTAGCAATCTGAGACACAGCATCACGACCATAGGTACGTGCGACATAGTCAATCACACGGTCACGACCTGCGATACAGAAATCGACGTCAAAGTCGGGCATGGATACACGTTCTGGGTTTAAGAAACGTTCGAACAGCAGGTCATAACGGAGAGGGTCAAGGTCGGTAATTTTTAAGCTATACGCAACCAATGAACCTGCACCTGAACCACGACCTGGCCCTACAGGTACACCATTTCCTTTGGACCATTGGATGAAGTCCATGACAATCAGAAAGTAACCAGGGAACTGCATACTCAGAATGATGCCAACTTCATAGGCGAGTCGCTCATCATAAGGCTTGCGTATCTCGGGCCAATCATCTCCACGTTGTTCAACAGGGTATAAATGTTCCAGACGTTCTTCTAACCCAACTTGAGATAAATGCTCAAAGTAAGTATCGATGGTATGACCTTCAGGAATTGGATAATCCGGTAAGTCATGGAAGCCTAAGCGCAGTGAAACGTTACATCGTCGTGCAATATGGTAAGTATTTTCAATAGCTGTAGGAATGTCTGAAAACAGCTCAGTCATTTCTTCAGCTGTTTTGAAATACTGTTCTGGAGTGTGATTTTTCGGGCGTCGATTATCACCAAGGACATAACCGTCTGCAATACACACACGTGCTTCGTGCGCTTCATAATCTTCTTTGGTAACGAAATGCACATCATTATGTGCCACAACACCAATATTGAATTTTTTCGCCAGTTGGACTGCTTCGTGAATGAAGTCTTCTTCACCGGGACGGTCTGTACGTGTTAAGGATAAGTAAACGCGGTTGCCAAACTTTTCCACCCATTCAGCAAGCAGTGGCTCAGCTTTTTGTGGATTGGATGAGCAAAGCATTTTGCCCACATCACTGTGCATGCCGAGTAGCACAATTAAGTCTTCGTGCTGATTTAAAATCCAGTCTTTTTGTACACAAGGGATATCCAATTGTTGACCTGAAATAAAGCCTTCTGAAACTAACTCTGTCAGACTCCGCCAACCCTTATTTGACATCGAGAGCAAGGTAACTTTGTGCTCTGCATCGTTTAAACGCAGGGTAGAACCTAAAATAGGTTTAATGCCCTTATCAATCGCTTTACGATAAAACTTCACTGCTGCGTGTAAGTTAGATAAGTCAGTAATGGCTAAAGCAGGCATATCATCTGCGGCTGCAGCTTTTACAAGATCAGGTATACGTACAATAGATTCGGTGACTGAAAATTCTGTAAAAATACCAAGATGTACAAAGTGCATAGATGAGTCCCTGCGAAAACAGCTGATTATTTTAGCACGCTCTACGATGAAACTTGCGTTTATTGCTGAGCTTTATGCAGTTTTATAAGTTCACTGTTTACGCAATAAACGCTTGAGTTTGAGATGTGATTAGCAGGCAACACCTTGATTAATTAAAAATGAGCTTAATTTTCCTTTTTTGAAGTTAAACGCTATATTGCCGATATAAGGTAAATCGTAATTTTGCTGCTCTTTCAAAATGGATTGAGCGACTTTAGGCGGAAGTAAAATGACATAGGCAACCTCATTGGGATTGGCTGATTTTGCGCTCATTGGAAAATCTTTTTGGAATTGCTGAAAAGTGTATTGGTGAGTAATGATGGTCTGTCCAATTTGAATTTTATCTTGTATTTTCGATGCATTGTTCCATTCCATCCAAACAGCGCCTTTGGTTTGACCTAATTGGGCGAAGCTGCTTTTATTTTTATAAAATTTATCGCTTTTAATTTGTGGATTGTCCTCAGCATAGATTTCAAACCTTAAATCTTTACCATTCGTTGTTACACTATATTCAGTATTGCCCGTACATTCAGAATATTCATATTTTAACTTCACTGGATTTTTGCTTATTAGGGCATCAGCTTTTGAGGCAGCTAGGGGTGAGGCTAAATCGATGCCATTGACTTTAACGCTGGTGACATGATCATAGCCTGCAATCGATGCCGAAGCTGTAGTGTGAATAATCGAACTAATAATGATTGTTGAAAATAAAGAATGAGTGAAGCGCATAGCTGTCCTTTTAGAATTTTGTGTTGTATTGACTGTAATCAGTTGTTGGATTGGATGTACGTCTTTGAAGTTGTTGATTAATAATTTGAATCAAATGTAGAGCTTCATCTTTGCTGATTGATTCTGCAAAACTTGATGTTTGATCTGCATGTAAAATTAGAATTTTACCCAAAGGTTGTTGATCTATATGTCCATCAAAAGCGTTGAGTTTAATCTCTGAAATTTGATGAGTTGCAATATTTTGAGCTTTGCCCAGACTCATGATTGAATGCTGGATCTTGAGCTGCTGATCTTTAATTGTTAGACGTTCTTTGTCAAAAAGCATTTTGACAAGACTCTTTATGGTGCTAATTCCACCTGCTGTCCAAATGAGTAACCACACGCTATTAAATGTGTTGAGTTGATAATTTGAGTTGATGAAGTTAATCACGGCATTGTATTCAAAATATGCCCAAGCTATGAGCCATAGAAAAGTGAACAAGACAATAAAGTAATTTATCTTTTGAGGAATTGAGATTGTGAGGCCATTAAAGTCGTGTTGAATCGAAGCTTGGCTATTTTTATCAGTCATATAAAATTCTTTTTAAAAATTACATAAAAGTGAATAGTTGTTTTAAGTCAAAATTATAAAATATTATGCTCAAAATAAAACCCTCAGTAGAGGGTTTTATTGAGGCGCTTTGAATAGGTCTTAACGTAATTTAGATAACCAATCACCAAGACTTTGAACAATTTGCACCAAAATCAATAATACGATAACGGTCATAATCACAACGCTACTATCAAAACGCTGATAACCATAAGAAATCGCTAAGTCACCAATACCACCTGCGCCGACTGCACCCGCCATAGCCGTTGCACCAATCAAGCTGATCGTTGCAGTGGTTAAGTTTAAAATCAGAGAGCTACGTGACTCAGGTAAAACAAACTTAGTGATGATCTGCATTGGAGATGCACCCATCGCTTGGGCAGATTCAATAATCCCATCATTTACTTCAAGTAAAGAAGTTTCGATTAAACGACCAATATAAGGACCTACATAAATGGTGAGCGGAACAATCGCTGCCCAAGTACCAATTGAAGTGCCTACAATGACTTTGGTCAAAGGAATGACAGCAATCAATAAGATAATAAATGGCAATGAACGTAGCGCATTTACGATAGGGTTTAAGCCATGATAGATCACTCGGTTTGGCAAAATGCCTTGAGGGCGAGAGACATACAGAATCACAGCTTGAATAAAGCCCCAAATACAGCCAAATAACATGGCAAAGAACACCATGTGAAAAGTTTCTTGTAGGGCAGTGACAAACTGATCCATCGAGAGAGAGCTTTTCCAAAATGGCGCAGTGATTTGAGTCAGCCATTGAACGATTAAATCTCTCATTGCTGAACTCCTGCTTGTGTCACTTCAACGCCATTTTGCTCAAGGAAAGCCACCGATTGCTGAATCAATGCTGCATCACCTAAAAGCTGTACAAACATTTGTCCAATTACAGCGCCATTAATTTCAGTCATATTGGCGAATAAAATATTCAAGCTAATATCAAACTGTTTAATGACTGATTGCACCACGGTTTCTTGCGCAGAACTGCCAAGGAATTTTAAGCAATAGATACTGTTATGATTTTTATTTTCTAAGTTATTCAAAATGTTAACTGGTAACTGTTGTTGTAGCACAGTTTGAATGAAATTCTTGGTGGTGTTTTGCTGCGGCTTACTAAAGATCTCAAGCGTTGAACCATGTTCAATTACTTTGCCTTGTTCCATAACGGCAACAAAATCACAAACAGATTCAATGACATCCATTTCATGGGTCACCATGACAATGGTAATACCTTGTTCTCGGTTGATTTTTTTAAGCAGTGATAAAACAGATTTTGTGGTTTGCGGGTCAAGGGCAGATGTCGCTTCATCACAGAGTAAAATTTTAGGATGATTTGCCAGTGCACGAGCAATACCGACACGTTGTTTTTGCCCACCAGATAACTCATCTGGAAAGGCATTTTTTTTATGTTTAAGGTCAATAAATTCTAATAATTCATCTAAACGCTTTTGACGCTCAGCTTTAGATACACCTAATAATTTCAAAGGCATTTCAATGTTTTGTGCAACTGTTTTAGTTTGCAGCAAATTGAAGTGCTGGAAAATCATACCAATGTTGGTGCGTTCTTGACGAAGCTCGCTCGAATTTAAAGCCGTAAAATCTTTATCATTGATAATGATCTGACCTTCGCTAGGGCGCTCCAGCAAATTGATTAAACGGATTAAGGTACTTTTGCCTGCACCACTGTAGCCAATAAGACCGAAAATACAGCCATCTGGAATGTCCAGATTAATCTGATCCAGTGCTGTTACGGTTTGGCCTTTAAGCTCAAAATGCTTGGAGATATTTTTAAATTGGATCATAGCGTCAAAAAAGGTTCAAAAATGAAAAAACAGGCAAAGTAAACTTTGCCTGTTTATTTGAAGAAATTATATTACTATTTTGCTTCAGTGAGGTAGCTTGTTGGCTTATTTACATCAATTTTAGTGCCACCGAAGTGTTCATCAATATAAGCTTTCACAGCAGGAGTGTGGTAAAGCGCACCCACTTTTTGTAATACAGGATCGTTTTGACGGTCAGCTGCAACAGCAAGAATGTTGACATTCATTTTAGTGCTTTGGTCGATTGGCTCGTAGTACACCGCATCTTTAAGCACATTTAAACCGCCTTCCATTGCAAGCGTATTACCCAAAACAATTGCATCTACTTCGTCTTTTACACGAACCGCAGTCGCCATTTGAATTGGTTTGATCACGATTTTTTTCGCGTTCTCAGTTACATCTGCAGTTGTGCCTTGTACGTCATCAAAACCAGCTTTAAGTTTAATTAAGCCAGCAGATTGAAGTAGTAATAATGCACGAGACTCGTTTGCGCCATCATTTGGAATTGCAATGGTTGCACCAGTTTTGAACTCATCAAGCTTTTTAACTTTGCTTGAATAGATACCCATTGGTTCTAAGTAAGTCGTCGAAAGCGGTGCAATTTTATCTTTATTGTTGTCGTTAAACGCAACCATGTATGCATACGATTGGAATGCATTCACATCAATTTCTTTGTTGGCTACAGCTGTGTTCATAGACACATAATCTGTGAAGTTTTTCACTTCAAGTTTAATGCCAGCTTCCTTTGTTTCAGGAAGTGCAGCGATATAGCGCCAAATGTCAGCATCGGAGCCTGTAGATGCCATTGTTACTGTTTTAACTTCAGCAGTATCTGTTGATTTTGTAGCATCAGTAGCAGGTGCTTCTTGTTTGCCACAGCCAGACAAACCAACTGATAGACCTAAAACAAGACCAAGGAGCTTTTTCATGTGTTCATCCCAGATAAATTTAACATTATTTTAAATTTATCAATGTGAATAGAGAGATTATTTCTGTTTAAATCTGTACATCTGACTTTAAAGAGAGTCATATTTCGATGCAAGACGATATCGGTTTCATTAAGTCACTTTATTGGCACGAAAAATTGTCTATTTCAGAATCTAAGGACTTAACTATGAGTGATATCAAAAAGTTAGTGCGATCATAACAAGTTTTTTTTATGCAATATAGTGATTAAAAGATTGCTGGTTATATTTATTAATGCTTAAGTCAAAAGGGTTTCTGCTAAAACAGTTTTAAAAACAATATATTGTGTTTATTAAGTTTGAAATTTCTCGTATTTTTATAGGTTTAAGTTCTATATAAGATTTTCTACAATCTAAAGCTGAAAATTGGATATAAATTGGAATACAGTTAAAACTTCGGTTTTCCAACGAGTGATCATTCAGTATAAAAATTTTGGTTTTATTTCTGCAAAAAAATAATTGATTAACAATAAAGTAATCGATTTGAATCATACTTTTTAGCTAAGACTGTATATTTATGAACGTTAATTTTCAGTGCAGATTTGCGTGCATAGGCAATCCTCTCATAAATAAATCATTTAGAATTTTTTTAAAATAATGTATAAAAAACAAACAAAATATTATTGCTAAGAATATTAAAGCAAACGAACTTTAAATAGAGATATATCATGTCTAAACAATTTGATTTTGTTTCAGTCACCAAAAAACCAACGATTCATTACGGTGGGCGTTCAGTAAGTCATGTGTTGCAAATGGAAGATGGAACCAAGAAAACCATAGGTGTCTTTTTACCATCGGAACAGCCATTGGTTTTTGAAGCACATGTGAATGAACGTTTGGAAATTATATCGGGTCAATGTTTGGTACAAATTGCGGATTAGCCTGAATATCAAATGTTTAGTACTGGCGAATCTTTTTCGGTGAAGGAAGGATGTGTTTTTAAAATACATGCTAAAGATGTTGTGGATTATGTTTGTCATTTTGAATAAAAACTCGCATCTAGCGAGTCTTTTTAATTGGTAGCTATCTCATGTAATGAGATAAAATTAAGTAATTTGATGTGCAATTGAGCGTTAACCTATAGCTTTAGGGTATTCAGCACCATAAAAACCACTTTTGGCAAAGCTCCAATGCTTTTGCTTATACTTCTGCAAAGCACATGATTACAAGCGGTGATGATAGTACTATTCACAAGTACTTTCACCTGCATGGAATACTTTGCATCAGCAAAAAGGGATATGTAGATAGTCACTACGCTGTATTTCATACAGGACGTGTTTATTTAAGGGGTGATTTGAAGGTACAAGCGGGTGATTAAACTCACAGACTTTTTGCATACCAATTTTTTGCATCACGTGTTCAGAGGGTTTATTTAAACACGCTGTAAATGAAATGACTCTGTCTAATCTTAAATTGCGGAAAGCATGTTTAAGAACAGCTTTTGCACCTTCTGTGGCATAACCTTGATGCCAATATTGAGGCAGTAAGCGCCAACCAATTTCGGGAGCATCTGCGATTTCAAACTCAGGTGGATGGATGTGTAAACCAATAAAGCCAATAAATTCGCCTGTGGCTTTTAGATCAACGGCGTATAAACCCCAACCGCGGGTTTCGATTGCATCTTTTAAGCGTTGCAGAAATGCAGTGGTTTCCTCAGCATTGAGCTTTTTAAGGAAGTAGCGCATGACATCGCCATCTGTGCACATTTGGATAAAAGGTGCAGTGTCAGAGTCTTGCCATTGGCGGAGGATAAGGCGAGGGGTTCTAATAGTCTGTGTCATAAAATAATGTTTCAGTATTAATTGCTTATATCATTTTGTTGGATAATATTTGACGCTGAAATAACCCAACTGTTGAGGAAGGTACAAAGTTCTAAATATATGTGCTGAATTGACTCGTTATTGGTTTTACATTGGATTAAATCATCATAAATAATGATATGGGAGTATAAAGAGCCTTCTTGTATGTAATTACCTACATCATGGAGATATTCTGAAAGAAAAATTAAATTGTGAAGATGGTATTCATATTGATGATCAAAAGTTATAGGCAACTTCTTTTGGACATATTCTTCTAAGATGGAAAAAGCGATATTTCCTGTATTGATATTTAATAATTGGGGATTAAGTTCAATAAAATATTTCTCAATTTTATCTGCCGATTCCATAAAACAGAGATTAAGTGCAAACTCGTTATGGATGTCTTTTGAGATCGTAGCTTCAGCCCAATCTTGAATGTCTTTTGCTGTGCATAATTCTACAATCAATTTGAGTTTTAGACGAAATTTTTCCTCATCATTCATCTTTTGTATTTTTAAATAATACCATTGATTTCATTTTGGCATAAAAAAACCCACCGAAGTGGGTTTTTAGAACTTAATTTAAATTAAGCATTTTCACGAGCAATTGCGCGGTAGCCAATATCTTTACGATATTGAACGCCGTCGAAAGTCACTTTTTGGCAAAGCTCTAAAGCTTTCGCTTGTGCTTCACCAATGGTATTACCCAGTGCAGTAACGCAAAGTACACGACCGCCAGCAGTCACAATGTCACCATTCTCAAGTGCTTTAGTACCAGCATGGAAAACTTTAGCATCAGCCATTTCAGTGTCTAAACCTGAAATTACATCACCATTGCTAGACGTTTCTGGGTAGCCCTTAGATGCAAGTACGATACCTACTGTCTTGCGCTCATCCCAATCTGCTTCCGCAGGTAAGTTACCAGCAATACCAGCTTCAACTAATTCAACTAATGATGATTTTAAACGCATCATGATCGGTTGAGTTTCGGGGTCGCCAAAACGACAGTTAAACTCGATCACTTTAGGTTGACCTTGTTCATCAATCATCAAACCTGCGTATAAGAAACCTGTATAAACATGACCGTCTTTTTTCATACCTTCAACGGTAGGACGCATCACTTCATTCATGGTTTTTTCAAATACGTCAGCGGTCACTACAGGTGCAGGAGAGTATGCACCCATACCGCCAGTGTTTGGACCTTGGTCGCCTTCAAAAATACGTTTGTGATCTTGAGAGGTTGCCATTGGCAAAATGTTGTCGCCATCAATCATGCAAATGAAAGACGCTTCTTCACCAGCAAGGAATTCTTCAATCACAACACGTGAACCAGCATCACCAAATTTGTTGCCAGCCAGCATGTCATCAATCGCATCAAATGCTTCTTGATTGGTCATCGCAACAATAACGCCTTTACCCGCAGCAAGACCGTCAGCTTTAATTACGATTGGCGCGCCATTTTTCTCTACAAATGCTTTGGCTGCATCTACTTCTGTAAATACATCATAGAAAGCAGTAGGGATGTTATGGCGTTTAAGGAAGTGCTTAGCAAATGCTTTTGAGCCTTCAAGCTGTGCAGCAAATTGGGTCGGACCCCAAATTTTCACGCCAGCTTCGCGACAAGCATCGACTACACCATTGACTAGAGGTGCTTCTGGACCAACCACGATCAAATCAACTGCATTATTTTTTGCAAAGTCGATAATCGCGGCATTGTCTAAAATATTAAGCGCAACATTTTCGCATTTATTTTCTGTTGCAGAACCTGCATTACCCGGTGCTACAAATACTTTTGTGACTTTGTCATCTTGTGCGATTTTCCATGCTAGTGCATGTTCACGACCGCCATTACCCAAAACTAAAATATTCATCTAAAAATCCCTCAAAAGAATAAAATCCCTCCCGACCTCCCTTTAAAAAAGGGAGGGGATCACGCTTGAAAATCAAGGTTTCTTACGTGAAAAGTCCCCCTTTTTACAAAGGGGGATTTAGGGGGATTAATAAATACGACTTTTAATCAATTAATGACGGAAATGACGCATGCCAGTGAAGACCATTGCAATACCAGCTTCATCAGCAGCAGCAATTGTTTCTTCATCACGCATAGAACCACCCGGTTGGATAATGCATTTGATTCCTGCTTTCGCAGCGTTATCAATACCATCACGGAATGGGAAGAATGCGTCAGATGCCATTACAGCGCCTTCAACCACGAGTCCAGCATGTTCAGCTTTAATTGCTGCAATACGTGCTGAGTTTACGCGGCTCATTTGACCTGCGCCAACACCAATCGTTTGACGGCCCTTTGCATAAACAATTGCATTAGATTTAACGTATTTCGCAACTTTCCAAGCAAAGATTAAGTCATCAATTTCTGCTTCAGTTGGAGCGCGTTTAGTCACAACTTTAAGGTCATCTTTAGTGATCATACCTAAGTCTTGATCTTGAACCAATAAGCCGCCGTTTACACGTTTGTAGTCAAGCTGTGCTTTACGTTCAGTAATCGCTGGAAGTTCGCCGCATACTAATACACGTACGTTTTTCTTCGCGCCAGTTACTTCAAGTACGCCTTCAGCAATGCTTGGTGCAATAATCACTTCAACGAACTGACGGTCAACAATGGCTTGCGCAGTTGCAACGTCTAATTCACGGTTAAATGCAATGATGCCACCGAATGCAGATTCAGGGTCAGTTGCATAAGCAAGGTCATAAGCCGCTTGAATGCCGTCTAGGGAAACTGCAACGCCACATGGGTTCGCGTGTTTTACGATTACACATGCAGGCTTAGCGAATGATTTAACACATTCAAGTGCTGCATCTGTATCTGCAATATTGTTATAAGATAATTCTTTACCTTGAAGCTGTTTCGCAGTTGAAACTGAAGCTTCAGTCGCAGTGTCTTCTACATAGAATGCAGCAGATTGATGCGGGTTTTCACCATAACGAAGATCTTGAACTTTGTTCAATTGAGTATTGAAGGTACGTGCAAATTTGTCAGCTTGACCTTCTTCCTTACCTACGCGAGCGCCTAAGTAAGATGCGATCATGCCGTCATACTGTGCAGTATGTTCAAATGCTTTAACAGCTAAGTCAAAACGTGTTGCATAAGATAAAGCGCCTTCAGCTTTAAGCTCAGCAACTACAGTTGCATAGTCAGCAGCATTTACTACGATACCTACAGATGCATGGTTTTTCGCAGCAGCACGAACCATTGTTGGACCGCCGATGTCGATATTTTCAATCGCATCTGCAAGTGAACAGTTTGGTTTCGATACAGTTGCAGCAAATGGATAGAGGTTTACAACAACTAAATCAATAGCATCGATGTTGTGTTCTGCCATCACAGCTTCGTCTAGACCGCGGCGAGCTAAGATACCACCATGGATTTTCGGATGTAGCGTTTTTACACGGCCGTCCATCATCTCTGGGAAACCTGTATGCTCCGAAACTTCAACTACGGCAACATTATTGTCTTTCAACAATTTGTATGTACCGCCAGTAGATAAAATTTCTACCCCTAGAGCAGCAAGTTCTTGTGCAAATTCAACAATACCAGTCTTGTCAGACACAGAGATTAAAGCGCGTTTAATAGTCATGATCTTCGTCACAGTTTTCAAGTACAAATAAAACAGAAATAGCTAAATTCGGGTCAAAAAAAATGCCCGCGGAAGCCGCAAGCATTTTATCATTTATTCACTCATTAAACCGTGAGCTTTTAACTTTTTACGTAAAGTCCCGCGGTTTAAGCCGAGAATCTCAGCAGCGCGTGTCTGATTACCACGCGTATATTCAAGAACTACAGATAGAAGAGGCTTCTCCATTTCCGCCAGCACCATGTCGTATACCTGAGATGGTTGCTCGCCTTGCAATTGTGCAAAGTAATGGCGAACTGCGCGATCTACGTGAATACGAAGAGCGACATCAGATTGTGCAGTAAAAATAGGAGATTTGCTATTCATGCGAATTAATCCGAAAAATCAAATATCACTTGGGTAAAGTGATTTGTTAAAAGTGGTCTATAAACTTTAATGAACTCCGTTTTAGTTCCTAATCCGGAGTTCTAAAACTTGTACATTACTTGTAGCTTGACACAACTCGCTAAATTGATCGAAAAATAAGCGTAACAATAAATTAATATTTGTTACAGCCTAAAAAACAAACAAAAAATCTACTCGATACGCGATAAGTTATAAAGCGTACGGTTGGGATTTTATTTGTTGTGAAAAATCAGCGAGGAGTTTGCAGCACAAAGCTTTCGTGGCGCGTATCATACCATTGTCTAAGCAAAAGTGAGCAAGAAAACTGCATTTTTTTTAGGTTTTTTTACATTTTTTAATAGTTTTTTCCAATATTAAGGGCGAATCAATTCTATTGAATAATTATCGAAGCTTTTACGGTCAATTGGGAGGACAAATTCAAATTTGAATGGACTACTTTTTGGAATTCGCTGAATGCCATTTAGTGTTTTATCTAAATATTCTTCTGGTTGTAATTGGTAAGTCGCAATTTCAGTACCATTTTCTTTTAATGAAACCTTTAATAAAGGTAGTGCAAGACTACGATCATGGTGATTGATCATCTCACCACTAAATTTGGTTTCTTTCTTTCCGGTGCTGCGCGCTTTGACTTTTTTAGTGCTAATTAGACTGTAGTGTTCTTCAAGTCGAGAACAATTAAACACATCACAGACTTTAGTGAAGGCAGCACCCATGACAGGGCTACTTTTTAAGTACTGTGGGTTAAACCAGAAAAATTGGAAAATCAATGCACCAAATAATAGGAAGTTAACTGAAATCCACATTAAATAATTTAAGGTGCTGCGTTTTTTTTCTTTTTCGGCTTGTTCTGCCCAATTTACAGCTGGAAGGTTGCCAATGGGTTCTGTGCTGAAATAATTTAAGTTATTTAAATAGGTTCTTAAATCAATATTTGAGTTTTCAACTTTTTGATCAAACAGCTTCAATAAAGGATGAGTTGCTTCTTCAGTATCGCTGTTGCTAATCGGTTGTTGAATATTAAATTCATTCACGTGAATGGTTGCAGGCTGTTTTTTTTCTGCATCTTGTGTGTTCGGAGTAGAAAAAGACAAGGCTTTTTCTACAACCAAATGAGATAGCGCATTAAAAGATGTTGAGCACTTTGGGCAACAGACCATACCCTGAGCGACAGTAAGCTGCGGAACAGTTACTTTATAAGTTGAAGAACAAGTCGGGCAGTTAGTTAGTTTGTCGCTCATAAGTACACATTTTAGATTTTAATACTTCTGGCGTTTTCCGGAAATTCGGCACCAGGTTTCGTCACGTTTTTCTACGTCTAATATATCAAAAAATTCAGAATAAACACTAGAAACATCAGAAACTTGCTCTTCAATTACACCTGCGAGTGCGAACTCTCCCTCAGATTTAATTAAAGTTGAGAAATCTGCCGCTAACGCCATTAATGGGCCAGCAAGAATATTTGCAACAAACACATCGGCTTTTTGACCTGCAAGCTCAGTATTGAACTCTTCAGGTAGGCCGACATATAAGTTCTCAAGTACGCCATTTAGTTCAGCATTCTGTTGAGTTGCTAAAACTGCTTGTGGGTCAATATCCGTCGCATAGACTTTTTTCGCACCCAAAAGCAGTGCAGCTACACCTAAAATACCTGAACCACAACCGTAATCGATCACGATTTTATCTTTAAGGTCGACTTTACCTAGCCATTGTAAGCAAAGGAAAGTAGAGGCATGGTTACCTGTACCAAAAGCAAGACCTGGATCAAGCTTGATATTTACGGCGTCTGCTTCAGGTGCTTCCATCCATTCAGGTACGATCCAGTATTTTTCACCAATTTGGATAGGCTCATAGGCATCCATCCAAGTACGTTCCCACTCTTGATCTTCAATGAATTCGCTGCGCATAGGTGCCTCAGGCAATTGTGCTTTAATAAATGTCTCTAAAGCAGCAACATCGATTTCTTCATCGTCTTCTTGAGCATAAATACCGGTAACAATCACTTTATTCCAAAGTGGAGTTTCGCCTGGAAGTGGTTCAAGTAAATCCTGATTCTCTGCATCATCTAGCGTTACACTCACTGCACCCAATGAACTGAGCAATGTTTCTGTGTAATCAACTTGAGCTTTCTCAACAGTAATATGAATTTGTAACCACTTCACGGATATAACCTAAAATTGTTTTATAAAAAGCTATTGTAACGGAACTAAGCAAGTTGCAGCGAGAAAATATGTATTTTCCTAAAATAAAAGGATGCGCATGGCATCCTTTTATTGGTTATATCTTCTATTCCTTTATGCCTGCTCTTCGATTTGAGTAGGCAATGGCGCAAAACGGGTAATTAAGAAACCAAATATTGCAGCAAAGATATACATAAAGAGTGAATAAACTGCGGCAGGCATTGCTACAGCTGAGCTTGCCATAACGGTTAGGGCAATAGTCATCGCAAGCGTACTATTGTGAATGCCAATTTCAAAAGCGCATGCACGGGCTTGTGCACTATTAATACCGAATAGTCGTGGTACAAAATAACCAATACATAGACTCAAAATACAGAACAGTACAGTTGCTAAGCCAACTTGGCCCAAATAGGTCGCAATGTTATTTCGCTCACTATAAATCGCACCAATAATAATTAATACGAGAAAGACGACGGCAAAGATGCGTAAAGGTTTATGGAGTTTTTCTGTGAGTTTGGGTGCGTAATGGCGAAGTAACATGCCAATACAGACAGGAATAATAATAATGCCGAATACTTGCAGAATTTTCCCAAACTGTAGGCTAATTTGCTGACCTTCTTGCATGAAGTGTTGAATAGAGAAATTGACAATTAACGGTAGGGTAATGGCGGCAATTACTGAGTTAATCGCAGTTAAGGTAATGTTTAACGCCAAATCGCCTTTAAATAAATAGCTAAACAGGTTAGCTGTACTTCCGCCTGGTGAAGCAGCCAGCAGCATAAGTCCTACAGCGAGTAATGGTGGTAAAGCTAGAAGTTTACATAGAATGAATGCTATCCCGACCAAAAGAATCAATTGACAGAATAAAGCAATCAGCACTGCTTTGGGGTGTTTGCTGACACGGGCAAAATCCTTCGGGCTAAGTTCAAGCCCAAGCCCAATCATAATAAAGGCGAGGGCCAGCGGTAAAAGAACTGTAATAATTCCAGAATCCATATTGAATGTTCTCCTTGAGCATGTTTAAAGGATTCCCACCACTATCCATATGGCGAGCGATTTTTATAAAAATTAATGTGTAGCTTCGGGGTTGCGTTTTTGAATCAGGTGGCTCCCACGACGGGTTAAAATGAAACCAAATAAGGTCGCCAGAAAATACATGAAAATAGAATAGACGCCAGCAGGTATGGCGATTGTGGTGCTTTCAAGTACACTCAATGCAATGGTTAAGGCAATACTGGTATTATGAATACCAATTTCAAAGGTGCATGCTCGCGCTTGTTTTTCTGGAATACGTGCCAGATGAGGAATTAAATATCCCAAAAACAGCCCACTGAAACAGAATAGACAAGTGGCAATACCAACACTGGCAAAGTAAGTAATAATGTTGCTTTGTTCCCGCACCACGGCAACGAGAAAAATCAGCGTTAATAAAAAAATGGACAGCATGCGCATTGGCTTATTAAATTTATAAGCAAAGGTGGGTAAAGAGTTTCGTACCAACATTCCTAAACACACTGGAATAAAGATAATTAAAAATACATGGGTGATCTTCTCGATCGGCATACCAATTGCAGTGCTTTCCCCTAAAAAATATAAAATGGATAGATTGACAATAAAAGGCAGGGTAAAGCAGGAAATAACAGAATTTATCGCTGTTAAAGTAATGTTGAGTGCAACATCACCTTTATAAATATAACTAAATAAGTTGGCAGTAGGCCCGCCTGGTGAGGCTGCTAGTAGCATTAAGCCAACAGAAAGTAGTGGGGGTAACTCAAGTAAAATGCATAGAACAAATGCGATGCCAGTTAATAAAATAAGCTGAGTAAAAAGTGCAATAAAAATTACTTTAGGATAACGTCCCACACGTAAGAAATCTTTGATTGAAAGTTCGAGCCCAAGCCCCATCATCATAATTGCCAATGCAATTGGCAGAAAAAATGCAAATAATCCCGAATCCATGGAATTTCCTGATATTTTTATCTTTATAGTCTTTTTGAGTGTAGCTGAGTTTTACAAATAAGCAATAAATAAAGCGGGTAAAAAAACGACGTTTTACCCGCTTTAAGTTTGATCTGTTAAACAGTCGATATTTACCTTGCTAACAAGATTATTTAGGGCGCGGAGGCGTGAATCCAAGCGCACATTTACCTTTAACTTCTTGTCCATTAATTGTAGCCATGGTTGCTTTTGCATCTGCGCTACATGTGCTTAGAAGTTCTGTTTCTTCACCATGAATATTTACATTTTTAGAAGAAGCAAAGAATTGTGGTTCACATGTACCATTCCAGATAATTCCGCGGTAAGCAAAGCTAACTTGAGCACCTTGAGTCTTACCTTTACACACTTGTTGATAGCGTTGGGCATCATAGACTTTTTCAACTTTGTCATTTGCTGATGCTGCTAGTGGGGATAAACATAAACCGCATAAAACCGTGGAGAGCAAAATATTCTTATTCATGCTTTTAGTCCTTATGATTCTCATGGGATCTCTAACAGCATAAAAAATAGCCAAAATAAAACAACAATGATCAGGTAACTTTTGCGGTAGATATGTATAGTTTTATGACGAATATGCAAATTATGTATGTGTATAAAGGAAAAGAACGATTTTCTGAACGCCTAAATACGATAAATTAGACTGAATCAGTCAACTTATCGATGAAATTTTGCTATAATCTTTCGTCATCCTTTTTTAATCTCCTTTACCACTATGCATTATCCTAAAGTTTACGATGTCATTGTTATCGGCGGCGGTCACGCGGGTACAGAAGCAGCGCTTGCTGCGGCACGTATGGGTCGACAGACTTTACTCTTAACTCATAATATTGAGACTTTAGGGCAGATGAGCTGTAACCCAGCCATTGGTGGTATTGGTAAATCACATTTAGTACGTGAAATTGATGCTTTGGGCGGTGCAATGGCATTGGCTGCCGATAAAGGCGGTATTCAATTCCGTATTTTAAATTCACGTAAAGGTGCAGCAGTACGCGCGACTCGTGCGCAAGCTGACCGTGTGCGTTTTAAAGCTGCGATTCGTCATACTTTAGAAAATCAAGCAAATTTGGATATTTTCCAACAAGCCGCTGATGACCTTATTGTTGAAGGCGATACTGTTAAAGGCGTAGTCACCCAAATGGGTATTCGCTTTGATGCGAAAACAGTTGTACTGACAACGGGTACATTCCTAGGCGGCGTGATTCACATTGGTCTAAATAATGCTTCAGGTGGTCGTGCTGGTGATCCTCCTTCAATTTCGTTAGCTGCGCGCCTACGTGAATTGAACTTGCCTGTAGGTCGTTTAAAAACAGGTACACCACCACGTATTGACGCACGTTCTGTAGATTTCTCTGTAATGACGCCACAGCCGGGTGATTTCCCGTCTCCGACGATGTCATTCATGGGTGATGCGTCTATGCATCCTGAGCAAATCAACTGCTACATTACCCATACCAATGAACGTACCCACGACATCATTCGTGGTGGTTTAGACCGTTCACCAATGTATACAGGTGTGATTGAAGGTGTTGGTCCACGCTACTGCCCATCAATTGAAGACAAAATTCATAAATTTGCAGATAAAGATTCGCATCAAGTATTCCTAGAGCCAGAAGGTTTGGATACACATGAGCTTTATCCAAATGGTATTTCAACTTCATTGCCATTTGATGTGCAGTTTGAATTGGTTCGCTCAATCCGTGGTATGGAAAATGCGCACATTTTGCGTCCAGGCTATGCAATTGAGTACGATTATTTCAACCCGCAATCTTTGAAATTCTCTTTAGAAACCAAATCGATTAATAACTTGTATTTTGCAGGTCAAATTAACGGTACAACAGGTTATGAAGAAGCGGGTGCGCAAGGCTTGCTTGCAGGCTTGAACGCTGCGCGCCGTGCGTGGGATCAAGAACAATGGACACCTAAGCGTGATGAAGCATACATGGGTGTATTGGTTGACGACCTGATTACTTTGGGTACTAAAGAACCGTACCGTATGTTTACCTCACGTGCGGAATACCGTTTGATGTTGCGTGAAGACAATGCAGATCAGCGTTTAACTGCTATTGGCCGTGAAATGGGTCTGGTGGATGATGCGCGTTGGGATTCGTTCTGCCAAAAAATGGAAGCTGTAGAAACTGAAAAAGGCCGTTTACAGCATCTATGGGCTGCTCCAAACAATCCATTAGGCAAAAAATTCGTTGAAATGACAGGTGATGATCTGTCTAAAGAAACCAATGCGATTGATTTGTTAAAACGTCCAAATATCAACTTCTCGCAAATTGCTGAATTGACTGGTTCAGAAGTTTCAGCCTTTGTTGGTGAGCAAATTGAAATTGCTGTGAAATATGCAGGTTATATTAACCGTCAGCAAGAAGACGTTGCGCAAATGAAACGTTTGGAAGACACACGTATTCCAGAAGACTTTAATTATGATGTGGTTTCTGGTCTTTCTCGTGAAATTACACTGAAATTGAAAGATGTTCGTCCTGAAACATTGGCACAAGCTAGCCGTATTCCGGGTGTAACACCTGCCGCAGTTCAATTGGTGATGATTACAATACGTAAGAATAACCAAGCGAAAAAATCTGCATAAGATTTTAAGCTAAAAGAAAACCCGCTACTTAGCGGGTTTTTTATTTATGCTACTTTATTATCTTCTTTTTCTTTTAAGCGCTCTAAGAGTTCAATGAACCATGGTTCATTTCGGATGTTATCTAGTTCTTTATCTGTATTTAAATGGTCAAGATTTGGGAGCGTATTATAACTCAGAGCCTTAAATAAATTATCTTTAGCTAAATCATTTTGGCTGGTTATCGAATAATAACATACTAAATTATAGGTTCTTTCGGGATTTATTTCTAAAGCATTGTTGATTGATGTAAATGCTATATCGAATAAATTTTTATCGTTTTTCAAATAAGCAAGACTTAAAATAGCTCCATTGTAATTGTTAAGATGTTCAAAATTTTCAGGTTGAAGTTTATAAGCCTGCTCAATAAGATTTACTGCTTTATGAAATAAACCTTCATCTTGTTTTTGAATAGCAAATAGAAGTACGCAGGCTCCATAATTAGCATAATGATCTGGATTGTTTGACATTAAATTTAGTACTTGATCGTAAGTGTCGAAACACTTCTGAGATAAAGCTTCATCATTTTTTATTACAGCTATCTCAATAATGGAATGTGCGTAACCTATTAAACTATTTACATACTTTGAGTTGATAGATAACGACTTTTCAAACTGTTTGACCGATAGGACAAACATATCTATATCATTATTTATTCTAGCAATGTGACAGAGAGACACACCATAATTATTAATACATCCAACATGGCTTTCACACATAGATAGAGCTTGAATATACAAGTTTTGACATTCTATATGCTTTTTTTCTTCCAAATAAATTCTTGCTTGTTGATCATAAGCCCACATGACTTGATCAATTTCATGTTCATTCAATCCATTTATTGACTCTTTATTGGAATATTTATGAATAAATGCTGTATATAGGGTTGTTGTTAATGATTTTTCGGATTGTTCAATTAAGTATGTGGTTAAGTTTTCCAAAATATCTAATCCGTCACCGAGAGGATATGGTTGCACAGTTTCAAGTTGCTGATTTAAAAACTTGTAAGGATTAGAAAATAATTCAGGTGGGAAACAATCAAGCTCTTTTGCTAGTTGAATTAAGAAGTCATCGGCAAAAGTATCTCCTATGTAATGGGTTAGATTGTTATTTTTCTTTAAAAATTTTTTAACGGAATCTGATTCTAATCCATCGATTGTGCTTTTTGTACCAGTCCAAATTAATCGATGCTGTTCAGAATATTTTTCCTCCAGTAGTGGGAAGAAAGCATCAGCATTACCACTATATCCAATAAATAGGCTTGGGTTTGTATTTAATGTTGCTGCAACGAATTCACCTAATTTTTCAGTATGTTTTTCGGTTTCGTCTTCTGTATTTAGCTGTACAAAACCAGTCCCTTGACCATGTAAATGAACAATAGAAGGGTCATTAATCAGGTGATACAAATGGGGATTGGCTGTAGCAAAATCATAAATTGAGGGGTGTAAACCGAGCATATTGCATGCACGAGAAAGAATACTATCAAAATTAAAGGTCAAAACTCGCTGAATATAGCCAGCTTGCATCAGGCAAGCTAAAGCAATATGTGCCCAATTTATCTTTTTGTTATAAATGATATGTGGTTTGAGTAAGCGTCTGCGTTCATCTTTGTCGAGTGCAGACATATATTTACCATAGTTATATTTGTCTTTTTCATGGTTAATATTTTTAACTTGTAATGGAAACTTTTCATGAATCTCTTGAATTAAACCAGTCGCAGAAGGTACATCTGCTTTGACTGAACAACCTGCACCTGTGAAAAAGACATAAGGCTTTTTATTTTCCTTAGATTGTTTTAAAAGCTGTGCGACTTCTTGTACTGTAAAGCTCATTGTTAATATTTATTGGTAAGTATTCCTTTGATTGTAATGGATATTGAAATTATAAAACATAATATTTATATCGAAATCAACTTCGCATTTTGTCTAAAACTATTTAAATAATCATTTCTAGCTATGGTTTGATCATTAAAATATTTCGAAAAATTAAATCATTGAAATATAAACAAAAAATAAATAATTAAGATGTGGAATGTATTGTTATACAAAGTTTTAAGTCTTAATTAAGTCATATTGCTAAGCTTAATTCCTACTATTGTAGTGGTATTTATTTAACGCGATAAAGAAGACACTTCAACCATGGCGGAAAACCGCATTTGCGCTCAATGAATGGAGTTCGATTATGGCAAATCAAGAATCGGGAAAAATGCAAAAATTTCTAACGGTATTTTTGTGTTTCTGGGTGGCATTTTTTGAAGGCTTTGACCTACAAGCACCCGGTATTGCTGCGAAAGGAATTGCAGCCACATTTTCCTTAGACCAAGTCCAAATGGGCTATGTATTTAGCCTTGGCGTATTTGGGATGCTATTTGGTGCATTTTTTGGTGGACGAATAGCAGACTACTTAGGACAGAAAAAAGTCCTCATGTTGTCTATTTTTATCTTTGGTGTGTTTATGTCGATTACGGCACTTGCACCAAGTATTGAAGTTTTATATACCGCACGTTTCTTTACTGGGTTGGGCCTGGGGGCTGCAATGCCAACCATGATTTCGGTTGTGGGTGATGAAGCAACAGAAGCGAATCGAGGTCGTTTAAACAGTTTGATGTACTGTGGTTTACCTGTTGGCGCTATCTTTGTTGCTGGCTTGGGCATATTGTTTAAAGACATTTCATGGCATACCTTGTTCTTAATTGGTGGTTTAACGCCACTAGTACTGCTTCCGTTTATGGCATTTATTTTAAAAGATAAACGTAAGGAAAAAGTTCAAGCTGAAACAACTGAAGCTGTGCCGGGTATGGGGCAAATTTTATTTGCTGAGCAACGCTATAAGTATACTTTGCCACTTTGGTTAAGTTTTTTCTTTACCCTTATGGTGAACTACATCTTGATTAGCTGGTTACCAAACTTGCTGATGGAGCAAGGTTTGGAGAAACAGCAAGCATTTATGATCATGCTGGTATTCCAAGTGGGCGCAGTCATTGGTACTTTGGGTCTGGGTTATCTACTTGATCGCCTAAAACTTTGGCAAATGGCAGTAATTATTTACACAGGTCTATTTGTTGCACTATTTGTATTGTTCACAACAAGTTCAATTCCACTGCTTATTGCGGCAGGTGTAATGGGTGGTATTTTCTCTACAGGAGGTCAATCTATTCTGTACGGTATTTCCCCAATCTTTTATTCTCCAGCTGGTAAAGTTACTGGTGTGGGAAGTGCAATTTCATGGGGTCGTCTTGGTGCAATGACTGGGCCATTATTGACTGGTAAGATTTTAGCACTCGGTTTAGGTACAACAGGTATCTTAATCGCAAGTGCACCGGGGATTGTATTGTCAGCTGTTGCTGTAGCAGCGCTATCCGCTTATAAATCTGCACAAAAGAAGTAAATTTTTAAAATATGAAAAAAGGAGCTGCGGCTCCTTTTTTCATGGTAGAAATTTTTATATTGATTTCAGAACATTTGATAGAATGAGGGAAATACCCAAAAAGTTCTGTTTTTATGTCTTATCAACTTATTGAACTCGATATTTCTCCATCAGATAACATTCAATGTCCACACTGCCAGCAGCACGTAATCGATTGGTCAGAAGAGCAGTATGTTCAACCATGTGAGCATGTTTTATTTATTGCGATGGATATTGGTTTTGAATACATCACCGATGAATTTGAACAAACAATGCAACATACTGTCGATGAGTTGCATGCCAATGATGACCTTTATCACATGTTTACTGAAATTACGGCTTCGACATATCCAGAGTTTTTGATTTATCAATCTGACTTAGGCGCAGAAGGTTATTCGCGATATGTTGGTTTTACTGTTTGAAAATAATTATTTAAAGATCTGAAATTTTCGCATCAAAACTCAAAACATAAAAAAAGCCAGTCGTGTGACTGGCTTTTTTTGTTCTATTGCAGTTAAAAGTTAAAAATTAACTTTCAACTTCTTCTTCTACATCATCTTCAGCACTGTCCATACCAAGTTCTTTGAGCTTGCGTGTAAGTGTGTTACGACCCCAGCCAAGAAGTTCAGCTGCATGGCGTTTACGACCACGTGTTTGCTGTAATGCAGCATTGATTAATGTGCGTTCAAACATTGGTGTCGCAATGTCGAGAATTTTCATTTCGCCATTTTTCAACTTTTGTATAGCCCATTGACCAAGTAACTCATCCCAATGATGTACACCAATTCGGTCGATGCCTTGATTGGTTGGAGTGCCATCACTGCCTTGAATAGGTATTTGTTTTAATTCTGATGGTAAGTCTTCAGGATAAACTTCACGACCTGTAATCATCACGGTGAGCCATCGGCAAGTATTTTCGAGCTGACGCACGTTACCTTGCCAAGGGAGTTTCTGCATATATTCTTGCGTTTCAGGGCGCAGAATTTTTGGACTTACACCTAGTTCTTTACCTGCACTCGCCAAGAAATGCTGCGCAAGCATTGGAATATCTTCGCTACGGTGTGCAAGCTTAGGAATATGAATACGAATCACGTTTAGACGGTGGTATAAGTCTTCGCGGAAACGACCTTCATGTACTAACTTTTCAAGATCTTGGTGGGTTGCAGCCACAATACGCACATCAACTTTAACTGGGATGTGACCACCGACGCGGTAAAATTCACCATCAGCCAAAACACGGAGTAAACGCGTTTGCGTTTCAAATGGCATATCACCAATTTCGTCTAGGAATAATGTACCGCCATTGGCTTGTTCAAAACGACCTTGACGCTGTGTATTTGCCCCTGTGAACGCACCTTTTTCATGCCCGAATAATTCAGTTTCGATTAAGTCTTTCGGGATTGCAGCCATATTGAGTGCAATAAAAGGTTTGTTGCCACGTGGTGAATGCTTATGCAATGCATGAGCAACCAACTCTTTACCCGTACCAGATTCACCATTAATCAGTACAGTAATATGCGACTGTGACAAACGCCCAATTGCACGGAAAACTTCCTGCATAGCAGGAGATTCACCAATAATTTCGGTAGACTGAATTGGCTGAACTGTTTTTGCAGACTCTTGTTGCTGTAACTTGGCAATATGCAAAATGGCACGATTGACTAAAGCCAATGCTTCATCAATATCAAAAGGTTTTGGTAGATACTCAAACGCACCTGTTTGATAACTTGATACCGCAGACTCAAGGTCTGAATGTGCTGTCATTATTATGACAGGTAGATCGGGGTAATTGCCTTTTACTTTCCCTAGGAAAGTTAGACCATCAATGCCGGGCATGCGAATGTCAGTTAAAATAACATCAGGGGCATCCACACTTAATTGATCTAAAGCCGATTGAGCTTCTTCAAAACTGGTAACATCAAACCCTTCTTCCTTAAAGGTTTTTTCTAACACCCAACGCATGGCACGGTCATCATCAATGACCCAAATCTTATTACGCGACATGATCTGACTCCCAAGGTAAATATAAGCTAAATATTGTTTTTCCCGGCACTGATTGACATTCAATCATTCCGTTATGTTGATGCATGATATTTTGTGCAATGCTTAACCCAAGTCCGGTGCCTTTGGCGCGGCCTGTCACTAAGGGATAAAAAACCGATTCTAAAATATCTTGTGGAACACCCGGTCCATTGTCTTCAATATCAACACGGACCGCAGAGCGTTTTAAAACACCATTAATCGTAACAAGCCGTTGAATGCGCGTTCTGAGGGTAAGTTCAGGTTGATGGTCGACAAAAAAATCTTTGTTTTCAGTCATGGCTTGGACAGCATTGACACTAATATTGAGCATGACTTGAATGAGTTGATCTCGATCCGCCAATACATCTGGTAAAGACAAATCATAATCGCGGGTAATTTTGATTTTCTTTTTGGTTTGATTGACGATTAGGGCGCGAACACGTTCAAGTGGTTCATGCACATTGACTGGTTCATAGCTTGGTAGTTGACGTGAACCGAGCATGGTATCTGCAAGATTTCTTAAGCGATCGACCTCACTGATAATAATGTCGGTAAATTCACTATATTTCGGGTCGTTTAAACTGCGTGCTAAAAGTTGTGTTGCACCACGAATTCCGCCAAGCGGATTTTTAATTTCATGTGCCACGCCTCGAATCAATTGACGCGCAACCTGATGCTGTTGAATCAGGTTTTCTTCTTTGGATATTTTCAACATCCGATCAATCTGATTTAACTCAATAATCAGCAGCGGGTGATAGGGCTTGCCAGAGTTAAGCTGTGAAACGGTATAGTCCACATGAATATCTTTGAAATTGACATTAATAGTTGCTTCACGACGCGTGTAGTGCTGACTAGTGGTCAAAGTATTCATTAACGCATCATGCGTATTAAATTCATCATCTGGCATATGTAATAAATTCAGCACAGGTTGACCAGATGCGCGTAATAAACTGATGTCAAAAAGGGCTTCACATGATGAATTTAAATAAAAAATATTCAGGTTGCTATCGACCAATAAAATGGCAGTGGTCAAATTATCCACTAAAAGCCGGTAATCAATCGTCATAGTCTGATCCATTAGCGTAAGGTTCCTGTCTTAAAATGGCGCAATGGCATCTTCATAAAGCAATAAGTTAACTGTAATAAGTTTCGAATTGATGCAGGTTATGCAAGATGCAAGCCAACTATTATTAAAAACGCTAAGTTTTGATGCTTATTTGAATAAATGCGTACGTTTAAGACTTTGAATAGAGTGTATAGCGGATTCAAAAGAGACTGTAAATTGAAAATGTATCAAAATGGTGCAAAATAAATTATATGGATGAATTTATAGCATTATTTTGGTGCGTGATATAAAGAGTGGGCTTTTCACCTGTTTTTATCAACTGAAAAGACATACAATACGCGGATTATAGTGGAGCGCAGATTCATGAAATCCCCCAAAGTCGGTTTTGTTTCTTTAGGTTGTCCTAAGGCGTTGGTAGATTCCGAACGAATTTTAACTCAGTTAAAGACTGAAGGTTATGATGTAGCATCAGATTATGATGGTGCTGATTTAGTTGTTGTAAATACCTGTGGTTTTATTGAATCTGCAGTACAAGAGTCTTTAGACGCCATCGGTGAAGCGATGAGCTCTAATGGTCGCGTGATCGTGACTGGCTGTTTAGGTAAAGACGAAGACAAAATTCGCCAAATGCATCCGAACGTTTTAAAAGTAACGGGTGCTGCGGCATATCAAGAAGTAATGGAAGCTGTGCACGAATATGTGCCTGAGCCACCCAAACACAATCCATTTATTGATCTAGTACCAGAGCAAGGTATTCGTTTAACACCAAAACATTATGCATATTTGAAAATTTCAGAAGGTTGTAACCATCGTTGCACATTCTGCATTATTCCAAGTATGCGTGGTGATCTAGTTTCTCGTCCTGTGGGTTCAGTGCTCAGCGAAGCGCAAGCATTGAAAAAAGCAGGGGTGAAGGAAGTCTTGGTTATTTCACAAGATACTTCTGCCTATGGCGTAGACACCAAATACAAACTTGATTTTTGGAATGGTCAACCTGTAAAAACCAAATTCTTTGACATGTGTGAAGCACTTGGTCAATTGGGTATTTGGGTGCGTTTACATTACGTTTATCCATACCCACATGTGGATGCTGTCATTGACTTAATGGCACAGGGCAAAATCTTGCCTTATTTGGATATTCCATTTCAACATGCTAGTCCAAAAATTCTGAAGTTGATGAAGCGTCCTGCGCATAGTGAAAACACTTTAGAGCGTTTAAAAGTTTGGCGTGAAAAATGCCCAGACCTTGTGATCCGTTCTACATTTGTTGTGGGCTTCCCAGGCGAAACTGAAGAAGACTTCCAAATGTTGTTGGATTGGTTGAAAGAAGCGAAGCTTGATCGTGTAGGTTGTTTCACATATTCGCCTGTTGAAGGTGCTACAGCAAACGACTTGCCAGATCATGTGCCTGAAGAAATCAAACAAGAACGTTATGAGCGCTTCATGCAAGTTCAGCAAGAGATTTCAGCTGCAAAACTGCAAAGTCGTATCGGTCAGAAAATGACAGTACTCGTGGATGACTTAGAAGAAGAATTCCCAGTGGCTGTTGCACGTTCTTATGCGGATGCACCAGAAATTGATGGTAATGTTTTTGTTGAAGATATTGATAAATCATTAATCAAAGCAGGTGATTTACTCGAAGTTGAAATTACAGATGCAGATGAATATGACTTATTTGCCAAACTAGTTTCAGTGAAGACTGCTTAAACGATTCATTAAAAATAATTGAGATTAAATAATTCGGAGTTGATGATGATGGATTCTAAAAAACCACGCTTTAGTCGTATCTTACTCAAACTTTCTGGCGAAGCACTTGCTGGAAATAAAGACATGGGTATCGATGCTCAAGTCTTAGATCAAATGTCGCTTGCGATTGCTCACCTTGTGGGTTTAGGTGTGCAAGTGGGTATCGTGGTTGGTGGTGGTAACTTATACCGTGGTAGCCAATTACAAAAAGACGGTTTGGTTGGTCGTGTAACAGGTGACCAAATGGGTATGTTGGCGACTGTGATGAATGGTTTGGCATTACGTGATGCATTGGTACGTCGTAATATTAAAACTCGTCTAATGTCAGCTTTACCGATTGGTGCCGTGGTTGAATCTTATTCAAGCCGTGATGCAATCCGTCATTTAACTCGTGGTGAAGTATGCGTATTTGTTGCCGGTACAGGTAACCCATTCTTTACAACAGACACAGCTGCATGCCTACGTGGTATCGAAATCGAAGCAGATTTGATTTTGAAAGCGACTAAAGTGGATGGCGTTTACAACAAAGATCCAAGTAAGTTTGAAGATGCTGTGAAATATGACACATTAACTTTCGATCAAGTGTTGGATGAAAAGTTAGGTGTAATGGATTTAACAGCAATTTGCTTGTGCCGCGACCACAATGTTCCACTTCAAGTATTTGATATGAACAAATCTGGTTCATTGCTTTCAGTTGTGATGGGCGAAAAAGAGGGTACTCACGTTACGAACTAATGTACGTGAGCCATAAAGCTCTTTATACTACACTCTATTTTAGAATTTACATCTTTTCGAATTAAGTAAGGAAGATCACATGATTAACGATCTTAAAAAAGACGCAGAAGAACGTATGAACAAGTCTCTAGACTCTCTAGAGCACGGTTTTGCAAAAGTTCGTACTGGACGTGCGCACCCATCAATTTTGAATGGTGTTATGGTTCCTTACTATGGCTCTGATGTGCCATTAAACCAAGTTGCAAACGTGGGTGTTGAAGACTCACGGACTTTACTTGTACAACCTTTTGAACGTTCAATGGTTGCTGCAATTGATAAAGCTATTCGTGAATCAGATTTGGGCTTAAACCCAATCACAGCTGATGCAATCCGTGTTCCAATGGCGGCATTGACTGAAGAAACACGTAAAGACATGCAAAAAGTTGCACGTAACGAAGCTGAAAATGCAAAAGTTGCGATTCGTAATATCCGCCGTGATGTTTTAGGTGATATCAAAGCATTATTGAAAGAAAAAGAAATTTCTGAAGATGATGAACGCCGTGCAGGTGATGATATTCAAAAAATCACAGATAAATTCGTTGCTGAAGTTGAAAAACGTCTGGCTGCAAAAGAAGCTGAATTGATGAAGGTCTAAGTTTTAATGACCTCATCAGAAGAAACTTCCCGTCTTCCAAAACATGTTGCCATCATCATGGATGGCAACAATCGTTTTGCCAAAAAGAATCAAATGCAAAAAGGTGAAGGGCATCGTTCTGGAAAGGACATCCTAGATCCCATCGTTGAACATTGTCGTAAAAAAAACATCCAAGCACTGACAGTTTTTGCTTTTTCAAGTGAAAATTGGAATCGCCCTCAATTTGAAGTTGATTTACTCATGGCTCTTCTCGAAGAGACCATTCATGAGCAGTTGCCACGTATGGAAAAATTTAATATTTCTCTACGTTTTATTGGTGATCGTTCTCGTCTATCTTCTCAGTTACGCGACTTAATGTTGCAAGCTGAACAAAGGACTGCTAATTTCGATAGCATGACCCTCACCATTGCGATTAGTTATGGTGGTATGTGGGATATGGCTCAAGCTGCAAAACATATTGCAGCAGATGTTTTAGCAAATAAAATCGATCTTGAAGCAGTGGATGCTGATGTCTTTGGTCAGTACGTAAGTTTGAGTGATTTACCAGCAGTAGACTTGTTGATTCGTACAGGTGGAGATTTCCGTTTGTCGAATTTCTTGCTTTGGCAAGCTGCCTATGCAGAACTCTACTTCACCCAAACGCTTTGGCCAGAATTTACCATTGAAGAATTTGATGACGCACTTGCAGTTTTTGGTGGTCGTGAACGTCGTTTTGGTAAAACTTCAGAGCAGATTCAACAAGAGCAACTTGAGAATAAATAAATGTTAGAGCGGATCATAACCGCATTGGTACTAGTTTCAGTTGTACTGAGTTGCATGTTTGCAACCGAGTCTAAATATCCAATGCTTGTGCTGATGATTATTGCATCAGCTGTTGCTGGCTATGAGTGGTTTAAGCTTATGCCTCGCAATACTAAAAATGTGATTAAACCACTTGCTTGGGGCTATGGTTTAGTCACCGCAATTCTTTCAGCATTGGCATTGCATTATAGTGACGTAGCTTTGTTGCTTTGGGCTGCATCAATTTTTACTTGGATCCTCAGTGTTTACTGGGTGAAATCTTATCCGGAGTATGATAATTGGTATAACCCTAGCTTAAAAGGTATTGGTTTAGTCCTTGTTTCAGCAGCCGTTACGGCTATTTTTGCTGTCTGGGATAGTTCACCTTGGTGGCTCATGTACCTGTTCCTATTGGTTTGGGGTGCTGACAGTGGTGCTTATTTTGTTGGTCGTAAATTAGGTAAGCGTAAACTTGCTGCCGATGTAAGCCCAAATAAATCTGTAGAAGGTTTATATGGTGGTTTATTTACTGCAATGATTATTGTAGTGGTGGTGGAAGTCATGTACTTAGACCTAAGTATTGCTGAACACATATTATTTTTAATTCTTTCAGTCGTTACTGTTTTTAGTTCAGTGCTGGGCGACCTATTTGAATCAATGATTAAACGCCGTGCTGGTATTAAAGATTCAGGTCGTATTTTGCCTGGACACGGTGGCGTATTGGATCGTATTGACTCGTTGCTTGCTGCAGCTCCTATATTTGCAGCAGGTATGTATGTTTTGAAACTTATTGGCGTAGATTTATAGATGTCAAAATCTGTTTGTATATTGGGTGTTACAGGATCAATTGGTCAAAGTACTTTAAAGATTCTGCAAAATCACCCAGAAGAGTATTCTGTATTTGCTGTTACCGCGCATAGCCGAATTGTAGAACTTGTAAAAATTTGCAAACAGTTTCGACCGAAAATCGCAGTAGTTCCACAAGATCAAGTGGATCAGCTGCGCCAATTACTCATTCAAGAAAATTTAGCTGATATTGAAATTCTGCAAGGTGAAGCGGGCTTAATTGCAGTTGCAGAACATCCTCAAGTTGATGTTGTTATGGCGGCGATTGTTGGTGCGGCAGGTTTGCTTCCAACACTAGCTGCGGCTAAAGCAGGTAAACGTGTACTTCTTGCAAACAAAGAAGCATTGGTGATGTCAGGCGACATCATGATTCAGACTGCACGTGAAAATAATGCACTATTGTTACCTGTAGATTCTGAACACAATGCAATCTTTCAATGTTTGCCACAAAGCTATTTGCAAAAAGAACGCAATGGTCAGCCTAAAATGGGTGTTAAGCAAATTTTGCTTACGGCATCTGGTGGACCATTTCTTCATCATAGCCTTGAACAACTTGAAAATGTTACACCTGCCCAAGCGTGTAAACATCCAAACTGGTCTATGGGGCAAAAAATATCGGTTGACTCCGCAACTTTAATGAATAAAGGTTTGGAACTCATTGAAGCATGTCACTTATTTGCAGTTGAAGAACAATTTGTAACAGTTGTTGTGCATCCGCAGAGTATTATTCATTCCATGGTTCAATATGTAGATGGTTCAACTTTGGCACAAATGGGTAATCCTGACATGTGTACGCCGATTGCACATGCACTTGCATGGCCAGAGCGTATTCAGACACATGTACCACCTTTAGATTTATTTTTGCATTCGCAGCTTAATTTTGAAGAGCCTGATACGCAGCGTTTTCCTGCATTAAAGTTGGCTCGTCAAGCAATGAAAGCTGGTGGTTTAGCACCAACAGTACTTAATGCTGCAAATGAAATTGCAGTCTCAGCATTTTTAAATAATCAAATTGGCTTTACTCGCATTCCACAAATTGTTGAACACACCTTAAGTCAAATTGAAAATAGCGCTGCAAATAGTATTGATGTGATTTTAGAAGCGGACCATACTGCAAGAATGGTTGCTGAGAAAGCAGTATTGAATTCAGGAAGTTAAGACATGAATGCCTTGTTTATGATCATTGCAGCAATTTTGCTACTTGGACCGCTTATTGCGATCCATGAGTTTGGGCATTATATTGTTGCACGTAAATTGGGTGTGAAAGTCCTGGTGTATTCAATTGGTTTTGGTCCTACTTTAATCAAATGGACATCTAAAAAATCAGGTATTCAATATCAACTTTCAGCGTTGCCACTGGGTGGTTATGTCAAAATGTTGGATGAGCGTGAAGGTAATGTCGCGGAAGCTGATTTACCCAAAGCATTCAATCGCCAACATCCATGGAAACGTATTGCGATTGTTGCAGCTGGTCCACTGATCAATCTTGTATTGGCAGTGGTTTTATTTTGGATATTATTTTTACCCGCTCAAGAGCAACTGAATACACGTGTTGGTAAAGTTCTACCGAATACACCTGCTGCATCAGTTCACATGCAAGCGGGTGATAAAATCACTGCTGTAGACGGCACACAGGTTTCGACTTGGGAGCGTTTAAATTATGCCCTTGTTGATCGTGTCGGCGAGACAGGTAATATTCAAATTCAGGCTGAGCGTAATGGTCAGTTACAAACCTTCAGTTTACCAATTCAAAGTTTTTTACGCGATCAATCTCAGTCGCCACTCGAAGTTTTAGGTTTTACACCTTATCGCCCATCTATACCAGCTGTTGTTTCGCAATTGAGCGAGGATGGTGCTGCGATTCGTCAAGGGATGAAAAAGGGTGACCAAATTGTTTCGATTGATGGCGTAAAAATGAAAGATTGGTTTGATGTTGTTCAAGTTGTACAAGCATCACCAGAAAAATTACTTAAAATTGAAGTTTTACGACAAAATAAAATTGTACATTTGGATGTAATGCCGCAAGGTAAGCGCGACCAAATGGGTAAAGTAACAGGACTGCTTGGTGTTCAAAGTGATCCTGGTAAAGTTACTGTTCCAGCAGAATACAAACAAACAATTCAATATTCACCTGTTGAAGCAGGCGTTAAAGCAGTAGAGAAAACGGGCCAAATTTCCGGCATGATTTTAAACTCTATTGTAAAAATGGTACGCGGTTTGGTGGGTTTAGATAATTTATCTGGTCCAATTACCATTGCGAAAGTGGCGGGTCAAAGTGCTGAAATGGGGTGGCAAACCTTTATTTCATTTATGGCACTCATGAGTGTAAGTTTGGGGATTTTGAATTTATTACCCATTCCAATGCTTGATGGCGGTCATTTAATTTACTATTTTATTGAATTAATTCGTGGTAAACCTGTTTCTGAACAAATACAATTGGTTGGATTAAAAATTGGTATGGTATTGCTGGGTAGCATGATGCTACTCGCTCTATTCAATGACATTATGCGTTTATAAGAACGTTATACGTAATAAATTAACAGCGGAAAAGACTGGCATGCAGCACAAACATTTATTTATGCCATTGGCACTCGTTAGTGCTATGGCCGTAGCACAACAAGTATATGCAGCCGATGATTTTGTAGTACAAGATATTCGAGTTGATGGCTTAGTACGTTTAACACCTGATAACGTAGCAGGAATGATTCCATTCACCGCTGGTGATCGTGTTAATGATCAAATCATTTCGAATTCTATTCGTAGTCTATTTGCCTCTGGTTTATTTGATGATGTGAAATCATCACAAGAAGGCAATACTTTGGTGTATACGGTTGTTGAGCGTCCAGTCATTTCTAAAGTTGAATTGAAAGGCAACAAACTCATCCCTAAAGAAGCACTAGAGGAAGGCCTGAAAAAAATGGGTCTGTCTGAGGGGGAAGTGCTGAAGAAGTCTTCTCTGCAAACTGTTGAAACAGAGCTTGAACAGCAATATATGCAGCAAGGTCGTTACGATGCAGATGTGAAAGTCACAACGACTGCACAGCCGAACAACCGTGTAAACGTATTGATTGAATTTACCGAAGGTCAATCTGCCAAAGTTTTTGACATCAATATCATTGGTAATACAGTCTTTAAAGAAAGTGATATCAAGCAAGTCTTTGCCTTAAAAGAAAGTGGTTGGAACTCGGTTATTTCGCGTAATGACCGTTATGCACGTGAAAAAATGGCGGCAAGCCTTGAAGCATTACGTGCGCTATATCTGAACAAAGGTTATATCAATTTTAATATTACCAATTCTAGCTTGAATTTAAGTGAAGATAAAAAACATGTCTTCATTGAAGTTTCTGTTGATGAGGGTGAGCAATTTAAGTTTGGAGAAACCCATTTCTTAGGTGACACCTTATATACGCAGTCAGATTTAAACGCACTTAAGTTGTATAAAGATGGCGATCTATACTCTCAAGAAAAAGTGAATGGTGTTAAGCAACTTCTACTTCGTAAGTATGGTAATGCGGGTTATTACTTTGCTGAAGTGAATATTGTTCCTGAAATCAATAAAGACACTAAACTTGTAGACCTCAACTACTACGTAAATCCGGGTCAGCAAGTAACAGTCCGTCGTATTAATTTCACAGGTAACTCTAAAACTGCTGATGAAGTTTTACGTCGTGAAATGCGTCAAATGGAAGGTGCTTTAGCAAGTAATGAAAAAATTGACTTGTCTAAAGTGCGTCTAGAACGTACAGGTTTCTTCAAAACTGTAGATGTTAAACCTGCACGTATTCCAGGAACACCTGATCAAATTGATTTAAACGTAGCTGTTGAAGAGCAACACTCAGGTACAAGTACTTTGGCTGTTGGTTTCTCACAAAGTGGTGGTGTAACGTTCCAAGCAGGTTTGAGTCAAACTAACTTCTTGGGTACAGGTAATGCGGTTTCTATCGATTTGTCTCGTTCGGAAACGCAGGATTACTATAACTTAAGTGTGACGGACCCGTACTTCACTATTGATGGTGTACGCCGTGGTTATAACATGTACTACCGTAAAACCAAGTTGGATGACGACTATAACGTTAACAACTATGTAACCGACAGTTTTGGTGGTGGTATCAACTTTGGTTATCCAATCGATGAAAACCAAAGTATCAGTATGGGCTTGAATATTGATAATACCGAAGTGACAACAGGTCCATATGTTTCTACATATGTGCGTGATTATTTACTAGCAAATGGTGGTAAAGCGACGGATACCACATCATTCTGTCCTGCTGATGCGTCTGGTAACTCACAATTAACTGTGCCCGTATACAAAACTGATGAGAATGGAAATTTTGTACTAGATAGTGAGGGTAATAAAATTGTTACTCATAACACTTGTGCAGTACCTGAAGAATCATACGACAGTGCTTTTAAAGGTGATTTCTTAACTTATAACCTTAACTTGGGTTGGTCATACAATACCTTGAATCGCCCGGTATTCCCTACATCGGGTATGTCACACCGCGTCAATGCTGAAATTGCCTTACCAGGTAGTGATGTTGAATATCAAAAAATCACTTACGATGCACAGGCTTATTTCCCGCTAGGTAAAGACTTTGTACTACGTGGTTACGGTAAGTTAGGCTATGGTAATGATTTACCGTTCTATAAAAACTTCTATGCAGGTGGTTTTGGTTCGGTACGTGGTTATGATAACAGTACTTTGGGGCCTAAATATCCTGGCGTGTATTATGATGCGCAAAATCAGGTTGACTATGATCCAGAAGAAGTGGGTGGTAATGCTTTAATTCAATTTGGTACTGAATTAGCTTTACCAGTGCCATTTAAAGGGGATTGGGCACGTCAGGTTCGTCCAGTTTTATTTGCAGAAGGCGCACAAGTATTTGATACACAATGTGACGTTCCTCAATCGAGTGAAGATCGCAAATATTGTAAAGATAATTTTGGTTTCGATATGAATAATATGCGTTATAGCGTAGGCGCAGGATTCACTTGGATTACCATGATTGGTCCAATTTCATTAAGTTATGCATTCCCGCTGAATGACAAAGCTGGCGATGAAACCAAAGAAATTCAATTCGAAATCGGTCGTACTTTCTAAGTACGACCCATTTTGGGTAAATATATTAAAGGGATAGAAAATGAAAAAATTAGTTGCTAGTCTAGCTTTGGTTGGTATGTCGTGCACGACAATGGTACAAGCAGCTGGTTATGGTGTTGTTGATTTAGAAAAAGTTGTTGAGCAAAGTACGTATATCAAACAGCAAAATGCATCGATTCAGCAGCAAGTTAAACCTCAAACTACAAAAATTGAGAGTTTGGCTAAAGAATTAGAGCTAATGCAGCAAAAAGCCCAACAAGAAGGTGACAAACTTTCCGCAGCACAAAAGCAGCAAATGGGGCAGCAATATCAAGCAAAACTGAAAGAGCTGAATGATCTGCAACAAAAGGTACAGACTTCTGTTCAGGCGAATATTCAAACTTTGAATCGCACGATGGACTCAAGAATTAAACAAGTTGCAGAACAATTACGCACTGAAAATAACCTTGATGTTGTTTTGAATAAAAATTCAGCACTTGCTTATGACCCTAAGTTTGAATTAACTGATAAAATGATTCAAAAGGTTAATGCAATTAAATAATCAATGAATTCTCAAAAATTCAGTTTAGAAAAACTTGCTCAACTTGTACAAGGTCAATGTATAGGTCAGGCTGATTTGCAACTGAGTGGGATGGCAAGTCTTGAACATGCACAATCCCACCATCTCGCTTTTGTAAATGCAGATAAATACTTGCTTGAGGCGCAACAATCTCAGGCAGGTGCACTTATTGTGACTGCTGAAATGCAGGCGCATATTCCTTCGCAACAAAATTTTATTGTTGTACCCAATCCATATCTTGCGTTTGCGATTTTGACGCATGTTTTTGAAAAGAAACATGTGAGCATCGGTATTGAAAGTACAGCGCAAATTGATCCCTCTGCTATTATCTCGGATAGTGCCTATGTCGGGCATTATGCAGTTATTGGTGCACATTGTGTGGTGGGTGACGGTAGTCGTATCGAATCACAAGTGAAACTTGATGATGGTGTTGAAATTGGTAAAGAATGTTTTATCGATTCGCATGTGACCATTACGGGTGAAGCAAAACTCGGTGATCGTGTACGTATTCATGCCAACACAGTCATTGGTGGTGAAGGTTTTGGATTTGCACCTTATCAGGGTAAGTGGCATCGTATTGCACAATTAGGTTCAGTTCGCATTGGGAATGACGTGCGAATTGGGTCAAATTGTAGTATCGATCGTGGTGCTTTGGATGACACAATTTTGGAAGATGGTGTCATTATTGATAACCTTGTGCAAATCGCGCATAACGTCAAAGTTGGTGCGAACACTGCAATGGCTGCTAAATGTGGGATTGCAGGAAGTACGACTATTGGCAAAAACTGTATCTTAGCGGGTGCTGTAGGTATCGTGGGTCATATTAATATTACCGATAATGTGACTATTACGGGGATGTCAATGGTCACAAAAAGTATTTCCGAGCCGGGAAGTTATTCATCTGGCACGCCAATGCTTGAAAGTGGTTCTTGGAAGAAGGCTGCAATTCGCTTTAAACAATTAGCAGATGTGCCATTGACCCAATTGGTCAAACGACTTGATCATATGCAATCTCAAATTGAGTCCCTTGAATCAACATTTAAATTGCGTAAATAATTATGATGACAGAGTCGAATACCCCAGCATTCACAAAACCTGAATTACCAATGACCATTCAGACCATTCGTGAATATTTGCCGCATCGTTATCCGTTTTTATTGGTTGATCGTGTTGTTGAAGTGACCGACAACGGGATTGTTGGCTATAAAAATGTAACGATTAACGAAGAATTTTTACAAGGCCATTTCCCAGGATACCCAATTATGCCGGGTGTTCTGATTGTCGAAGCACTTGCTCAAGTTTCTGGAATTTTAGGTTTCATCATGAATGGTGAGAAGCCTTCTGCAGGTTCTTTGTTCTTATTTGCTGGCGCAGAAAAGGTTAGATTTAAAAAACAAGTGGTTGCAGGCGATCAACTTGTTTTAAAATCTGAATTAGTGATGCAAAAACGTGGCATTTACAAATATAATTGTATTGCTACCGTTGATGGTATTGTCGCAGCAACCGCGGAAATTATGGTTTCGCATCAAAAAACAGAGAAAGCATGAGCAATAACGATTTAATTCATCCTACCGCTATTATTGATTCATCTGCAGTGATTGCTGCAGATGTGCAGATTGGGCCATATTGTATTATTGGTCCAAATGTAACAATTGGAGCGGGCACTAAACTGCATTCACATGTCGTGGTGGGTGGATATACCCGTATTGGTCAGCATAACGAAATTTTTCAATTTGCAAGCGTAGGCGAAGTTTGCCAAGACCTGAAATATGCAGGTGAGGAAACTTGGTTAGAAATTGGTGATCACAACTCAATTCGTGAACACTGTAGTTTGCATCGTGGTACCGTTCAAGACAAAGGTCTTACCAAACTTGGTAGCCATAACTTACTTATGGTGAATACCCACATTGCACATGACTGCGTAGTAGGTGATCATAATATTTTCGCCAATAACGTGGGTGTTGCTGGACATGTTCATATTGGTGATTATGTCATTGTTGGTGGAAACTCAGGTATTCACCAGTTCTGTAAGATTGATTCTTTCAGTATGATTGGTGGAGCTTCACTGATTCTGAAAGACGTTCCGGCCTATGTGATGGTATCTGGTAACCCAGCTCACGCATTCGCTATGAATATTGAAGGTATGCGCCGTAAAGGGTGGTCTAAAAATGTGATTCAAGGTTTACGTGAGTCATTTAAACTGATCTATAAAGATGGTTTGACCACCAACGAAGCTATTGAACGCATTCGTACTGAAATTTTACCTGAAGTCGCAGAAGCACAATTATTGATTGATTCTTTAGAGCAATCAAAACGCGGAATTGTTCGTTAAGTAATCTTCAGAAAACCAATCTGAAATAAAAAAAGACACCGCTTGTGGTGTCTTTTTTATTGTCTCACGTGTAAGTATTACTTTTTAAGATAACCCGCTTCTTCAGATTTTGGATATTTTTGCAGAAGCTTATTTTTTAATTGTGTTGCTGAAGCCGCATTGTGGTCTACATCTTTTGAAATGCTATATAGTTGATAGAGTGCACGTGGAGCACGGCTCGATTCTGGATATTTGTCTGCCACAATGCTGTAGTTCTTTTTCGCTTCTACATAATTGGTGGGTTCAATGGCAAGATTGAATTCAGCTAACCAGAAATAAGCATTACCAATGTAGACACTATTTGGATTATTTTTTATAAAATTTTGCATCGGTGCAATCGCTTTTTTTGCACCACCTTGCTTATAAGCATCTAAAGCGACGGTATAGGCAGCTTTTTCAAGTTCAAGGCTATCTCCGCCTGCATTCACAGGTTTTGATGCTGACGTGCTTATTGTAGCTTGTTGTACAGAGGTTTGTTTAGTTGTACTAGGTGGTGCTGGGAGAAGTACCTTGTTGGTTATCCTCCGTTGCGCCCGCATCCTCAGATGGATCAACTTTTTGTTGCAGGAGTTCAAGACGCTGATCTAAATCGGCGTAGCGATTGGTTAACTCGCTTTTGAGTTTTTCAATTTCGTTATCTTGTTCTTCCATTTTGCCACGTAAGGCACGTAACTCATTTTCTAATTGTTGGTTTTTTTGCATCAATTGCCAATTTAAATTGGTCGGTACTGCTGCTGCACCGCCGGTCTGAACAGCCGTGCTATTTGCAGTGTATACGGTTCCATTATTTGCGCCACTCAGTCCTTTAGACTCGATTGGGATATTGGCATAGAGCGCACCAGAGCATGCAAGGGCGAGGGCACAGAGTATATGCTTTTTGAGCATCATAAAATTTCCATTTAGTTACGAACTGAGCTGCTTTGCAAATTTTTATCACAGACAGCCAATTGATAAAGCGATAAGCACATTAAAAACGCCAAACTTATGAATTGCAATAAGCTTTTACTATCTTGTTGTGTATTAAAGTAAATAATATGCCCTAAATTTTCATGCTTTCTACACAATATAAATGGACATTGATTTATAAATAATCAAACGATTACACATCGAGTGGAAAAGCAAGTTTTTGGCTTGCAACTTTATTAAAAATCTCTATACTCTGTTCTTGCAATGGTAGCCCTGCCGGTTACTTCGCAATTGTACTCTACAAACCCCGCCAGGACCGGAAGGTAGCAACGGTAGTAGAACTATGATGTGCCGAAGTCCTGCTGGTAGGGTTGCCACCAGTTTATAAAAATAATATAAATTATACTTCTATTTAAATCTCAATATTTTTTATCTGATTCTTCTAAACCTTGCTTATATTTCATTTTCCCGTACATTTAAATTTATTTATTCGTCATTTAAATCTTTACGTGCAATTACTTTGAAGATAGTGTCTAAATCAAAGCCCCGATATTGCAAGAAACGAATTTGCTTGGCTTTGAGTTTTGGATCACGTTCAACCTCTTTTCCAAATTTTTTGACTTTTAAACTATAGGCTTGGGCAACCCAGTCGGTTTCTTTAAGTTCGTCTTGAATCAGTTCACTATTAATTTTCTTATTTTTTAACGCAAGTTTAATTCGATTTGGCCCTTTACCTTTCCTTTTTTGGCTCGAGAGCATCAGCTCTGCGACACGTTGATCGCTCTGATAGTTTTCCCGTGCGAGCTCTTCTACAAGTTGAATGACTTCATCACGACTATCTGCATACAGTGCTAATTTTTCGATCAAATCAGCTTTTGAATATTCTTTACGAGTTAATACAGCAAAGGCATATGAGCGTAAGCGTGTACCTGTGAGGCCGGGCTTTTTCTCAGTATTGATGTCTTTGCCGTTGGCATCGAAATGCAGCGCATCTGTATTTAGACTTTGACTAGAAGTTGGATTTGCTGGAATTTGATCTTCATCCTCAGCGAATTGTTGTTTCAATGCTTCGTAGTCAAGCAGGAGTGGGAAGTAGTCTTTAGTCATAATGTCATTTTAATACGATTCTTAGGTGCAAAACAAAACGCCCCGTAGGGCGTTTATAAACTTTTTTATGAAAGCAGATCTTAAGATTCTAAAAAGTCTGGCTCTTCTTCGTCCTTTTCATCGGCTGGCAGTGTTACTGGTGTAAGTAACTTTTCGCGAATTAAGCGATCCAGTTCTTGCGCAATTTCTGGATTCTCTTCTAAATGACGAATCACGTTATTTTTACCTTGGCCAATTTTATTGCCTTGATAAGAATACCAAGCACCAGCTTTTTGTACCAATTCTTGTGCTACAGCCAAATCGACTAATTCGCCAAGTTGGTTCACGCCTTTACCGTATAAAATCTGGAATAGCGCTTCTTTAAAAGGAGGAGCCATTTTGTTCTTCACCACTTTTACGCGGGTTTCTGAACCGACAATTTCATCGCCTTCTTTCACTTGGCCGATACGGCGGATGTCTAAACGTACAGACGCATAGAACTTCAGTGCGTTACCGCCTGTCGTTGTCTCAGGGCTACCAAACATCACACCAATTTTCATACGAATCTGGTTAATGAAGATCACCATACAGTTAGAGCGTTTTGCGTTACCAGTCATTTTACGCAGGGCTTGGCTCATCAAACGTGCTTGTAAGCCCATATGAGAGTCACCCATCTCGCCTTCAATTTCGGCACGAGGGGTAAGCGCAGCAACAGAGTCGACTACGATCAAATCGATTGCACCTGAACGTACCAGCATGTCAGCAATTTCAAGCGCTTGTTCACCATGATCGGGTTGTGAAACAAGAAGATTGTCGATATCTACGCCTAGTTTGCGTGCGTATTGAGGATCTAAAGCATGTTCGGCATCGATAAAGGCACAAGTTCCACCAGCTTTTTGACATTGTGCAATTGCTTGCAGTGTCATTGTGGTTTTACCAGAAGATTCAGGGCCGTAAATCTCAACGATACGTCCTTTTGGTAAACCGCCAATACCTAATGCGATATCTAATGTGAGTGAGCCCGTAGATACTGCTTCAACAGCTTGTACGGTGTTATCACCAAGACGCATAACGGTGTTTTTACCAAATTGTTTTTCAATCTGGCTTAAGGCCGCATTTAACGCCTTGCTTTTATTATCATCCATCTTACAACCTCAATACGATGTCACGAAACAATATACTCAAGTGGATGTATTCAGTTCAAATCTGTTCCACAAGCGTATAGTGACAGAATTCATCCTTTTGTTCTATGAAAATCACAACCCTTGCGACAGGTTGTGACGCTTTAACTTAATCATCATTATAAGACCATTGCTGGTCAAACTGTTGATCATTTTCTCTTTTAAATTTGCCAATATCTCGACGATCTTTTTTACTTGGTCGATGATCTGGTCGAGCTAGATTATGCAACTTTCTTTGTGATGCGAGCAATTCCCGTTTTGCAATACTCACCTCAGTTTCGTCATAAAGCAGCTGAGCGGTTGGGGCAGGCCCACGAACATCTGAGAGTGCTTTTACTACGACAGTCTTTTTCTCAAGACCTTGAGCAATGGTTAGCTCCATACCAATTCGAACTTCTCGAGAGACTTTTACGCGTTCACCATTATGATGGACTTTACCACCTTCAATGGCATTTTTAGCAATCGAGCGGGTTTTAAAAAAACGTGCCGCCCAGAGCCATTTATCAATACGCATACCAACCGCATCTTCGGCTAGATTCGATTTACGCATATTTCTTTTGTTCCTCGTCTTTAGTTAAAGCTTCGCTTTCTAAAATAGTGATTAGATCTGTTAATGCGGACAACATTGGATAATTACAAGTTTCACGTGCCGCTTTTGCAGATGACGGTTGCTGAATGGAATAAAGTTGTTCTATGCCAAATGTTTTGGCACCATTTAAAACTTTTTCGGTGTCATCAATGAAATAGCAATTTGAAGGATCAAAAGGATGCTCTTGTTGTAAAACTTGCCAAAATTCGATGAACTCTTTGGCATGACCCAATGTTTCAGAGCTGACAATCACATCGAAATAGTCACGTAGACCTGTTTCTTCGAGCTTAAACTGTAAACCCGCATAGTCTGCATTGGTTGCAATCCACATCGGGTAATTATTTTCTTTTAAATAGCTAAGCAGTTCGATACAGCCTTGGCGCTTTGCAACTTTATGTTTATGTTCAATTTGTAGCGCTAAGACATCTACGCCAACTTGTGACGTCCAAAAGCGAGATGAATACCATTTTAGGGTATGATTATGTTGTTGGTAAAAACTAAATAGTGTTTCTTTACTTTGCTCAAGCGTGCATTCATGCTGTTTGGTATAGCGAACTGGCAGTAGTTCATTCCAGATGAAATCATCATAAGCAAGATCGAGTAAAGTTCCGTCCATATCAAAGATGATCGTCGGCTTTTCTGAGTAATTTGGCATATAAAAGGTATTCTATGTTTAAAACAACAACAGCACCGCAAGACCCAATGATTTTGCAGCTTTTGCCCATTGTGACACAGGCATGCGAAATTTTGCGAGAAGAATATCAGCGTTATTGTTCAGGTGCAGATTTTGATATTGAACATAAAAGTGATGATTCACCTGTAACCCAAGCTGACTTTCGCTCGAATCATTATATTACACAAGCACTTTCTCAGGTATCGGACTTACCTTTACTGTCAGAGGAAGGTCTAAAGTCTGAGCGTATGCAATGGCAGAAATTCTGGTTGCTTGATCCATTAGATGGCACCAAAGAATTTCTACATAAGCGTCCTGAATTTACCATTAACTTGAGTTTAGTGGATGGCTCAAATACAACGTTTGCGGTTTTGGCAATCCCCGGTGAATACAGTGCATATTTTTGTCCTCTAAAAGGGCAACCTTTGAAATATGAAATGCAAACGGAATCTTGGTTTGAATACACAGAAGCTAAAATAGAAGAACCTGTACAAATTGGTTTGAGTCAAAGTGCTCGGCATAAGCCTGAATATGGCCAATATTTAGAAGCATTAGGTCATTTGTGTGAATACAGTACTTACCATGCAGGGAGTGCTTATAAGTTTTGCATGATGCTAGAAGATAAAGTCGATATTTATCCACGCTTTCATCCGACCTGTGAGTGGGATACGAGTGCAGGGCAGTGTTTGATTGAACGAATCGGTGGTGGCTTGGTCGATTCTAAAGGTCGTCCATTTATTTATAATCAACGAGAAACTTTATTAAATGGTCGTTTCATTGCATATAAAAATAATGCAATGAAGCAATTGGCTTTAAAAGCTTTACAACAGATGAATCTCTGAACTTGAGCTGTTATAGTGTGTTGATACCTAGATCGTTTATCTTGTAATGAAGAATTGTTGATTATGGCCTTAGATTTGCTCCCGTCCAGTATGTTGAAGGCAATTGATTTATTGCCTGATGAGAAGACGCCGGTGACTTTATTTACCCGCCATTCCATTCGTGAAGTGGTGCAAGGGCAAGGATTGGCAGGCTATGATTTACAACTTACCAGCCAAGGCCGCGATTTGGCAGAAGCTTGGGGAAGTTATCTAATTGAAAATACGGATCGTGTGATACAGCACTGTATTTCCAGTCCCATCCAACGTTGTGTCGATACCGCAGCATTGATGATTCAAGGCGCTGACCATGTCACGATTGAGCCAAATACACATCATATTGAGATTATTGAGCAGGGACTGTTGGTTGAGCCGGGCAGTTTTGTTTTAGATATCAAAAAAGCTGGGCCGTTCTTTCAAAAGCAAGGCGCTTTGGGCTTTATTAATAGCTTTGTGAATAATGCCTTACCCGGTATGAAACAACCTATACATGGTGTGGTCGATGTGCTTGAACTGATTTATAACACCCATCCGACCAATGATTATGGGTTGAGTCTGGCTGTCAGTCATGACACGATTATTGCCGCAATCCTCGCTATTATCTCTGGAAAAAATATCGTTACTCGTGAAGATTGGCCTAAGATGATGGAAGGGCTATTTGTTTGGTTTGAAGGTGATGTTTTTCTTGAATCTAAACTGAAATGGATTTGGCGCGGTGAGCTCAATGAGCTAAATATCCGTGATTTTCAGCAAATGTATTTGAGTGAAATGTAAAAATTATATTGAGTATCACTCAAATTATTTATTCAGCAAAGGCATCCTATTTTCATACGATGCCTTTTTTGTGTATTGACCATAATAAATTATATACGTGCGCGCATACGTGCAGGAAATTCATTTAACTTTAGAGATAAACCATCGTCATTTAGAGGCCAAATGCTGGTATTCACGGCTACATGCTGCTGATGGATACGGCTATATTTATCAGCGGCAATCAATGTTGCAAGATCATGTCCTTCAATACTATAAGCATTGACCACATCGGCTGGATATTGTGTTCGATGATAAAAATCTGATTCAGTTTCACCATCATGTAGGGCAAAAATGCGTTCGATTGCGGGTAAATATACGCCATAGCCTAGCCAAGAATCCACGCCTTGTGATGCTTGGATTTCAGCAGTTGATTTCATATTTGAGATGACTTTTCCCAAGACATCTTTTTCACCTTTTTCAGTGAAATACTCAATATATTGCTTTTCAATTTTCTCAAATTTTTCTAATGATGGTAAAAACTGGTTAATTGACATTTGCATCCCTCTTTTTCAGTTGTGCAACACCGGCTGCTATAGGATGAAAATAAAAATACCATAAAAAATATATGGGATTAAACCATTTCCTTAAATTTTTATTTCAAATTTTTTAAAAATATCCTGACAAATTTTGTCGATTATATACGTTTGTATTTATAGGCTTAGATTAGGTTTTAGTTGAAAAGTGAAATATCTGTCACAGCAAATGTTATATATTTTGTGTGAATATTTATATTTTATTTGAATTGTTATTAAGTGACAAAACACGGCAGTTGAATGATCTAGTCAAAAAAAATAGTATCTACAATCTTATAAAATGTTGATTTATATATCTTATATAGATCACTTAATTGAGTTTTTTTGTGGTTGATTGGGGGGTAGTAGTGAAAAGTGTGATAGGTTTTTCATATAATAAATTGTCAATTTGTATTGTGTCACTAATGTTGGTTGCTTGTGGTGGCGGAGGCGGAGGTGATAGTTCTGGTGGCTCTGCATCATCTGCCAGTTATCCTGAGCCTACACAGGATATTGTCGATGAAACAAGCATTGGTTTTTATGACTACGATGCCAATGATGCTGTTCGTGAAATACGTAATGATTTAGTCGGTAGTTTTTCAGCCCAAGTTCAATTTGGTCAAAGTCATGTGGTCGATCCAAATGCGAATGAAGCCAAGAAAATGCCACGTTTAACCAGTGAAAAAGAAGCACTGTTAATTGTCACGCCAACGCTTGATATGCAAAATATCAAGCAACTTAAAGTAGAGATCTATCAAAACAATCGCTTACTTAGAACCGTCGCATTAAATGATCCAACTCAGATGCCTGTTTCAGATCAGAGCGGGCAAAGAGGACGTCCAGATGTTTGGTACAGTAAACGTGCATGGACTACAAAACTCAATTGGGATGAAGTTAAACCCGGGCTAAGATTAAAATTTATCGATAGTAATAAAGTTAGTGGTGAGTTGCCTGAAGATAAAATCGATTTTGCTGCACCCGGTGAATTGGTTTTAAATAATATTCGTGTGGGGATGTTGGCAGATACACCAAAATCTTCAGGTCATTACATGCTTTTAGAACCTGAAAAAGCAGGGACAGATTACTTTCAGACTATTCCTGCTGCGGAAATGACTGTAGCACAATATGATGATATGCAATTATCACGTGTAATGGTTTCATCAGGCGTCATTTACGATACGGTTAGTGCAACAACTGGTGATGTCTATTCTGGGGATATGCGTGGAGATGTTGGTAAATCAACCTTTAGTGTTGGCATAAACCTTGCCAACTGGGGCATTACCAGTGCATCTATGGAAAATCAAAGCCAGCCTCAGTTAACGCAAACAGTGGTTGTTCATCATACCAAAGGTAACTATGCCAATGGTGTGCATACCCATGGCTTAAGTGGTGGTAATGGTATGCTGACGCTCTATGATTCTGTCGGTAATGAGTTTAGCCATGAAATTGGGCATCACTACGGTTTAGGGCATTACCCTGGTCAGGTGGGTGATAATCTATTTTGGGCTGCACACCATGCAGATAGTGGATGGGGTTATATTGCCAATCGTAATATGATGCGCGGTAATTTATCGTGGACAGCAACATGGAAGTGGGATGGAGCGAATGGTATCCCTAATTTTAAAAATCTTTTCCCGTACGGAAAAGATGCCATGTCTGGTGGATATACTGATAGTAATGTATCGCGCTACACGCACTATACGGGCTACAGCACATTCCTAAAAATTCAACCGCACTTCGACCGTTATGTTTGGGATGAAAGCTCACCTACAGGCTACAAAAAGTGGAATAAAACCACACGTGAGATGGAAGTTGCTCAGCCGAAGATGCCTAATTCAACAGCACCTGTTTGGTATAAAGCAGATCAAAATTATCCACGACCACGGATATTTGGTCAGCCTGTCATTACCATTTTAGGGGGCTATGATCCAGTCAATCAAGTTGGTTTGTTATATCCTGCTGCACGTTCAAACTGGGGCAATGTGTATGACTTAACGGCTGCCAATACAGCTTTGGATCAAGCGGCGTGTTGGTTGAATGTACAATATAGCAATAAGGTCAATAATATTGCCTTAGCACCAACCCGTTTAGGCAGTAATGCCAATAAACTGCATGTTAATTTAGCCTTAGCTGATGCACCGAAAAAAGTTGATTTATACTGTAAAAAAGCGGGTGAGGAAGCCAAATTATTAGCCAATATTGATATTCCAGTGTATGATGCTGCACTGAAACCTGCAGTTAAAATTGGACGTAAGAATGGTTATAGTGCTTTGCGTGCTATTGAACTTCCTCAATTAGAACGCGCTTTAGAAGCTCAAGCAGCAAATACAGTTGTTGCACTTAATCCGACTGAAAAAATGCTGTATGACTCATACAAAAATGACTCATCTTTGATGAGTAGTGTGGCACGTCAGCAACTAACTCGTTATGAGTCGCAACAAAATACAGCCTACCGATTGAATCGTTGGATGAATGTATATGCCCAAGACTTAACCAATCAAGTACCTGAAGCGAAAAGTGCACTCGATGCATTTATGAAAAAACTTTCAGTAACTCAGGAAGGTTTATTTGAGCAGGCGACATTGATTAAAAATGGTAACAACTGTTTGAAATCGGAAACATTAACGGATGGAAAATTAAATTTATACATTAGTGGTCCAAGCGGATGCACGGCGGATGAAACTGAACAGTGGGTATATGATGCCATCGGTCGTATACACAGTAAGTCAAGTCCAGACCAATGTATTACAGGCAATGGTGGTTCAGCTAAAGTGACTTTAGAACGTTGCGTGTTAAACCAAACCAATCAAATTTGGACGATGGACCCTGCGACCACAACGATTCGTCAAAGTGGTCAATGTATGGACTTAAATACGGGACGTTTGCAAAATAACCGTGCGGATTTAATTCGATATAACTGTACCAATGGTGGCAATCAGCGTTGGACCAATTTGACAGCAAGTCAAAATTTATTATGGACGTATTTGTCGCCTACGAATATGAAGTTACTAAAGCAATAATCTCTGAATAAAAAAATAAGGTCCAATTGAGGCCTTATTTTTTTTATATTGTAAAATATACAGACACAAAAAAAGCCCTAAAAAGGGCTTTTTTCATCGCAACAAATTAGTTAGCTAAAGCTTTAACTTGTGCATTTAAACGGCTCTTATGACGAGCAGCTTTGTTTTTATGGATGATGCCTTTATCAGCCATACGGTCGATTACAGGAACAGCTTTTTTGTAAGCTTCTGAAGCGACAGTGTAATCACCAGCAGCAATAGCAGCTACTGTGCGTTTAAGATAAGTACGAACCATAGAACGTAAGCTTGCGTTGTGTTGACGTGCTTTAACGTTTTGACGAGCACGTTTTTTTGCTTGAGCAGAGTTTGCCACTCGTGCACTCCTTGAAATTGATTGGTCTGGGCGGGCTGAAATTACATCTGAAAACCAACATCAGAAGAACTATCACCAGCCCGTAAACAAGTGCCATATTGTGATTAAACTGAACGCTTAAGTCAAGTCTTGACATGCTTTCACAACATTTTAGATGCAGAAAAATTTCAAAGAAAACGTTAGATTAGTCTAAAGCGCTAGAGATTGTATGAAAAATGACTAAAAGTATTGAAAATGCGATTGTTATTGGAGCAACAGGTTTGGTAGGGCGAGAACTGGTGCGCCAACTAAGTTTAAATCAGGGGTGTAAGAATATTACTGCAGTGGTGAGACGGCGTGATTCGGAGCTAAATAGTTTAAAAAAAGTGCAACAATTGGTCACAAATGATTTTTTAACTCTCAATTTAGATGATGTGAAAGATTATAGTCATGCTTTTAGTTGTTTAGGGTCAACTATAAAAAAAGCGGGTTCCAAAGAAAATTTCTATCATATTGATTTTACAATTAATGCTCATTTAGCAAATTTATTGGAGCATACAGAAACACACTATTTGATAGTGAGTGCACTTGGGGCACAGCCTAACTCCTTGTTTTTTTATAATAGGGTCAAAGGTGAGTTGGAATATTATTTAAAAAGTTTAAAGCTCGATAAAGTCTCAATTTTCAGACCATCATTATTGTTAGGCGATCGGACAGAAGCACGTCCAGCAGAAGAAGCGACACAAAAACTCTATAAACGCTTTTCGCATTTAGTACCAGACAGTTTTAAGTTTAAGCCAGTGACAGCTGAACAAGTGGCTCATACTATGGTCGAGGCAGCGCAAACTCAAACTGAAAAATTTGAGATTTATGATAATTTACGCATACTAAAAACCAAATAATGAGGGTTTAATCGTGTCTACAGTTCCATTCGTCACTTGTGATTTACTTGATGATCATCCAGAGATGGATTTACAAGTGGTGATCCCATCACTCGATGGTAAGTTTTTTCAAAGTTATGGTGCACGTAAAAGCTTTGGTGGTCAGGTTGTAACGGTAAAATGTTTTGAAGATAATTCTCGTGTTAAAGAATTATTAGCGACCGATGGAACTGGAAAAGTCCTAGTTGTCGATGGTGGTGCATCAATGCGCTGTGCACTAATGGGCGATATGATTGCTGAGTCAGCAGTGAATAATCACTGGAATGGCGTCATTATATATGGCTGTGTGCGTGATGTTGATGCGATTGCGGAACTTGATTTGGGTGTTCATGCTTTGGCGGCAATTCCAAGAAAAAGCAATCGTAAAGGTGTAGGCGAAACCGAGGTTGAATTAAGTTTCGGTGGTGTAAGTATCCAGTCTGGAGATTATATTTACGCAGATAATAATGGAATTGTGATTGCTAAAGAGCAATTGGTTCAACTGTAAAAAGATACAAATTTAAAAATTATCATTTCAACCGCATCAGCCTAGTTCACTAGGCTGATGCAAATATAAAACCAAGTAAAATAATAAAAGGAAAATCCCTATGTTGTTACATCAAATTAAAGTGGCTCAGGCACTCCTCTCAGGCGTTGCAGAAGGTGGGCGCGGTACAAATGGTACGGCATTTCCATTTCAACCTGAAAAGGCGTTAAAACTCTATGAATTTGAAGGGTCGCCATATTGCCGTCGTGTGCGTGAAGTACTGACAACATTGAACTTAGACTATGAAGTATATCCTTGCCCTAAAGGAGCAAAGAAATATCGTTTAGATGTGCAAAAAATAGGTGGCAAACAACAATTTCCATTCTTGGTTGATGAAAATACGGGTGATCAGTTATACGAGTCTCAGCAAATTATTCATCATCTATTTAAAAATTATGGTAAATCGGGAAAAACACCCAAAAAATATGCAAGCTACCCCAAAATCCCTTATATGGCCTATGTCGGAACACTGATTAATGGAGCTCAAGGCGTATGGATAGATCGTAAGTTAATTCATCGTGATGCACCGCAGCAATTACTAGAACTGTGGGGATTTGAAGCGAGCCCATATACACGTATTGTACGTAGTGCATTATCTGAAATGGAGCTCGCTTTTAAGTTTCATAATGTGGCGAAAGAGCGTTGGCAGGATCAAGGGCTAGCAGCATTACGTTTAAAACCTGGGAAATATGTGCCAATGAAAGGTGGAAAGCGTGAAAAGGTATTGAAAATTATGGGGGATAATATTCAAGTGCCTTATTTAAAAGACCCCAATACGGGTGTTGAGCTTTTTGAATCGGAAAAAATTGTACGATATCTGAAGCAACAATATGGTCTACAGACTTAACTAAATTTGGCAATTAGGCGAGAGTACTTTGACCAAAGAGTTAAAAGTACTTCATCGCCGAAACGTTTTTAAACAATTAAATTAAGCAAATAAGTCGATAAAGTTTAAAAATAAATCTATAAAAATAAGAAATTTACTTAATTATAGGGATATGTTTTAACTATAATTATAGTTAATGTAAAAAGCATTTCATTTTTTGGGGGTATAAATCATGACACCAGAAGTAATATTACCCGTCCCAGTACTTGTTGTAGAAGATGAAGAAATCATTCAATTACGTTTACGTAAAATTCTGACAGAACTTGGCTATAAACGTGATGAATTAATTTTCACCAAAAATGTAAAAGAATCGATTCAAGTAGTAGACACACAACCCATTTCATTGGCATTGGTTGATTTAGGTCTTCCAGACGGAAATGGGATTGAAATCATTGAAAAAATTCGTTCACTCGAATGCAATACCATGATACTTGTTGTTTCTGCATGGAGTACGCAAGAGAGTTTATTTTCTGCGATTAAAGCTGGCGCAACAGGTTATGTGCTTAAAGAGCGTGATGATGCTGAAGTGCTATTGTCAATTCGCAGTATTCTACGTGGCGGCGCTCCAATTGATCCGTTTATTGCACGTGAGATTCTAAAACAAATTTCAGAGTCGGAAGGACCAGCTCAAGAAGAAACTGTATCAGCTGAAGTTGAAAGTATTCTCACTAGCCGCGAAAAAGAAATTTTAACATTGGTGGCGCAAGGACTGAGTAATCGTGAGATTGCTGAACAACTATTCGTATCGCGTTATACCGTAGAGAGTCATATTAAGCATATTTATCGGAAACTCTCGGTAACCAAACGTACTAAGGCGGTGAGTACAGCAAGATCGATGGGGATCTTATAATGCGAAAATGGGGATATTACTTATTTTTTATCCTCAGTATATTTTGGGGGAGTATGACCAATGCTGCCCAAGTTTATCCCATTAATGAACAATGCAATGTAACATTGAATGATGTATTAAAAGTTAAAACACCATCAAATAAAGAATTACCACGAACTGGATGGAAAAGCACTCAAATCCCAGATCGTTGGAAGGATGATCCAGCCTGGCAAGGCTATAAGGGTGGCGCTTGGTACAAATTGGATTGGTCTTGGCATTGTAAGGGCAATGCGCGTTTAGCTGAACCGATTTCATTTTATATTGATTATATTGTGACTGCTGGTGCAGTTTTTCTGAATGGTGATTTGTTGTGGAGCAATACCAACCTCGAAGAGCCGTTATCCAAAAGTTGGAATGTTGCACGGTATTGGATTTTACCTATAAGTGGGATTAAGCAAGATCATAATGAAACAATGATCTATGTGACTGGTTATGCCAGTACGAATGCAGGCTTAGGTCCAATTAGCTTCAATAACGTGATGGCGAACATTACACAAACAGAAGATGTTACTTGGTCACGAAGAACAGTTATACAACTGAATTTACTACTTTCAGGTACGCTTGGAATTATCTGTTTTGTCATTTGGATTATGCGGCGCAGTGATACAAGTTTTGGGTGGTTTACACTTTCGACAGCCCTATGGATTTTATTCCTTAGTAATACGCTAACCACGGAAACATTTCCATTCCCCAATTCAATTTTTGCTACCAAGGCAAACTTGATATTCGCAATGCTGTATTTCCTCTGTTTCTGTACTTATATCTTGAGGTTTATTGGGAAGAAGTTCCCACGGCTTGAGCTAGCATTTACGATATTAACAGCATCATTAATTGGGATTGTGTGTATTTTGCCTTTTGATCAAAATGCCGATGTTTCCTCGTATATTTTCCTGCTGTACTGTTTTATCTTTTTCTGTACCTATGTTTATCTTTGTTATGTGAGTTATATAGAAGCAAAGAATGACTATATTTTGCTCAGTATTTGTTTGTCTGGAATCATTATTTTTGCTGTTGTCGACCTTGTCATATTAGGTTTCTTCCCTAAAAATGGCTTTGATCCTGTATCACCTTTTACCTCTCCAATTATTACACTATTTATTGTTATTATTTTAGGTGCCCGTTTAAATAAGAATATTCAACGAATTGAAAAGTTTAATGATGAACTTGAATTTGAAGTGAAAAAAGTCAGTGATGAATTATGCGATAGTATGAATGATAAACATCAACTTGAATTGAGTAATGTTCGTCTTCAGGAGCGCATTAAATTATCCCATGATTTACATGATGGACTCGGTGCTTCGATTGTGCGTTCGATGATTTTGGTCGATCAATGCGATAAAAATATTTCAAATAATCAGTTTCTCTCGATGTTGAAATTGCTTCGAGATGACCTAAGGCAAATCATTGATAGTGGCTCATCTTTAGATAGTAAAGTACCTGATTCACCACTACTTTGGGTTGCGCCTGTTCGTCATCGTTTCAGCCAGTTAATGGATGAAATTGATATGAATGCTAAATGGATATTTCCAGCAGAATGGACTGTGAAACCGACGGCCTTACAATGCTTGACCTTAATCCGAGTAATGGAAGAAAGCCTGACCAATATCGTCAAACATAGCCAAGCGAATCAAGTTGTTGTCTCGATGTGTCATTTTGAAAATGATCTATTTGTTTTAACGATTGAAGACAATGGCGTAGGATTTGATGTGGATAGTGTGTCTTTAAATGGGATGAGTATTGGGATGCGCAGTATGAAAATGCGAGTTGAACGAATTGGTGGAAAATTAACAATTAATTCAAAGCCTGGATGTACTGTCGTACATGTTGAAATTAATTTAAAATCAATTGTATAAATATATATAAGAAAAAGAAATTTATGCCTAATCGAAGATTAAACTACACATCAAAAGTGTTGTGTTTTGTAGGGTTGCTTGTGTGGTTGGTAGGGTGTTCCCACTCAGATCAACTTCCACAACAAGGGGAGTTTGGTCAAGTTCTACATCAACAAGCACGCTTAGCAACAGAAGATATTGAACAGTTAGTTGCGAAAAGTCAGTCTAAACAAGGTTCCAATGATTTTGCAGAATATACGATTCATTACACGGCACATTCAGGGCAAAATCCATATCGTACGGTATTAGTCGTACAGGGCGCTGCGCTAGTTACAGGTGATGTGAACTTAAAATTTAGAGTTGATAATTACAATTCAAATGTAAATAGCAGCTCAAGTAACTTGTTAAGCATGGATGCAGGAGTCGATTATTTAGAAAGACGCCAGAAACTCAATGCAGGTGAAGCATTTACATTTGTATTAGATGGCGCGCCATTTTCTGTGAATGCTGCAAATGATCCTAATGAGATGTCTACTCAACTGAGTTTAGTGGAGTCTAGTAATGTCCAGTTTCAAGGTATCGAGCTTCAAATCTGGCAAGGAAAAGGCAGTAAATACGGTGTAATGCGGTATCTTTGGTTTATTGGATTGGTGTTATTGACTCTATGGGTTTATCGAGTAATCGTCGAGAAAAAAGCCGATCAAGTCGAAGATTTTTTAAATAGTAGAAAGTGGAAAAAATAATATGTTCCAGAAAATCAAAGGGAGCATATCGCTCCCTTTTAATTTCATTTTATTCAGACTCTGTTGGCACAAGCATCAGTACAGATTCATTTAATAACATCGCAATATCTTCAAGAATATCGGCATCATATAAATTTTCATCTAAAGCCAAAGCTTGACCATCGGCAATGATTTTTAAGTGTGTTGCAAATTCATCTGAAATGCACAAACCTTCACCATTGGCCCAGAATAAAATGTCACCATCTTGTTCTGTATACAATAGGCGTGATGCAGGCTCTAAAATCAGTTGATAGCCTTGGTCGAGTGCTTCTTCTAAGTCACCTGTACCAATTTCCTCTGCTTCAGGAATATTGTCAGGATACTTAGGTTCAGACATCAGGCTCATGATCGCATATTCAATCACAGTTGAATTATGCAATTGCTCAAACAGTTTTTCTTTGAGGTAGCCAATTTCATTTTCTGTGATTTGTCCAATTGAACTGATTTGATCACGAATGATGTCGGTTAATGGGTTTTTAAGCAGTTGGTCATCACTAAATTTATCTGCGACACGATCCATCATTTCAGAGACATTTGGCATGCGAAAGCCAAATGAGAAGGTGAGGCATTCATCTTCTGCTACGCCATAATGTGACAGACCAGGTGGTACGTATAATAGATCGCCCGGTGCTAAGACTTCGTCAAAGTGTACATCCATATCTGGAAGTAAACGTAAAGGTTGACCCGCAACAAATTCCGTTTCTGCGTCGCACATTTGACCCAATTGCCAACGACGATGACCATAACCTTGAACGAGAAAGACATCATAAAAGTCAAAATGTTTACCGACAGATCCGCCTTTTTGCGCATAAGACACCATGATGTCATCACGACGCCACTGCGGAATAAAAGAAAACTTTTTCCACAGTTCGGATAAATCAAACGAATAATGATCAACGGCTTGAACCAATAAAGTCCACAGCTTTGGCATTTTTTGGAAGTCAGCTTTTAATAAAGGAGAGGACTTCACTGACCATTGATTTGGATCGCGATCTTTTTGTTTAATCAAGCGGGCAGTCACATTGTCTTCAAGTGCTAATTCCATGACATCGTTTGGCTCTAAAATGCCTGCGATTTCAGGAAGTGCATTACGAACGAGGAGCGGTTTTTTTTGCCAATATTCGGCAAGGAATTGCTCAGCGGTGATTCCACCGAGTACATCAAGAGTTTGAGCCATAGCTAAAAACATAAAATTTCAATGGTGCTATTGTCCCTTGAGATTCCAGTTTTTAGCAAGACTCAATTTTACATTAATTGGTGATGAAGTAAAAAACTTGAATTAGTTTAAAGGATTATTCTTTAGATAGAGCATAACCTGATTTTCAACATCTTTTTCATATGCATTTGCAGCAGCTGTCGTTTCTGAAAATTTCATAAACTCTTCAAAATGATGTGCTGTATCAATTTTTGTATTATCGCCTTCAGAGATGAGTTTAAAATGATTAGGCATCACTTTGAGCATCATATCCAAATTTTCACTTTGGAGTTGTAGAAGCTTTTGAATTTCTGTGGTTTGAGGTTGAATACTTTTTAGCTTAATACGAGCGTCATCAACTAACTTTTTTAATTGAGTTTCAGCGTTAATGCTTGTACCAGTTTTTGTCTTTTTACCGAGTTGCTGAACAATATTTGCCTGCATAGCAGAACCTTGCTGTTCCAATTCCGCATAAATAAATTTGTATTTTACCCATTCATTCACGAGGTTTTTATTATATTGTGAAGGAGTAGAAACCGTATTTTGATTCACCGTTGTTGCCTGAGTTTGGGCTACGCTAAAAACTAAAGTAAGTGCAATCAAGCCAGAAGTTAAAAGATTCTTTGTCATAATGCGTCAGTTCTTGGTTATAAAAAATTAAATAAATTTCATCATTAACTCATGGAGCTAATGATGAATGAAAAAAATATAAATTGAAAAAAATTAAGGCACCAATATTTTCAGATCACGCAAAATACCGCAGAGCTTAATCATTGGCATACCCATCAGTGTGGTTTGGTCTTGACCGATCATTTCCTCAAACAAGCTAATCCCTAAGCTTTCACATTTAAAGCTACCAGCACAGTGCAAGGGCTGTTCCACTTCTACATAACGTTCAATTTCAGGCAAGCTTAATTTGCGAAATTTCACTTTATAATGTTCGACCAATGTTTGTTCATAACCTGTGGACTGCTGTTGGACACTAAGAGCAGTGCTGAAATACACAATTTTGTCAGAGTTGGCTTGCAGTTGCTTAACAGCTTTTTCATTGCAAAGTGGCTTACCGATAAAAATATCTGGAGCACCTTCACGCCAAGCGACTTGGTCTGAGCCAATGACAATCGCATCTGGGTTTTGTTCAGCAATAAAACGGGCTTTTTCGAAAGCCAGTCGTTTTGCAAGCTCGTCGGCGTGGTTTTCACCGCGTGGGCTCTCATCTATATCTGGTACAACTGAGTGATAATCAATCCGTAAACGGTCCATCAGGTCTTTACGGGTTTGGCTGCTTGAAGCCAATATGATTTTGGGAGTACTCATTACACTGCATATTCCATAAGTACATCAAGCGGGACATAAGAGAGTGCCGCTTGGTGACACGCTTGTATTTTAATAGGTGGGGCAAATCCTGCTTGAAATGCTTCCACCCAGCGGGTCACACAGATACACCAAAAGTCCCCAGGTTGTAAGCCTGGAAAACCAACTTCGGGTAAGGGTGTGATTAAGTCATTACCAACTTTTTGAGAAAAGTTTAAAAATTCAGATGTCATTTGTACACACATGGTGTGTTGACCAAGGTCAGTTGTCGCTGTGTGACAAAAACCATTTCTAAAATATCCGGTAATCGGATCAAAGCAACAGCTCGCAAGTGGCTCGCCTAAAACATTTAAACGATTGATATTCGGGTCTGGATGAATAGACATAAGCGCTGAATCTTTATAAGGCTTTTCTCTATCATAACAAAACTTTGCCCCTACATAGCTTTTCTGCAAAAGAAGCTAACGTTTTTCTGCATAATCATTTAAAATCGTGGCGTTTTGAAATTAATAAGAGAGCGATACATGAACTTTCAGCGTATGACTGACCTTGATTTGGCGGGTAAACGTGTTCTGATCCGTGAGGATTTAAACGTACCAGTTAAAAATGGCGTGATTACAAGCGACGCACGTTTACGTGCTGCATTACCCACAATTAAAGCAGCTGTAGCAAAAGGTGCTGCTGTAATGGTGTATTCACACTTAGGTCGTCCTGTTGAAGGTGAACCTAAAGCTGAGCAATCTCTTGCTCCAGTGGCAGCTTATTTAACAGAAGCTTTAGGTCAAAATGTTCAATTAATCACTGACTATTTAAATGGTGTTGAAGTTGCTGCAGGTCAAGTGGTATTGCTTGAAAACTGCCGTTTCAACGTGGGTGAAAAGAAAAATAACCCTGAATTAGCTGCTAAATACGCTGCACTTTGTGACGTGTATGTTATGGATGCATTTGGTACTGCACACCGTGCAGAAGCATCTACAGAAGGTGTTGCACGCTGTGCAAAAGTTGCTGCTGCAGGTCCATTACTTGCTGCTGAACTTGATGCTTTAGGTCGTGCATTGAAAACTCCAGCAAAACCAATGGTTGCGATTGTTGCTGGTTCTAAAGTTTCAACTAAATTAGATGTATTGACGTCACTTTCTGATATCTGTGATCAATTGATCGTGGGTGGTGGTATTGCCAATACTTTCTTGGCAGCGGCAGGCTTTAATGTTGGTAAATCACTTTGCGAAAATGATTTGATTGATACTGCAAAAGCGATTTCTGCAAAAGTTTCAGTGCCATTACCAACTGATGTAGTTGTTGCAGATGCTTCAGAAATTGATTTTGCAGACTTCTTAGGTTCATTGGCTACAGCTAAAGCAACTGTGAAAAAAGTTAAAGACGTTGCTGATAACGATATGATCTTGGATGTAGGTCCAGAAACGGCTAAAGCATTTGCTGAAATTTTAAAAACATCGAAAACCATCCTTTGGAATGGCCCAGTGGGCGTATTTGAAGTAGATCAATTCGGCGAAGGTACAAAAACACTGTCTTTAGCGATTGCTGAATCTGAAGGTTTCTCTATTGCAGGTGGTGGTGATACTTTGGCTGCAATCGATAAATATGAAGTAGCAGACAAAATTGGTTATATCTCGACTGGTGGTGGCGCATTCCTTGAATTCGTTGAAGGAAAAACACTTCCTGCAGTTGCAGCACTTCTTGATCGTGCATAATTTCACATGATCAATCAGATCGTGTTTGATATGAAAAAGGCTAACGTCGGTTAGCCTTTTTTTATGGGCGTTCATTTGAACGTCATCAAAGTGCAATATTTCTGCAATAAAATTCTTTGCAACACCTAATACGTTGCAGTAGGAAACACCAATGAAATTTAAATTAGCTTTAGCTGTACTTATGATCGCGCCATTAACACTTACAGCTTGTGCTAAAAAAGAACAAGCACCGGCAGCGGGCACAGAAGCTTCTTCTGTTGCAACTGATGATGTGCAAACAAGTCCAGAGCAGCAAAAAGCCATTGATGCATTAGACAAACCTGTACTTGATGAAAAGAATCAAGACGTGCCTGCTGAACTTGCAAATGCTCCTGCAGATGAAGCAACTGCTCATGCTGAAACTGAAGCGTCAGCAGCAGCAACACACTAAGTTTGTTGTCTTTATTTAAAAAGTCCCTGCAAATGCAGGGATTTTTTTTTAAATAGTGTTATTTGTTGCTGAATTGAAATGATTGAGCATGTAGAATATGCGGCATTACCTGGGAGGATATTATGGCTCTTATTTCATTGCGCCAGCTCTTGGATCACGCCGGCGAACATGCTTACGGCGTACCAGCATTCAATGTAAACAACTTAGAACAAATGCGTGCAATTATGCTTGCCGCTGATGCTACGAATTCACCTGTGATCGTACAAGCGTCTGCAGGTGCTCGTAAGTATGCAGGCGCTCCGTTCTTGCGTCATTTGATTTTGGCAGCAATCGAAGAGTGGCCACACATTCCTGTGGTTATGCACCAAGACCATGGTACAAGCCCTGACGTATGTCAACGTTCTATTCAGTTAGGCTTCTCATCAGTCATGATGGATGGTTCTTTAGGTGAAGATGGTAAAACACCAACTTCATATGAATACAACGTAGAAGTAACTCGTCGTACTGTTCAAATGGCACATGCGTGTGGCGTTTCAGTAGAAGGTGAGATTGGTTGCTTAGGTAGCCTTGAAACTGGTATGGCTGGTGAAGAAGATGGCGTAGGCGCTGAAGGCGTACTTGACCATTCTCAACTATTAACTTCAGTTGAAGAAGCGCGTTCATTCGTTGCTGACACCAATGTTGATGCATTGGCAATTGCAGTGGGTACTTCACACGGTGCGTACAAATTCACTCGTCCACCTACAGGTGACATTCTAGCGATTGACCGTATCAAAGAAATTCACGCTGCGTTACCAAATACGCATCTTGTTATGCACGGTTCAAGCTCAGTGCCACAAGAATGGTTAGCTGTTATCAATGAATTTGGCGGTAACATTGGCGAAACTTACGGTGTTCCAGTAGAACAACTTGTAGACGCAATCAAACACGGTGTTCGTAAAATTAACATCGATACTGACTTACGTCTTGCTTCTACAGGTGCAATGCGTCGCATGATGGCTGAAAAACCAGCTGAATTCGACCCACGTAAATTCTTCAGTGCAACAGTTGATGCAATGAAACAAATTTGTATCGATCGTTATGAAGCATTTGGTACAGCAGGTAATGCTGACAAGATTCGCCCAATTTCTTTAGAGAAAATGGTGAATCAATATAAATAATTGGTCTTAAGAATTGATCTTAAGCTGAATTATTTAGCGAGAAAAGCCCACATAATGTGGGCTTTTCTTTATGCTGATCTAAGTTGATAATAAAAAGATGTCATTTACTTAAATTTTATAACAAGAGCATGCAATGGAACTGATCTTTGCTGCAGCCATCTGTAGCGTCCTTGTCTCTGTCATTTTGAAAATGAGCCGTGATAAAGGGCTAAATCCCGCGCAAATGATTACTTGGAATTATGCTTCGGCAAGTATTCTGTGTTTTTACTGGTTTAAACCAGACTTAGCTCATGTCTCGCTATATAAAACACCTTGGATATTAATTATTGCTCTCGGGGTATTATTGCCCAGTATTTTCTATTGTTTAGTCAGATCCTTACAGTCTGCAGGCATTTTAAAAACTGAATTAGCACAGCGTTTATCTGTCGTATTATCTTTAACAGGAGCTTATTTTGTTTTTAATGAATATTTTAATGCTATTAAGCTTGTGGGGATTGCACTTGGTGTGCTGGCTGTATTATTAATTTTATTATCACAACGAAAATCTGATCACCATGCTGGCAATGAAGGTATGCTATTTCTGCTCAGTGTTTGGGCAGGATATGCACTCATTGATGTACTGCTTAAATTTGCATCAGGTTTGGGCATGCAGTTTGCTGTCACCTTAAATTTGGTCTTTATTTGTGCATTTATACTGTCTGTTGTTTATAACTTGGTTCAATATAAAAGTGTTGGACAAACTAAAAGTGTGCTCGCAGGTTTAGGGTTGGGGATTTTAAATTTTGCCAATATTGCCTTATATGTGAAAGCACACATGTTGCTAAAAGATACGCCAGCTGTGGTGTTCGCTGGCATGAATATATTGGTGGTGGTATTTGGTGTGCTCGCAGGTTTGATTATATTCAAAGAAAGGCTCAAGGTAGCAACCATCTTTGGTTTAATCGCAGGCATTATGAGTGTGGTTTTTTTAGCTTATGCCATGTCTGTTTAAAGTAACGTGTTGCATAAAACATCGGATGTTGAATGAGATCATTGAATTCAACCAGACCTAAAAGCCGACCAGCTTGGTGGCAATCTGGACAGGTTGGATAATGATGATTTTCAAGTCGATAGGAATGAAAATAGCAGTGATTGCAATGTGTGCATTCAAACTTCATCGGCATGTGTAAAAGCGCATACATATTTCACCTCGAGTTGACTTTGTCGTTTTGATTCCATCAATATTGCAAATATCAGACCATAATTCGAAATAGCATTCTGAGCTTTGTTGCAAAATGATTTGCACATAAAAAAATCCCCGAAAGTGGGGATTTTTTTATTCAAATTATATTTAGCGAGTCAGTTGTTGAAAGCGTTGTAAGGTATTTTCTAGATAGCATTTACCTACAGCAACAGGGTACTTCAATATATCTTGTGCTTCCATTGTTCCTTGTAGCTGACCGGCTTGATTACAGTTTGGGCAGTTAGGATAACTATGAACCATATCACTAAAATATTTTTGCATATAAACCGTTTTGCACGCGTTGCAACGAAATTTCATTGGTGATTTTATAGCTGTCGGCATGGGAGAGAAACCTGTTTGAAATTTGTGCAAAATATACTCGATTATTGTTTAAAAAATAAGTCCTGAAATGACAAAAAAGGTGCTTTAAAGCACCTTTCGTCGGTTTTATGAAAAGTTTACAAGTGTGTAAAAATATCTTCAGCCTTTAAACGCGATTTTGGCAATTTTGCATTGAAGTCATTTTCACTGCGATAACCCAGCGTCATAATCACAGATGGTATTAAACCATGCTCTGAGAGTTCCAATTCTTGGCTAATAATGTCTTCATCAAATCCGCCAATAGGCGTAGCATCAATATCTTCAATACCCGCAGCCAATAACATTTGACCGAGTGCAATAAACGTTTGGTTTTCTGCCCAGCGTTGAACATCACCTTTTTCATTGCGGTAATAATCTACATAACCAGTACGACTATCTTTTTGGCCTTGTTTTGCTTTGTCATCTTTAAAGCGTCCACTGTTGTCATCTTGGGTAAGCAAATTTTCTAAATGCTGTTCGGTAATGTCTGCTTTGGTGCAAAATAATATAGTGTGTGACGAATCCAGTACTTTAGGCGCATTGTATGAGTATTTCCCAACCAATGCTTTCGCAATACGCTGTTTCGCAGCATCATTGTCTGCAATAAAAAAATGCCAAGGTTGAATATTAATAGATGAGGGCGCTAAACGTAGAATCTGTAATAGGCGTTCAAACTGTTCTTGTGGAATTTTCTTCGTTGGATCATAAGCTTTAGTGGTGTAGCGTTGTTTTGAAATGTTTAACAGATCCATCGAAAATCTCCAGATAAAGTTTCTATTAGTTTAACGGATTACTAGAATTTAGGTCTAAACAGTTTTTACTCTAAATATAGATATTAGTCTTATATGTCGATGTAATGTTATATAAATAATTAGAAATATGTAGGTTTTGGATTGAATGAGCGTTTTTAAAAATGAAGAAATAGCAAAATCCTATTGGTAGTTTTTGCCAAAAGGCGTTTAATTGAAAGACGTTTATCATAGTTCAAATATGAGTAGGTCGCATGGATTACACCAATCACTTTAAACAGAAGCTAAAAAACCAGCAGCAAATTGGTTTATGGGTCGGTCTGGCAGATGCCTATGGTACTGAAATTGCAGCCAATGCAGGATATGACTGGTTGCTGATAGATGGTGAACATGCACCGAGTGATTTGCGAACAACATTGGCGCAGTTACAAAGTATTGCAGCCTATCCATCTCAAGCTGTGGTACGTCCACCGATTGGAAGTGTGCAACTGATTAAACAATTACTCGACATTGGTGCGCAAACATTACTCATTCCGATGGTGGAAACGGTCGAACAGGCTCAATTGATGGTAAAAGCTGTACATTACCCACCTGAAGGCATTCGCGGTGTTGGTGCTGCACTGGCACGTGCAACGCGTTGGAATAGTATTCCAGACTACTATGCAACGGCCCATGAGAATATTTGTCTATTGATTCAAATTGAATCGGTAGAAGGGATTAAAAATCTGGATAAAATTTTGAAAGTAGAGGGGATTGATGGCGTATTTATTGGCGCTGTTGATTTGTCTGCAACTATGGGCTATCAAGGCAACCCAAACCATCCAGAAGTACAAAAAACTGTGATTGATGCAATTCAACGAATTCGTGCTGCAGGTAAGGCAGCCGGAATTTTATCAACGCAACATGATGCTACACAGCAGTATTTAGAATTGGGTACTGAGTTTGTTGCTGTCGGGGTGGATACCAGTGTATTAATGAATTCACTGCGAGAACTTTTAGCCAAATATAAACCTGAAGCAAAAATAACAATAACCGAAGGTGGTTATTAATCGTATACTAAAACCAAAAAGCAGCAATGTGCTGCTTTTTATTTGAAATTTATTTATCAATTAACAATTGATTAGGTTTAATTTGAAGTCAAAAATATAAAATGTCTTAAAGAATACAGCTGAAATATTTGCCATTTGATAAAAAGTACTGTATAAAACGCCAACTTCAGAGTAAGTATTGTGCTTACTATTTGTTTCTAGCTGTTTGTGATTTATTTTTTCAGAAATTTCCCGCCTGAAAATACTCTATGTAACAACATATCGTAACTACAGAAATATTATTAAATTTGTGTTTATTAATCTCTTCGTTTAGTCACAAAAAGCTCATATGATGAGTAAATGTTTTGAAAAATTTAAATGAAAGCTTTGTCGCGACCGCAGTTAATGGTGGTCAAATCAATGTAAAATTAGTGCCATTACAACGTCAGCAAAGTACACCAAATGGTTTTATTATGGTGGATGTTGGTCAAATGGTTGAACTTGAAACAGGTGAAACGTTTCCGCTCAATGTCGATGGTAAAAGTTTCTATACGGGCATCAACCGACTATATCGTTTCTAATCTTACATAATATCAACGTGGTGTTTTAATAATGCCACGTTTTGAGTTTTAAATCTTTGAAATCTAGATCGCTCTGGATTTCTAAAATCTGTGCGTCATGCTCACGCCAATCACCAAGCACGATTCTTTTTTTATCTGCAACTTGATGTATATTCGGTCTGTGTGTATGTCCATGTATCAAAAGATCAGCATTTTTAAGTGCAAGACTGACCGCAGTTTGATTCACATCCATAATGTCATACGATTTAACTTGTTTGGTTTCCGCGCTTTTTTTACGAAAGCCATTGGCAATTTTTTGTCTAAAACTTATAGGTAAACTTTTCAGAAAGCCAAGCAATATTGGGTTGCGTATAATTTTACGGAATTTTTGATAGGACACATCGTCGGTACAGAGCAGATCACCATGTTCAAGGCGAATTTGGATTGAGCCTATGCTGATGTTATCGATATCATTTAATAAATGACCATCAAACTTATTTAAAAACTTTTGACCTAAAGCGAAGTCTCGATTACCAACTTGGAAATATATGTGATTGCCTGCTGCATTGAAATCTTTTAAGGCATGAACGATTTCATCTAACCAAGGGGCAGTGAAGTCATCACCAATCCAAGCATTGAACCAATCACCTAAAATATACAACTGGGTATTTTGATTTTTATATTGCTCTAACAAAGCTAAAAACCCCCGAACGAGTCGAGGGTGTTCAGGTGACAAATGTAAATCAGAGATAAACAGATAGGTCACGGTCATTTTCCTTATTTTAGAATCCCTCCCAGCCTCCCTTTTTCAAAGGGAGGAGATCCAGCATCCTAAAGATATGAAGCTCCCTCCTTTAGTAAAGGAGGGCTGGGGAGGATTTAAAAATTATTCAGAAATGATTTTTGCTGATTCGATTACAACGTTCTCTAGAGGAACGTCAGCGTGGTAGCCACGGTTACCTGTACGAACGCCTTTGATCGCGTCAACAATGTCAAGACCTTCAGTTACTTTACCAAACACTGCATAACCCCAACCTTGCGCTGTTTTACCAGTGTGGTTAAGGAAAGAGTTGTTTTTTACGTTAATGAAGAATTGAGCAGAAGCAGAGTGAGGTGCTTGAGTACGCGCCATAGCGATTGTACCCACATCGTTGCTTAGACCGTTGTCAGCTTCGTTTTCAATAGAGTCACGCGTTGTTTTTTCTTTGAAGTTTTCATCCATGCCGCCGCCTTGGATCATGAAACCATCAATAACACGGTGGAAAATCACGCCGTCATAGAAACCATCGCGAACATACTGTAAGAAGTTTTCAGCAGTTTTAGGTGCTTTATCAGTGTTAAGCTCAAGAACAATACGACCTTTATTGGTGTTTAATTCAACTTGAGGAAAACTCATTGTGTAATCTCCTATACATGGACATGAAAGCCATGGGTTTTTTGGTTGTGAGAAGCATAAGCAAACTGTAAACTACAAGGCAAGTAAAAACGTTATTTTCTTTGTTAAAAATGAAGAAAAGCGTTTTAATTATCCTAATTTTTTATTTTAGAAGTGATTTTACTGCTATGAAGCCAAATGATGTTGTTTCAACACTGCCAAACACCCCGACACCAAATAGTAACGCCGTCGATGCTGTGCAGCAGGAACAACAGCCGGGCTTAGACTTTGTACGTCAGGTGATTACGGATGATTTAGCGGCTGGTCGTACTCAACAAGTGATTACACGTTTCCCGCCAGAGCCAAATGGTTATCTTCATATTGGTCATGTAAAAGCAATCTGCCTGAACTTTGGTATTGCTCAAGAATTTACAGGACTATGTAATCTGCGTTTTGACGATACAAACCCAGATGCAGAAGAACAAGAGTATGTCGATGGTATTGCCAACGATGTGAAATGGTTAGGTTTCGAGTGGAATGGCGAACCACGTTATGCGTCTAGCTATTTTGATCAGCTTTATACTTGGGCAATTCAATTGATTGAACAAGGTGATGCCTATGTGGACTTACAGTCACCTGAAGAAATCAAATTGAACCGCGGTAACTTTATTGAGCCGGGTAAAAACTCGCCATATCGCGATGCTTCAGTTGAAGAAAACTTAGCACGCTTTGAACAAATGCGTAACGGTGAGCTAGGTGAAGGTAAGGCAGTACTGCGTGCCAAAATTGACATGACTTCACCGAACATCCACATGCGTGATCCTATTTTGTATCGTGTACTTCATTCTGAACATCACCAAACGGGTGATAAATGGAAAATGTACCCGATGTACGACTATGCGCATCCTTTATCAGATGCGATTGAAGGCGTAACGCACTCGCTATGTACATTAGAGTTTGTGGATCATCGTCCATTCTATGATTGGGTTGTGGAAAAAGTTAAGTCCCCATCTGTACCGCGTCAGTACGAATCTAGCCGTTTAAATGTGGATTACACCATTACCTCTAAACGTAAATTACGTAAATTGGTTGAAGGTGGTCATGTCAATGGTTGGGATGATCCTCGTATGCCAACAGTAGTGGGTATGCGTCGTCGTGGTTTTACGCCTGAAGGTCTGCGCGATTTCTGTAAGCGTGTTGGTGTGACTAAAGTTGACGGCAGTATTGTTGATGTTGCAATGCTTGAATACTGCATCCGCCAATCTTTAGAAAATACGGCTGCTCGTGGTATGGCTGTGTTGAATCCACTGAAAGTGACTTTAACCAACTTGCCTGAAGCAATGGATGTAAGTCATGCGCGTCATCCAAACGTGGATATGGGCGACCGTATCATTCCATTGACTCAAGATATTTACATTGACCGTAAAGACTTTGAAGAAGTGGCACCTAAAGGCTTTAAACGTCTCATTCCGGGTGGTGAAGTACGTTTACGTCATGCTTATGTGATTAAGTGCGATGAAGTGATTAAAGATGCGAATGGTGAAGTGGTTGAGCTGAAATGTTCAATTGACCCTGAAACTTTAGGTAAAAACCCTGAAGGTCGTAAAGTGAAAGGTGTAGTGCATTGGGTTTCTGCAAGCAAAGGTATTCCTGCAGAAGTTCGTATCTACGACCGTTTATTCACTGAATCTGACCCTGAAGTAGGTGATGATTTCTTGGCAAACTTAAACCCTGAATCACTCAAAGTGGTTCAAGCAGTGATTGAGCCTGCACTTGCAGACGCTCAACCTGAAGATCGTTTCCAATTTGAGCGTGAAGGCTACTTTGTGGCAGATCAATTTGATCACTCAGCTGCAAAACCAGTGTTTAACCGTATCTTAGACTTAAAAGATAGCTTTAAACCGGGTAAATAATTTCTTATTTTTCAATATGATTTATATTGATTTATAAGTAGTTTAAGATTTAGCTCAACTTCGGTTGGGCTTTTTCATGTCAAATAATTCAAAGGCTGCAAGAACATCTATTAAGGAAGAAGCGTGATTATTCGAGATAAATCCAATAGCTTTAAATTGCTGTTTGCATGGCATGGCACGATTTTACCTAAGGTCTTTGTTGCATTGATGATGGTTGTGCTGATCTCAGCGGCATTGGTTTATTTGGCTGCGCATCATTTTGTACAGGTTCCCGAAGTTCCCGCCATTGGTTTTACCATTTTTGGGGTAATACTTTCGATCTTCCTTAGTTTTCGTAATACGGCTTGCTATGAGCGTTGGTGGGAAGGGCGTAAGTTATGGGGCGCATTGATTGCAGATACACGCCATATTATTCGCGATAGTCATGTGCTGAATAATCATGAACGTCAAGTGATGATGTATCGCGTCATGCTATTTACGCATTTATTGCGTGATCGATTAAGAAAAAAATCTCAGTCTTTTGAGCATTATCGTGAACATGTTCAATTATCCGATACGCAGTGGCAAGCCTTACAAAGCCAAATGAACCCACCGCAGTATGTGCTGGAAATCGTGCAAAAGGATTTGGCTGAGTTGTATAAGCAAGGTCGGATTTCAGACATTATTTATACAGGATTAACCAAGCACACTATCGCACTGGGGGATATCCACGCGGGCTGTGACCGTATTTCTTCAACGCCTTTGCCATTTTCCTATTCAGTACTGCTACACCGCGCTGTATATTCTTTTTGCTTTATTCTGCCTTTTAGCTTGGAATCTAGCCTAGGCATATGGACACCTGTCATTGTAGCGCTGATTGCGTATCTATTTTTGGGTCTGGATGCGCTCAGTGCGGAACTAGAAGAGCCGTTTGGTGAACAGGAAAATGATTTAGCCTTAGATTCAATTGTCCGTAGTGTTGAACGGGAAATGCTCAGCTCATTAGGCGCTGAATTACCACCTGCATTGTTAGCATCTAAAGGTAATTTAAGCTGATTTAGCAGTTACATGTGATTTTGAAATAACAATTCAGTGGTGGTGAATTATTTTAAAACTATGCTATCACTGAATAGAACAATAATTAAGGAAGATAAAAATGAATGCAGTGATTGAAACGCAAATGTTGATTCGCAAGTCAATCAATATCGTCTTTAACGCTTTTGTTGATCCATTAATCACGCAGAAATTTTGGTTTAGTTCCTCAACAGGTTATTTGGAGCAAGGTGCCAAGGTTGAATGGACATGGGAAAAATATCATGCTGTTGCCCAAGTACATGTATTAAAAATAAAAGAAAATGAACTGATCAGACTAGAATGGGGTGATCCCAAAACCAAAGTCGATTTTATCTTTGAAAAAGTCTCTGCAATGGAAACCTATGTGCATATTAAAAACTATGACATCCCACTGCAAGATCAAGCATTAATCGATTTTGTGATTGATGCTACAGGTGGTTTCACGACAGTTTTGGATGCCGCAAAAATATTTTTGGAACATGAGATTGAACCCAATCTAATCTTTGATAAATTTCCGCCTTTTGAATCAGCCCATTAAAAAAGATGAAATATAAACAGGACGTTATAAACTAAATGTTTAACGATTTTTAGGATCTTGTCGTTTTAAATAGTTATAGACAGGCATCTGCATTTTGGCTTTTTCGCGCAGTTTCTTCTTAATATAGAATACCAAAGCAAAGCAGGTTGTGGTTACAGTGAGCATCATGCTGCTCATGTAGGTCATGATCGAACTGATATACCCAATGGTGGTTAGTCGATTCATCATGCGGAAGACTTGTGGACTACTTTCAACGCCTGTAATGGCCCAAGTACATAAGTGTTCGCAGTTATTAATAATGAGATGATAGTTGTTTTCATGCATACGTGAACGCATGCGGCGCACGACTTTACGCCCTTTAAATTTAGGGTTGTTATACTGCTGAACTAAAATTTTTTTGCCATGACTGAAGTTTTCAATCGAAGTGATTTCAATCGGATGCTTTTTGAAAAGGTGTGCAAAACCAGAGTAGTGAATTACTCGACCACGACCAGCGTATATACCATGATGGCTATAGCCTAAGTGTTTAACAATTAGATGTGTTCCTAATGGATAACCATCTTTCTGCACATGCATATTTATGCGAATCCTAATCTAAAATCCGATCTATATATTAAGTTCTAGTCTACTTTCAATCTGTGAATTAATCGACTATTTTAACGGTGATTCATCTAAATATTGATCAACTTTTGTGTTCAGCTTTGGAGTGTACAATGCTTTGGCTTAATTTAAAGGCAGCTGTGAAAAAAATAGGCTTTTGTATTGCAATAGGCGGTGTTCTAGCTCCAACTATGACATACGCCAAACTTCAGGCGTATCGGATCAATCAACCGATTGCTGTGGATGTGGTGGAAATTACCGACTTAAGTAATCTCCAGCTTTATTTGAACGATAAACATGGGCAGCCATATCAGGATTTCCAGCGATTAAAAACATCATTACAGCCCATTTGTAAGAAAATGGAATTTGCGATGAATGCTGGGATGTATCAGGCGAATTTGAGTCCTGTTGGTTTATATATTGAAAATGGTGTACAGCAAAAATCATTAAACCGTGCGACCAAAGGTTTTGGTAATTTCTTAATTCAGCCAAATGGTGTTTTGGCATGGAATGCAAATCAAGCCATCATCACGACGACGCAAAAATATGCAGCGTCAAATTTCAAAGCACGTAATGCGACCCAGTCTGGTCCAATGTTGGTGATCGATGGGCATATGAATCAAAATTTCTTAGCTAAATCTGATTCATTGAAAATTCGAAATGGTGTCGGGATAAAAAATGGAAAGTTGTATTTTGTGATTAGCCGTACAGGGGTATCTTTTTATGCCTTTGCTCAGTATTTCAAAGACAATCTAGGTGTGAAAGATGCGCTGTATTTGGATGGTTCAATTTCAAGTGCGGTGATTTCTGACTTAAATCGATTTGACAGGAATTTGCGACCTTTAGGACCAATCGTGGCTTATACACCTACGTTTAAATGTAAATAAGCCCGAACAATCGAGCTTATTTGTCCTAAATGATTTGAAGGTTGTGAAGTTGGATTATTTACCCACTAAACCTAAGAAGCTGGTTTGAGTTTTACAAATTTGAATAGCTTCATCTTTAGGTTTTTTAGAAATTTCTTCTTCAAACTGTTTTTTCTGCTCTTTAATCTGATCTTCACTGAGCCCCATTTGCTTAGACAGGGATTCTAGCTTTTCCCAAGATTCTTCACATTCTTTTGGCATTTTGCTACAAGCAGTCAGACCAAGGCACAGAGTGGTGAGTAGGGCAATTGAGAGTTTATTCATGTGTATATCCGTTGTTTTTGAATGGGTTTTTTATTGGGTGAATTAAAAATAGAAAATTGGATTAAAAAAATAAAACCAATGAAAATAGTGTCTTATTTGAACGAGTATAGCGCAAGCTGAATAAATAGCCAGACTATATTTCTACGAGGGGTTTCGTTTCGGTATTTTTTAAGTAGGGTAATGTGATAAGCACTAAGACGTTCGTGGTATCTATGCTTGTTGCTGCATTAAAAAAGGCATTTTGTATATTACAAAATGCCTTTTCAAGAGTATCTGTTTAGACTCTACTGTAGAGGTAGATGCTGGATTTCATTTAACTCTCTGCGGCTATAACCTCTAGACGCAAGAACCTTTTTAATACCAAGAATAACATCTTCATCTGTTGCAGTTGTAAGAGCAGCAATGAGCTGTTCATTGGTTTTACAAGAGCAATCATTTTCAACACAGGCAATTTGATTCTTATGCCCGTTTTGCTGTTCATCTGAGAACAGCTTATGCCAAAAACTCATAGAGCCTTCATTTACGACCTAACATAGGACGAAATATAACCAATCCATTAAATAAAGCAAGACTACCAAAGTGATATTTTAAACAGTTGAACAATTGTTTTTTCGATTGGACTTTTTAAATTGTTAAACTCATCTCAAAAAATCGACTGAAAAATTTTGTATGTGATTAGAATATAAATAGATTTTTAAATCATAAAAAAGGAGCTTATCTAAAGCTCCTTAATGACATTTGTATGACTTGAAATAAATTGTTTAAATCTTCTCAAGCAAAATGCTAGATTCCACATGATGGGTATATGGAAATTGATCGAATAAAGCAAATTTAGTGATTTTATGACTTTGTGAGAGTTGCTTTAAATTGTCATGTAAGGTGTCTGGGTTACATGATATATAGATAATGCGTTCGAAACGTTGTAAAAGTTTCAATGTCTCATCGTCAATGCCGGCGCGTGGCGGATCAACAAATACCGTATCAAAGTTATAGCTAGAAATATCAATTTCTGCTTCTTCTAAACGGCGGAATTCACGTTCGCCATTATAGGCTTGGGTAAACTCTTCGGCAGATAGGCGAGCCACTTGAATATTATCAATGGCATTTTTTTCAATATTCCACTGCGCTGCATACACAGATGACTTAGCCAGTTCTGTTGCGAGTACACGGTGGAAACGTGTAGATAATGGCAGCGTGAAATTACCATTACCACAGTACAACTCAAGCAAATCTTTGTCAGATTGTTCAGCGGCATTACATGCCCATTCCAACATTTTTTGGCAAACGCCTGCATTGGGCTGGGTAAAGCTACTTTCAATTTGCTTGTATTGATATTTGCGCTCAAAGACTTGGAGTTCTTCAACCACATAATCGTCAGTTAAAATGACGCGTTGACCACGGCTACGACCATAAATTTTAATATTGAGCTTATCTGAAAGTGCTTTAGCTGCGGTTTCCCATTCAGCAGTCAGTGGGCATCGGTAAACTAAAGACACCAACATTTCGCCTTTTAGCGTTGCTAAAAAGTGTACTTCAAATAAACGCTTTGACAGAATTTCTTGTGCTTTTAACTCATTGAGCAATACAGGCATTAAAGCATTAATGCTTTTGTCTGCAATTGGGAAATCTTTGATTTCAACAACTTGTTTTTGGTCGTCTGCGTCACGTTCAAACATCGCATAGAACATATCATTTTCTGTATGCCAAATACGGAATTCAGCCCGCATACGAAAGTTCTGTTCGGCCGAAGGGAAAACTTCTAAAGAGGGAGGATTGTATTCTGAAAATTGAGCCGTAATACGGGCAACTTTGGCATCAAGTTGTTGCTGATAAGTTGAAGTCATATGCAGTAGAAAATCGCAAACATATTAAAAAAAGTCATGTTAGCAAAAATCACCCTAGAAGACTAAATTAATTGTGTTTTAAACCTGATAAATCCTATGATATAGCGTGATGTGATGAATATAAAATGTCATTCACTTTTGTTATAGCCGTAGATCATCATGAACTTAAAAAAATGCTCAGCCATCATGGAACATTCATAACAACTGAGCGAACTGAGGAAATGATTAACGTATCGTGATTAATTCATTGTCATGAGGCTGGCATTACCACCCGCTGCCGCAGTATTAATGCTAATGGCACGTTCTATAACGAAACGTTCAACAGGGATGCTGTAATTACCTGTACTTAAATGAGTGATGCCAACAATTGCACCTTTGCGTGCAGCGATTTGCTTTTGAATTTTGAGCAATTCATCTTGTGTACCATGATGTAATACGGCATCAAAATCACCTTGAACAATATCAGCAACCACTTTAAATACATTGGCTAATGGTTTTGGCATTTGATTTAAATATTTCAACACAAAAGTATTGTCCGCAAGTACCGCAGGCTGACTACCCACCGATAAAATCGCAGCAATTTGATTGAGTTGATCCGCCTCATTTTGCGCGAGTGACAATACTGCTTTACGTGCCAAAATGGCATATTGGTTATGTTCGCCTGTAGGACCCTGTAACTCAAAACTTTGACCGGCTGCAGTCGCATTCGGTTGTTGAATTTGAATATCAGGGAATTTTTGTGCAGCCCACGTTTTAAAAGCTTCATAAGCAGGGAAAGTCGCTACTGCTGTTTCAGCTTTAGCTGCATAAGGTGCTGCAAGCTTTTTCTCAGAAATTTGATGCATTAAGCGATATAGATAAAGAGGACCACCCGCTTTAGGGCCTGTACCTGATAAGCCTTCGCCACCAAATGGCTGAACGCCTACGACAGCACCGACAATGTTTCGATTAATATATAAATTACCAACTTCTGCATGCCCAATGACTTTTTGAATAGTGTCATCAATACGGGTATGTAGACCCATGGTTAAACCATAACCTTTCTGATTGATGTGAGCCAATAAGTCTTCAATTTCGCCATATTTATAGCTAATCATATGCAGCACAGGGCCAAATACTTCTCGCTCTAAATCATTTAAATTCGGGAGCTCAATCAAGGTTGGTGGAATAAAGGTGCCATTATTCAGCTCATCTTCATCTGTATTGAACATGATTTGATGTACGGGATAGCCTTTAGAGCGCATTTTATCAATATGTTTTTGAATATTGTCTTGCGCTTCACGATCAATGACAGGACCAATGTCGGTTTTTAATAACGCTGGGTTGCCTACACGTAGTTGCTTCATTGCACCTTTGAGCATGTTGCGTACAGTCTCCGCATTATCTTCTTGTACACATAAAATGCGGAGGGCAGAACAACGTTGACCTGCACTGTCATAAGCAGAATTGACCACATCTAAAACCACTTGTTCAGTCAGTGCGGATGAATCCACAATCATGGCATTTTGACCGCCCGTTTCCGCAATCAATACCACGCTTTCACCAAATTGATTAAGGCGCTCTGCGACAGTTTTTTGCAAAATACCTGCAACTTCAGTTGAGCCTGTAAACATGATGCCTTGTACGCGTGCATCGCTACTGAGTTTTGCACCAATCGTTTCACCCTGACCAGGGAGTAATTGAAGCACGTCTAATGGAATTCCTGCTTCCCATAAAATATGTACAGCTTGAGCCGCGATTAACGGTGTTTGTTCAGCAGGTTTTGCAATGACGGTATTACCAGCAACCAATGCAGCAGCAATTTGCCCTGAAAAAATTGCCAATGGGAAGTTCCAAGGGCTGATGCACAGGACGGTGCCTAAAGGTTCGATACTGGTATTTTGCGGAAGATCGAGCATTTGTGCTGCATAATAGCGTAAGAAATCAACTGCTTCACGTACTTCAGCTATAGCATTGGCATAGGTCTTGCCACTTTCACGTGACAATAAAATCATTAATGGCTGTAACTGTGCTTCCATCAAATCTGCGGCACGATTCAAACAAGCTGCACGTTTATCTTTAGCGGTGTTTTTCCAACTGCTTTGTGCTGCCTTTGCTTGTGCTAAGGCTAAATCAGCCTGTTCGATAGTAGCCTCAAAGACTGTACCCACAATATCTTCATGGCGTGCAGGGTTTAGAACAGCCTGACCATCTGTTAGAGAAATATTGTTAAAAGCGCTGCCCATTGCATGAGATTGCCATTGTGTGTGAGCAAATTGATTCGCTGTAGTGTTTAACTCTGACAAATCACGATCATTCGCTAAATCGAGACCTTTAGAGTTTGTACGTTCATCAGCATATAAGTTGACAGGATAGGGAATTGATCCATGTTTAGCACCAACCACATGTTCTGTTTGAGCGGCAGCTAAAATAGTTTGACGTGGATTTTCAATTAAATCTTCAATTTTAAGATTTTTGTCTGCAATACGATTGACGAAAGATGTATTGGCACCATTTTCCAGTAAACGACGAACCAAATATGCCAGTAAGGTTTCATGGTTGCCGACAGGTGCGTAAATACGACAAGGAATGCCCAGTTTATGGTCAGATTTTTTGCCAACCACTTGTTCATAAAGTGGCTCACCCATGCCGTGAAGGCATTGGAACTCATACTGGCCTGGATAATATTGCTCAGGCTGTGCAAGGTGATAAATGGTTGCAACCGTTTGAGCATTGTGCGTTGCAAACTGCGGGTAAATTTGTTCAGGTGCAGCAAGTAATTTTTGTGCACATGCAACATAAGACAAATCCGTATGAACTTTACGAGTAAAGACGGGGTAGTCAGCCATCCCTTCAACTTGTGTTTTTTTAATTTCGCTATCCCAATACGCACCTTTAACCAAACGAATCATCAAGCGTTTTTGACTGCGCTTCGCTAAATCAATGACGTAGTCGACCACATAGAAACAACGCTTTTGATAGGCTTGAATGACGAAACCAATGCCTTTCCAGTTTGCTAGTTGTGGCTCAAAACATAGACGTTCAAGCAGTTCGAGTGAAATTTCTAAACGATCGGTTTCTTCTGCATCAATGTTTAGGCCGATATCATAATGTTTTGCTAATAGCACAAGCTCAAGGACTTTGCCATAGAGTTCATTGTGTACACGGTCAATTTGTGAACGTTGATAGCGAGGATGCAGTGCCGATAATTTGATTGAAATACCAGGGCCGTTATAAACGTCTTTGCCTGCCGAAGCTTGACCAATCGAATGAATGGCTTGGGTATAATCTTCATAATAACGTTCAGCATCAGGGTCAGTTAAAGCCGCTTCACCCAACATGTCATAAGAATATTGAAAGCCTTTATCTTCTAAAATTTCAGCATGTTTTAATGCTTCTTGAATGGTTTCACCTGTGACGAATTGTTCACCCATCATACGCATTGCGACATCAACAGCTTTACGGATAATACTGCGACCACTACGTGCCAAAATACCGGTCAGTAGGCTCGATAAACTTTTTTGTTGAGGCGTTTCCATGAGCTTGCCTGTGAGCATTAAACCCCACGCAGCAGCATTGACAAACATTAAGTTGCTTTGACCTAAGTGGTCTTTCCAATTGCCTTGGTTGATTTTGTCTTTTATTAATAAATCACGCGTCGCTTTATCGGGTATACGTAACAAGGCTTCAGCTAAACACATCAAGGCTATGCCTTCTTGCGAAGACAGTGAAAATTCTTGAAGTAGTCCTTGAACGATACCAGCTTTACCAGTACCACTTTTCCGTTCGCGTAGGGAATGGGCTAAATCAAAAGCCAATTGTTGAATCTGTTCGCTAATCGGTGAAGGAATATCACTATGTTCAAGCAAATTTTCCACACATTCAGTTTCGGCACGGCGCCATGCTGTATTTATCGACTGCTCGAAACTATTTTTTTCATTAAACTCGGTGATGTAATCAGCGTTTGGTGCGACTTCGAAAACTTGTCCGTTCATCTTTACTATTCCATATCATTGTTTTTAACCTACAAATAAATCTTGAGGTCAGTCCTTTATTTAATTTATGATCACAGAATATTTAGCGAATAACTCACTATAGTTTTAATTATATTTAGAGAATAATTCTGATGAACAGCCCTTATTTGAGCTTAGATCGTATCGATTTTAAAATTTTGGAATTACTTCAAGTAGATGGAAAATTATCTAATATTAAACTTGCTGAGTTGGTAAATTTATCGCCTACAGCAGCATTAGCGCGCGTACAAAAACTATCCAAAGAAGGCTTTATTTTAGGCTATGAAGCACGTCTAAATCCAATTTTATTGAACAATGGTTTTGTGGTTTTTGTTGAGATTTTATTAGATAAAACCACACCCAATGTCTTGGAAGATTTTTCTGATGCAGTACGACAAATTCCCGAGATTGTGGAATGTCATATGATTAGTGGTGGCTTTGATTTTGTCGTGAAAATTCGCTGTGCAAACATGGAAGAGTTCCGAAAAATTTCAGGACAAGTCCTGTGGCAGTTACCGGGAATAAAAGAAACGCGCAGCTATCCAGTGATGGAAGTGATTAAAGAAAGCATGCAGATCAAAGTGAAGCCGCCAGCACGGGCGAAATAAATATTAAACTCGCATGAGAAAAGGGGCATTTAGCCCCTTTAATCTGTGCGAAGAAAATTAAATTTCAGAGATTTCTTTTTGGTATTTTGCTTCTGCTTGTTCAAAACGTTCAACAACTTCTGTAGCTGGCGCTTTATCCATTAAACTTACGACTACGATGCTAATCCAAGAGAAGATAAAGCCCGGAACAATCTCGTACAATCCTAGATGCCCCATATAGTTTTTCCAAACAATCACAGTTACAGCACCCACGATCATTCCAATGATCGCACCATTTAAGGTCATGCGTTTCCACATTAGAGATAGAATAATCAGTGGACCAAATGCAGCACCAAAGCCAGCCCAAGCATAAGAAACCAAGCCTAGAACCTTGCTTGCTGGGTTCATCGCAATAACAATTGCAAGTACAGCAATGACCAATACCATGGCACGTCCAATCCATACGAGCTCATTTTGAGATGCATTTTTACGGATAAAACCTTTGTATAAATCTTCCGTCAATGTCGTTGAGCAAACCAAAAGCTGACAGCTTAGGGTACTCATTACTGCTGCTAAGATAGCCGCTAAAATGACACCTGCAATCCATGGATTAAACAGAATTTTGGTTAATTCCATAAATACCGTTTCAGGGTTTGCATTGACCACACTGGCAAGCTCTGGATGTGCTTGGAAATAAGCAATGCCGATATAGCCAGCGGCAACAGCGCCACCTAAGCACAGAATCATCCAAATCATACCAATACGACGTGCGGCAGGAATAGATTTCACTGAATCAGCTGCCATGAAACGCACAAGAATGTGTGGCTGACCAAAATAGCCTAAGCCCCATGCCATGCTTGAGATAATTGCCATGGCGCCTAAACCTTCAAAAAGGTTAGATGCTTGTGGACGTGCGGCTTCTAGTAAAACACCGATATCTTGGCTGTTACTGCCTAATGATAAATATGTAATTACTGGTGTGATTAATAAGGCGAAAATCATTAATCCTGCTTGGAAAGTATCTGTCCAACTAATGGCTAGGAAACCCCCAATGCAGACATAACTAATGGTTGCAATTGCACCAATCCACAGTGCTGTGGTGTAGTTCCAACCAAATAAACTTTCAAATAGTCGCGCGCCTGCAACCATACCTGAAGCACAATAAATCGCAAAGAACACTAAAATGACGACAGCAGAAAGGATACGCAAGATTCTTTTTTTGTCAGAAAAACGACTCGTGAAATAATCAGGCAAGGTCAGAGCATTGTTTTGATATTCAGTATGAACACGTAAACGACCCGCTACAATTAACCAGTTGAGCCATGCGCCAATAATTAAACCAATGGCAATCCAAGCTTCAGAAAGTCCTGAAAGATAAATTGCCCCTGGCAAACCCATGAGTAACCAGCCACTCATATCAGAGGCACCTGCGGAAAGAGCAGTTACCACGCTGCCTAAGCTACGACCGCCAAGAATATATTCATCAAAATTGTTTGTTGATTTATATGCGTATAAACCGATGGCAAGCATGGCAAGGATATAAAAAATAAAAGTGACTAATGTCGGGTTTAAATGGCTCATAGGCTTTTCGTCCTTAATAAAAGCGAATCATCTGCTTCCTAGATGAAATTTTGTACTTGTGTCATAAGTCGCAGATTCAAACATAGTTTAAAAATTACACTCTGTAACAATTAAGGGTGTTTTATGTATGACAAGTGTAATTTACATTTTTAGCAATTACATAGTGTTTTAGGTAAATGTCTAGAAGAATGCTTAAATTTATAGCGCTGAAATGCAGATCCATTTTTGAGCAAATATTATTGATCACGAAAATCAAACTTTATATTTTGCTATCAAATTACATAAACTTACATTCTAAACAAAAAATAAGTACTTGTAATATTTGGTTGCATTTCAGCATCATTTGAGATCTAGCGCGAAAGTGAAAACAGTTTGATGATGAAATATGCACAAAAATAGTGCGTAGATAGAGGGTATGCGCAGTGACGACGGTTCAAATGGAAATAACAAGATTAGAGCATGATTTGTTGGGTAATAAAGCAGTACCACAATCATGTTATTACGGGATACATACGCTTCGAGCAGTGGAAAATTTTCAAATTTCTTCACAAATCGTTGGGCGCAATCTAAATTTTATTCGTGCGATTGCACAAGTAAAAAAAGCATCGGCACAAACCAATCAAGAATTTGGCAGAATTCAGAACGATATCAGTTTTGCTATCCAGCAGGCTTGTGATGAGTTAATAGAACATCCAGAAAAGTGGACTGACTCGTTTCCGATCGACATTTACCAAGGTGGCGCAGGTACGTCCATTAATATGAATGCAAATGAGGTCATTGCCAATATTGCGTTGGAAACATTAGGCGAGGCAAAAGGGACATATCATCGTATCCATCCAAATGATCATGTCAATAAATCACAATCGACCAATGATGTTTATCCGACAGCATTGCGTTTAGCGACTTATAACGCTTTTGATGGTTTATTTAGCGTATTGAGGCAACTGGTAGATAGCCTATATATAAAGTCAGAAGAGTTCCAGCATGTTATTAAAATGGGGCGGACTCAGTTACAAGACGCTGTCCCAATGACTTTGGGGCAAGAGTTTCGAGCATTTGCAACTTTACTGAAAGAAGACTTAAAACTGATTGAGCAAACACGCCAACTATTATTGGAAATCAACTTAGGTGCAACGGCAATTGGCACAGGAGTGAATTCACCAGAAGGCTATGCTGCAAAAGTCGTGGAAAACTTAGCGCATTTAACAGGTCTTAAATTACAGGGTGCGGAAGATTATGTTGAAGCCACCAGTGATTGTGGTGTATTTATTATTTTATCGAGCTGTTTAAAACGTTTGGCTGTGAAACTATCGAAAATTTGCAATGATTTACGCTTGCTCAGTTCAGGGCCAAGAACAGGTTTGGCGGAAATCCGTTTGCCTGAGTTACAAGCAGGTTCATCTATCATGCCTGCAAAAGTTAATCCTGTGATTCCAGAAGTGGTTAATCAGGTCGCATTTCGCGTAATGGGCAATGATTTAACGATTACGATGGCGGCAGAAGCTGGACAATTACAACTTAATGTTATGGAACCGGTTATTGCACTTGCAATGAATGAGTCAATTGAGCTTTTGGTGAATGCAATCATTTCATTGGATACCAAGTGCGTTCAAGGTATTGAGGCAAATACCCAAGCATGTTTTGATGCCGTGATGCGTAGTGTTGGAATCGTGACATTATTAGATCCAGTTTTGGGTCATGCAAAATGTGATGAAATTGGCAAGCAATGTATTGCTGAAAATAAAACCATTCGACAGGTTGTATTAGAGCAGGAGTTATTAACTGAGCAAGAACTGGATGAAATTTTCTCCATTGAAAACTTGGTTTCAGAGGTTACACCGTTCAGTATGCCACTTGCGCAAGTCAGCTAGTGTCAACCTTTATATAGCAAGATAAAGAAACTATATAGAACATGAAAATGAACTTAAAAAGAGTGAAGCATTGCCTTCGCTTTTTTTATTGGGAAATGTTAAGTGGCTTAGTTTTCAGCACCGATTTAACGCGTGCTTATATTTAAAATACTCAGCGATAAGCTGTATTTTCGCAGTACAATACAGCTTTTACCACGCTATAAATCTGTATGTTTAATAAGTTAAGCCAACTATTTAAAGGTTCAAAACCATCAGCTGAACAAATTTATTTAGAACAACATCATATTCAGCATGATGAAACGCAAGGCTATATTATTGATGGTGTCGTGCTAAACACACTTTCAGAACGTATGGAATACTTATCAAATCGAAAATTGACGAATTTTAATGATCTAAAACAACTCTATTCAGCGGCTATGATTATCAACGAAAAAATTGATTTGGAAATTGCCAACCAACGTTTTGTTGCACGGTTAGGCAATACCGAAGAAAATTTACTTCAGTTCAAAAATTACGTAAAACTGCTAAATGACTATTATTATGAGTTTGTTCGCGATCGAAAATAATTCAGTAGGCTTTAATCTTCACAACATGTATGGCACACATTTTATTTTATAAAGCGTGTATAAAAGTCTTTGATTTGGGGTAGAAAATAACGCGAGGAAAATGCAACGTGTTAATATGTGCTTAGGTGATTAAAACATTAAAAGCTATTCCCATGTTCCAGCAAGAAATTTCACAACTCAATCTAAAACAGCTTAAAGCTGGCGAAAAGCGGTGGGTCGGAAACTTACAAGGCTCATCTGCGGCGCTGTTATTTAAAGAAATCAGTAAGCAGTCCAAACAACTGTTCGTTATAGTAGCGCGCAACAATCAGCATCTTGGGCAATTGGAAAGCGAGCTGGAATTTTACGGAATAAAGCCTACGATTTTTCCAGATTGGGAAATCTTGCCTTATGATCGCTTATCACCTCATCAAGATATTGTTTCTGAACGGTTAGCAATTTTATCTAATATGCCGCAGCAAGGTGTATTGTTGGTTTCAGCAACAACTTTAGCACAGCGCATAGCACCCACATCATGGGTCTTAGGCGAACACTTTGATATTAAAGTGGGTCAAAAATTTGATTTAGAACAACAAAAAGCACGCTTGGTACAAGCGGGCTATCATTTGGTCGATACCGTCTATGACCACGGTGAGTTTGCCGTCCGTGGTAGCATCATGGATATCTACGCTTCGGGGCAAAGTGCTCCAATTCGTATAGACCTCTTTGATGATGAAATTGATAGCCTAAAATTCTTTGATCCTGAAACTCAGCGCACCACGCAAAATCTTCAGCAGTTTACCGTTTTACCTGCCAAAGAATTCCCTTTAAAAGAAGCACGATCACTTTTTCGTGATCGCTATGCAGAAAGTTTTCCTTCAGCAAATCCGAAGAAAAATCCAATTTATCAAGATGTACACGACGGCATCTCATCACCTGGGATTGAGTTTTATCTACCGCTATTTTTTAGCAAAAGTGCAATGCAGGAGCAAAGTACGCTATTTTCGTACTTACCAGAGAATGGCATTGTCATTACAGATAAAGCGATAGATGATGGTTTGATTCAATTTTGGTCAGATGTGGTACGACGCTATGAAGATCGTCGTCATAATATTGATCAACCGATTTTGCCGCCAGATGAAGTCTTTTTACAACCGAATCAGGTGTTAGAACATCTGAATAAGATGCGTCGAATCGTTGCTTCGCCTGAAGCATTTGATGAAAAAGCGGGTGTGCTCAATCTGAGTACTGAAGTGCCACCACGTTTACCTGTCGATCCAAAACGTGAAAAACCATTTTTAGCCGTAAAACAGTATATCGACAGTGCAAATTATCCTGTGCTTTTGGTTGCTGAAAGTGCCGGTCGCCGTGAGACTTTAAAAGATGCACTACGACCTAGTTTAGGTGATATTCCAACAGTTGAAGGCTTTGATGAATTTATTGCATCCATGCATGCGATTGCAATCACCAATGCGCCACTAGATCGTGGGTTACTCTTAACAGATAAGCTCAGCGTTATTTCGGAAAATCAACTTTATGAGCATCGGGTCGTTCAGCGTCGCCGTAAACGTCAACAAGAAGTATCCGAAGAGTTTTTGGTACGCAGTCTGACCGAACTCAGCATTGGCGCACCTGTTGTACATATTGATTATGGCGTAGGGCGTTATGCAGGCTTAATCACCTTAAGTATTGATGATCAAGACCATGAGTTTTTACAGCTCGATTATGCAGATGCAGCCAAAGTCTATGTTCCTGTGACGAACTTGCATCTTATCAGCCGATACAGTGGTGGTGATCCAGATTTAGCACCTTTACACAAGCTCGGCACAGATGCATGGTCAAAGGCAAAACGTAAAGCACTTGAACAAATCCATGATGTTGCAGCGGAACTTTTACATATTCAAGCGCGTCGACATTCAAAACCGGGTTATGGTTTTGAGTTGGATCAAAGCTTATATATGCAATTTGCGAGCGGCTTTGCTTATGAAGAAACGTTAGATCAGGCAAATGCGATTGAAGCCACAATTTATGATATGCAACAAGCCAAACCAATGGATCGTTTGGTTTGTGGTGACGTCGGTTTTGGTAAAACTGAAGTTGCTATGCGTGCAGCATTTGTGGCTGTACAAAATAATAAACAAGTTGCGGTTCTCGTTCCAACCACCTTACTCGCGCAGCAGCATTATGAATCCTTTAAAGATCGTTTTGCTGATTGGCCAATTCGTATTGAAGTTCTATCTCGCTTTGGCTCATCAAAATCACATACCAAAACCATAGAAGACTTGGCTGACGGTAAAGTGGATATTGTCATTGGTACCCACAAAATTTTGCAAGAAAGTGTGCAATTTAATAACTTGGGTCTGATGATTGTCGATGAAGAACATCGCTTTGGTGTACGTGATAAGGAGCGTATTAAAGCCTTACGTGCCGATGTGGATATGCTGACATTAACTGCAACACCGATTCCACGAACATTAAATATGGCGTTTAGTGGGATGCGGGACTTATCCATCATTGCTACACCGCCTGCGCGTCGTTTAGCGGTTAAGACCTTTGTACAAGAGCATACGGATGATGCAATTAAAGAGGCAATTCTGCGTGAGTTATTACGTGGCGGTCAGGTTTATTTCTTACATAATGAAGTTGATACCATTGAACGCGCAGCTGAAAATTTAAGAAATTTAGTTCCAGAAGCGCGTGTAGCTGTCGCGCACGGACAAATGCGTGAGCGTGAGTTAGAGCAAGTCATGCAGCAGTTCTATCACAAAGAATATAATGTTTTAGTCTGCTCAACCATTATCGAAACAGGTATTGATGTCCCGAATGCTAATACAATTTTGATTGAACGGGCAGATAAACTTGGTCTGGCGCAGCTACATCAATTACGTGGTCGTGTTGGACGATCACATCATCAAGCCTATGCCTATTTACTTGTACCATCGCTCAAAGGCTTAAAAGGCGATGCCGAAAAACGTTTAGATGCGATTTCACGCGCTTCAACTTTAGGAGCAGGTTTCATGTTGGCGACTGAAGATTTGGAAATTCGTGGCGCAGGTGAATTGCTAGGTGAGCAACAAAGCGGATCAATGCAAACGATTGGTTATAGTCTGTATATGGAAATGCTTGAAAAAGCTACAAAAGCCATTCAAAAAGGTAAAACACCAAACTTTGATTCCCCATTGTCATTAACCTCTGAAATTAGCATGCATATGCCAGCCTTAATTCCAGATGAATACTTGGGGGATGTGCATCAACGACTGTTGTTCTATAAACGTATTAGTAATACGGACAGCCAAGAAAAGCTAGATAACATTCGTATGGAGCTAATTGACCGTTTTGGTTTGCCGCCACAACCAGTGAAGCAGCTATTTTCTGTGCATCAACTTCGCTTAAAAGCTGAACAATTAGGTATAACCAAAGTTGATATTGCGGCACAAGGAGGTAGTATCGAATTTTCTCCCGATACTCCAGTACAAGCGATTTCAATTATTCAAATGATGCAGAAGCATCCGACTTTCTTCCGTATGGAAGGTGGGCAGCGCTTAAAAGTAATGGTGATGTTAGAAGAATATGACAAGCGCATTCAATTTATAAACGATTTACTAGACAGTTTATTGAAAGAATTAGCACACTAATAAGTCATTATGGCCTGTAAATTGCTTCTTTAATTCAGTTAAATGCAATTGGCGTTTTTTCAATAGAAGAAACGCTTGATTTTTTTGAAATATTTATTACAGTCGTAAGAACTGAATGTTGAATTCAAATGCAGTTTATTTGTAATGAAACGTTCTGTACCGAATATTCACACCCTTTAGGATGTGATAGTATTAGCCATCATTCTAATTTTGCATCATTTATAAAGATATGTTTAGTTTACATCCACAACTTGCTCAAGATACGTTTTATGTAGGCGACTTTCCACTGTCAACATGTCGTTTGATGAATGATATGCAATTTCCGTGGCTTATTCTAATTCCACGTGTGCCGGGTATCACAGAGCTTTATGAATTAAGTCAGGCAGACCAAGAACAATTCTTACGTGAATCAAGTTGGTTATCTAGCCAATTAGCACGTGTTTTCCGTGCAGACAAAATGAATGTTGCTGCATTGGGCAATATGGTCCCACAATTGCATTTTCATCATGTGGTTCGTTACCAAAATGATGTGGCTTGGCCTAAACCTGTTTGGGGTACACCAGCAGTTCCATATAACAACGATGTTTTGGCACATATGCGTCAAACATTGATGTTAGCGCTTCGCGGTCAAGGCGATATGCCATTTGATTGGCGCATGGACTAATCCTGATTTACGGACAATATCTGGATACTAGGAAAATGGAAGTCCGTATGGGGGCGATCGAGTGCCGTTAGACAATCTAATTAGCAAAGAACCTAAACAGTTTGAGTATTTTCATCGTTTGATGGGGTATATCATGCTGTCTTTGGTAATTGTTGTCTATCACTACACTCAACCCGATACGCAATATCAAATTTATATTCCAATATTTCTCAGTGTCCTGTTACTGATTATTCCAAAGCTATCGCATTGGTTAATCTATCGATATAGTAATAGCGTAAAACGCAGTGTTCTTTTTATTATCGATATTGTCATTATTTCAGTTTTACTTTCTGCAATTCACTTAAATTTAGTCCTGACATTTCTCGCTTTCTTTGCCTTGTTGTATACAACAATTTATAACAAAATCAACTTCATGATGTTTGCCTTGGCAAGCCTCATTGGCATTGCAGTTTTTTACTTATGTAATATTTATATTTTTGGTTTTCAAGAGTACTTTGAGGCGACCAGTAGTGAGCTGACGGTACTTGGTTTTATGTGTTTGATTACCTACTTTGGCGTCGGTACTTTTTATCAACGCAGTCAAGTTCAATCTTTAACCAATAAAAAAGATCATTATTATGATCAAATGAATCGTTATATGGAATTTGCTAATCAGCTCAGTCGTTATGCACCGATGCAGCTTTGGCAATCTATTATGAAAGGTGAGTCTGAAGCCAAAATTGAATATAAGCGTAAGAAAATGACCATTTTCTTCTCAGATATTCAAGGTTTTACAGAGCTTTCAGAAACCCTTATTCCAGATGATTTAGCCTTCCTGCTGAATGATTATCTAAGTCATATGACTGAAATTGCCAAACAGTATGAAGCGACTGTCGATAAATTCATGGGAGACGCAATTCTTATTTTCTTTGGTGATCCGCATAGTCAAGGCGTTGAGCAGGATGCAAAAACCTGTTTAGAAATGGCCATGGTAATGCGTCAGCAAATGAAACTTCTGCGTGAACGCTGGATTAAAATGGGTTATCCGCCACTTCATATCCGTATGGGTATATCGACTGGTTATTGCCACGTGGGGAACTATGGTGCTGCACATCGTATGGCTTATACCATTGTTGGTCGTGATGCGAACTTGGCAGCGCGTTTACAAAGTGCCGCTGAAGTGGATGAAATTTTAATTTCAGATGACACACATCATTTGATTAAAAATGATTATTTATGTGCACCGAAAGCACCGATTTTTCTCAAAGGGATTAAGGGGCCAGTGCGTACATGGCAAGTGATGGAAAAATATACCTCACAAAAAACCGATTACCAACGCTGGTTTGATTATGAATACAAAGGCTTCAATCTATTGCTGAATTTGGATGAAGTACAAAACTTTGAATATCCAGAATTGATTCATGTATTAGAACGTATGATTAAGCGTTTACAAACTCAGCAAAAAATGACCAATTCGGAAGGGATTGTTAAATTAAATCTTGAAGACGAAGTGATTGAAGAAATTAAGAAAACCGAATCTCATACTTAAATTTCTTGTATATATCATCACTCATAATTGTTAATCGTTCACAATTATATTCCAATCTTTTTCAGGTCATTGACCACAAGTAAGAATAGGCATTTAAAATTATTTGCTAAATTCATCTGCAAATGGCCATAAAAAACAGCTCTTGGTGAGCTGTTTTTTAAATCGTTACAGGATGATTTAGTGATTTTCCGACGCATGGTTAATTGTATATTTCGGAATTTCAACTTCTAAATCTTCGTCTTCGATTTTCACTTGGCAAGAAAGACGAGAGTCAGGCTCTAAGCCCCAAGCGCGGTCAAGAAGATCTGCTTCAACATCATCCATTTCGTCAAGCCCATCAAAACCTTTGCGTACAATGACGTGGCAAGTGGTACATGCTTTAGACATATCGCAAGCATGTTCAATTTTGATGCCATTTTTTAACATGCTTTCGCAAAGGTTGGCATTTGCTTCGACTTCAAACTCAGCGCCATTTGGGCAAATTGTTGCGTGAGGCAATACTTTAATACGTGGCATAGTCTTTACCTGTTAATTAATTTGAGTTTGACCAATCATCGAGTTTAGTGCCTTTTAATGCGGCATCAATGTGCTGATTCATACGCGCAGCGGCAAACGCATCGCTATGTATTTTAAGCTGTTCAACAGCATGTTCAATAGCTTTGATATCGGTGCTTTCTAATGCTGTATCTAATACTTTGCGTGCAGCAGTTAAATCAGTTTGCTGTTGCTCAGTCAGCAACTGTGCATCAACTTTAAGTGCCTGGTCGAGTGCTTCGAGTTCACGTTTTGCTTCGACTTTGGTTTCTTGCAAATGACGTAAGTTTTTATCTTCTTCAGCAAACTTGTAGCCATCTATCAATAAACGTTCGGTATCGGCATCTGATAAACCATAAGAGGGCTTAATGTCAATTTGTGCATGTACACCAGAAGTGGTTTCTTTAGCAGATACAGTGAGTAAACCATCTGCATCGACTTGGAAGGTTACTTCAATACGGGCTTGTCCAGCAGTCATTGGTGGAATACCGCGAAGTACAAAACGTCCTAAACTGCGACAATGTTCAACCAGATCACGTTCACCTTGTACCACATGAATCAACATTGCTGTTTGACCATCTTGATAAGTGGTGAATTCTTGGCGACGCGCCACAGGAATAGCAGTATTTCGTGAAATTAAACGCTCAACCAAACCACCCATGGTTTCTAAACCTAGTGATAATGGTGTGACATCTAGAAGCAAAGAACCATCTTTAGAATTGCCAATGAGTTGGTTGGCAGTAATAGATGCCCCAATTGCAACAACTTCATCCGGGTTAATGGTGCAAAGTGGCTCTTGATTGAAAACTTCAGCTACTGCTTTTTGCACGGCATAAGAGCGGGTCGAGCCACCCACTAACACAACGTTTTGAATGTCGTCTAGTTCAAGTTTGGCATCACGCATCACGCGTTTACAAACACTAATAGTTTTATCTAATGCAACTTTAATAATTGCTTCAAAAGTAGGGCGGTCTAAAGTTAAAGACTGGTCTAATACCTTAAGTTCAACAACATCTGTATCACTTAGCGCTTCTTTTGCTTTACGCGCAGAAACAATGAAATGTGCAAATTCAGCATCATCTAAAGTTTCAATATTCAATTGCTTTTTAGCCCATTTCACGATTAGGCGGTCTAAGTCATCACCACCGAGTGCCGTATGACCACCAGTTGCTAGAACTTCAAAAACACCTTGAGAGAAACGTAAAATTGAAACGTCAAAAGTACCGCCACCTAAGTCATAAATTACATAGTTTTGATCATGTGCAAGATTTGTTTCTTGATCTAAACCATAAGCCACAGCTGCAGCAGTTGGTTCATTTAATAAACGAAGAACATTTAAGCCTGCAAGTTGGGCTGCATCACGTGTTGCTTGACGCTGTGCTTCGTCAAAATAAGCGGGAACAGTAATAACTGCACCATTGACTGGGTTATTTAAGCTACTTTCTGCACGGTCTTTAAGTTGTTTTAAGATTTCTGCAGAAATTTCAACTGGGGTTTTACGACCTTGAGCGGTTTCAAATGCTGGCATTTCATTCGCTTCACCTGCAAGTGCATATGGGTGTTGGAATTTAATGTCGGCTTTAGAGCGACCCATAAAGCGTTTAACAGAAACGATCGTATTTTTAGGATCTGTCGTTAAAAAAGCTTTTGCTGCATCACCATATTCAGATGATGATTCGCTATAGTGTGCAATAGATGGAAGTAACACTCGACCGTGTTCATCGTTGAGCACTTTTGCTTTACCAGAAAGTACCGTGGCTACTAAAGAGTGTGTAGTCCCAAGGTCGATACCAATCGCAATGCGGTGTTCATGCGGTGCACTTGATTGACCAGGTTCTGCAATTTGCAAGAGAGCCATGTGTTACATCCTTTGAACGTCAAAAATTAAAAATAAATTAAAAATCATCATCTAAATCAAAGCTATCATCGTCTAAAAAGCGATCTTCAGCTTTTTCAATGTCTGCCATTACTTTTTGGAAAAAACGTAATTTACGGACAGTGTCGCGAGCTTCAGCCCAATCTTCATCATCGTAATCGATTTTAAATTCACGTACTAAACCATCAATCCATTGTTGAACTTCAGTTTTAAGTGAGGTGAGGTCATCGGCAGAACCAGCTTCGTCCAATTGCTCACGAATTTCGAGTGCATCTTGGAGGAATTCAAAATCGCTGATGGATTGATCAAGATGGTAATCTTGTTTTTTTAGGCTGAGTAGATAAGCTGCACGGCTATCAACGTTTGATAAAGCTTTAAATGCCTGATTAATTTCACTTGATTTAATCAGTGCAAGATCTTTGTCTTCAGCTTTATCTGGATGATATTGTTGCTGCAACTTTAAAAACTCAGATTTTAAAACAGCTAAATCAATATCGAGTGCTACAGGTAAGTTAAACAACTCAAAATGATTCATGGGAGAATTTGTCCGCGATAGATGTGTAAAAAATGTTGCTTTAAATGCAATTAAAACAGTGAATAGTACACTGTTTTAATGCGAAAAAGGGAGTATTGCAGCCAGGTTAAACAGTGAAAGATTCACCACAGCCGCATTCGCCTTTTTTATTCGGATTGTTAAATTCGAAGCCTTCGTTTAAGCCGTTTTTAACATAGTCCATCTCCATACCTTCAAGATAAACCAAGCTTTTCGGGTCAACGAATACTTTAACACCAAACTGTTCAAAGACTTGATCATGTGTGTCGACGTCATCTACAAATTCAAGCACATAAGCCAAGCCAGAACAGCCTGAAGTTTTCACGCCAACGCGAATGCCTTCACCCTTACCGCGATTCTTCATGTAATTGCTGATATGAGTTGCAGCATTTTCAGTTAAATGGATCATGAAAACTCCGTTAATCTTTCTTAAAACGCTTAAACAATTAAGCTTTTACTTTCTTGCTACGATAGTCTTCTACAGCAGCTTTAATTGCATCTTCTGCAAGTACAGAGCAGTGTACTTTTACTGGTGGAAGCGCAAGCTCAGTTGCGATATCAATGTTTTTAATTGCTTGAGCTTCATCAAGCGTTTTGCCTTTAAGCCATTCAGTTACTAAAGAGCTAGACGCAATTGCTGAACCACAACCGTAAGTTTTGAAGCGTGCTTCTTCAATTACGCCATTGTCATCAACTTGAATTTGTAGACGCATTACATCACCACAAGCTGGTGCACCGACCATACCTGTACCAACGTTTTCTGCATTTTTGTCTAAAACACCAACATTACGTGGGTTTTCGTAATGATCAATTACTTTTTCGCTATAAGCCATGATGCTTCTCCAAAACTCGGGGTCAGCCTAAGATTAATATGGGGGTGAAATTACATTTATCAATGAGATAGCCTTAAAAATAAAGCTATCTCACCGGGTTGAATTAGTGTTCAGCCCATTCTACAGAGTTTAGATCGATACCTTCTTTGTACATATCCCAAAGAGGAGAAAGATCACGCAATTTTTCAACTGCAGACTTAGTGATTTCAAGTACATGGTCAATGTCTGCTTCAGTGGTATATTTACCAAAACTGAAACGGATTGAGCTATGTGCAAGTTCGTCTGAAAGACCAAGGGCACGAAGAACGTATGAAGGTTCTAATGTTGCAGAAGTACATGCTGAACCTGAAGATACTGCTGCATCTTTAAGTGCCATCATCAACGATTCGCCTTCAACAAAGTTGAAGCTAACGTTTAAGTAGTTTGCAACGTTGTATTCTGGGTGACCATTTAGAAAAACTTGTTCAAGACCTTGCAAGCCATTCCAAAGTTTGTCACGAAGTACGCGGATACGTGTTTGTTCTGCATGTAGGTTTTTACCTGCAAGTTCAAATGCTTCACCCATACCGACGATTTGGTGAGTCGCAAGTGTACCAGAACGCATACCACGCTCATGACCGCCACCATGCATTTGCGCTTTAATACGCACACGTGGTTGACGACGTACATAAAGAGCACCGATGCCTTTAGGACCATAGATTTTGTGGCCTGAGAAACTCATCAAATCAACTTTCATTGTTGAAAGATCAATTTCTACTTTACCTGCAGCTTGCGCAGCATCAACGTGGAAATATGTTTTGTTTGCACGAGTCAATTCACCGATTGCAGCTACATCTGTAGTTGTACCGATTTCATTGTTTACCATCATCAAAGATACAAGAATAGTATCTGGACGAAGTGCAGCTTGAACCATTTCAGGTGTAATAAGACCTGTTTTAGCTTCTGGCTCAAGATAAGTAATTTCGAAGCCTTCTTCTTCAAGCTCGCGGCAAGTATCAAGAATCGCTTTATGTTCGATTTTACTTGTAATAATGTGTTTGCCTTTAGAACCGTAGAACTGAGCAATACCTTTAAGTGCAAGGTTGTCAGATTCAGTCGCACCTGAAGTCCATACGATTTCGCGTGGATCAGCTTTTACAAGATTGGCTACTTGTTCACGAGCATATTCTACTTTTTCTTCTGCCTGCCAGCCGTAAGCGTGTGAACGTGACGCTGCGTTACCAAAAGTACCGTCAAACGTTAAACATTCCATCATACGTTCTGCGACTTGAGGATCTACAGGAGTAGTTGCTGCATAGTCAAGATAAATAGGACGCTTCATGTTCAAATACCTGTAACCGATAAAAGGGCTGAATCAAAGTTTGCTGAGTTCTGGCGAAGTGATACGGTTTGAACGTTGTCACGTGCTACAAGGTCAGCAAGGGTGATTTTTGCGAGATAATCGGCAATGTGGTGGGAGAGTTCCTGCCATAAATCGTGAGTCAAACACATCGCACCATTTTGGCAGTTACCTTTATGGTCACAACGCGTTGCGTCAACTGTTTCATTTACAGCTTCAATAATTTCCAAAACAGTGATGTCTTCAGCACTACGAGCAAGGTGGTAGCCACCATTTGCTCCACGGATACTGGACACTAAGCCGTGACGCTTTAATTTTGCAAATAACTGCTCTAAATAAGCAACTGAAATGGTTTGACGAGCTGCAATTTCGGCAAGAGTAATCGTCTGTTCAGTAGGCTGCAAAGCTAGATCGAGTAGAGCAGTCACTGCGTAGCGACCGCGAGTTGTTAAGCGCATGATTCGATACACATGTTAAGTCTAGATGTGCAGATTTTATGAATCCTGACTAAAATAGTCAAGTTTTTTTAAGAATGTTTATTTGTTTTATTTTATGTGAAAAATTATGTATTTAGTTGAACCACACATTATACACTAATAACGTTATTAAAAGAACAGCTATTAGACTAAAAGCGATGTTAATACGTTTTTGACGACGTTCAATTCGTTTAATACGATTTTTGTATTGCTTAACTTCAACTTGTAAAGTATTGATTTTTGAGCGCTGTTGATCGATTTTCTCTAAAAGTGGAGCAATACGCTTCTTAGATGCAATGACATCAGTTTCATCTGTAGGTTCAGATAACCATTGTTTCCAATCGGCTAGGATTTTTGGAACACTAAATAATGTAACTAAATCACGAAATTCATCTTTTAGGACTAAATCCCCATCGATGCGCATTTTTTTAATACTTTTACGATTGCCAAAAACAAATATTTTTATCAGATCCATCAATGTGGTACGTACGTCTAGATCGATTGCTTTGTCTGGAGACTTTGTGTCAAAGAGGATACCATGCTCAGAGAATTGAACATAAAAGTCAAAGTAAGGAATATAGCTGTTTATTTTTAGTGCAATTTTTTGGTCAACAAATTTTTTAGCTTGTAATGCTACAACACGATCATGTTTTAGAATAAAGGTAAAAATAGTTTCTAAAACAATCAGGGTCATAGTAAGCAACAAATGAGGTTGAGCTTGTGTTTGTTGCGTATCACTCATAAAAAAAATGTCCTTTTAAAATCATTAAGCGCCAAAAGCGAGCATCCTGCTCAAATCTGAGCTAACAATATACCAAAAAGTTGGTAATTCAACAGCTTTGTAGAACAGTTTAGCGAATCTATCAAGTAATATGTTTGCTATTATGAGGATAAATTGTGGTTCACATGTGAGTGTGCACATAAAATAATCAGGAGAAGTGCAATTTATGGAAAAATTAGAAAGCATTAATGATGATGTGCCATCAACAGCAGATAAACCTTTGAAATCACGTAGTCGTGGACAATTTGATCGAAAGTCAAAAATGGACTTTCGAAAGTATACTAAGCAAATTTGGCTTGCTGGTTTAGGTGCTTTTTCACGTGCTGAAGGTGAAGGAAATAAGCTTTTTGACTCTTTAGTCAAAGTTGGTGAGGAGCTTGAGTCCAAAACAATTGATATTGCTGATCAAACTGTCGAAAAAGTTTCAGAAAAAGCTAAGGAATCGGTTACAGATACCAAAGATAAAGTAGAAAAAATTTTAGATAATAGTGTTAATCATTCTTTAAACCGTTTAGGATTAGTCACTGTAAAGGATTTACAGCACCTAGAAAGGCTTATACTTCAATTACATACTAAAGTTGACCAATTGACCGAAGAAAATGCTCAATTAAGAGCCGAAATATTAAAAAAACGCTAGAATTTTTACTATTATCGAATTTTCAAGGTTTTTTTCGTCAAAAAATTATATAAAAAGAGGTTGAGGAGTATTGCGTTTAACCCTAAAGCATTGCTATAAAGGCGCTATGGCGTTTTAAACAAATTCTTGAACCTTAAATAAACGATATTAAGAGGACGTAATTTTCATGAATAAATCAGAATTAATTGATGCAATTGCAGAAAATGGGGGATTATCTAAGGCCGATGCCGGTAAAGCTTTAGATGCTACAATTGCTGCAGTTACTAGTGCACTAAAAGCTGGTGATACAGTTACTTTAGTTGGTTTCGGTACTTTCAGCGTTAAAGAACGTGCTGCTCGTACTGGTCGTAACCCACAAACTGGTGCGACTCTAGAAATCAAAGCAAGTAAAGTTCCAAGCTTCAAAGCTGGTAAAGGCTTGAAAGATTCTGTAGCTTAAGTCGATTAAGCTTATTAAACGCGCCAACTTTGGCGCGTTTTTTATTGGTAAATGTGATTAATCTATTTATCGCATTCATTCATCACGGGTTTTCGGTTAAAATTCACCGCAAATAAAATATTGGAATACTTATGGAATCGTTTCGTAAAGTCATTAGAGGTTGGTTGGGCAAAGTGTTGCTCATTTTGTTTTTGACCCCTTTAGCACTTGTAGGTATTGAAGGATATTTTAGTGGTGGTTCAAAAGATGCAGCTAAGACTGTAAATGGTACTGAAATTTCCAAAAAAGAACTCGAAGCGTTAACGAGCTCATTAAAAGAACAATATCTAGCTTATGCACAAGGTGATGAAACATTGTTAAACCAAAGCTTTATTAATAATAAAGCAATGGATACGCTGATTTCTCGTCAATTGTTATTGCAACAAGCAGATAAACTTGGCATTAGCCTTAGTGATGCTCAAATTGTACAAATGATTCATCAACAGCCAAGCTTCCAAGTGAATGGCGTATTTTCTGATGAGCAATTTGCAAAGTACTTAGAATCGATTGGTATGAATAATCGTGCGTTTGTTGAAAACTTACGTAAAGATCATTCTTTGAAAATGTTGTCTACAACGTTCATGCAATATGCATTGGTAAGTAAGTTGGATATTTTGCAGATTGCGAATCTTCAAACCGAACAACGTAGTATTCAGTTGGCAAGTATTAATCTTGAAAACTATAAGAAAAATGTGAAAGTAACCGATGCTGAAATTGCAGCATATTACGAAAAGCATAAAAACAAGTTTAAGCAAGCCACTAGTGTTGATGTTGACTATGTATTGTTAACACCTGCAAATATTACTGCTCCAGTTGAGCCAGCGACTGACGCTGAACTTAAAGAAGCGTATGACGCTTTTGTTGCAACTGCACAGAAATCTGTTAAACCTATTGTTAAACACATTTTAATTACTGCAGACAGTCGTTCAGATGCTGATGCGAAAAAACTCGCTGAAAGTGTTGATGCAAAAATCAAAGCAGGCTTAAGTTTCAATCAAGCTGCAGCTCAATTTTCAGAAGACCCTGAAAGTAAAGCAAAGGGTGGTGAACTGGCAGCTTATGAAAAAGGTGTATTCGGTGATGCATTTGATGCTGCTGTAGAAAGTGCAAAATCTGGCGCTGTTTCAGCACCTGTTAAAACTGATGCAGGTTATCACTTGATTCAAATTGAAGCACCTGCTGTGAAAGTTGCCTCTTTTGAACAAGAGAAGCCACGTTTACAAGCTGAAGTTGCAGCATCGAAAAAAGCCAATATTTTCTCAGATACTGTAAATAGTCTGAATGATATGGTGGTTAGCAGTGATGCATTAGATGTTGTTACTCAAGAAGTTAAAGGTGCAAAAGTTCAAACGGTTAAAGGTTTGACATTGGCATCACAGCATCCTGTACTCAGTGATGCAAATGTGAAATCAAAATTGTTTAATGATGATGTAAAAAATGGTGAGCGTAATGTTTCATCTAGCATTCAGTTGAAAAATGGCGATACCGTTTGGGTAAAAGTGCGTAATTATCACGCTGCTGGTGTGCAAACGCTTGCAGAGGCTAAAGCACAAGTTAAGACCCAATTGATTGAGCAAAAAGCATCAGATGCAGCGAAAGCACAAATTCAGGCAACATTAAATGCATTCAATACTCAACCTGCGGCAAGTGTTGCTAAAGGAAGTTTGAACTTTGAAAATGCAGGCACATTTACACGTGCTGATGGTTTGTTGAAACGTGAAATCCAACGTGCTGCATTTAGTGCAAAAACACCGAAAGAAGGTCACTGGTCTGTAGTTACAACGAATTTGCCAAATGAATTGGTGGTAGTTGCTGTAACAAATGTGAAAAAGCAACCAGAAGATGCGTTGACTGGTGAGCAACTTACTGAATTGACTAAGTTGTACCAGCAGTTACGTGGTCAACAAGAGTTTGATGATTACACTCGTTATCTAAAAGACCATGCAAAAATCAAATAATTGATTGATGTAGTAAAAACCAGCCTGAGGGCTGGTTTTTTTATGTCATAAACTGACAGTAAAAACAAAAAATAGAAAATGGGCAAATTTGAATTGAATTAATTTTGTCCTCGATATTAAAAAATAAACCCTTTTCATTGCTTAAAACACATCTTGAGGAAGTAAGCATTTTTTTCTTTAAAGTACATTGTTTTAAGAATGTAGCGTATTCAAAAATATGTCTCATCTTAACGGACTATTTCTGTGTATTGTTTTGATGTATCTATATGAAATACGACAGAAGAGCATAATCTTAAATGGTGTGGGGGACATGCCAGTTTGAGAGGCAGTGCAATAGCAGTTTTAGCCTTATTTGAAATTTTATCGACGTTTCGCTTAGCTGTTTAATATGAGTAAAATGAGCAAATAAAAAGCGAGATGATTCTCGCTTTTTATAATGTGAAATAACCAATTTTAAAAAAATTAAGTACGCACCTTAATTTCATAACCCGTATATTTACGAATATTAATTACACCTGTATCTAAAATTAAATACTGACCTTTAATCCCTTGTAATTTACCGCGGATAATCGGAGTTTTATCTAGATTGTGCGATTTAATTTTTTCAGGATATTCTTCCACAGGATAAATAAATTGACGAGGAAGTTCATCTTCGAGTAATTCAACAGTTTCATTGAATTCAAGTTTTCGGCTGTATTCTTCACGGATGGTTTGAATTTTGGGTGCAAATTCTTCAACCAACTGATCACGAATTTCAACTAAATTGATTGGTTCAGCTTCGCCTTTTAGGAGTTTACGCCAATCGGTTTTGTCAGCGACTTGTGTGCCAAACATGACTTCAAGCTGACCAGATAGGCGGCGCGAGCCAACTTTCATGATTGGTAGTGCTTGGGTGGCACCTTGATCTAACCAACGTGTCGGCATTTGACCTAAGCGGGTAATACCGACTTTTAATGCGCTCGAATTGGCCAAATAAACAATATGAGGTTGGAAGCAGACTTCATGTGCAAAATCATCCTCACGGCAAGTACCGAGGTGATAATGGCATGTTTCGGGCTTCATAATACACATATCGCACGAGGCTTTAGTCTTCATGCATTTGAAGCAATGACCTTGTGAATAAGACTTTGGTGTTTTAGCACCGCAAGAAACACAGTAAATATTACCTGTGGCTTCAATCTCAATTTCTTGGCCAATATTAAACGGCAGATCAACTTCTGCACGATCTAGAATAAATTTATACTCAACATTTGCCTTGTGTGTATGTTGATCAGTTACACTAAGGTCCTTAAGACCGGCATGCATTTTATGGCAAATGCCTTGTAGTTCCATACAAATAATCTCTCAATATTAAAGGATGCGGTAAATGGCTGAACAAAATGTCATCACTTCTATGCTAGACGATTTGTCAAAAGAGCAGCCCATTTCTACCGCAACGTGTATTGGTCAAAATCTTGAACAATACAATCAATTTCATCCAATTCAATGGCAATATTTTAACGTAACTGAGTTTTTAAATCTGCCTTTTACCCAACGTTTTGACCTTGGTTTTGTGATTCTTGATACAGAGGAAATGGTAGCACTGTCTGAACAGCAGAAAACCCAGATGTTAGTGAAATTACGTGACCTCATGGCAAAGCGTATTGTTGTGGTTAGTAAACTGCAAGATGAGCGTCTATTGCGTGCTTTAGGGTTTACACAGCTAATTGATAAAACAACTCATGAAAGTGATTTTGCATTGTGGCAGTTTAATATTTTGACCTATAAACATATTCCAGATTGGTTTAATTCAAAATTTTGGGCGAATCCTGAAAACTGGGATAAATTCCGTTGGTAACAAGTACTTAGTGTACTTTTTGTTGCAAAAAGTAACAAACAAATCTGATTTAATCCGTGTTTCCAACGTATGCTGTAAAGCAGGTTTAAAACAGGAAAAATAAAATGACGAATTTAAACAATATTGTCGAAATTTTAGCGAAACAAGCGCTTGGCGGTTCAACAGGGCAAAACCAACAAGGTGGTTTAGGTGGCATTCTTGGTTCTGTATTGGGGCAGTTGGGGAATAATGCAAATACACAAAACCAAGCGGGCGGACTTGGTGGTATTTTAGGTTCAGTACTTGGACAGCTAGGTGGTGCAGCTCAACCACAACAACGCACCAGTGGTGGAACAAACACTTCGGCTATTCTTATTGCAGTTTTACCTTTGGTTTTGGCTTGGATTCAAAAACAAGGTGGCTTACAAGGCGCACTAGATAAATTGCGTGGCCAAGGTCTTACTAGTCAAGTGGATGATTGGGTGTCGACTGGGCCAGGTGACAATGCTGAAGTAAATAATCAACAGGTTCAAAGTTTGTTTGATGATGCTGAAATTGAAAAAGTGGCACAAGAAACTCAGACACCTAAACAAGAAGTATACAGCGCAATTTCTACAGTATTGCCACAAATTATTGATTCATTGACTCCTCAAGCAGGTCAAACCAATCAAAGTGAAGCCAATGCGGATATTCAGCAAGTAATGAATTTGGTTTCAGGTTTTCTTAAACGCTAAAAATCTTTTACCCTAAAAATAAAAAAGCCAGTGTTCACTGGCTTTTTCCATTTAAAAATGAATTATTTGGAAAATATAAAATAGACTTAAGATGGGTTAAATAAACGATTCGAAGCACAAATCTTTTTACCAATATAAAGTGACTTCTTTTGACGTATTAAAATAATTTTGGATTGAAATTCGAGCTCACCAAATTCAGGTTCAACTTGTACATAATGTAATTGACCATATTCATCACGAACGCGTGCTTGTGCAGAAAATCCGGGACGAGCATTGCCGCTGGATATGGTAGCTAAACGTCCAAGTAAGTTGACAGTTTCTTTCTTGTATTTGGGTGGGACAACCTGATCTAAGCAGTGAATCATAAAAACGGTGAAAAAGATTGCAATAATTAGGGCAGGCAGCATGAGGTAATAAGCAGGGATAAAACGATTTTCTTGTGCGTGAATACAAAACTCTAAGACATAGCCTGCGAAGCTAAAATTCATGAGTAAAAAGAATAAAATTAATGTTTTGGAAAATTTAACATTAAGTAATGGTAGTTCTTCTAAGCGCTGTGGCGCAATTTTTTTGAGTAATTGGCTTGGGCTAATATTAATGTAATAACCAATGGTTTCTACCATGCCCAACAAAAGCACAGCCAATAAACTTAAATGGAAAGGGATTAAGTTATAGTCTGTTAAAAATGCGGACATGGTGATATTCCAGAGCTTATTCTTCTGTGAGGTAAATTCCACCATCAGAATGCACGTTAATCTCTACTTTTTCAAGAGATTGTCCTTGGCATGGACCAGAAATACATTCACCAGATTCAACCATAAATAAAGCGCCATGGGTTGAACACTCAATAAACTCTTGGTCACGGTCTAAAAATTGGTTTTCCAAAAATTCCAATTCAACTTGTAGGTGAGGACATAGGTTTTGGTATGCGTAAAAAATACCATCACGTTGAGTAATAAAAATCGTATCGCCATTTGGCGTTTCATATGAGCGTGCTTCACGTTCAGGCACGTCATCGGTCATGCAAATTTTAAACATTAAGCACATTCCTTTTGGAAAGTCTGTAAAAGCGCAGCGTAGTCTTCAACCGCAAGTCGAGGACCAAATTGAGAAACTACTTCACTAGAAATTAAAATCGCCAGTTCTGCGGCAGTTTTATAATCATGACCAGCATTTAATGCATAAAGGAATGCACCAGCAAATGCATCGCCCGCACCGTTGGTGTCGACAGCTGTGACTTTGCGACCTGGAACAGTAAATGTATTGGCTTCATTGTGAATTAAAGCGCCTTTTGCACTTAATGTAATGACAATGTGTTTACTTAATGATTGCAATTTGGCTAAAGCAGCCTCTAAAGTTTCGGTTTCGGTATACATTAGCGCTTCTAATTCATTACAGAACAGTAGATCTACACCATCATCTAGAAGTTCATCTAAACCTTCACGTGCATACTGAACCATTGCTGGATCAGAAAGCGTTAGCGCAATTTGGACATTATTTGCTTTGGCAATTTCACGTGCTTGCTTTACAGCTTGGCGTGCAGTATCTGATGTTGAAAGATAACCTTCAATGTATAACCATTTTGCTGAATTCAATGCAGAAAAATCAATTTGAGTATCAGTTAATTCAGCGGTAATACCTAAATAGGTATGCATGGTACGTTCAGAGTCTGGGCTAACCAATACCATACACGTACCCGTCACACCTTCACTGATGGATTGAGTAGCAGTTTGAATGCCTGCTTCATTTAAGCCATTTAAGTAAATTTGACCTAATTCATCATTACCTACACGGCAACCATAAAATGCAGAACCGCCTAATGCACTAAATGCCACAGTCGTATTTGCAGCAGAACCACCAGAAGCTTGACCTTTATAATCTTGAGTGGTTTTTAAATTGTTATAAAGTGCAGCTTGAGTGTCACCATCCGTTAATTGCATGGTGCCTTTTTGCAAATTTTGCTGAATAAGGAATTCGTCAGAGACTTTAAATTCTTGGTCAATAAGTGCGTTACCAATTGCAAAAAGGTCAACTGTTGCCATGTTGTTCAATCACATCAAAAAATGAAAGTGTTAAGTTTACACGAATGCTCAGGATTGCTGTAGTAAGTTGAATAAAATTCAATTAAAGGACAGCTGTGTATATATTTCACTCATACTCACTAATTTTTTACATTTTTTATTGATTTAGTTGCCGTTTTAATCAGCTTTGCTATTGTGCAAAATGATTTTTTTTACTTTTATAGTGCAAAGGGTTTTTCGTGCTAATTCGAAGTACGTTTTGTAGAAATAAATAGATAAACTGATTAAAAGTGTGAGTATATGGAAATAACAATTCGTCAAGCTGAGCAATTGCCTGCTCAAATCGAAAATATTGCCGCGTTAGCACAGCATGAAGGCCATGTTTTTATACACCGTTTAATCGAAGAGTATCGTAGTGGTAAAAACCGCTTTGATCAAACTGGTGAGCAACTATTATTGGCTTTTGATGGCGATAAGTTAATAGCTTGTGGTGGTTTAAATCAACAATGGGGTGATACTGGTGTGGAGGAGCGAATCGGTCGTGTTCGTCGTTTCTACGTGCATCCACAATATCGTCAGCATGGCGTTGGGAAACAGTTGTTGATTGAGCTTGAAAAAGGCGCGAAAAAGCATTTTTCTGCACTTTGCCTAAATACTCACACTAAATCTGCGGCAAGTTTCTATCAAAAGCAAAATTACGTATTTGTGGAAAATCATCCAAATTATAATTATTTTAAATATTTGGTTTGATGTTTTAAGCATCACATCGACTTAGTTGATTCAATATAGCATCCATTTTTTGGATGCTTTTTTTATCTATTTGATTTTCATGACTTCGCAAACCGCACAAAATTTCACGTTGTAGCAGGCTTACATTTGGGCAAGTTAATATTCAATTAAGCATGAACATAAATGATGGAACTAAGCTATTCATCAGGTGATGCTTAGGATGACTTCTACAGAATTAAAGCAGTTAAGAGTTAAAGTACCTGCGATTACAGGATTATTTTGGATCACAAAAATATTCGCCACTACTTTTGGTGAAACGGGCGGTGATGCACTGTCGATGTCTATGAATTTAGGTTATCTGATCAGTACGTTTATTTTTGCATCTATATTTATTGTTCTTCTATTTTTCCAAATTCAAGCTAAAATTTATCGACCTTATTTGTATTGGGCAACCATTATTGCCAGTACTACGGTAGGAACGACATTAGCTGATTTTGTCGATCGTTCTTTGGGTATTGGTTATTTAGGCGGAAGTCTCATATTAATTAGTCTAGTGCTCATTTCATTATTCAGTTGGTATCAGGTTGAAGGTACGATTAATCCATATGCCGTACAACGTCCTCGAACCGAAGTATTTTATTGGTTAACGATTACCTTTTCGCAAACATTGGGTACAGCCTTGGGTGATTGGACTTCTGATAGTGCAGGACTAGGTTATACCGGTGGTATGGTGCTGTTTATAAGTTTGATTGCATTGATGGCTATACTGTACGTCTTTACATCTGTAAATCGTACGGTGTTGTTCTGGAGTACCTTTGTTTTAACCCGTCCATTGGGTGCAGTCGTGGGTGATTTCTTGGATAAACCCATTAGCTCGGGAGGCTTGGATTTAAGTCGTTTTACAGCTTCATTGGTCTTGCTGATTGCTATACTGGTTTGTATTTATTGGTCTACACGTCGCGATCAAACTGCAGCGAAACTTATGCATTAGTTCAGGTATCAATGACTTGATCGTTTTTACATACGCCAAAAAGTATCTCGATTAAAACAGTTGGAAATGTCGTTTCAGTGAATCTAGTTGTAGTTTTTTAAGGTATACTTTCAAGTATCTTTAAAGTATTAAATTAGGAGCACACATGACTGTAGATGTCACTGAAACCATTTCTCAAACTGTACATCCTGCGTTTCAGCTGATACGTCAACACCATGTTGATGCCTTAGACATTTTAGTGTCTGAATATAAACACAAAGTCACAGGTGCGGTGCATTATCACTTAGCCACCAATCATGATGAAAATGTATTTTTAGTTGCATTCCGTACGCAGCCTATGGATTCGAAAGGCGAAGCGCACATTCTTGAACATACAGCACTTTGTGGTTCAGAAAAATTCCCTGTACGTGATCCATTCTTTTTAATGATTCGTCGTTCGTTAAATACTTTTATGAACGCTTTTACTGCTGCCGATTGGACAGCTTATCCATTTGCGACACAAAACAAGAAAGACTTCCAAAACTTACTTGAAGTGTATATGGATGCAGCGTTTGCAGCGAATCTAAATCCACTAGATTTCGCTCAAGAAGGTATTCGTATTGAACTTGAAAATGGCGAACCTGTGTTTAAGGGTGTGGTATTTAATGAAATGAAAGGTGCGATGAGTTCGCCTTCAGATCAGTTATATCACCAGCTTGCACATCATTTATTCCCTGAAACAACTTATCATTACAACTCAGGCGGCGATCCAAAAGATATTCCAGACTTAAGTTACGATGAGTTGGTTGGATTCTACAAGTCACATTATCACCCAAGTAATGCGGTCTTCATGACCTTTGGCAATGAACCTGCTTATGACTTACAAGAGCAGTTTGAAAAACTGGCATTGTCTAAATTTGAAAAAGGTCAAACCTTATATTCAAAACCTGAACGTCGTTTAGCTGCACCAGTGGCAGTTACTGAAACCTATGCGGTGGATGCAGAAGATTTAAAAGACAAAACCTATCATGTGTTATCTTGGTTATTACCAGAGGCGAGCAACATTAAGCTTCGCTTGGGTATGCGCTTGGTTGAAGGTGTATTACTTGAAGACTCAGCTTCACCACTTCGTCATTATCTTGAAACATGTGGTTATGCTCAATCGACTGGTCCATTCATGGGCGTGGATGATTCGAACTATGAAATGACTTTCTTCTGTGCTGTTCAAGGTTCAAACCCTGAACATACAGAAGAATTTAAAAATGGTGTATTCAACATACTTGAAGATGTTGCATCTAAACCTGTGGATGCGGCATTGGTTGAAGCGATTTTGCATCAAATTGAATTACATCAACGTGAAATCAATGGTGATGGTACACCATATGGCCTCAGCCTAATTCTTAATGGTTTAAGCAGTGCTATTCACCATTCAGATCCTGTCGATGTATGGGACGTGGATACCGCAATTGATTTGGTGAAAGAAGAGTTGAAAGACCCAATGTGGCTTTCAAATTTAATTAAAACCTATTTGCTAGATAATCCACACCGCGTTCAATTGACTTTGGTTCCAGATGCAGAGAAAAATGCAGCGGAAGCAGCGGCTGAAAAAGCACGATTGGCAGACATTGGTGCCAAGCTGACTGAAGAAGATAAAGCTGAAATTATTCAACAAACTGAAGCGTTGAATATTCGTCAAGATACACCAGATGATTTGAATCTATTGCCAAAAGTCGGTCTAGAAGACATTCCTGCACAGTTGCAAATCGTTCAAGGTCAGTTGCGTGAAATTATCAGCAATGGGCTAGATACCCCATTAAATCTCTACCATGCAGGGACCAATGGTATTTATTACCAACAAGTGCTGATTCAAATTCCAGATGAAGTGGTGCAATCTCCTTACTTCAACTTACTGTCAATTTTGATGGGTGAAGTGGGTGCAGGTGAATACAATTATCTTGAACTCCAACAGCTGCAAACAGCAGTGAGTGGTGGTCTGGGCATGGGTGCAACATTGCGCTCAAAAACAGACGATAAGGGTAAAATCAGCGCATGGTTAACACTTACGACCAAGTCATTGGTGAATAACCTTGAGGCCATTCGTTTATTAAAATTGGCATTTGAACAATTACGTTTTGATGAAAAGAATCGTATTGTCGAATTGCTGCAACAACGTAAAGCACGTTGGCAGTCTCGTGTTTCTGGCTCAGGTCATAGCTATGCAATGCAAGTTGCGAGTCGTGATCACAGTGCTTTAGCACTCCGTGACTATCACAATACGGGACTTGGTGCTTTAAATTGGCTATCAAAACTTGTCAGCAATATTGAAAAAGATGAATCTGCTTATGATGCCTTAATTGCTGAGTTGAAACTAATTCACAATCGTTTGTTGAAAGCGCCTAAGCAATTCTTATTGGTGTGTGAAGAACATCAGTCTGATCGCTTGGTCGAAGAAGTTCAAACTATTTGGGATAAAGTGGCGATTGAAAACAATGCCAATGCATTAACTCAAGTGAATTTTGCAAATAGCCATAAAGACGAAGCTTGGTTAATTCAAGCCAATGTTCAGTTCTGTGCTTCAGCATATCCTGCTGTTGAAGTATCACATCCAGATGCTGCGCCTCTGATGATTCTCGCTGCATATTTACGTAATGGCTTCTTGCATAGTGCAATTCGTGAAAAAGGCGGCGCTTATGGTGGTGGAGCTAGCTATGATGGCAATGCATGTTCATTCCGTTTCTATAGCTACCGTGATCCGCGCTTAGCAGAAACATTTAAAGATTTTGATGTAAGTGTTCAATGGTTATTAAATGCAGAGCAACAACCTCATCAGCTTGAAGAAGCGATATTAGGTTTGATTGCAAGCATGGATAAACCGGGTTCTCCTGCAGGCGAAGCAATTACTGCATGTTATGCTTTATTACACAACCGTACGCCAGCCTTCCGCCAAATGTTACGTGAGCGTCTACTGCATGTAACTTTGGATGATTTGAAACGTGTTGCGCAAACTTATTTACTAGAACAACAACCGACCAAAGCAGTTGTTGCACCTGTAGCAAAACGTGAAGCCTTGATTGAGCTTGGTTTTGAAATAAAACAAGTAAATTAAAAGATATAAGGGGTTTTTATGACGTTCAAATCTCTTGAGCGTACAACATTGCAACTGAGCCTCATTGCGCTCAGTTCATTGTATGTAAATGGTGCATATGCACAGTCAAATGCAGAAGTTGCTGCAAGTCCTGCTACGCCTGAGGCGTGTGTGGCACTTGAGTCGAATGCAGAGCGACTGGCTTGTTATGACATTTTGTTTAAAGTACCTGAAGCAGCTAAAGAAACTTTTGTGTCTGAACGTCAAGCGGCTCAGGAAATTAAACCTGAACCCACTGAAAAGTTGACGCTAAAAGAAAAGGTAGGTCATGCCTTTACAGATCGTCTTTTTGCAGTAGAAGCACCAAAATTAAATCCTAATCTGTCTTTGTTAGATAGTCGTTGGGAACTTTCGCAAGAAAGTAAGCTTGGAACTTGGAATATCCGTGGCTATCAGCCTGTTTACTTAATGCCAGGTTACTGGACTTCAGACAAAAATGAACGTCCATCAAGTCCAAACGAAAACAACACCGTTCAAGAAGGGAACGAGCAGAACTTGAAATCAATGGAAGCAAAGTTTCAGCTTTCATTGAAAACAAAAGCTGTTGAAAATCTATTTGGCAACAATGGTGATATTTGGCTTGGTTATACGCAGTCATCACATTGGCAAGTCTATAACGAAGAAGAGTCTCGTCCTTTTCGTGAAACTAATTATGAGCCTGAAGCGAGTTTGGTCTTCCGTACGAATTACGAACTGTTAGGTTTGAATTGGCGCATGCTTGGCTTAACTTTTAATCACCAGTCAAATGGACGTTCAGATCCACTGTCACGAAGTTGGAACCGGGTCATGCTGAATCTTGGTTTTGAACGTGATAATTTTGCCCTAATGTTGCGTCCATGGTATCGCTTTGAAGAAGATGCAAAAGACGATAACAACCCAGACATTAAAAATTATATGGGTCGTGGCGACTTAACGGCATTCTATCGTCACAATGATCATGACTTCAGTTTGCTGCTACGTCATTCACTTAAAGGTGGAGATGATTCGCATGGCGCTGTGCAGTTTGATTGGACTTTCCCAATCAACGGTAAACTTCGCGGAACATTACAAGTGTTTGATGGATATGGTGAAAGCTTAATTGATTATAATCACCGTGCGACGTATGTCGGTCTGGGTGTATCATTAATGAATTGGTTCTAAATATTGATTAAATAATAAAAAACCACGCTTAGGCGTGGTTTTTTATTTCTGTTGTAAACGGTGAATTAACCGATTTGAATTTCCGAAGGAGGATGTTTTAAGCGGCTCTTTTTAGGTGTCGCAATGAGGTAGGCAAGGGTGAGTGGCCCAAGTCGTCCTGCAAACATTAGCAACATAAGTGCCACTAAACTTGCAGGTTGTAAGTCACTAGTGATACCACGAGATAAACCAACTGTACACGCCGCAGAAACTGCTTCAAACAACAAATCTAAAAAGCGTTTGTCTGGTTCTAAAAGAAGCAAACTAAAGAAGCCAATAAAAATTAAAGTTACAGTAATGAAAATCACTGCGAGTGCCTTAAAAGTCGTTTTTTCCGAAACAGAGTGATTAAATACTCGAAGCTCATCTTCACGTCTTAAGAAACTGATGACACTAAGTACCACAATAATAAAAGTACCAACTTTAATACCGCCTGCAGTACTTAAAGAGCCACCTCCAATAAACATCAATAGCATAGTCACTAGAGATGAAGCATCTGTCATGCTTTGTACAGGTAAGCTATTAAAACCTGATGAGCGTGGCACAGTTGCATGGAACCACGCATTAAGAGCTTGATCACCAACAGACATGCTGGCTAATGTCGCTGGATTCGTCGCCTCTAAGGCCCAAATCGTGATAAAGGCGAAAACATTTAAGCCCACAATAGTGGATAAAATAAGCTTGCTATTGGTACTCAGTTTTTTCCAACTTTTATTGCGGCGAATATCCATCAATACTAAAAACCCAATACCTCCAATGATGTACAGCATACTAATGGTAAAGGTAATGAAGTAACGATCTGCAAAGCTCATTAAGCTATTGGGGAATAGTGAAAATCCACCATTATTAAAGGCAGAAATACTATAAAAGGCTGCATAAAATAGGGCTTGGAGAAAATTATATTCTTGCATCCATGCGATCGTTAAAATGACTGTGCCAATACATTCAAAAAATAGGGCATATAAAAATACGCTTTTAATAGTCATTGAAACTTTGGTTAGGCTGGTTTGACCAATGGTTTCTTGTGCCATGACTTGCTGCTTTAAGCCCATCTTGGGGGAAAGGCTCATCGCTGCTAAGATGGCAAATGACATAAAGCCTAGTCCACCACATTGCAGTAGGCCCATAATGACGATTTTGCCAAATACCGTATAAGCTTCACCGACATTCACCACAGATAAACCTGTAATCGTGACAGCTGAGGTTGCGGTAAATAACGCATTCAACCAAGTTAAATCCCCATGATGGGAAAATGGCAATTTTAGTAATAATGTACCCAGTACAATTAAACCTAAAAAGCCTAACGCCAAAATACTTGGTGGACTTAAATTAATCGTATTTCGATTTTTATTATGCAAATTCATGCTGTTATTTATGGCCATGATTTCGTAATTCCACACAACTTCACTAGGTATATCTTATTATTTTAAAGGCTTGCTTTAAAATGCTTAGACAGTCGGCGTAATGGTTCAATCGAACCTTCGACCACTAGAATATCACCTGTTTGTAAAACAAGATTGGGGTCTAAGTTGTATTGAATGTCTTTGCCACGTTTATGAAGAATGGTTTTAATCTCAGTGACATGATCCATAATTTGATTCAGACGAAGACCTTGTTGTGCGTCTTTAATTTCAACTTTCACTAAATAATGGTCATCTTCTAGCGCCATATAGCGACTCACCATCGGGTAACTTAAAGATTGCGCAACACGGACGCCCATATCTTCTTCAGGATGAATAATTTTACTAATACCGAGATGCGTCAAAATCATATGATGCGCTTTGGACTTTGCCTTAGCCCAAATTTTATTGATCCCCATATTTTTTAAATGCAGCACACATAGAATACTGGCTTCAATGTCTTCACCAATCGCAACAACGACAGCTTCACAGTTTTGAATATTGAGTTCTTGCAGGACATGTTCATCAGTTGCATCTGCAATTACCGCATGGGTCAATTGATCAGAAATGCTTTCAACAAATTTTTTATTGCTATCTATACCGATCACATCATGCTTTAAATTGACTAATTCGGTAGCTACGGTGGCACCGAAACTCCCTAAGCCAATTACTGCAAACTGAGCCATACTTAAAGATTCCTGTATTTATATCGTATTTATTAACGATAATTGGCTATAAAGCAAACAATTATTCGTCTATGCTGTTTGTAGGGCATATTTTATCGGTTTAGCGATATTTCAGCTATTGAGCTTACAAAATTATATATAACAAAAGCTTATTGGAATAGAACCCCAATAGGAGTTTAGGCATGCACAAGACACTGTATCAGGCTTTGCAAGTTGCTTTTCCAGAATTAAAAGACACCACGTTGCCTGAAGAATAGGATAATTTTGAAAGTTTAACGCTGTGGCTCAATCATTTTTATTCGAATTTGCAGCAATTGCAGATGTCGGATTATCGGCAAAATGGCATTGCAGAGTGCCATCGCTTACAGCAGCTCAAAATTGATTTAAATGAACTTAATAATGAAATTGAGGCTGAAATGAGTACCTTTCAGCAAATGTATGAGGAAAGTGATCAAGAAATTGATCCTGAACCTGCGCATGCTTATGATTTTGAGTTTACCTACAATGTCATATTCAACAACATTAAAATGTTTATTGAGCCTTATGATCTGGCACTTTTAGTCATAGAGCGTGAGAATCCGTATTGGCTTTTAGTGCCCAATAGCGAAGAATCAATTGACTGCATCATGACAAATTTTAATGACATTTTTGGCAATGAGGAGCCAATGGTATTAATTGATTAGCGTTTAGATTTTATAAGCGCTGTAGAGTTTTCTCGTTTGCTTTTGCTGTTATATTTTGTTCAAATCAGATTGCTATGATCAAGTTGTAAAGGTCATACGAAGCTAGGTATAAGCACGGGTGAAAGGACTTTATATCCTGTGTGAATCCTGCCTATTAGACAGACAACCTTATGTATTACTCATTGATTTTTGGATAAATGTTGTTGTGAGAAATATGATTTATTTTTAACAATATAAGTAGCTTAGATAATAAGAATATAAGAAGTCAAACATGAACGAGAAAAAATCTATTAGTGGCTACAGGAATGGTATCCAGAACTCCAAACAGAAAAAATTCCAAAATCAGATAACTGTAGTCAATTTGAACAATTTAGGTGTTGGCTATTATCGGAGAAGAAAGTAGGTCATGAGCGCTCATTCATCATGACTTTTGATCCGTTGAATTTTAAGCCGTCAGATTTATTTAGTAGTGCGGTTTTGCAAGATTTACACATCGATATGAACAATCTGTATCAGTATATCACTCGGTAAATTCGGCCGATTCAAGAGCACCATGAGTAATCTAAAAGGCTTTTAGGAAAATATTACAATGTACAGGAACAGCTTGCAGAAATTATGCTCAACGTGCTTTATCAAGAACTGGGCAAGTGTAAATATTAACTGCTTTTGATCTGTGCGGAACAGTATTATTGGCTTGCAGTGCATGAAGATGCAGAGAAAGTTCATCAATTTTGTAAAAAGTTTGATAAGCAGTTTAAAACTGAAAATCTCAAAATAGATATTTACGTGCCTCAGGATAACTTACTCAGTTTATAGATCAGTTTAAAAAATAGCCTAAGCAAATTTGGCAATTTACAATTTTAAAATCGAACATATTATGGTTATGTCGTTTCTTGAATTTCATCCTCCGGCTCATGAAAAATCCGGTAAATCATCATAGCAATCATCGTTATTACAAAATAACCAACCAGTCCTTTGGGTTGATAGGGTTCTTGATCGGCATAACTGCTAATAAAAAGTATAAGTTGCATCAAACAAAACAGCATAAACATATAAACAGCAGTTGCTTTATATGCATGCTTTGGCGCAAGTTTAAGCATGCTGTATGGAACACGTACAGTAAATATTGCGAGTAAGATCAATAAGGGAATGGCAGCTGTAAAATCCTGAAAAAAGAGTTTTAAAATGTTAATTAGTGCGCTGATGCATAGTAATTGTAAAAAGGGAATGATAAAAAATCTTTCCCAAGATGGATTATTCAATTTAAAGATCATTTTTGTTATCACTAATTTTTTATCTTTAATGAATCTACAAAAAAATAGCCTGTAAACATACAGGCTATTTTTAAAAAATTTTGAAACCAGTGTTTATTTCAAGAAACGCTGATAACCCAAGTTATTGGTAATTTCAGCATATGGGTAAGTAATACTTTCCAATGTTTCGATTAAACCATCTGGGTTTTGCTTAGCATCAGTTGCTTCCATACCCACAAGGACACGACCTTCAGCAGCACCATGATTACGGTAATGGAATAGTGTGATGTTGTGTGTTGGGCCAAGACGGTCTAAGAAAGTCAGTAATGCACCTGGGCGTTCAGGAAATTCAACACGGAATAAACGTTCATTTTCGATGTCTGCATGACCGCCAATTAGGTAGCGAATATGCAGTTTAGCCACTTCATCATCAGATAAATCGTCTACATCGTATTGCAACTTAAGTGATTCAAAAATGTCATGACGTTCTTTTTCGCCACCTTTTAAGCTAATACCTACAAATACTTGGGCAGCAGACGCATCGCTAGCACGGTAGTTGAACTCAGTAATGTTACGACCTTGTAGTGCGCGGCAGAAGTTTAAGAATGAACCTTTTTCTTCTGGAATCGTCACGGCAAAAATTGCTTCTTTGCGTTCACCCAGTTCGGTACGTTCAGCAATATAACGTAGACGGTCAAAGTTCATGTTGGCGCCGCAGACAATCGACACCATGTTTTTGCCTTCTAGGCCATGTTCAGCAACATACTTTTTAATGCCGGCTAAAGCCATTGCACCTGATGGTTCAACAATACTGCGACATTCATCAAAGGTATCTTTAATGGCAGCACAAATTTCGTCTGTGTTGACTAGAACAACGTCACGTTCAACGATTGGGCCTGAGTTATTTGATTTTTGTAACTGGATCACTTCAAATGGTTTTTCACCAATTTGCGCAACCGCTGTACCATCTGCAAAAAGACCTACAGACGGTAAAATCACACGCTCGCCAACTTCAAATGCAGCTTTTAAGCATGCTGATTCGTCATATTCCACTGGAATGACTTTCACATGCGGCGCAACATCACCTAAGTAGGCTGCAACACCAGCAATTAAACCACCGCCGCCTACAGCTACGAAGACATATTCGACATCACGCCATTGACGCAAAATTTCATTGGCAATTGTGCCTTGTCCAGCCATCACAAGTTCATCGTCATATGGCGGAATAAAGGTCATTCCTTCATCTTTTGCACATTGGATGGCATATTTATTCGCAATATCAAAAGAATCGCCATGTAGAACAACATCACCGCCCAAACGCTTAACCGCTTGCACTTTAATATCAGGTGTGGTTTTTGGCATAACAATAATGGCGCGAATTCCCAGTTTTTTACCAGATAGAGCCACACCTTGCGCATGGTTACCTGCTGAAGCCGTAATAACGCCACGTTCTAACTGAGATTTCGGTAATTGACTAATACGGTTATATGCACCGCGTAGTTTGAAAGAAAAGACAGGTTGTAAATCTTCGCGCTTAAAGCGAATGTTATTATTTAGTTTTTCACTAATTCGTGGCGCTGCTTCGAGTGGAGTTTCGATTGCAACGTCATAGACCGTTGCCTGTAATATTTGTCGAACCAAACGAGACAGCATGTTAATTTTCCATCTAACAGTTTAAAATAGACGTTCATTGTAACAAACACCTGTACATTTGGGCTGTAAAATCAGCAACAAATGTCAAAAAATAGTTGAGCCAAGTTATGAGTCTGTATGCTACCCAAGATGAAAAGAAACAAGCTGTCGCAAAAGCTGCGTTAAAGCATTTGCCGAAGGGCGGTATTTTGGGTGTAGGTACAGGAAGTACAGTAAACTTCCTCATTGAATTATTGCCTGAACTTCAATTAGAAGCAGCCGTTGCCAGCTCTGAAGCAACCGCACAGCGTTTGAAAAAATTAGGCATTGAAGTGGTTGATATGAACCATGTTGGCGGCTTAGATGCCTATGTTGATGGCGCGGATGAAATTGACCGTCACATGCACATGATTAAAGGCGGCGGTGCTGCGCTTACACGTGAAAAAATTGTGGCATCAATTGCGAAAAAATTCGTATGTATCGTAGATGATTCAAAATGGGTAGAGCAGTTAGGTCGTGAATTTCCGCTTCCTGTAGAAGTGATTCCAATGGCGCGCTCTGCTGTGGCACGTAAAATTGTCTCTTTAGGTGGCGACCCTGTGTATCGTGAAGGCGTAGTGACTGATAACGGTAACGTGATTTTAGATGTTCATAACTTAAACATCTTAAATGCGCTAGAACTTGAAAAAACGTTGAACAATATTCCGGGTGTCGTGTGTAACGGTATCTTTGCTTTGAATAAAGCGGATATTGCTGTTGTTGCAACCGATAATGGTATTGAAGAGCGTACAGCGGTTTAATCTGTTCTATTAGAATCCCCCTAATATCCCTCTTTGATAAAGGGTGACTTTTCACCTGAATTTATTTAGGTGATTTCCCTCCTTTGTAAAAGGAGGGTTAGGGAGGATTTAAATTCAAAAACTAATAAAAATATGACCCCAAACCTTCCTGAAATTCAAATCACTCGAAAACTACGCGCAACTCGCTTAAGACTGCGTGTCGAGCCGACACAAATTAAATTAACTGTGCCCCAGTTTTGCACACAGCGCCAAGTGCAAAATTTCCTAAAACAATCCGAACAATGGATGATCGAGGCATGGCAAAAGCAACAGGAAAAAGTAGAGCTACAGGATCGAAGTCTGCCAATAGAATTAAAATTATTTAACTTAGTACAACCTTTAACGGTTATTTATCAAACGCAAAAAAAGTCTTTTGTTTTTGATGAACAAAATCTTCAACTTTTCATCAGTGATCGTCAGCCTGAAAGTTACTTAAAGGCCTTTGTCATTGCTTATGCAAAGGCGCATTTACTGCTGTATTTGCAAAAGCTGAGCCTTGAAACAGGTTTGAGATTTAATCAGTGTGTAGTTCGTCAGCCCAAAACTCGCTGGGGTAGTTGCTCAGCTAAACATGACATTATGCTGAACAGTGGATTGGTACTTTTCCCGTTGGAAATTGCACGCTATGTAGCTGTACATGAGTTGGCGCATACCAAGCATTTTGATCATAGTGCAAACTTTTGGGCTGAAGTTCAAAAACATGATATTAATTTTCAGCAACATCGGAAAATACTAAAAATGACGCCAATTCCTTGGTGGTGGCTGGAAAAATAGGGGTATACAAATGAGTTATAAAATTAAAATACTGTCTCAAGATGAGCATGTGGAAGAATCACTTTGGATTGAAGTTGATGGAAAAATATTAAACGCTTTTTGTAGTGATTATAATTTTGTTTTCAACGTTAATAGTATTTATCATGTTGAATTAGAATATGAAATATTTGATGAGTATGTACCCGAGATAACAGATAACTCACCTCAATTTAGAAAAATTGATCAGTCTTTTGCTTATGAAATTATTGGGATGTTAAATAACGGAACTTTATCAGTAGGAGATATCTTTTTTAAAGATGAAATTCTATTAAGTGAATACGGGTATTTAGACAATAAAATAATTAGTTTAAAGGTAGATCGTATCAAACTTTATTTTGACTAGATAACTTATATTTACTAATCGCTACTTAGTTTCTGTAATCCTAGGTTGAAGCAGTTTATGGAGCACTGTTGTTTTTTTATAAATTTACCGTTTATGAAGAAATAAACCCAAGCAAAACAGTTCAGAAAACCGTAACTTCCTGTCATACTACGCAGTCATCAAATGGATACTTTGAATAGAGGTAAAGAGCGTGATTTCAGTAGGTATTGTTGGTGGAACGGGTTATACAGGTGTTGAATTACTGCGTATTTTACTGCGACATCCAAATGCAGAAGTAAAAGTGCTGACTTCACGTACTGAAAATGGACGCCGTGTCGACGATATGTTCCCAAGCTTACGTGGACATACAGACCTTTGCTATTCTGACCTCAATATTGAAGAGCTTAAACAATGCGACGTTGTTTTCTTTGCAACTCCACATGGTGTAGCAATGAAACATGCCGAAGAACTTGTAGCAGCAAATACTAAAGTGATCGATTTGGCTGCGGACTTTCGCTTACAGGATCTAGCTCAATTCGAAAAATGGTATGGCCTAGACCATGCTTGCCCAGAATTATTAAAAGATTCAGTTTATGGTTTGTCTGAATTAAACCGTGACAAAATCAAACAAGCAAATGTCATTGGTAACCCAGGTTGCTACCCTACAACAGTTCAGCTTGGTTTAGCGCCAGTTTTAAAAGCTGACGCATTGGTGAAACCTGAAAGCATTATTATTGATGCTAAATCAGGTGTTTCAGGTGCAGGCCGTAAAGCAAGCCTTGGCATGATTTACTCTGAAAATGCAGATAACTTTAAGGCTTATGGCGTTGCTGGTCATCGTCATCATCCTGAAATTGTAGAAGCACTGGAAAATATCTCAGGCCAAAAAGGTGTGTTTAACGAAATTTTATTTGTGCCACACCTTGTACCAATGATTCGTGGCATGCTGAGCACAATTTATATCGATTTGACTGATGCAGGGGCTGAAGCAGATCTTCAGTCACTTTATGAGCAATTCTATGCCAATGAACAATTTGTTGATGTCATGCCAGCAGGCAGCTCGCCAGAAACACGTACAGTACGCGGTGCGAACCAATTACGTATTGCGATTTGCAAGCCACAACCTAAAAAACTGGTTATTCTTATAGCTCAAGATAATTTGGTGAAAGGTGCGGCAGGTCAGGCTGTACAAAATATGAACATTATATTTGACTTTGCTGAAAATGCAGGCTTACAAGGCATTGGTTTATTACCATAAGAAACGTTTTTAGACTTCACACACATTTAAATCTGGATTTAAATGTGTGTCTTGAATCAATTCAAATAAGAGATGACGATGTCGAATACAGAATCAAATATCACGTCACAGCCTGAACACAGTGAAAAGACGCCTTTTATGAAGACGAATATGCCACTGGCAATTGGTGCGGTTGTACTGGCACTGAGCAGCGGCTTGCTTGGATATAGTATTGGGCATCGACAAGGTTTAACGGTAGTTGGTTATGATGCAGATGCAGAACAGCTTGTAGATGTTGTGCAAAAGCAAAAAACTGAACTTGCAGCATTAAATAAAAATTTGAACACTGCTATTCAAGAGCGTGATGTTGCTGTCAGTAATTCAAATGATTTGTATGTGGCAGTAAATAAAGCACGTGATGAGCAAGAATTAACAGGCAATTTAGGTGTGCTATACCGCGAAGTACTACGTCAGCGTGGTGGTATGCCATTGGCAGTGCAACATCTCGCGATTAAACCTTTGCCAGAAAATGCCTTTGAATACCAACTGGATCTTGTGCAAGTTAGTCCTTCAAAAAGTACCGCTTCGGGAAGTATTGAACTTCGCTTAATCAAAGGTACTGAAGTTTTATCCGTGCCATTAGAAGACAAAAACTTTAATTTTACGGAAAGCGAGCGCCTAACTGGACGTTGGACAATGCCTAAAGGCTTTAACCCAGACTTTATTGAAGTTCGACTATCTGGTAGCAAGCCAGTTATACGTCGTTTTAGCTGGTCTAAAGGTCAGCCTGTTGAAAATCAATCTGCCTTCCTTTCAGAAATTCCTCAAACTGAAGCAAGTGCAAACTAAGTGTGAATGCAAAATCCTATGCGAACCAATAAGCGTCAAACGTGTTTATCTGACATTAAAAATTCATTTTACCAATCAGGTTTAGTGGACTGGCATCTAAACCCGACTCTCAGCCAAGGTACGCAGGATGATGGTGATGCTGACATTCAGGTATTGACTGCACCACCTGAGTTAAAACGCCCTCCAATGTATGCTGTCGTATTAATGAACGATGATTACACCCCAATGGACTTTGTAATTGAAATTTTACAACAATACTTTGCTTTGAATCTTGACCAAGCCACTCAAGTAATGCTAACTGTACATTATGAAGGAAAGGGTGTTGCAGGGGTTTATCCGCGGGACATTGCGGAGACTAAAGCAAACCAAGTCAATAATTACGCTCGATCACAAAGTCATCCATTACTTTGCCAGATTGAGCCAAAAGATTAATAAGGGGATTACATGCTCAGTCGTCAATTAGAAGTATCATTACGTTTGGCTGTCAGCATGGCTCGTCAAAAGAGACATGAGTTTTTGACGGTTGAACATTTATTATTGGCTCTACTCGACAACGACTCCGCTGTAAATGCATTAAAAGCATGCGGTGCAGACATTATTGTACTCCGTAAGGAACTTGAAGAATACGTCGAACAACATACCCCAAAACTTGCAGAAAATAGCGATCAAGCTCCACACCCGACTGAAAGTTTTGATCGTATTTTGCAACGTGCAATTTTCCATGTGCAATCCAGTGGTAATGACCGTACTGTAGAAGGTGCGGACATTTTGGTTGCAATGTACTCAGAACGAGATTCGTTTGCTGTATACCTGCTTAAACGTCATCAAATCAACCGTTTGACATTAACTCAATACTTGTCACACGGAACACGTAAAGATGAAGTACAAGCAGAAGAAGAAATTGAAGAGCTTGATGGCGAAACAACGTCTTCTTCAAACGCAGGACCTTTGGAACTATACACAACCAATTTAAATTCAGAAGCACAAAAAGGTAAAACTGATCCTTTAATTGGGCGTGAAAAAGAAATTGAGCGTACAGCACAAATCCTTTGCCGTCGTCGTAAAAATAACCCGCTGTTGGTGGGTGATCCGGGCGTAGGTAAAACTTCAATTGCTGAAGGTCTGGCGTGGTTAATTGTGAATGGTAAAGCGCCAAAACCTTTAGAAAATGCTGAAGTGTTTAGTTTAGATATTGGTGCATTGGTTGCGGGTACAAAATACCGCGGTGATTTCGAAAAACGTTTAAAACAACTTTTAAATGCGTTGAAGAAAAAACCTGAAGCGATTTTATTCATTGATGAAATACACATGATCATTGGTGCTGGCTCAAGTATGGGTAGCACAATGGATGCGTCAAATTTGATTAAACCTGCTTTGGCAAATGGATCACTTCGCTGCATCGGTTCAACAACCTTCCAAGAATATCGCCAAGTTTTTGAAAAAGATCATGCTTTATCTCGTCGTTTCCAAAAGATCGATGTGAATGAACCATCTATTTCTGAAACTATTGATATTCTTCGTGGTCTAAAATCGAAATTTGAAGATTTCCATCACGTAAAATACGAAGATCAAGCTTTAGTTTCTGCGGTAGAGCTTTCTGCGAAATTTATTAATGATCGTTTCTTGCCAGATAAAGCGATTGATGTAATTGATGAAGCAGGTGCACAGCGTCGTTTAAAAGCTGAGCAAGACGATACAGTGATTTCAGTAGAAAATATTGAAGATATTGTTTCGAAAATTGCGCGTATTCCACCAAAAACAGTGTCTAAAGATGATAAGAGCGTTCTGGAAAATCTTGAGCGTGATTTGAAACGTGTAGTATTTGGTCAGGATGAAGCCATTGAAGCGCTTGCTTCTGCAATCAAACTGTCTCGTGCAGGCTTGAAAGCACCTGATAAACCAGTGGGTAATTTTGTATTTGCTGGCCCGACAGGTGTTGGTAAAACTGAAGTGACCAAGCAGCTTGCCAAACTGTTAGGTGTTGAGCTGGTGCGTTTCGATATGTCTGAATACATGGAGCGTCATGCGGTATCTCGCTTGATTGGTGCACCTCCGGGTTATGTTGGTTTCGATCAAGGTGGTTTGCTCACCGATGCGATTCATAAAAATCCGCATTGTGTCTTACTACTCGATGAAATTGAAAAAGCGCATCCTGATGTATTCAATTTGTTATTGCAAATTATGGATCATGGCTCATTGACTGATAATAATGGTCGTAAGTCAGATTTCCGCAATGTTGTTCTTGTTTTAACGACTAACATTGGTGCGGAAAGTATTTCACGTGTCAGCATTGGTTTTAAAGAGCAAGACAATAGCAATGACAATCAGGAAGCAATGAAAAAAGCATTCTCGCCTGAATTCCGCAACCGTTTAGATGGCGTGATTCAATTCAAAGCATTACCAACGACGGTTATTGAAAGTGTGGTCGATAAGTTCTTAACAGAGCTTCAAGCTCAACTCGATGACAAAAAAGTCATTCTCGAAGTTGATCAAGATGCGCGTGAATGGATGGCAGAGCAAGGCTATGACCGATTAATGGGTGCACGCCCAATGCAACGTCTGATCCAAGAACATCTGAAGAAACCGCTTGCCGAAATGATTTTATTTGGTGAGTTGGCGGAACATGGTGGTAACGTTGCAGTTTCTGTGAAAAAGGAAAATGGCAAAGCTGTGGGTCTTAAACTAGAAGTCTTTGAAGATCAAACAGCAGAACCTGCTTAATTGATATCCTAATTTGAAATAACCCGTGTAATCACGGGTTATTTTTTTATTCAACATTTTAAATCCAGTGATTCATAGCGTATGGATATTCATTTCAGCAAAGTAATTACCACTTTCATTTTATTTTTCATAACCGCCGTAATGGAAATTTTAGGTTGTTATTTCCCTTATCTAATTTTAAATCAGCATAAATCCCATTGGTTGTGGATTCCGACAGCCTTGGCATTAGCAGTATTTGTATGGTTGTTGACCTTACACCCAGCAGCTTCTGGGCGTATCTATGCAGCCTATGGTGGCATTTATATTTTTACAGCACTCATGTGGCTACGTTTTGTTGATCAAGTCAGTTTAACCCGTTGGGATATGTTGGGTGGGGCTGTTGTATTGGTCGGGGCGGCAATTATTATCTTACAGCCACAAGGTTTGATTCGATAAATAAGATTTTTAAGTGAAACTTTATGAAGTCACCTTGGAAACAATGGGATTGTTTACATTTCATAAGTAGATTGATTTGTAGGTGCAAAATCAATAACTACTTGAATGTCTATTCTTATTTTATCTAAACATTTTTTTCAGCTATAGAATTAAATGATTTAACATAAAATCGTGGAACAATAATCAATAAGTTAGCGTGAAACATGGAATATCAAGGAAAAGCCCACCCAATAGTGAGATAGCTTTCATGTTGTTAATATATTGATTTATAATGAATAAAATAAACCATTAGTATAGCGTCTATTATGTTAATTTTAGAATTTTTAATATTCTGAACTAGAGATTTTATGATTATCCATTTTATTGGGCCAGGTGGCGCAGGAAAGACTACGACAGCAATTCACTTAGCGCAAAAAATAGGTGTCAGCTATCATGATTTAGATCAATGTTTCCTCACTGCGGAAGGTAATATTTCTCAATATATCAATAAAAATAGTTATAGTGGATATGCTATTAGAAATATTCAATTATACCTTAAAATTAGAGAATCTCTTGATCCAACCAGATTAAATATAATTGTTTGCTCATCTGGATTCATGACTTATCAAATAGATATTTGTCCTAGCTATAAAAAAATAAGACAAGAAATAGAGTCAAATCCTTTTACATTTTTATTGATACCATCATTAGAAATTGAAAGTTGCACTAAAGAAATTATACGTAGACAACTCAAAAGATCATATTTAGATAGCTCTATAGAAAAAGAAGAGAAAAAAATTAGAAGCCGGTTTCCAATTTTTATAGATTTTAAGTGTAAAAAAATCTTAACGAATGATAATCCAGAAAACATAGCTGAAGTAATTTACACTCACTTATTAGACCTGATACCACTAACTTAATGGCGATTATGCGTAATGACTTTGTTAGAACCCATTTAAAGTGTCTAATTTTGATGCGACTCTTCGTCCATTTGTTTGCGAGATTATTTTAGCCATAAGCTCAGCAAAAAAAAGCAATGCTTTGTTTACAGTGCAAGGCGCAGTTGATGATTAGTGTGTTTTGCTATTCCATTGTTGCAAACTCATTATTTTGAAGGACTCAATTATCAAAGATTGCGCTATGTACTGTCTAAAGACACTTACTGTTGAAAATATAGACGAATTGTCAACAGACCCTAGATTCTGGAAATATAAAAAACCTCTAGATAGAGGTTTTTGAATTATCTTAACTGAATTTTAGAATTTACATTCACTATTTTTAATACTGAAAGAATAAACCTGATCCGTAGACATAAGTTTTAAATTTACGCTATATGGATTGTTACGTTGAAATTGATGTTCAAATAATAAAGCGCAATTTTGTAATGAGTTATTCTTAATGAGTTGTTTCACTTTTTGCTGACCAACAGACTCAGCAAATTGAGCAAAATCTGGAGTTGTAATAATGCCTTCAATTTCAACTTTATTTGCGGAAACTTGCATTTTTTCCATCAACATATTTTGATCGACTTGAAAGGGAAGTGTGCGTGAATCTTCTTCACTAATTGCAGAAAGTATTTCATTTAAAGCAGTCGTATTTTTAATTTTAAATGATGAATCCAAAATGTCTTTTTTCACCAAATAATTATCTAGCTCCGTTGGTTGCGCAGCAGTGACGATTGAACTCAGCCCTATAGAAGCTAAAAATAAGCAGTATTTTTTAATTTGCATCATATAAATCACTTATAAAAGTTATGGTTTTATTAAAGCATGCAAAAACAAAAAAAGCACCCGAAGGTGCTCTAATTGTCTAAGTAAAAACTTAGTCTTTTTTAAGATTTTCGTTAATCAAGAACTCAACCAATGCTTTTTGTGCATGTAAGCGGTTTTCAGCTTCATCCCAAACGACAGCATTTTTATGGTCAAGCATGTTTTCAGATATTTCTTCACCGCGGTGTGCTGGTAAGCAATGCATAAATAGGCAATCTTCGTGCGCTAAATCCATCAAGCGTTCATTTACTTGATAATCAGCAAACGCTTTTTCGCGAATTTTTTGCTCTTCTTCTTGGCCCATACTTGCCCAAACATCAGTTACGATAAGGTCGGCATTTACAGCAGCATCTTCAGCAGAGCTAACAAGCTCAGCACAATGAGCAAACTCAGCTAGGAATTCAGCTTTTGGTTCGTAACCTTTAGGTGATGCAATTTTAAGTTTAAAGCCCCACATGTGTGCTGCTTCAATATATGAATTACACATATTGTTGCCATCACCAATCCAAGCAACGGTTTTGCCTTCGATTGAACCACGGTGTTCAACAAAAGTTTGCACGTCAGCAAGGAGTTGACAAGGGTGGTGATCGTCAGTTAATGCATTGATTACAGGAACTTTTGAATAAGAGGCAAAACGTTCAACAATGTCGTGACCAAAAGTACGAATCATCACAATATCAAGCATGCTTGAAATTACGCGTGCAGAATCTTCTACAGGTTCACCACGACCTAATTGTGAGTCGCGTGAAGAAAGGAAAATTGCACTACCACCAAACTGACTCATACCTGCTTCAAACGATACACGGGTACGGGTACTCGATTTTTCAAAAATCATTCCCATGACTTTGCCAACAAAAGGTTGGAAAACTTCATTGTTATGTTGTTTGCGCTTAAGTTCAATTCCGCGCTGCACAATTTGGTTAAGTTCTAAAGTCGATAGATCGCGTAAGGTAAGAAAGTGACGCAGAGCCATGATTACTCCACAATAATTGCTGAATCAAAAAATAAACAACAATTAGTTGTTGGTTGGTTAAAAGAAAAGGAGAATCGAATACTCTATACTAAATAAATGCAAAAATGCAAAAAAACTAGCGCTTTTGGTGACCTTCTAAAAAGCGATCTACACAATATGTGATGTATTTGTCTGTTTCTTGATCATTTTTGGGATCGTAAATCCCCATCAAAATACGCCACTCCAAATTTCTTAATATTCCAAAATAGAATTGTGCGGAAAATAGCGGATTATCACAATAAATCAAACCATGTTCATGTGCTTGCGTTAAAATTTCTGCGATTACATTTTGTATATGTTTCGGACCCTGTTCATGAATATATTGGGCAATATCAGGGTTGCGTCCAGTTTGCTCAAAAATTAAACGCATAAAGGCGGCATTTTCGGGCATAACGATATGTTGATGAAAATTTAGCAATGTGCGAATGAGGTAGGCGCGAATGTCGGTATTTTCATTGACATTAAAAGGTAGGCAAATATCTTTAAAAAATAAGCTGCGACGATAATCACAAATGGCTTTAAATAAGCCGTCTTTATTTCCAAAATATTTATAGATTGACGCCTTCGATCCACCTGCATGATTCACAATATCGTCCAGTGAAACAGCTTCAAAACCACGCTTTAAAAATAACTCGGTCGCACTTTCCAATAACGCAACACAACGCTCATGCCCGCGCCGAGTTTGTGGCAGGCCGAGAGGTTCAATGTGCGCTAAATTTTGCATAAAATGATAATTTTCAACAAAAAAATGGATATCTGAGAATGATTATATCAAAAATAAGTGCCGTTTTCTTATTTGGAAAAAAATAGCTATTCTTTGACTAAAGAATAATAAACAAAATGTGAATATTGAATTGTGTGACTAAAGTTTTAGAGTTTTTATCCTACGAAGCCATAGAGTTGAAAAGAAATATGGATATACTCGAATTTCGAAAATTATAGTAATGCCGTGGAAAGGAATATGACACAACAAACATCTGCAGGCTTAAGATTTAGACAAGCACTGGAAGTAGAAAAACCATTACAAATCATTGGGACGGTAAATGCCTATGCCGCGATGATGGCCAAAGAAGTTGGCTATAAAGCAATTTATTTATCTGGTGCAGGTGTTGCGAACTATTCATACGGTTTACCTGACTTGGGTATGACCAGTCTAGACAATGTACTTGAAGATGTGCGTCGTATTACTGAGCGTGTTGATACACCACTTTTAGTGGATATTGATACTGGTTGGGGTGGTGCGTTTAACATTGCACGTTCTGTGAAACAAATGATTGCAGCTGGCGCGGCAGCCGTACATATTGAAGACCAAGTGGCACAAAAACGATGTGGTCACCGTCCAAATAAAGAAATCGTTTCACAACAAGAAATGGTTGACCGTATTAAATCTGCGGTAGATGCAAAGACTGACTCAAATTTTGTTGTAATGGCACGTACAGATGCTTTGCAAAA
>NZ_NEGG01000024.1 GCF_002135295.1 Acinetobacter sp. ANC 5054 | reverse complement strand
TAAATATCAATTAGATATACAACATTAAAAGGTTTTAAAAGTATTAAAATATAAAAAAGTATTAAAAGCCCTAGTCATGAAAAATTGCCCTATGTTTTCGCTACGCTCAAACTCTATTGAATCTCGCTTTCGCTCGATTCGAGGGGCAATTTTTTGGTTAATCCCTTTTTGACTTTAAAAAAAGCAAAAGCAACTCGGAATTCGCTTCGCTCATAAAGCTTTTTTTCTCGCTGCGCTCGGTCTAGGCTCAAATTTCTACATGTAATTTAAGCTTATTTAGGCTTCACAGCCTAAAAAGCAGTTTTTCAGAGAGTCTAGGCGCGACTTTTCATTGTGTCGCTCGTAGACACTCGCTTAATTGCAATTTAGATGCCTTATTGTTTATGAGGATTTCTAGGATCATTAATAATCTTATTAATCACTTTATTAATTTTTTGACATTCTGGACGTTCTTCAAAGCTTTGAATGACATTTTTAAAGCCTTTGTATTCTTCTTTCCCAAATTCAACAAACATAGCCATTTTTAGCGCTATACCAATTCTTTCTATGTCATTGTTAGCCTCATATCCAGTGGATTCAGCTAATAATTTTTTGACAGCGGCACCTAAAAAAATTAGTTCCGCATTTCGTTGGTTTCTAGATTCTAATTTTTGTTGAGGAATAGCGGGATCTAATACTTTTTGAACTTCGATAGCAATATTTTTCTCTAAAAACTCATTTTTAGCAGATCGTCTTAGCTGATCTAATGACTTGTGCATCGTGAAATAAGCATCAACATTGGTCATTGATAGCTTTTCCAGTTCAAGTATAGATTGCTCTAATTTGGTTAGTTTTGGATTGTGCTTTAATAGATTTAGATAGGTCATTCGCTTATCGAAATCATTTTTTTCATACCGACATTTTTTAACTAATGCCATGTTTTGAAGAAGCAAGTTTTCTGGGTTCATTTCATACTCTTGAACAAAATTTTGCTCAATTATTTTATGAAATGGGAGAGTTTTAATGTGCTTATAAAGTTCGCATAACTCATCTAGAGTAACGACTAAATTTGGACGCCCTGCCATTTTTTAAACCTCAAAATATTGCCACTAATTAAAAATTATCATAACTTGCAATTGTGGGTGAGTCATAATTATTTCTGTTTATACAGAAATAATTAGTGACCTCGTTTCCGTGTCTTTTAATTGACATACCCCCTAAAGGGGTTATGATCAAGTTAAAAGACACTCCTCCTCGGCCTGCCGGCGGCAGAAGCGACCCAACTGAATTGATGGATTTTTATGTATTACTACAATCAAAGACATAACGTAAAACAAAAAAAATCGTCCACTCCAGTAGGTAAAAACAAGACTAAGCCTAAGAGAAATTCAACTTCAAAAAATGGCTTTCATTACATCACTCGAACTGCTCATCATTCAGAGTTGAAAGATGGAGAATCGGTTGAATTTGTAAAATCTGGAAACATGCCAACGTGGGCTGAAAAGAATCCCAAAGTTTTTTGGCACTCCGCAGATAGATATGAAATTGAACGTGGACGAACTAGCCAGGTGATGACTGTCGCTCTACCGAAAGAATTAAGTAGCTGGCAAAGGCAAGAACTTGTTGAAAATTTCATTGATGAGTTCGCAAACAAGCATCAATTTCCGTTCACTTGTGCCGTTCATATCCATAAATCAGCAATTACTGGTGAAGATCAACCGCACTTACATTTCATGTATTCAGAGCGAACCCTTGCCGATGGTTTGGAAAGACCACCTGAACAGTTTTTTAAACAATATCGACCTAAAAATCCAACGAAAGGGGGCGCGCAAAAACTCACTGCTGACGTATTAGGGCTTGGCCGTGAACAGATTAATTATCATCGCCAAATTGCTGAAAACTTGATAAATGAAAGTCTGCTGAAGTACGCTCCAACAAAAATAGTTAAAGTTAAAGGACGTAAGCCTGGTGAGCCCGAGTTAGAAATTTTGGTGCCAAATGTCGCTTCATGTCTAAGTAATAAAGACTATAACGCCAAGCATGGCACCAATCTTCGCGATGTTGAACAGATTCCACGTTACAAGTTATATAGCTCTGATCCGGATGTCATAAAAGAGGTTCAAGCGAAGAAAGAAATGATAATTACAACGAGAGATTGGAATAATTTTGAGTTATATCATCAGCAGTATTACGCTGCGTTTGAAAAAATAAAAGAAGCTGAAAAGTTAAAACAGCAAGAAATTAAAAGCCAAGCGCAGCAGCAAATTATAGATCCTGTTGCTGTATATAACTTGGCGGTGCGTTTGAGTAATACTGCTTACATTCAGCATGATAAACTAAATGAAATCATTTACTTGTCAGATAAACAATTAAGCTCATCAACAGATATTATTACATTGATTGAGCGTAAAGCATCTTTATTGAATGACGTTGCAATAAAAGATACTCGGAAAGAAGTATCTACGCTTGTTTATGAAATCTACAAGTGCGATGTAGCGATGATTCAAGAAAATTCGAGAGGTCGGTCTCTGACATACGATGAAATACGCATGTTAGAGCGTCTAAATGAGCGTATTTCACAATTTGAGAATATGTATGCATCAAACCCACATAAACAGTTTAAAAGTGAAAATACGCGAAATCATGATGATCTGAACAATACTCCGGAACCATAATCATTAGTAAGTTTTTAGAGAAAACCCTTTACTCCAAAATGCTTGTAACTAAATAATATTTATTGGAAAAATCGCAAAATAATTAAATTTAAAAATTAAAAACCCTCTACTCCAAAATGCTTGTAAGTCTATGAAATATATAAATAATCATACTAAATTAATCTTTAAAATGGCGTAGAAGGCTTACAGAATTCACTTTCAACAATGGCAAAAATTTCATCAGCGTGTGCGTTATATTCATCTATATTTTTCAGTAATTCAGCTTCAGAAAATGGAAATTTATTTTCTGGAATTTCAACAGTATTCATATTTTTAACTCCTTGTAATTTTTAGGATATTTGTGAGATGGATAACAAAGTAGTGCTTTCAAAAGCTGTACTGCGTACTGCTGAGAAACTTGGTCTCAGTATGGATCAACTTGCTCAGGTTCTAGGTGCAGATCACACGGCAATAATTAATATGGGAGTAGAGCCTGTTTCAACGGCTGGTCAGCAAGCATTGTTATTGATTCGAGTGTTCCAGTCATTATATGCATTGAACGGTGGAGATGTAGAAGCAGTTCAAACTTTTATGCGTTCACCAAATCGTATGACTGAAGGTATTCCTGTTGAGCAAATTCAGGAAGATCATGGATTAGTTCGAGTTCTAGAATGTATACAGGCTTTGCTCATAAAATAATTTCATGCATAAAGTTTGCCATATAGCGAACTTTATGCATGAAATATTTAAAGTTCGCTATATGGCAAATAAAACGCTTTGGAGTTTGATGAAAAATGGCTTCTAGAAAAGAAATTGGAGAACAAATCAGGTCCGCAAGAAAAAAATTAGGGTATACCCAGAAGACTGTAGCAGAAAGATCCGGAGTCAATAAAACAACGATTTCTGAGATGGAGAATGGTCATTTTACTGGTTCTTTTCACTTGTTTGAACTTGTTCTCTGTAGTGTCAAATTACAGTTCGAAGTTGTGCCTAAACGGTATCAACTTCCCAATTGGTATGAAATCGAATCTTTATTCAAAGAAGATGATGAATAAAGCGAATGCCTATCTATAGCCGATTGAGTTGATTAACGAATTTCGTATAAGAGATTTTATGTTAAGTTAAATCTTATAGTTCTATTTTTTGGCGGGTTTTGAGCTAGAGAATGATTTAATGAAATATTCCAATCGCTATCAAAATGTTCTTCAAAATTATTTGCAGCTATTAGCTTACGTGACCCACCTCTCTTATCAGTCATTTCATATTTCCATTTACTAAGACTAGGATGTTTAATGAAAAGCATTTTTTCTAACATAAATCCTAGTCTAGCTCTATCAATACAAGTTCCTTCATTAGAAGCATAATTAATTAAACCATCTAAAAATCTATCAACATTATTATTAAAAACTTCAAATACATGGGCAAAACCTCCACAGTATTGTGGTTTCCTTAATGTATCTAACAATAAATCAAAGTGATTTTGAACTCTGAGATCTCCGTGTTTAACTAAATTGTCTAAATTTAAGTTTTTCTCTGATAAAACAACTAATTGCTTATTTAGAAATATATCTTCGTATGGATATATTGGAAATATGTAGTCAAAATACTCTTGTATATTGAACTGCTTTCTTAAGTGTTCAGGTACGGATGGGAGATCTAATAAGGCCTTTTTCTTCCATAAGGAGCGGCTTGGAGCTTTAAAATAAACAGATTGGGGTTGCTTATTAGTTAATTTTAGTTCGTATAAAGCACTTCCATAAGCTAATGATCCGTAAGGGAATAGAAGACAAATTAGTTCTTCTGCAGAAATACTATCCTTATTTTTTGAGAAAAAACTATAACCAAACTGCGTTTTTTGATGGCAAGCTACTTGTTTGGAACTAGCTAACTGCTCTACTGCTTTATAATATTGGCTTTTGGGGTTTAAGTTTATATTGTCTTCTACTTTTAATAAGACACAGAATTCAAATATAGATTTAAATAATTGCTGTCTAGAAATTATGGTTTTTTCATATTCATTGAAGAACCAATTTAAGAAAAAAGTATTCATCTTCTTCAATTTATTAAATATAAGTCCTTAGGACTTATATTTAATAAATCACAGCAAGTCAAGCATTTAATTGTAAGGTTATGATTTATATGTAATAATTATATATTGTATATATGGTCAATTTGATCGGAAGTGTGCATAGAATTACTATGAATTTAGCAACTCAGCCCCGTCCGTAGACAATTAAGTAGTATCTACATGATGGTTCTGAGTTTTTTTTTGCTTTTAAAAAAGGTTTTTATGAAAAAAGTTGCTGTACTTATTGATGGTGGATTTTTTATTAATAGAATCTTTTTTACAGCTAGAAAATATTATAAAACTCATACATTCACTTCAGATGAAATTATAAAAATATATTGGAATGTCGTTAATTTCCACTGTACTTATAAGTCACGAGATGAGGCTGAGGATGCTTTATATCGCGTATATTTTTATGATTGTCCCCCATTAGCTCCAACTGATCAAAAAAAATATCCTTTTCCTGAAGCAGGATCAGGTCATACAACTCCTAAAAATTTTAATCCCAAAACTCATGCTCCTTATGTTCTTCGTAGAGAATTACATACAGCCCTAGCTCAGACTCGAAAAACGGCTCTTAGGTTAGGTAAGCTAGGTAAAGAAACAGAGTGGCAACTAAAATCGGAAACATTAAAGTCTTTAATCAAAAGAGAAATAACTTGGGATCAAATAACAAATGATGACTTTTTTTTAAATGTTAATCAGAAGGGTGTTGATACTAAAATTGGATTAGATATTTCAACATTAGCTTATGAAAAATTGGTTGATAAAATAGTTTTAGTAACAGGTGATAGTGACTTTGTTCCTGCAGCAAAATTAGCACGCATGAAAGGTATAGAAGTTGTTTTAGATACTTTAGGTTTTTCTGTTTCTGAAGATTTAGCTTTACATGTGGATGGTAGTCATACGTTTAATATGGTGAAAATGATTTATAAAGCGTTAGATTCCCGAGTTACCCCTGATAATGTAGATAAGCTTTCTTGGTGGAATGAATACATAGCAAAACAATCGGTTAGTAGACCATCTAAAGGTCGAAGAAATAGAAGATAATGAATAATTATTGAGTTTTTCTAAAATTAATATAGTAGGCATTAGGCAAATTCAAAAGATAAAAAATTAAAAAGCTCGATAATATTTATCGAGCTAATTAATAAAATACATGAATTAATTAGAGTAATACTCTTTAAACCATTCTAATTCTTTTACTCTAGATGCAGTAGTATCTAAGAAACATGAATTACTATTCAAAGTTGCAGAAGTTCCTGAATTTGGATCAGCATAAAAATCACAGTTTAAATCTCTATACTTAATCCAAGCGCGTTGAGTTTCTTGAAGTTGCTTTTGGCGTTGAGGTGGAAGTAAACCTATTACATTCTTATAAGCGTTATTTAATCTAAGATCCTGACGCTTAGTTTCCGCAGCTATACAATCAAGCATCTCGACTGTAACGCCCCCTGAATTATCCATACAGTTATTATATTGCTTACTAAATTCAACTTCATCAGCCCACGTCAGTTGATTCAAAATTACTAATGCTAAGCCTAATAATATCTTTTTCAATTTCATTTACCCCCTAATTCTTAAATTTTCCTACAATTAACATAATACACGTTATACGAAGTCAAAAATGGGAGCTTAAGCTCCCATTTTTATTGATGATTTTTTAATTCTTTCAGCATAGCATCCCGTAAAATTTCATTCATTCGTGTTTGATAACCTTTGCCTTGAGCTTTGAACCAAGCAAGTACATCAGCATCTAACCGAATTGAAGTTTGTTGCTTCACTGGGCGGTAAAATTGATTTTGGCGTACAGCACTGCTCCAATCGGTAATTTCAGGAATATCTGATAGATCTAGCTGATCATCCGGAACCGTGCCTTTAGCAAGCAAGCGTTGAATTTCAGCATCTTGCTTCTCACCAAATTTCTCATTCAGCTCTTTGCGTGAGTATCTAACCATGCTCATATTTGTTTCGCTCCGCTTTAGTCACTTGCCTTGCACTAATGATTCGTATGATTTCACAGTCATCTTCATCAAAAATGGTGTGAGCCACCAATAACATTAGTACGCCTTTAACTCGTCCAATGGTTTGCCAACGTTCTTCACCATCGGTATGTCTGTCTTGGATTGAGATCCGTAATGGATCTTCAAAAACAAGGCTTGCAGTTTCGAAAGAGATATCATGCTTTTTCTGATTCTTTCGATTCTTAGCCTCATCCCATTCAAAATACTGTTCCATAAAAAACATTCAAATTTGTATATACAATAATGTATCACAAAATTGTATCACTCAACCCAATTAGTGTAATTTTTAGTCAAAATTATTGGCAAAACACTCCAAAACCGCTCATAAAAAAGCCGACTTGTTTCCAAGTCGGCTTTTGAACATCATCGAGCAAATAATTTATATCATAAGTTTTTGATTTTTATATGTTTCAATTTGTGCATTTCGTATAATGCCCATTATGTTAAATAACCCCATTCCAGACTTTATCTAAGCTTTTTAAATTATTGTATGCTTCTTCAAAATTACTCAATTTGAATGTTAAGACAGGAGATGAAAAGGGCTTTTCCCAAATTACTGATGTAACTAGATCATTTATATGATTCCAGCTTCGTCCAAATCTGATCCATGTGACCTCTGTTTCTGTAGTAACTTGTTCAACCATAATTACGTTGCACACAAGATCTAAATCATCAGGACAAATTAAAATTGGTACGACTGTCGAGACAGCACCATATTCAGAAACTTCAGGTTTTAGAAGTTTCCAGGCATTACTTAAAGACAGATTGTTTTCAAAGTCATATAACCATCCTTGTGCTGGAACAAGAGTATTTGTCTCTTCAATGATATTGGTATTTTTATCTATCCATATATTTAATGGAATCCCATCAATAGCAAGAATTGGAAACGGTTTAGGGTTTCCGCTTCCATCTTGAATACATCCATTAATAGGATGTTCCTTTAATAAAATTGCTGAAATTAAGTTCATATATTTCGTTTAAATGCTTTAAAGTTTTTCTAAAATTAACATAATACGCGTTATACGAAATGCTTGAATTTTTTCCTTCAGCATCAATATCTTAACTAAAGCCGTTCCAGTAAACAGCGCACTGGAACGGCTTTTTTGTGATTCTTCACGTTCCACGCCTATTCTTTGATCAATGTTTCACGCTTTTGATTAGCTCTCGTGAACAATAACCTCAGCCATTCGGCAAGAAAAACCGGCTTAACCAGCCTCTTTTCGGCTGTTCCGGTTCAACGTGTTCCGGCATAGGAATACGCTTATTTTCTTTTTGATCACGGTTAGCTAATACCTCAGAGTTATCCTGTTGAACAGTCTGAGGTGTATTGACTGTAGTATCCATTGCAGACTGGTTTTTATCTTCCTGTCTAGATGTCTCTAGGACACCTTTAAACTCAATTCTATGAGTGAGATCTTCGATATGTTGCATCAAAGACTTTTCTCTTTGATTTGCTAAATCTAACTGATTTTTAAGTAAGGTGATCTGATCTTTTAGGACAGTTTCAACCTCTGATTGGACGTGTACAGGTACATCCTTATGAACTTGTTCAGTACGTGTACTGGACTGAACACCAATTGGATTGCCATAAACTCTTATTAATTCTGATAGATCTATAAGACCATCATTATCTCTTGATAATTCACCATTTTTTATAGCTTCATAGATTGTTGTTCTAGACTTTTTAAAGGCTTTACTTGCGTCCATTACGCTAAATTTTGTTGTGTTCAATGTAATCCCTCAGTGCATGTACAAGGATGTTCATATGAACATCCTAACTGAACATGAAGTTTATTATGTGTTAAATCCTACTTTTTTAAGGTACGGGAGTAGTTCTTTAAACTTTTCTTGATCTTTTAGCATTTCAGCAATTCGAACTGCAAATTGTGCATAGCTCTCTGTGCCTTGAGAGTATTTATTCATATCTGGAAGCTCAGATAATTTATTTGAGAACAGATGGCGCTGTTTATCTGTCATTTTTATAAAAAGATCGACATCCGGATCATGTTTATTTTCTATTGCTTTAGAGGTCTTTTGATTTTTTTTGAATGTAAAAGAATATCCAAAAATTGAGCGACCTTTTTTGGTTTGAGAATATTCTAAAGAAATATCTGTACACTCATTTATTTGGGCAACAGCTAAGTCTAAAACACGAGCTTTAAAATTAGCAGTGAGTTTATATTCATTTATTCCAACACCAAGCTTATTTCTAAAGTCATTTACTTCATAGACTGGAGTTTTTCCGACACTTTTCCATTGCATAAGTAATTCATAAAGGCGTGTAGAGTATTTGCTAGATAATTTACTGACTTGAGCAAGTTCATAAGTCGTGAATTGTTCTTCTAAGCGAGTAATTAAAGGAACAATAGATGGTGCAAAAATTAACTTAACAACAGCTTCATCTGGAATATATCTAATCTCACTAACCCAGCGGGTTTTGATATATTCCTTTTTCCCTTTGGCTGTTGTGCTTTCATAACTGAATTGACGCTTAAATAGTAGCTCTACGGCTTCTTTTAACGCACTGTATGCACCATGAATGGTGACATCGAAGTTTTCAGCATAAGAACTTGCATGTACCGTTAATGGATCATTTGCACCTATACCTAATCCACTTTCTCTAGCCTCAATAATTGCTAGAAAAATTAATCTTTGTTCAATTAACTCTAAATTATAACTTGCCGCAATTAAGGCATTAGCCTTAGCTATAAGCATATCTTTCACCTGTCTATCAGTCGTCATTACCATCTCCAAAACGACTAAAATTCAGGTGTCGCTACCTGTTCGAATGCTAAAGATTCCTCAATATATATACATTAATAAATTATGTATGTAAATGGGAAGTAAACGTATATATATATGGAAGTAAACGTATATATATATGGAAGTAAACGTATATATATATGGAAGTAAACGTATATATATATGGAAGTAAACGTATATATATATGGAATTTAATTTTTAAATATCAATTAGATATACAACATTAAAAGGTTTTAAAAGTATTAAAATATAAAAAAGTATTAAAAGCCCTAGTCATGAAAAATTGCCCTATGTTTTCGCTACGCTCAAACTCTATTGAATCTCGCTTTCGCTCGATTCGAGGGGCAATTTTTTGGTTAATCCCTTTTTGACTTTAAAAAAAGCAAAAGCAACTCGGAATTCGCTTCGCTCATAAAGCTTTTTTTCTCGCTGCGCTCGGTCTAGGCTCAAATTTCTACATGTAATTTAAGCTTATTTAGGCTTCACAGCCTAAAAA
>NZ_NEGG01000023.1 GCF_002135295.1 Acinetobacter sp. ANC 5054 | reverse complement strand
AGAAACGCATAGCCGACGCACGAGAAGCGTGTAGAAAATCGTTTGATTACATCGAGAATCTTAAAGACAACAAGCCGATCAACCCCTTTAAAATCAACGCATGGCGTGAAGAATTAAAAAATGCGGTTAATCAACACAATAACAAACTCAAACCAAACCACAGCAACCTTGTTGCAGACCACCACAAAACAAAAAACAATGGGGTCACACATGAACACTGGCTCAAAGCAGATGCGAAAATGCGTCAGCTCGATGCAAATGGCTATCAAGTCATCAAGCAGCTTGAGGCAGAACTCAACCACAGCAATGCAAACGTAAGCGTTACACGGTCACAAGACCACAGCAAAGGGCGGTAAACCCATCCGTTTTTGTCTTTTAATTAAGAATATCTAAACAATACATGATCTTATAGAGCGAGTGCCTACGAGCGAACCAACCATATTCGACCATCGACCCCCTGAAAAACCGCTTTTGCTCTTGATTTTGCTTTTGCTTTTGCTTTTGAAACGACACGAGCGAAGCGAGTGCCATAGCCTTTGATTTTATGTTCTTGGGCTTTTATATATAAAAAAGGCTTTTAAGTGCTTTTAGCTCGGCTGTATGCCTTATGTAGCAATGGTTTTAGAACTTATACTCCTAGGTTTACCTTGCAATACTCCTAGGTTTACCTTGCAACTTTTCGCCAATACTCCTAGGTTTACCTTGCATAATCCTAGCGAGTATATTAAAAGTAATTACTAGAATAAATAATACACTAGGATTAAAATGAAAACAGAGTTGATTGTTAAAGACAACGCTTTGATTAATGCCAGCTACAACCTAGACTTGGTAGAACAGAGGTTGATTCTGCTTGCCATTATTGAGGCAAGGGAGTCAGGAAAGGGGATTAATGCCAATGACCCTCTAACCGTTCACGCTGATAGCTATATCAATCATTTCGACGTACACCGCAATACAGCCTATCAAGCATTGAAAGATGCCTGTAAAGACCTGTTTGCAAGGCAATTTAGCTACCAAGAGCAACGCCCCAAAGGTGTCGCCAATATTACCAGCCGATGGGTGTCACAGATTGCCTATGTCGACAACTCCGCAGCAGTAGAACTAATCTTTGCACCTGCCATCATCCCCTTGGTAACAAGGCTTGAAGAACAATTCACAAGCTACGAGTTAAAGCAGGTTAGTGGCTTGAATAGTGCCTATGCTATTCGTTTATATGAACTATTGATTGCTTGGCGTAGTGCAGGAAAAACCCCAATAATTGACCTGGAAGAATTTAGGCAAAAAATGGGGGTGCTTGATGGTGAGTACACCCGATCAGATAACTTTAAAAAGTGGGTGATAGAAAAGCCAATCGCCCAAATCAACGAACATACAGACATAACGGTCAAGGTCGAACAGCACAAAAAAGGGCGTGTTATTTCAGGCTTTTCATTCAAATTTAAGCAGAAACAACAGCCTAAAATTGAAAATCAGCGTGACCCAACAACGATTGACTGGATTAATGGCGTTTCAGACAGCGAAATCAAAGGAATGTCGCCACCTCAAGCATTTAGGTATGCCGATAAGCTGTATCAAAATCATGAAATCGTCGGGAATTGGACTGATTGCCCTAAATATGAAGATGTAAAAATCAAACTTATCAAGCAATTACAAGAGCCAAAGTATGTTAGAGAGTACATGAAATACCTATTAGCATGTGATGACCCCTTTAACCCTAAAACAGTGGGCTTTAAGTTATGAAACGGCCTGTTATCAATAAATTGCCCATTAAAGACATTATGGCGGTGCGTGATGAAGTGCATCGACTCCAAGATGAAGCCGCCAAAAATCCTGACCACCCAATCAATGACGGCTTAAAGCAACACTTTGAAGAAGAAAAAAGCAAATTGTCAGAGATTAAAAAATCACAGACCAAATAACTTTCTATCTCGATCTTCTGTTAAATACTCGTTCAATTCAGCGAGTATTTTTCCCTTTTCCTGTTCATTTTCCATTTTTTTTAGTGCTAAAGAACCGAGTAATATTTTACGTCTAGTTTCTTCTCGTCTTTGCTGTTCAGACACTTTCTTTTTTTCACGAGCCAAAACAGCTTGCTTTTGAGCTTTTAGCTGCTTTAAACGTTCTTCTTGTTTAGAAATTTGTTGCTCTAATGATTCAACTTTCATTGTAATTCCGATACCTAAAAACCCACAGTTAGCATAATCGCACATAAATTGAAATTCAAGATTCTATCTGTTATCGTGGTATTCCCAAAGGGCGCACTTTCCCAAACTCATTTCATGAAGTTTGGAAGTACGGCAGGGGATACCCCTACAACCCCGAAAAGCAAAGGCGTTAAGAGGCAAAAAGGATGATAGAAAATACTCACGAACATTTCATATTCTTATGCCCTAATTGTGGGCACGAATATGATTATAAATTTACAGATGAAGAAATAGAAATGGCGGCAGGAATGCCTATAGAAATCACAGCCGCACAGTGCGAAAAATGTAATACATGGGTTAAACCAGTGAGAAAAAATTAAGCATGGCGATTTATCATTTTTCAGTTAAGAACATCAGCCGAGGTGACGGACGTAGTGCCGTTGCTGCTGCGGCTTATCGTTCAGGTGAAAGATTGGTAGACGAACGTCAGGGCAAAGAGCAGGACTACACCAAAAAATCAGGCGTTGAATTAAAAAAAATCTATGCACCGAAGCACACGAACCCTGAGCTACTGGAGCGCAACAATCTTTGGAACACAGTAGAGCGAGTGGAGAGCCGAAAAAACTCACAGTTGGCTAGAGAGTTTGAAATAGCATTCCCCCATGAACTCAAAAAGCAAGAGCGTGAGCAGATGCTCAACGAGCTGTGCCAAGAGATCGTAAAGCGGCATGGTGTGATCGTGGATGCAGCCATCCACGCCCCCCACACAGACAGCGGCAGCGATGAGCGCAATTATCACGCCCATATCATGTTTACGACCAGAAGCATTGACGAACATGGCAACTTAGGTGGCAAAACAAGGGAATTTAACGACAACGGCAAACAGGAAGTTGAATTTTGGCGGGAAAAATTTGCCGACATCACAAACAAGCACTTGAACATGGCAGGTTTCATATTTGCGAATGTTGACCACCGCAGCTATGCCGAGCAAAAAAACGGGTTGGAAGCCACCACCCACGAGGGCTACGAAGTCACCCAGCTACGCAGACTAGGCATAGACACCGAAATCAGTTTGCATAACGATGCGATCAAGGCGAGAAATGCGGAGAATTTTGAACAAATTATCAAAGGTCTTGACCAAGAAATCCTAGCGACCGAAAAAAACATAGCGAAATTACGCACAGAATCGCCGCAGGGCGCGAAAAACACCAAAACCCATACGGAACTAACAACCCAAAACAAAAACGCCTTAGAACGCAAATCAGAGCCATCTAGCCATATTCTTCAAAACATTTCGAGTGAAGATAAAAAAACTGTTGTTCAGCTTTTCAAAAACAAAATTGATTTTTTAGCTAAAGAAATTCTCCGGCAAGAGCTACAGGACAGCGAGAAACGCATAGCCGACGCACGAGAAGCGTGTAGAAAATCGTTTGATTACATCGAGAATCTTAAAGACAACAAGCCGATCAACCCCTTTAAAATCAACGCATGGCGTGAAGAATTAAAAAATGCGGTTAATCAACACAATAACAAACTCAAACCAAACCACAGCAACCTTGTTGCAGACCACCACAAAACAAAAAACAATGGGGTCACACATGAACACTGGCTCAA
>NZ_NEGG01000022.1 GCF_002135295.1 Acinetobacter sp. ANC 5054 | reverse complement strand
AAATACTTTAGTCCTCAAAATGGTGAAAAACAAAAGCGACTATATGCAGAAGAAATGGAAGATCTAAAAATCCAAGAATTGCATGCGGCTTTTACAAAAAAAATTGAGACCGAAGCGCAGCAAGAGTTTTCCCAAAAAAGAGCAATACAGCTCGAAAACGACCGAAAAGATCGTGAATCTAGAGAACAGCAGTTACGTAAAGAACGAGAGCAACAAGAACAACGCTATGCACAAGAACGAGAGCAACAAGAACATTTGGCATTTGTAAGACGCCAAGAACAAGAAAAACAGCAGAGAAATGAGCCTAAAAAGCCAGAAAATGACAATAACCATGACTACACGCCTTAGAAATCCCATTTAAGCGCAAAAAAACGGGGGTTTTAGCGACTTTTGATAGAAATACAGTAAAACTATAGTTGATAAAAATAAAATCGCTTAGAACGCAAATGAGAGCCTTTTAGCGAGTATCTACGAGCGACACAACGAAAGTTTGCTTATTCCCCCTCTGAAAAACCGTTTTTTATTGAATTACTGGGGACAGTGATTAGCGAGTGTCTACGAGCGAAGTATTGATGCTTTTGCTCGTCAAAAAGCATGAGCATAGCGAATGCATTATTCATGTTTTGCTTTTTGAATCCTTGATCATATATGCAAAAAACTGCCCCCCACGAAGCGAGTGAAACGAGCTTCAATAGAGTACGAGCTTTAGCGAGTACCAAGGGCAGTTTTAATAACTCACTTTGGAAATAAATTCCCTTTTATTCTTTTAAAAAGCTTTTAAAAGCTTTTAGACCCCCCTATAAACCACGCCTAGCAATGCTTTCAGACTTTAAAAAAGTACTTTTACCGGACAACTAAGTACTTTTACCGGACAAAACACATTTAAAAAAGTACTTTTACCGGACTTTAAAAGTACTTTTACCGGACATTCAAGTACAATTAATACATTGTACTTTTTTTAAAAAAGTACAATTTTCGTAGTCAAAAAATAAGCAATAATATAATATTAAAGTACATATCCGAAAAAGTACTTAATAGGCATTGTAGTTATATGGAAGAGAATAAAAAAACATATCCGCCTTCTTGGGTGGTAATGCAAAACAATATTCACGAATGTTTTAAAAGCATGAATATTGATGAAAAACGAATGTTAATCCTTGCCAGTCCCATTGCTAGAACCACCGATGCAACGGAAAAAGACCGAATTATGATTACTGCTGAAGAATTTGCTAGAGAATGTGGCATTAAAACGCATTCAGCATATACGCAGTTGGAACTAGCCAGTAAGAATCTAATTAAAAGGAATTTCTCTTATAACAATGAAAGAGGGAAGAAAGTTTTATCTAACTGGGTAATTGATTGCACTTATGAAGATGGTGGTATAGCTATCCGCTTTCCTGAAATCGTTTTATTGATGCTTAAAGAGTTTGATAAATTAAACCCATATACAAAGTATAAGAAAGATATAGTATTGAAATTAAAGAAAGATTATTCTTTTGATTTATATCATTTAGCTAAAAAACATCAAAATATGGGGCAATTTGAAATGTCCCTAGACCAGATAAAAAATGAACTGGGTTTGCCTGAATCCTATCAAGATCTAAGCAACCTTAAAAAGCGCGTAATCAATCCATCAATAGAAGAAATCACAGCTAATACAGACATTGACATCACTTATGAAAACGCCAAACAAGGGCGTTCTGTGGTCGGCTTTAAATTTATAGTGAAAGAAAAACCTAAGCCAAAATTAATAGCGCCTCAGCGAGATCAAAGAACTATAGATATGTTCTGCAATTTATCTGATGCTCAAATTAACAAGTACAGCACTATTTTATCTAAACTTTCTGAGCTATCAGACCTCAGTAATTTCCCAGACTACCCGACATTTGCCCTCTGGATTAGTGGCATCTTACGAGATCCGAAAAGTGTAAGAGAGGAAACAACAAAACGGATTTTTAAAGCTCTTCATAGCAAGACGGATTTTAAACCATGAGAACTAAGGCTGAATTAGATGCAATGAGTCATCAAGAACTCAAAGATTATGAGCAAAGTTTACTTGCTCTGTGGACACCAAGAATGGCTATTGAAAGTGACATTGAAAGGTTAAGCACTCATCACAGCGAATTATTAGAGGTTTTTAATCAATTAAAGAATCCGGATGCACCTAAAAATTCACGTTTAAAAGATTCAATCTTGTCTCTGAAATATAAAATCGAATCGCTTGAAGGTAAGTTGAGTGATCTTATTCAAGATAATCGCTTAAATTCTGCAGATTGAATTATTCAGTTTATTTAATCAAAATCGTGGAACATTGATTAAAGACTAGGCGTGGAACGTGAAAAGTAATAAAAAAAGCCCAGTCATTGACGACTGGGCTAGAAAATTGAAACTACAGCGTTGAATTATAAGGATAATTATACAGCATTTCGTATAAGGTGTATTATGTTAATTTTAGAAAATCTTCACTACTATTATTTTAAAATAAGCCTTATATCCAAGCATAAAACAAGGTTGTCTAGACTTCTTTTAACAGTAAAGTTATCATAAAACTGAATTTTATTTTTTAGGTAAGTTTATGCATTCTATCCGCATTCGTTAAGACACAACTATTTGCATAGTGACACTATTTTATAATGGTGGGCTTTTGTTGTGTCTTTAAGAATATATGCGGATATATAAAGTAAAAGTATGCTTAATTTATAAGTATGCTTTTAGTGCATAGTTTCCAGTTATAACTTAATTGACTAGCTATTTGTCCACCCTGTGGATGAATAGCTTTTTTTTTGGGAGGACACTGTGATGCTAGCTTTTGTTTTCACCTAAATCCTGTTTGCTGCATAAAAAATTTCAAGAGCTAAACAGGAGTAAATAAAAATGAGTTTAATTATTAAAGCGAGAAACATACGCTTGGATTATGCTGGGCGTGATGTTTTGGATATTGATGAATTGGAAATTCACTCTTATGACCGTATTGGTCTTGTGGGTGATAACGGAGCAGGAAAGAGTAGTTTACTCAAAGTACTTAATGGCGAAATTGTTTTAGCCGAAGCGACATTACAGCGTTTTGGTGATTTTGCACATATCAGCCAACTGGGCGGAATCGAAATAGAAACGGTCGAAGACCGGGCAATGTTATCTCGCCTTGGTGTTTCCAATGTACAAAACGACACAATGAGTGGCGGAGAGGAAACTCGTGCAAAAATTGCTGCCGCATTTTCCCAACAAGTACATGGCATTCTAGCGGATGAACCAACCAGCCACCTTGATCTCAATGGAATAGATCTACTTATTGGTCAACTTAAAGCATTTGATGGAGCATTACTTGTTATCAGTCATGACCGATATTTTCTTGATATGGTTGTAGACAAGATATGGGAGTTAAAAGACGGTAAAATTACGGAATATTGGGGTGGTTACTCGGATTACTTGCGTCAAAAAGAAGAAGAGCGACAACACCAAGCCGTAGAATATGAGCTGATGATGAAGGAACGGGAGCGATTAGAATCTGCTGTGCAAGAAAAACGCCAGCAAGCTAATCGATTAGACAATAAGAAAAAAGGAGAAAAATCCAAAAACTCTACCGAAAGTGCTGGACGACTTGGGCATGCAAAAATGACTGGCACCAAGCAAAGAAAACTGTATCAGGCAGCTAAGAGTATGGAAAAGCGTTTGGCTGCATTAGAAGATATTCAAGCACCAGAGCATTTGCGTTCTATTCGTTTTCGTCAAAGTTCAGCCCTAGAACTGCACAATAAGTTCCCGATTACGGCAGATGGTCTGAGCTTAAAATTTGGTAGCCGTACTATCTTTGATGACGCTAACTTTATAATACCGCTTGGCGCTAAAGTCGCTATAACTGGATCGAATGGAACAGGGAAAACGTCCTTGTTAAAAATGATATCAGAACGTGCTGATGGATTAACCATATCTCCAAAAGCTGAAATTGGCTACTTTACACAAACAGGATATAAATTTAACACGCATAAATCTGTGCTCTCCTTTATGCAGGAAGAGTGCGAGTACACAGTTGCGGAAATTCGTGCAGTATTGGCTTCAATGGGGATCGGAGCGAATGATATTCAAAAAAACTTATCCGACTTATCGGGAGGTGAAATCATCAAACTGCTTTTATCCAAAATGCTTTTAGGAAAATATAATATTTTGCTTATGGATGAACCAGGAAACTATCTTGACCTAAAAAGTATTGCCGCATTAGAAACAATGATGAAGTCCTATGCAGGAACTATTATCTTCGTATCTCATGACAAGCAATTGGTCGATAATATTGCTGACATTATCTACGAGATCAAAGACCACAAAATCATCAAGACTTTTGAGAGAGATTGTTAATGATAGCCAATCTAATCCGAACATTAATTATTGAACTCTTTAAAGGAAATTAAAAATGACAATTCAAGATATTCAATCACTTGCTGAAGCACACGGCTTGTTGCTTACGGACAAAATGAATTTCAATGAAATGGGCATTGATTTTAAGGTCGTTTTTGCTCTTGATACAAAGGGGCAACAATGGTTGCTGCGTATTCCTCGTCGTGATGGCATGAGGGAACAAATCAAGAAAGAAAAACGCATTTTAGAATTGGTAAAAAAACATCTTTCTGTAGAGGTTCCTGATTGGAGAATTTCATCTACAGAATTAGTGGCTTATCCCATACTTAAAGATAATCCTGTTTTAAATTTGGATGCTGAAACCTATGAAATAATTTGGAATATGGACAAAGATAGCCCGAAATACATAACATCTTTGGCAAAAACCTTATTTGAAATCCATAGTATTCCTGAAAAAGAAGTTCGGGAAAATGATTTGAAAATTATGAAACCTTCAGATTTAAGACCTGAAATAGCAAACAATTTGCAGTTAGTAAAATCTGAAATTGGTATAAGTGAGCAATTGGAAACCCGCTACAGAAAATGGTTGGATAATGATGTTCTATGGGCAGATTTCACCCAATTTATACATGGCGATTTATATGCTGGGCATGTACTAGCTTCAAAGGATGGAGCTGTTTCAGGCGTTATTGATTGGTCAACAGCCCATATAGATGACCCAGCGATTGATTTTGCTGGGCATGTAACTTTGTTTGGAGAAGAAAGCCTCAAAACTCTAATCATCGAGTATGAAAAACTAGGGGGTAAAGTTTGGAATAAACTATATGAACAGACTTTAGAAAGAGCAGCGGCCTCTCCTTTGATGTATGGTTTATTTGCCTTAGAAACTCAAAATGAAAGCCTTATCGTTGGAGCAAAAGCTCAGTTGGGAGTTATATAATTTAAAAATATGATTGCTGAGAACTGCCTTGTTTTGAAACTTGGTTGGCTTTAATTAGTTTTTAGTATTCTTTATAGAAAATGCCTCGATCAAGGGGCATTTCTAACAATCATTTAACATAAAATTTCTTATGCGAAATTTAGGTCTTATCCCAAATAAATCCATTAAAAAGATCTTTATCTTTCTGCCTATTTTCTTCAGTCTTACTTTCCGTGCTTAAAAACTTTTCAAAATCGGTTAGTTGACCCTTAAAAGATTCATCATTTTTCAGTTTGTTTAGAACCCAAGCCCCCAGTAGAATTTTACGTCTAGTATCATCTTTTCTTTGTCGATCAGAATTTTTCTTTTTTTCACGAGCAGCAATAGCTTGTTTTTGTGCTTTTAGTTGTCTTAATCGTTCTTCTTGCTTTGCAATTTTTTGCTCTAAAGTTTCAACACTCATACCATCACCATCTCAAGGAATCCCCCTCAAGCATAGGTCTGTTTGAATTGAAATTCAAGACAGCCCATGCTATCGTGGTTTTCCCGAAGGGCGCACTTAGCCATTGGATTTCATCCAATGGTGCGACAAGGGGTAAATCCCCTTTGTAATCCCCTGACCAACATATACATGTTGGTAATTTCGATAAATCGAAATAAAGAGCAAAAGCAAAATGGCGATATATCATTTTTCAGTTAAAACGATTAGTAGAGGTAATGGACGATCGGCCGTTGCTTGTGCTGCATATCGTTCAAGTGAAAAATTGGTATGCGATTTTTATGGAAAAGAACAAGACTACACAAGAAAAACTGGTGTCGAATTTACAAAAATCTATGCACCTGAAAATACAAATACTGAGTTACTCAAGCGCCAAACACTTTGGAATGAAGTCGAAAAGGTTGAACGTAGAAAAGATGCATTACTTGCAAGAGAGTTTGAGATTGCATTTCCCAGTGAGTTAAACGCTGAACAGCGTGAAAATATGCTCAATGAACTTTGCCGAAACCTCGTTAAAAAATACGGTGTCATCGTTGATGCTGCTATTCATGCACCTCATACAGACAGTGGAAGTGATGAACGCAACTACCATGCACACATCATGTTCACAACCCGAAGTATTAATGAGCAGGGTGGCTTTTCAGCAAAAAAATATAGGGACTTCAGTCGTGACAATGGCACAGAAACTGTAAGCCACTGGAGAGAATCATTTGCAGAGTTATGCAATCATCACCTGGAACAAAATGGATTTGATGAACGTGTCGATCACAGAAGTTATGAAGACCAGGAAAGTGACCTAGAAGCAACTCAGCACGAAGGTCCTCAAGCGACATACCTCCGGAGACGAGGGATATTTACAGAAATTAGTCTGAAAAATGATGAAATTAAGCTACGTAATTTAAAAATCAAAAAGGTCATCGCACTGGATGAAAACATCAAAGTATCTGAGGATCTTGTTCAAAAAGTACGAAGTGAGCTTCAGTTTCAATACTCTCAAGCTGAGTATTCAGAAAAAACTTCTCAGAAACTTTATGAATTCCAAAATGAAGAATTATCAAAATTAACAACAAAATTAGACACGATGAGTTCTGCAATATCAGAACTACGCAAAAAAGAGCCTTTATTTTTTAAAACAAAATGGATCAATCAAATAAATGACCTGATCGACCAACACAACACCCAACTAGACATCCAAAAGCATATTTCTGGTCTTAGTGAAATAGAAAAAAAAGAGAGATATTCTGATCATTTAAATAAATGGACAGAAGAAAATCAGCTGCTCCAGCCTAAAAAGTCTTTTGCAAAATTTGACGAACCGAACATCACTGTTAAACAACGAAAACTTAATGATCAAATTTCAAATATAGATCATCAAATTTCTGAAATATCACGCAGAGAAACTGAGTATCAAGAGTATGTACGCGATCAAAGACTGGAGATCATAAATAGTTATATATTTGAAGAAGATAACTATGGAAATAAATACTTTAGTCCTCAAAATGGTGAAAAACAAAAGCGACTATATGCAGAAGAAATGGAAGATCTAAAAATCCAAGAATTGCATGCGGCTTTTACAAAAAAAATTGAGACCGAAGCGCAGCAAGAGTTTTCCCAAAAAAGAGCAATACAGCTCGAAAACGACCGAAAAGATCGTGAATCTAGAGAACAGCAGTTACGTAAAGAACGAGAGCAACAAGAACAACGCTATGCACAAGAACGAGAGCAACAAGAACATTTGGCATTTGTAAGACGCCAAGAACAAGAAAAA
>NZ_NEGG01000021.1 GCF_002135295.1 Acinetobacter sp. ANC 5054 | reverse complement strand
GAAGCATACAATAATTTGAAAAGCTTAGATAAAGCTTGGAATGAGGGTATTTAACATAATAGAGCTTATACGAAATGCAATTTAAAATATCATTGTTTTTCATATAGTTAAAAAGTTAAACCAACCTCAAAAAACTACAAAAAGCCGACTTAGAAACAAGTCGGCTTTTTTATGTTCGAATCTGTAATATTTTGCCAATAAAAAATCGAACAACTTTGCAAAATTTACAATTTTGTATTAACATTTTTATATTAACAAAAAGCGATGCAACTATGGAAATTGAGTTTTCATGGGATGAGCATAAAGCAGAAATAAACCTTAAAAAGCATGGTGTAGCTTTTGAAGATGCGACATTGGTTTTTTACGATGCTCATGCCTTATATAAACAGGATCGCTTTGAAAATGGTGAATATCGTTGGCAAGCGATAGGTATGGTACATGGGCAAGCTGTTTTATTGGTGGCCCACACAGTACAAGACCATAATGGGATGGATCATATCCGCATTATTTCGGCACGACAGGCAGAGAAAAAAGAGAGGAAACAGTATGAGCAAAACCGTTACTTACAAAATGGATTTGAATAATCCTCCTGTTTTGTCTGAAGAACAAAAGGCAAGACTTGAAGCCCTGGCTAAACGCCCAGACAGTGAAATAGACTTTTCGGACATTCCTGAACTTGATGAAAGTTTCTGGAAAAATGCAGTACAGAACCCTTTTTACAAGCCGACTAAACAAGTGACTACGGTTCGTATTGATGCAGATGTAATGCAATGGCTAAAGGCCCAAGGTAAAGGCTATCAGACAAGAATGAATAAGATTCTGCGTGATGCCATGCTGAATGATTTAAAAAATCATCCATAAAAATGGGAGATTAAGCTCCCATTTTTTATTACAAAATTCATAAAATTTGATAGAATAGAAAAATTATTTGATTAAATTTTATAGAGTTTTTTATGAAAAAAACAATTATCGGGGCATTAGCTGTTTCAACACTTTTAATTTCTGCATGTAGTACATCACAACCTATGTGGAGAAAAGCTGGAATTACTCCACATGATGCTAATAATGCTTTAGCAAAATGTCGCTATGACATAGGTTTAGCTAAAGTAAATCAAAATGAAAAAGCTGAAATGATACAAGATTGTATGATGGCACAAGGTTTTAGATACTCCTATTAATCTCTATAAAATCCAAATAAATAGGTTTATTAATGAAAAAGTTAATAGGTTTTGCAGCCATAGCTGTTTTTTGTACAAATTCTTTAGCAGAAATCCCTGTAAAAAATAATAGTATTCCTTTTAATAAGCTTCCTATAGAAATCAAAGAAGTAGTCCAAAATCATTATATTGAAGCATGTGAAAGCATAGCTGAAGATGAAGAGATGGCGATCAAGAATCCTAAAATCACTTTCGATAAAGGTTTTCTAGTAAATGTAGATTTTAATAATGATGGCTTAAAAGACTACATTATCCGATCTTCAGAAGTTACCTGTGAAGGTGCTTACTCAATGTTCACTGGCAACAGTGATGGTTTTATAGATATCTACTTTCAAAATAAAGCAGGTAAATATGATCATGTACTTAACTATTGGTTAGGACGTGAAGGATTAGAGCTTGAAAAAAGAAAAGATGGCTATCGTTTTATATCTGAATATAACGACAGTTATCTAACATGGGATAAATCTATAAATAAGTTTATTTCATATTATGGCCCTGAAAAAAGAAAAGATATTTTAGATATTAATGATGAGAACTCGACAACTAGCCAAACCTCTACAGAGAAAGGTGAAGTTCTAAGACAAGCTTTTCAATAATTTAGACATATTCAAAAGACGCCTATGTAAAGGCGTCTTTTTATTTATTTAACATAAAATCTCATATACGAAATTCTGTTCAGTAGGTGAAAACCTCAGTATTTCTGATCGGCTGGCGAACCAAGTCCGATCTAAACTGCTGCATCAATTCCTTGGTAAGAGATCTGGGCTGCTGGATCTGCATAATGAGAAGCTGTAGAAACTGTCCATGACTGAATACAGCCAGATTCTTCTTCACATAGTGAGGGGTCAAGATCTTTAGCTTTTCCTGAAAAGCCTGTACCCGAAGATACAGATTCTCAAAAGACTCTGCATCGTCAGCATCCCTGTGCTGATAATCCATTTTCTCCCAGTACGCATTTACCCATGCCTTACGGTCATTCAGATTGGTATTGGCACACTTACGCTCTGACAAGTAGCTGAACTCATGTAAATGCTCATCAACCTCTAATGAAAGGCCGTATTTTTCCAATATTGGCGCTGCGGTCTGCTGAGTCCGCAAATACTTCGACACGATCACATGATCGATTACAGGCAGTTTGGAGCATAAATCCTGAGCCTGTCTATGACCATGCTCACTTAAAGCAATTGAAGCATGAGAAAGCGTCTTTCCATTGATATTCGCTTCACTTTCAGCATGTCGAACCAGAAAAATAGCCATATTTAATTCCGTTGAAATGAATCCTATGAGATGGATCTGATCTGGAGATTAGTAATCCTGCAAATTGAGAATAGGAAAATCCTTCTCGCGCATCCGAGCATGTGCCATTTTTAACTGTTCAGGCTTAGCCATTGCCCGAAGCATCAGCAGCATTTCCAGACTTAAATTATCCACTGCGCCACTTTCTGTATGCGCTGGTTTTTCATCTTTCTGGGCCATTAAAACTTCCGTAATCAATGACGTTTTTTCATCCAGACTTTTAAACAATCTCAGCAGTTCTGCGAGCTGATTTGACGAGCTTGACTCACACTCATCCAGCAAACTTTTCACATAAGTCGATACACGCATTCCCTTGGCAGCCGCTCTCATTTCGTACAAGAAATACTGCTCTTTGGACAGCCTGATCGTAACCCGATTATCATTACTCATTTCATTTTGATCTGTGACAAATACGTGACAATTATAAATATATAAAACAAATATTTATGTTTATATTTGTGACATTTGGCGTCATCTAAAACATGATGAAAGACAAGTAAAATAGATATAAGTCTTTGCTTTTAAATAAAAAATCGAAGATTTTTTAGCATCATGACTATGTGCGTATGGTGTATACCTAAAAATCGTCAAAAATCCATCTTCAATTTAGAGCAGAATTTAGAGCGAAAAACAGGAAAAAGGGCGTATATATCAATTTACTACTAATTTACTATCAAAAAGTTATCAAAAGGATATCAATTAGGTATCAAAATTATGAATTTACGACTGAAAACATATCAATTTGCAACCAAAGCACTAACAATTTACTATCAAAATAAGTTATTCCACTGAAATCTAAAGTCATGCTGCCAAAAATCAAATCTAAAGCCTTTATCCGTCTTTTACCCCAGATTTTTGAACTCAGAGAACAGGGCTATTCTTATGAAGAAGTGACCGCCATTTTAGAAAAAGAATATGGACTGATTCTGAGCGTCAACCAGTTTTCAGTCTATCTGGCACGGTACAAAAATGCCCACACTTCCAAAGTAAAAAAACAGGTCGAAATATCCCCTGCTCGAAAACAGCATCCAGAAAGTAAACAAGATCCGATCAAACCTGATAGCAATACGAAGGATTATGTTTTTGGTTCACCTGAGCACAAAGCAGCAATTCAAAAAGAGACCGAAGAAAATTTCCGTAAGTCCGATATGCGTATTGGTCTAGGACTAAAGTACCCCTAAAAAGCCACCAGATCGCATAGAAGACATTATTTTAAAAAAGATCATAGAACTGTGGGAAAATTAAAAAATTGGCTTAAATCGCCAAATAAAGCCAAATAGGAGCATTCTTTTTTCTATTATTGAAATATGAAATCGAAAGTCCTCACTACGATCTTTTGAGCAGAATAAAATTTATTTCTTATTCAGAGTTCTGTAACCCTTACAGTATAAGGCTTAAAGTCTTATACAATGACATTTTCCGATATTTAATGGATATCATTTTTTATGTCAGTGAATAAAAATATAACTACTAATAATCAATAGTTTGTTTAGCGAGTGTCTACGAGCGACACAACGAAAAGTCGCGTCTAGACTCCCTGAAAAACAGCTTTTTAGGCTGTGAAGCCTAAATAAGCGTAAATCACATGTAAATATTTGCACCTAGATCGAGCGAAGCGAGCAAAAAAACTTCTGAGCGAAGCGAAGTCATAGTCGCTTTTGCTTTTTACATAATTTTAGAAAGTATTTGCAAAAAATTGCCCCGACGAATCGAGCGAAAGCGAGATTCAATAGAGTTTGAGCGAGTGAAACGAAGCGAAAACCAAGGGCAATTTTTCCTTCCTTGGGCTTTTAATTATTTTAAAGTTTTTAAATGCTTTTAGGTAAGCTGAAAGCCTTGTGTAGAAAGCGTTATAGCTCCTATTAAACTAGGTTTATCGACCTATTAAACTAGGTTTATCGACCTATTAAACTAGGTTTATCGACCTTTAAAGCTAGGTTTATCGACCTTAAAGCTAGGTTTATCGACCTTAATAATTTTAATAGACACGTTTATTTAAATAGTCTATTGTACAACCTAGTTTAATTATAAATTTATTATTAGAAATGAGTGAATTAATTGTTAAGGATAATGCCTTAATTCAAGCTAGCTATACGTTAGATACTGTTGAGCAGCGTTTAATTCTTCTAGCTATAGCAGAAGCAAGACAAACAGGTCATGGGATAACAGAAAATAGCTTATTAGAGGTACATGCCAGTAGCTATATAAATACGTTCAATGTTGAAAAACATACTGCCTATACAGTCCTTAGAGATGCATCAAAAAGCCTCTTCGATAGATACGTCACATACCATGATGTTAATCCTAAAACAGGTAAGGATCGTAGTTTCCATTGCCGTTGGGTTGATAAAATTGGTTATGAGGCTCAGTCGGGAATTGTTTTTTTAAGATTCACTCAAGATATCGTTCCTCTTATAACCAGACTAGAAGAGAATTTTACTAAATATGAGTTAGAACAGGTCTCACGCCTAACTAGTTCTTATGCTATTCGACTCTATGAATTACTGATCCAATGGAGGTCAGCAGGAAAAACTCCCGTTTTTGATCTGTCTATCTTTAGACAACAATTAGGCGTTGAACCTCATCAATACAAAACTATGAGTAACTTTAAAACCTATGTTTTAGACTTTGCATTGAATCAAATAAATGAACTAACAGATATCATTGCTAAGTATGAACAACATAAGAAAGGACGTACTATTTCAGGATTTTCGTTCACTTTTAGACAGACAAAAGATACTTCTAAAAAAGTGATCACAAGTGAAAATCCCTCAGATTATTTCTCGAAAATAACCGATCCACAGCGTCACCTATTTGCTAATAAGCTTTCTAGACTTCCTGAAATGAATACATATTCTCAAGGTACAGAAAGCTTTGAACAATTTGCTGTGCGCATTGCAGAAATGCTTAAAGATGCCCAAAAATTCGAAGAATTATTCCCTTATCTTCAAAAAGTTGGCTTTACTCCTGCCTAAAATTTAAACTTGATCATTTGTCTATTAGACAGTCTAATAGACAGTAACTTTTTACAAGTTTAGGCATAGGTTTACTGAATGAAAACCCTTACAGTTCTTGAACTTTCCAAGCTTTACAACATTAATAGACAAACGATTTACAACAACATAAAGAAAGGAATTTTAAGTAAAAATTCTGAGAATAAGATTGATCTAGCAGAAGCTATCCGTGTTTTTGGAGAACCAGTCAAAAAACAGGATGTAAAAGAATTTGTAAAAGTAGACAGTCCAAATTCGGCAGAAGTTTTACTGCTTAGACAACAAATAGACATGCTGAAAAATCAGCTTAATGATGCTAAAGATCGTGAGTCTTTCTACCAAAATCAGATCGAAACGATGCAACGCCTACTAGAAGCTCCTAAAGCACCAAAAATGGAAGATCCAACACCAGTTGTACCACCTCAAGAGACGATTGAAGTCCCAGTACCTGAACAAGCAACTGAGGTTAAAACTGAGATCCAAACGCAGAATAAGCGGATCCCCGTGCCGGAGCATGTCGAACAGGAACCGGAGAAAAGGGGCTTTTGGAGCCGTTTTTTTAGACCCTATGATTAACCACGATTGTTTAACTAATATGAACAAAGTCGTGAAACATTGGTCAAAGAATAGGCGTGGAACGTGAAAAATCATAAAAAAAACCCAAACAGTGATGTTTGGGCTATAAACTTTGAAATAAGTATTTGAATTTCAAAATAAATTATAACACATTTCGTATAAGGTGTATTATGTTAATTTTAGGAAAACTTAAGTAAAAACTATTTTCATTGATGAATAGAAAAATAAGAACTATAGTTTCTTATAGATAACTATAGGAAATAAATATATGGCAAAAATATTTCATCCTCTTCCAGAGATGATTGAGTTTGTTGATGCGACATGTGGTGAGTATGCTCATCCAGATGGAACTCAATATCGAGTTGCTATTGGTAATGAAATATGGGATAGCGGTAACCCACTCGTATTGAAAATACAAATAGTTTATAAAGATACAGGATTACAAGGTCGTAGAAGTCCATCATTTCCTTTAGGATATGATGATTTTGAAAGAGTAAATTTAGCTGTAAATAGATTGCTAAAAAAGGCTCAAGATCAAGGGTTAAAATTTCGCATGTAACCCACTTTACTTGCTATATCTCATTTGGGGAAAAAATGAAAAAACTGCTTTTGGCTTTAGGTTTAGTCAGTATAAATACCGCATATGCCCTACCTAGTAATTTAACAGAAGATGTTTACTTGAAATCATATTCATGTGGCGCAGATAGCTGTTATTTAGATATAGAGCTTGCCAATATTCAAGCTGTTTCTATTTCAACCTTTTGTGGAGATAGAAAATATTGCACGCAATATCATAAAGCCTATGAAAAAATAGAATCTCAAGCTGGTGAATACCATGATGAGGAAAATTATCCAAAATATGAAATTGACCGAAAAGCAAAAGTTACATTAAAGCTTGTTAATAACGAATTTTCTGGTGAAAAAATGTATGAAGTTACAGCTATTTCATATATCAAAGATTAATTAAATATCTAACCATTCAACAAATGTAACTTGGCAATATTAATGAATAAATTATTTTTTATAAACACAATCATACTAAGTCTGATGCTTACAGCATGTGATAAGCCACAAACTGCTGAACAGCAATCTAAACAAGAGATAAAACCAGCTGCTCAGGTTCAAGTTGCATCAGAGGTCAAACCTAAAGAGGAAAAACTAGCTCCAGCTGCTCCAAGTATGAGTTATGAAGCTTTATATGTTTCTGACAGTGGTGTTGGTTATGATAACGTTTTTTTATTGCAAGATATTCCTGATTCGATGTCGAAAGCTTTGATTTATCAAACAAAGGCTGGTCCACATAATATTATGCAAGATGTTGTTGAGGATCCTGAAGCCCTAGGATATTTAAAGCTTGAACGAGCTTATAAATTTGGTAATAAGTATGTTTTAGTAGTTTCAACTGGTGAAAATGGAAATAGTTGTCCTGCAACTACATATACTTTTTCTTATGATATCAAATCAGAAAGTGTAATAGGAAAAACTGAAATAGACGGCTGCTCCGAAGTTGTTGAAGCTTTTGCTGATGGCAATAAGTTGACTGTCAAAAAAGATGAAAAACCAACCATTATTTATAATGGTGAAGTGAAATAATTTCTATTTAACATAATGGCTGTTATACGCAATAAAAAACCTAGGCACTGACCTAGGTCTTAAATTTTAAAAAATATATAAAAATTAAGGCTATAGTCTCAATTTTTTAACTTCGTATAACGTGCATTATGTTAATTTTAGGAAATCTTTAAAGTATTTAAATAAAATATATGAACGTTATTTCGGCAATATTATTAAATGAACACCCTGTCAAAGGATGTATTCAGGATGGAAATGGAAAGACTAAACCATTTCCTATTTTTGCTATTGATGGGCTTCCATTAAATATATGGATAAGTAAAAACACTAGTTTTAAGGATGCAAACTCTTCCGTTCCAGCACATGGTTGGCTATATGACTTTGAAAATAGCGTTCCTTTGAGTAATGCATGGAAACTATTAAAACCTGAAACTTCTGAATATGGTGCAGTATCCACTGTCATACCAATTTTAATTTGTTCTGATGATTTAGATCTTGTCTGTAATGTAATTATGATTGAACAGATGGTGACTGAATCAGAAGTTCAATGGATTCGATTTGGGGTAGCATGGAACAATATGCATGACCTTGTAACATCAGTAGTTTGGGAACAACCTTTTTCATCTCCTGTTTTAACATTTAAATTAAGTGATTTTGAAGAAGCATACAATAATTTGAAAAGCTTAGATAAAGCTTGGAATGAGGGTATTTAACATAATAGAGCTTATACGAAATGCAATTTAAAATATCATTGTTTTTCATATAGTTAAAAAGTTAAACCAACCTCAAAAAACTACAAAAAGCCGACTTAGAAACAAGTCGGCTTTTTTATGTTCGAATCTGTAATATTTTGCCAATAAAAAATCGAACAACTTTGCAAAATTTACAATTTTGTATTAACATTTTTATATTAACAAAAAGCGATG
>NZ_NEGG01000020.1 GCF_002135295.1 Acinetobacter sp. ANC 5054 | reverse complement strand
CAAATAAACTTCGAGTAATTTCTACCATCAATCAATGAAAATAATTTCGACTGATCAACTAGTAAAAATCCACACAAGTTGTTCTTCATAATCTCTTAATGATCTTTCTAACATCTCGTCAATGCTAGAAGCTGGACTTCAATAAACTCAACAACTCAACGCTTCGCGTTTCGTTCGTTTCCGTCTATCTCGTCGGTATGGGGTGCATTCTAGAGCATTTCAGAATCATTGCAACCCCCAATTCACTATATTTTTCACGTATGTATCTTTTATAGACGTTTTTGCTAAAAAAATTGCATTTTTATCTATTTTTTAGCCATTTTTTATAAAAAATCTCGTGTTATTTGGAATTTTATTTATTTATATTAACTTTCACAGAAAAATACTTTCAGAGCTTTTAGGTCTAACTCTTTTAGCAATGTTCAAAAAACCAATCTAATTCTGCGACAAACCCAATCAAAATCATTAAAAAGCGGTTTTTTCTACCTGCAATCAACATTGCAAGCGATTTATGCGCAAAAAAACACCCTTAAAGTGATAAACAACCCGAAATCCTTATCACCATAAATATTTTTTCTCTTATTTTCGTACATTTTTAGGCAGGTTTATTCGTACACACAAACCAAATGCTGCATAACATCCAAGATCACTTGCTGCTTACCCATAAAGTCTTCTGCTGAAAAAAATAGTTTTGCTCGTTTGGGTAATTGCTCACGCACCAATGCAAAGAGTTGATATTTTGCCGCTATATCTAGTGCATCCAATTGTTGCTTGGTTTGTGCCAATAACTGTTGTTTGATTTGTACAGGCTGATATTCAAATAAGAATCTCAATATTTCATCAATTTGTTCATCATTATTCTGCGTATCGTAATATGCCATGTGCTGCTCTTCTTTTAATTAGACCTTATTGTTCCATAAGCATGGTTTTCACAAAAATCATTTTAGTTAAATGCTTAGTCATTTTTACTGATTTAGCCCAGCTGTTCATTTTAATTATCACTATTAAGGATGATCAGTATGAAAACTTAAGCTTTTAAGGCTTTAGACGCATAGAGCCGCTTTTTTCAAAGTCATACTCTATTTTATTTTTTAAGGCTGAGCATATGCCAACGCATTTTTTCCGCGTTTATTGCTACTTCTGAGTAGGTTAGGATTACTCGCCTTTGGTGTAGTGCTCTCTATTCATTCAAATTTAAGTACATCACCTATTTCCTCTGTACCCTATAGCTTTAGTTATATTTTTCCATTGAGTATTGGCTCCCTTACAGTGATCATGCACATTGTGATGATTTTGCTGCAAATGTTGATTTTAAAATCTCAATTTCAATGGATTCAGTGGTTACAGCTTTCTGTTGGTATTTTATTTGGGGCTTTTATCGACGTACTCATGTGGTCGACGCAAGGTTGGAGCATTGAAAATTACGCGCTACAGCTTCTTGCTTGTCTTGCGAGCTGCTTGATCACAGCGCTTTCAGCTTAATGGTCAAAGCCAGTCTGGTTTTTTTAGCGGGTGAAGGTCTCTATCAAGCCATTGCGCTACGTTTTAAGCTGGATTTTGGCAACTGTAAAACCTATGGTGATATTGTCTTGGTGAGTATTGCAGTGATCGCTAGCTGGTTTGTATTACATGAAATCATCGGGGTACGTGAAGGAACCATTATTACTGCTCTACTTGTCGGCACATTAGTCAAACACATTTTTCCAAAATTAAACTTTATTCAGTTCAAAGTTCAGGCCTAATCGAATCATTCACTCAGATAAAAAATAATTACTTTGAAAGCCTCATGAACATGAGGCTTTTTTTATATGTTGTATTTTCCTAGATTAAAAATTTTCGTCTAAAATTTTTTGAACGAAAATTAAAAAGAAAAAAATAAATTTTGGAAATAAAAAAGGGAAAGATCTCTCCCAAAATCTCTCCCTTAGAATTGAATCTTTAGTCGATCCATCGTGTAGTTATTATAGTTATCTCATTAACCCACTAAAAAAAGAGTCCCTTGGGGAAGAGACTTATAAAAAGTGGAGTTATCGTTATGTACCCTCTAGATGGTATATAAATCTCTCTAGATGAATAAATCTTATACATAAAATTTATGAAATGCAACAGATTTGGCAAAATTTAAGTATTGTTTTTATAAGGTTTTTTTTGAATTTGCTTATTTATATTATTAATATACTAATTGGAAAAAAAAAGCAGGCCAAAGCCTGCTTTTAATTCAATAACTTAACTAAAATTTGTCAAAATTATTAGTCTGTAAAGGTCACTTTTGCGATCGCTTTTTTGCTCGCTTGGATGATTAAAGTCTTGTTTTCAGCAACAGAATAACCCGCATCAACCACTTCCCAATCTACTTTGACAGCACCACGACCTAAAGCATCCTTGGCTTGTGCAGCATTTTTAGTCAAACCCGATTCACGAAGAATAGAAGTAATAAAAATTTCACCACCAAATTCACTACGTGAAATCGTCACTTCAGGTGTACCCTCAGGTAATTCACCTTCGGTAATCAAGTTACCCGCACCTTTATGTGCATTTGCAGCAGCATCGCTTCCGTGGAAACGCTCAACCAATTCAAGTGCTAGGATTTTCTTCACATCTTGTGGGTTACGACCTTCAGCCACTTCTTTGAGTAAGGCTTGAATTTCTTCAACTGTTTTAAAGCTGAGCAAGTCAAAGTAACGTTCAATTAAAGCATCTGGCATTGAAAGCACTTTTTGGTACATCGCACCCGGTGCATCAAACACTGCAATATAGTTGCCTAATGATTTAGACATCTTATTTACGCCATCTAAACCTTCAAGAATTGGCACAGTAATGCAGACTTGAGACTCTTGGTCATAACGGCTTTGTAATGTACGACCCATCAACAAGTTAAAGGTTTGGTCTGTACCGCCAAGCTCAACATCAGCTTCTAGCGCAACAGAGTCATAACCCTGAACCAATGGATATAAAAATTCGTGAATCGCAATCGGTTGATGACTGTTATAACGTTTTGTAAAGTCATCACGCTCTAACATACGCGCGACAGTTTGCTGTGAAGCCAATTGAATCAAATCTGCTGCAGATTTTTGAGCAAACCACTCAGAGTTGAATACCACTTTAGTTTCAGCTGGATCAAGAATTTTAAAGACTTGTTCTTGATAGGTTTTTGCATTTTCTAAAACTTTTTCACGTGACAAAGGCGGACGTGTTGCACTTTTCCCTGTTGGGTCGCCGATCATCGCAGTATAGTCGCCAATCAAGAAGTAAACTTCATGACCTAAATCTTGGAAAACTTTAAGTTTATTAATTAAAACCGTATGACCTAAATGCAAATCTGGTGCTGTTGGATCGAAACCCGCTTTAATTTTAAGCGGACGGTTCTGTTTTAACTTTTTAAGAAGATCTTCCTCAGAAATAATTTCATGAGTGCCTCGTTGGATGAGGGCAAGTTGTTCTTCAGCCGGCAGGAAATTTGACATCACAAAATCCAAATAGATCAGTTATACAATTTGTGCGATATACTAACACTTTTTCAGCATATTGCAGGCTTAAGAATCATCATGACAGCGATCTATATTGGGGTAATGACCGGCACAAGCATGGATGGTGTCGATATTGTTGCTGCTTCTTTTGATCCTCTAGAGATTCATGCATCGCTCACATTGCCCTTTGATCCCGACCTACGTGATGAACTGATGGCACTGACTTTGCCAAATGACAACGAAATTGATCGTATGGGCAAAGCAGATGTCGCACTAGCGCAAATGATCGGACATGGCATCAATGAACTGATCGAGAAAAATCAGTTGGATCGTAGTCTAATCAAGGCGATTGGTTCTCATGGTCAAACCATCCGCCACCGCCCTGAACATGGTTTCACGCTGCAAATTGGCGACCCGAATATCATTACCGAATTGACTCAAATTCCAGTGATTTCGGATTTTCGCCGTCGTGATATGGCAGCAGGTGGTCAAGGTGCACCGTTGGTACCTGCATTTCATCAAGCGCTTTTCCAACATGACACGATTCATCGCGTGATTTTAAACTTAGGTGGCATTGCTAATGTCAGCATGTTACCTGCGGGCAAACCTGAAGACGTCTATGGCTTTGATACTGGCCCTGCCAATATCTTAATGGATGCTTGGTGTGAACGTTATACCGGTCAGCCTTATGATGAAAATGGTAACTGGGCAGCTTATGGTCAACCGATTCGCAGCCTGCTCGATCGTTTACAAGCCCATGAATATTTTTCTAAAGAACCGCCAAAAAGCACAGGTCGCGAAGATTTCAACCTTGAGTGGTTAGATGAACAGATTTTGGATTGGCGTGGAGATCTCGAATATGACGAACTCGAAGATACGCCTGAAAACATTCAAGCAACCTTAATGAAACTCACCACACGTGCGATTAAAAAAGCCATTTACCGTTCCGATATGGACACTGGCGAAGTGTATGTCTGTGGTGGTGGCGCCTATAACTCGCACTTACTGGAACAATTACGTTGGCGTTTACGTAAACATGAATGGACGGTTCAAAGCACTGCCGACTTAGGTTTAAGTCCAACTTGGGTCGAAGCCACTGCTTTTGCTTGGTTAGCGATGCGCTTTATGAATCAATTGAGCGGGAACTTACCAAGCGTTACAGGCGCTGCGGGATATCGTATTTTAGGCACGATCACTGCGGTTTAGTGAGCTATAAATAAGTGAGCTATAAATAATTGAAATAAAAAGGTCTGCACATGCAGACCTTTTTTTTGCATTAGCTGTTTATTGCATCATGATTTTGGCATGTTCATTACGGAACGCGCGCAAAATTTGTTGTCCCGCACGCCCAGTTGGACTAAGTCCCAGTCGATTTTGCTCCTGACGAATGGCTTGACGGGTTTTATCACCTATTAATCCGTCGACTTTACCAATGTCATAGCCACGATTCAGCAAAAACTGCTGAATTTCACGACGCTCGGAACGTGACGTGCCCGGATCATCTGTAGGCCAAGTTGCCATAATAGCGCCCTTGCCTTGCAAATGATCGGATAAATGTGCAATGGCTAATGCATAACTTTCTGCCGCGTTATAACTATAAATGGCATCAAAGTTTTTAAACACCAAGAACATCGGCCCACTTGCGCCAGCGGGTGCCATTAATCCTGCTTGGCTCGCCCCTGAAAGCTCACCTTGAATTAAAGCTGTCCCATCTGCACGCACCAAACCACGGTTTATCCAACTATCTAAAGACTTTTTATTACGGCGGCTTTCACCACTAATGGACATTCCCTCAGGGATTTTGACCTCAAAGCCCCAAGGCTGACCAGTTTGCCAACCACGTTTTTTCAGGAAATTCGCAGTCGATGCTAAAGCGTCAGTGGTACTCGAAACCAAGTCGCGACGACCATCACCATCAAAATCAACGGCCAGCTCTTCATAGGTACTCGGCATAAATTGGGTATGACCAAAAGCACCCGCCCATGAGCCTTTGAGTTGTGATTCATTCAAATCACCACGTTGCAAAATACGCATGGCAGCAAAAAATTCACCACGGAAATAACTTTGACGTCGCCCTTCACAGCTCAACGTTCCTAATGACTGTAATAATGGATAGCTTCCAGCAATATCACCAAAATTACTTTCCACACCCCATACCGCCACGACAGTTTCCGCAGGAACACCATAAGCTGCTGCCACGCGGTTTAACACATCCCGATGTTGTGCAAGTTTCTGACGACCCAGTTGCACACGCTCTTCATCCACAAGACCAGATAAATAGTCCCAAATTGGTGTTGAAAACTCAGGCTGATAGTTGAGCTTTTCAATTACTGAATAATCTGGCGTTAAATTTTGCGTATATCGGTCATAGCTAGAAGCACTCACACCCGCATTGATTGCTTGTGGGCGTAAGTTGGCTAGACAACTTTGAAAATTATTTTGTGGTGAAATGCTGCTTGTTGCAGGCATGTTTGATGCATTGACGGACTGACCATTAATAATCAACTCGGCATTTGCCTGAGTCATTGCCAAAAAAGCAGTCCCGAAAACAAATCCTAAGTGATGTTTCATACCCTTAATCTTTTTTTGAATTTAAATTGTTGCTTTAACAATAACAGCTCAAAGCAAAAGTTAAAGGTTCAAAACGTAAATTTAAATTCATAATTTCTACTTATTTAAATTCTTTTTTAGAATTTGAATTCAAAAGTAGTTATCCACACCCCAGCTTTAAATTCATTACAAAACAAACGGCGTTTTAAATTTAAATTCAAAACTTTTAAATTTAAAAATAAATTGCTTGCAATAAAAAAGTTATCCACAAGACCAAAACAAAATTAAAATTAATTTTTATTCTTAATAATCAATATGCTATAGAAATCAATAACACATTTTATTGATCTAGCAAGATTGGACAGCTTTTAAATTCAAATGTTTAAATTTAAAAAACAGCAAATGAATTCATTTTTTTCAAATTTAAATTCATAAACTTTGAATTCATTGTTTAGGGTATGGATTTTTGAATTCAAATTCACGGTTTAAATTTAAAAACACCTTTTGAATTCAAAACTACCTTTAATTGTTTTTTGAGATAAAAAATCCAATAGATGCCACCAAGTTTGGCGCATCTTGAACGATTTTTCAGCTGAATATTTATAAACGATTGAATGCTTTATGAGCAATAGATCAATCTGCGACACCGACAAACGGCGTTAAATTGCGAAGAGGCGCAATCATGCCCGAAGTTCAGGCATAAAAAAAGCGGCCATATGCATGACCGCTTTTTTATCATTCAAACTCGCGTTTAAATGGTCATATCTTCGCTAAGCGCCAGTGGATTCGGCAAAATTTTCGCCAATGCACGACAGAGTGGCGTCAATTCAGCGCTGTCATTTGGCATTAAGGTGATGTGACCAATTTTACGGCCTTCACGCTCTGTTTTGTTGTACAGGTGCAAATGTGCGCCATTCAGTGCCAACACGTCCTCAGACTTCGGATATTGACCAATAATATTGATCATCACCGTCGGGCGAACCACTTCAGTAGAGCCTAAAGGTAAACCTGCCACAGCACGAATGTGGTTTTCAAACTGTGAACACACTGCGCCTTCAATCGACCAATGCCCAGAGTTATGTACGCGTGGTGCCATTTCATTGGCATATAAGCCTTTGTCAGTCACAAATAATTCAAGCGTCAATACACCGACATAGTCCAAATGATTGAGTAAGCGGGTAATGTAGTCTTGAGCCACAGGCTGCAAATCTGCACTATTTGGCGCAGGCACAATTGAATGCGACAAAATACCATTGTGGTGATGATTTTCAGCCAAAGGCCAAGTTTTAACATCGCCATTTTGACCACGTACCGCAATAATCGACACTTCGCGAGAGAAGGTCACAAAGCTTTCTGCAATCAATTCACCCGCTGGACCAAGTTCTGCCCAAGCTTGATCAATTTGATCGGCTATACGCAGCACAAACTGACCTTTACCATCATAACCACCACGTGAGGTTTTCAGTACGATCGGTAAACCCAAATCAGCCACAGCTGCCTGTAAGCTTTCCAGTGACGTCACCGCTTTATAAGGCGCAACTGGAATTGCCAATTCATCAAACAAGGCTTTTTCAGACAAGCGATGCTGAGCAATGGCTAAAGCTTGACGAGGCGGGTGTAATTCTTTGTTTTTGGTCAGTACATCAACATCAACCAAAGGCGTATTTTCAAACTCTAGGCTGAAAACATCGGCACTATTCATGAAGTCTTGCAAACCATTTATGGCATTCGTTGAAATCACCTGACCCAAAGCCGCAGAAGGGCAGTCAGTATTGGCTTCAAAGAATGTGCATTGAATGTTTAGTGGCAACGCAGCTTGCGCCATCATGCGGCCCAATTGACCACCACCAAAAATACCAATGGTTTTATTCATAACATTTGTCCCATTTTAAAGCTTGGTTTAGTCTTGACCTGGAATATTTTTGCTCGCAACTTTATCGGTTTGCGCAGCACGGAAATCTGCCACATTTTTTGCAATTTCAGGACGCGTTAAACCTAAAATTTGCGCGGCCATAATCGCCGCATTGGTTGCACCTGCTGGGCCAATCGCCAATGTTCCTACTGCAATACCCGCAGGCATTTGTACAATTGAAAGCAGTGAATCGACACCATTTAAAATCGATGATTTTACTGGTACGCCAAGTACAGGAAGGTCGGTCTTCGCTGCGCACATACCGGGTAAATGCGCTGCGCCACCTGCACCCGCAATAATCACTTGAATCCCACGCTCACGTGCAGTTTCAGCATATTCGAATAAACGATCTGGAGTACGGTGTGCAGACACCACTTCCGCTTCAAAAGGGACGCCAAGCTGTTTTAGCATATTGGCAGTGTTTTCGAGGGTTGCCCAATCGGATTGAGAACCCATGATAATTCCAACGAGAGGAGTGTCTTGTGAAGCGGCCGCATTCATTGCAATGTTTCCAGAGATTAAAGTAAGAGAGAGTAAATCTCGACTAGAGCCAAGCTTTAATAAGAGCCCCATATTATAGACTGAAAATTCATCTCAATAAAATTTAACGGTTGTAATAAAAGAGAAAACTCCATAATATTTTTTCGAAAATTATTTTCTTTTTTCAAATTTATAAAAACTTTTTTTAAATCAACATGAATACGATATTAAAATGATGAAACCACTGTTTATTCTGCTTGCACTCGCAATTAGCTCGAGTAGTTTTGCTCAACTGATCCAACTGAATACCAGCCAATTTGAAAAAGACTTTAGTCAATTACAAAAGCAAAAAGGCTATAACGGTGAAATTAAAAGTAATGGTTATATACATGAAAAGTTCTTGATTACAGGAAAATCTGCCACAGATGAACGTGAGCCAGTCCTTATGACGGGTTACTACAAGGCAGATGATGGTCAGGATAAAATGTATTCGATTTCAGAATATCGCGTGTATTGTGATGATCAAACCTATGGCTATGCGCTCATGAACTTTGAAGCGAATGGTGAAATGACTGTGCTGACCAGTGATAGCGATTATGTGTTTGATTATGATGATCCAACCGCAAGAGATCGAGAATTTAGTAAAGTGCTAAAGAAAGCCTGTAAATATTCAGCAAAATAAATACCATAAAAGTCAAAAAGGACCCGTTGATCTGGTCCTTTTTCGTTGATGTTACTTTTTCATTCATTGACTTCTAAAGACAAAATAAACACAGCCGAATAGGCACAGACCAGCCCATAAATAATCCAATTTAAATGGCTGCTTAAACAAAAAAATCATAAATGGTACAAAGACCAACAAGGTGACCACTTCTTGGGTGATCTTCATTTGGCCCAAAGACCAACCATGCTGTGCCAATAAGCGTGTTGCAGGAATCATAAAGCTATATTCCAACAAGGCGATTGCCCAGCCAAAAAGAATCGCTTGCCAGAGTGGGGCATCATGCAAAAATTTGAGATGACCATACCAGGCCAATGTCATAAAGCAGTTGGAAATTAAGAGTAGCAAGAGGGCGAGAGACATCAGCAAAATACATCACAAAATTTTGGGCATATTGTACGATTTTCAGGTCTTTTCCAGCAGATTTTTTTGAAAAATTCTCAGCATCGCTGAATTGAAAATAGTCGTCATTTTCAGCGGGTTTTGGCACCTTATTTTTTGCATGAAGTTATACAAAAAAATCTATCTTTTCCCCAAGACCCTTGCTATGGTTGCTTTCAAATTGAAATAAATCTGACAACACCACCAAAAACAAAGTGATGTGTCTATAAAAGAAGTGGAGTAAACAGGCATGCATCTGCATATTTTGGGTATTTGTGGCACCTTTATGGGTTCGTTAGCGCTACTTGCTCGTGATTTAGGACATACAGTGACAGGTTCAGACCAGAGCGTGTATCCACCGATGTCGACCCAACTCGAAAATGCAGGCATTACCTTAATGCAAGGCTATGATCGTAGCCATTTACAACCCCATCCCGATTTGGTGATCGTGGGGAATGCCATGAAACGTGGTATTGATGCGGTTGAATACATGCTGAACGAAGGCTTGCCGTATATTTCAGGCCCACAATTTTTGGCTGACCATGTCCTACAAGGCAAACACGTTTTAGGTGTTGCGGGTACCCATGGTAAAACCACTACAACCACTATGCTAGCGTGGGTACTTGATCAAGCGGGTTTAGAACCAGGTTTCTTGATTGGTGGTGTGCCTTTAGGTTTTAGTGAAAGTGCACGTTTGGGCGCGGGCAAATACTTCTGTGTGGAAGCGGATGAATACGATTCTGCATTCTTCGACAAACGTTCTAAGTTCGTGCATTACCATCCTAAAACAGCGATTTTAAATAACCTTGAATTTGACCATGCCGATATTTTTGATGACTTAGCGGCCATTCAAAAACAATTCCATCATCTGGTGCGTACCATTCCATCTGAAGGTCGCATTATTGCACCGATTACTGAAACCAATATTGATGAAGTACTGGACATGGGCTGCTGGACGCCAGTAGTGCGTACATCTTTAGATGCCAATGATAGCGCTGAAGTTTATGCTGAACAGCTCTCTGCCGATGGTTCTCATTTCAAAGTGCTACAACACGGTGTCGTCAAAGGCGAAGTAAAATGGAACATGACAGGTCAACATAGTGTTGCCAATGCTTTAGCGACCATTGCCGCAGCCGAACATGTTGGTGTGTCGATTGAAACAGCTTGTGAAGCACTGTCTAACTTTGGCGGTGTGAAACGTCGAATGGAGCTTTTGGGTACGGTACGTGGCATTGAAGTGTATGATGACTTTGCCCACCATCCAACCGCAATTGACACCACGCTTGAAGGTGCACGTAAGCATCTAGGCGAACGTAAACTGTGGGCAGTGATTGAACCTCGTTCAAATACCATGCGCATGGGCAGCCACAAAGACGGTTTAGCGCATTCTGCACGTTTGGCAGATGAAGTGATTTGGTATCAACCTGAAGGTCTGGATTGGGACTTAGCACCAGTCATTGAAGCAGCACCAAATAAAGCCGTTGTAGCGCGTTCGCTGGATGAAATCATTCAAACGATTGTGACTGAAGCAGGCGAGGGTGATGCTGTGGTGATAATGTCGAATGGCGGTTTTGGTGGTTTACATCAAAAGTTGATCAGTGCACTGAAAGCCTAACGCAACAGAATTAAATGAAAAAAAGCCCGCTTCGCGGGCTTTTTTCATTCTTAGATTCTAAAATAAAGCGCAACATGGCTAAACTGTTAATAATCTTTAAGCCGCAACATCCGCAAAGCTTTTTTCACGACGAAACATCACATCAACATAAGAACAAGTTGGAATAATTTTTAAATCCTGTTCACGGGCAAAATTAACTAAAGTATCTAGCAATTGACGTGCTACACCTTGTCCACGAAGTGAATCATCGACCCACGTATGATTGGCAATAATTTTATGCTCATTGCTCCAAATATAGCTGATTTCGGCAATACGCTGCCCTTGTTCATTCAGTTGAAAAAATTCGCCTTTGTGACGATCATCAATATGTTGAAAAGCCAATGGATTTTCTCCCTATTTATGAAAAGATATGTGATGTAACAAACTTATAAGTGTAATAAAACAGAACTAACACAACTAAACTTAGCAGTTAGCGCACAATAAATCTGTAGATAATTCACATTAATTAAAAAAACAAATTAAACACACTAGCCGGATGTTTCTCATGGACTTATATATCATTGCAATCTTCACATTGCTTCTCGTCGCGACTTTATTGGTTATCTCAATGTATAAATCACGCCATTAAAGGACCTTAAAACAGATTTATTCATGTTAAAAAACCGACCATTCCTATGAATGGGCGGTTTTTTTGTGTCCTTAAATTCAATCCATCTGATGTTTAACGTAAAACATCATGGATGATGGGATCTTTATCAAAAACTGACTTTGCGTAAGGGCAAAGCGGAATAATTTTCACGTGTTTTTCACGAGCAAAGTTCACAGCAGCATCCAGTAAATGCCGACCGACACCTTGCCCACGCAAGCTGTCACTGACATCGGTATGGTCAATAATAAATTTATCGTCACCCGCCCATGAATAAGTCATTTCCGCTAAACGATCGCCCTCTTGTTCAATAAAAAATGCACCTTTTTTCTGATCATCTTGTTGTTGCACTAACATAATTTTTCCTTGAGATTTTTTTATAAAGTCGCATGTTTTAGCACATAAAACTGTTGTTTTTCTATTAAGTAAAAAGGAGTGATATGGAATTAAAATCATTTCCTGTGCAATATGTCTAGCGTTAAAATAGCATCCAATTTTTCAAGCGAAGACAATTATGTCTGCTTCTCCCTCCTCCGATTCCAGCGCTTCAGGTTCATGGATCTGCGTCATTGCGCTCGCTTTTGCTGCCTTTATTTTTAATACCACAGAATTTGTTCCCGTCGCATTACTGAGTGATATCGGTAAAAGCTTCAATATGGCAGCAACCGATGTAGGAATCATGATTACCCTCTATGCATGGGTGGTTGCACCAATTTCCTTGCCCATTATGCTGTTGACCAAAAATATTGAACGACGCTTTTTATTAATTGCTTTGTTCATCGTTTTTATTTTGAGTCATGTGCTGTCCTATTTTGCGTGGAGTTTTAATACGCTTTTGCTCAGTCGTATCGGCATTGCTTTCTCCCATGCTTTATTTTGGTCCATTACCGCATCTTTAGCTGTACGTGTAGCGCCTAAAGGCAAGGAATTCCAGGCCTTAGGCTTACTTGCAACAGGCACAGCATTGGCCATGGTACTCGGTATTCCATTTGGTCGTATGGTCGGTGAAACCTATGGTTGGCGCAATACCTTTGCGCTGATTGCTATTGGCGCAACCATAGTGTGTATCATTTTAGCCAAGGCACTCCCATTACTGCCAAGCATGAACTCAGGTTCACTGAGCAGTCTAAAGGTATTGGTGAAACGTCCTAGTCTCATGTTGGTTTTTGCATTAACCATTTTAGTGATTACTGCACAATTTACAGCTTATAGTTATATCGAACCCTTCGCGCTGAATGTCGCAAACTTTAGCTCAGGGCAAACCACCAGCTTGCTATTAATTTTTGGTGGCGCAGGTTTTATGGGTTCTTATTTGTTTGGTAAATTTGGCGCGAAATATCCCAAGTTGGCTATTCCGCTCAGTACAGCATGTTTAGCCTTTGCGATGCTGTTACTCCTTCCATTAAATGCCAGTTTTATTGGAATCAGTGCAGTATGCCTACTCTGGGGCATGAGTATTATTGGTTTTAGTTTGGCACTACAGTCCAAAACATTAAACCTCGCATCCGATGCCACTGATGTCGCTATGGCAATTTACTCAGGACTATATAACGTTGGAATTGGTGGTGGTGCATTATTGGGTGGCATCGTCACGGTTCAACTTGGTTTAAGCTCAATCGGTCTGGTCGGCGGTATCCTTGCTATTTTGGGTACGATATTGGCCTTAATTTTGGTGCAGCGTCGAGATTTTGTTTCGAAGCCAGATTAACTATGAAATTGTAATTTACGATTGCACTAGCACAAAAATAATGTCATGCTTCGCCGCATATTTGGACACGATCCAAAAACAGAATTTGAACAAGGGGAGTAGCCTCCTCCAAGCGTAAATCTAGATTTACGTGTCAGAATATCGTCATTACACTTTGCAAAAAGTCGGTATCTGAGCATCTGAACTGCAAAACATTACAGTAAGATGTAGGCAAGACCTTGATCATGTTGTCACAGACGTTTTATTTCGTCTGGCAACTGGTCAAGGTTTTTTTATGGCTGGTTGTTAGATGTGGAGAATACACATGGAAACGATCGGCACCTTGTGGCTGTATCTAGCATTTTTCGGTTTAGTGACCGTAATGCTCATCATCGACTTTATGGGCTTTAAAAATAACCAAGGCCAAGAAGTAAAAGTCAAAACTGCGGCCTACTGGAGTATTGCTTGGGTTTCGGTTGCGACCTTATTTGGTGGTGCACTTTGGCTCTACTTGCAACAAACCGCAGGTGTCACCGTGGCCAATACCAAAGTCATGGAATACTTTGCAGGTTATCTGTTAGAAAAATCCCTCGCCATTGACAACGTTTTTGTCTGGCTCATGATCTTTGCATCCTTTGCGATTCCACCTGCATTACAACGTAAATTACTACTGTATGGCGTACTCGGTGCAATCGTTTTACGAACCATCTTTATTTTTATTGGCGCATGGTTTGTGCAAGAGTTTTCTTGGGTACTGTATATCTTCGGTGCGTTCTTGGTGTATACCGGCTTTAAGTTCCTCAAAGGTCAGGATGAAGAAGAAAGCAATATTGAGGATATGGCCATTTTAAAATGGTTGCGTAAGCACATGCGCATTACGCCACAGATGCATGAAGACAAATTCTTTGTCCGCCAAAATGGCATGCTGTGGGCAACACCGTTATTTTTGGTCTTGATCTTGGTTGAAGCATCTGATGTTATTTTCGCGGTCGATTCGATCCCAGCAATTTTTGCTGTCACCTCAGATCCGTTCATTGTCTTGACTGCAAACCTGATGGCGATTTTGGGCCTACGCGCAATGTTCTTCTTGTTGTCTGGTGCAGCATCGAAAATGCATTACTTGCCTTATGGTCTTGGCATCATCTTATTGTTCATTGGTTTCAAAATGTTGATGTTGGACGTCTTCCATATGCCAATTTGGATCTCATTGGGCTTCATTGTCATCACGTTAACCATTACCGCATGGTTATCGATTCGACACAGTAAAAAGCACAACCAAACCACCTTGTAAAATCAACACAAAGCCTCCGACATCGGAGGCTTTTTTAATTCAATCCCTCATCGGAAAATAACACTGAATGTTCTGGCTCAAGCAAACTTAATTGTGGCCAGCGTTGCAGAAATTGTTTCGCTTCCATACGTTGCAAAAAGGTCGCTCGACTGACTAAACGCGGATTCCAACGCAGTTTTAATTCAAACAAATCAGTCAGTCCAAATGGTGCCACGATTTCCAATTGATCACGTGCATTTAAACGGACCGCAACCGCTGTTGCAGTTTCAGGCCACAAAGAAAGGGCATGGAAAATCGATGTTAAGGGCGAAATAGAATCACCATTGTCTAAACGATACCAATGATGTACCAAAGCTTGGTTGGTCACATCCCACTGTATAGACGGAAATAAAGACTGCATCTGTGTTTGGATCTGATCACTATGAGCATCATCATCCTCAGGATTATAAAAAATGACATCCACCTCAGTATGGGACAGTGTATAGCTGTATTGGTGTAGCACTGACCACAGCATATTTCGAATTACCCCTGCGGCAATATACGCACTGGCATCCACCAAATAAAGCTGCTTTAAAATAGACATGATGCCGTCATGTTGTTGAATCAGCTGCTGCAAGCGCTCATCATAAGTGGCTTCGAGTTGTGCTTGATTCACAGGATGCATTGGATGGGACATAGATACACTGTTGTTTGATTCTATTCTTTGATTCGATTTAGCCTGACACAAGCCCATTGGTTTAATCAATCGCTTTGGAAAAATGACATGCACTCGACATGCCTGAATGGCTGTTCGATGTTTTAGCACAAGATCGTCTAATTACAGCAACGCCATTTCTAGCCAAATTAAGCTACAATCAACCGAAAAAATTCTAAACTGCAGGTATGTCATGTCTTCTGTTATCACATCTACAGCGATCCGTGGTCGCTTTCTAGATATTCAGAATACAGTTGCCCAAGCACGTGAAATTCACGACCAAGTGCGCTATTTCGAAGATGGATTGTTAATTACCCAAGCGGGTAAAATTCAATGGTTTGGTTCTTGGCAGGAAGGGCAAGCTCAGCTGCCACCAGACCTTGATGTTCAGCATTATCCTGACCAATTGATCGTTCCGGGTTTTATTGACACCCATATTCATTATCCACAAACGGAAATGGTCGGGGCATATGGTGAGCAACTTTTAGAATGGCTCGATACCTACACCTTTCCGACTGAAATGCAATTTGCAGACCCTGCCTATGCACAAAAAATTGCGGCATTTTTTGTGCAAGAACTGCTAAAAAATGGCACCACCACCGCATTGGTTTTTTGTACCGTACATCCTCAGTCGGTAGATGCACTATTTCAGGCGGCAGAGCAGCACCAAATGCGCTTGATCGCGGGTAAAGTCATGATGGATCGACATGCACCTGACGCGCTATGTGACACCGCAGACAGTAGCTATCACGATTCCAAAGCCCTGATTGAAAAGTGGCATGGCAAAGGCAGAAACCTCTATGCCATCACCCCACGCTTTGCCCCAACCTCCACAGCTGAGCAATTGGCACGGGCAGGGGAGCTAAAGGCTGAATATCCAGATGTCTATGTCCACACACATTTAAGTGAAAATAAAAATGAAATCGCGTGGGTGAAAGAACTCTACCCTGAACAAAAAGGCTATTTGGATGTCTACCATCATTATGGGCTAACGGGGTCGAAATCGGTGTTTGCACACTGTGTTCATTTAGAAGAAAACGAATGGGACTGCATGCATGCAACTGACTCCGCAATTGCTTTTTGCCCAACGTCAAACCTGTTCTTGGGTAGTGGTTTATTTCCATTGAAAAAAACCTGGGAAAAACAGGTAAAAGTTGGTTTAGGTACAGACATTGGTGCAGGAACGTCCTTCAATCAACTACAAACCATTAATGAAGCCTATAAAGTGCAACAACTACAAGGTGATAAATTATCTGCCTTTGAAGCTTTGTATCACGCCACGTTGGGTGGTGCCAAAGCACTGGATTTGGATGACAAACTAGGGAACTTTAAAGTCGGTAAAGAGGCTGATTTTGTCGTGCTGGATTTAAAAGCCACAGCTTTACAAGCACTGCGCCAGCAGCGTGCTCAAAATCTGGAAGACGCTTTGTTTGCCCTGATGCTAATGGGGGATGATCGTAATATTCACGCTACTTACATCTTTGGACAATGTGCCTATGTCAAAACCGGAAAATAAATCAAAATCGAAACGTACATGGCTGAAATGGGGCGTCGTGCTGATTGGATGTGCCTGTTTGCTCAAGCGGGACAGTCAATCTAAGCCAAACTGATTACATTTTCGACGGCAAAATAGATGCAACTCCGATCGAGATGTATTAAAATTGGAGTATCTTTAGAGGTGTTGCAGGTCAACACCTTTTTTATTTTTTTGATTTGCTTTTTTAGGTATCTACCCATGTCTGTTCAAATGAGCGTATTGATTTCCACTGAAGAAATTCAAGCTAAAGTGAAAGAGCTTGGCGCCAAAATTGACGCACACTATGCCAACAGCGACAAAGAACTTGTCCTTATTGGTCTATTACGCGGTTCAGTCATCTTTATGGCTGACTTATGCCGTGCAATTACAAAACCACACGAATTAGACTTCATGACCGTATCAAGCTATGGCGGTGGCACAGTGTCTACACGTGATGTAAAAATCTTGAAAGACCTAGATGGTGACATCAACGATAAAGACGTGCTGGTGGTAGAAGATATTATTGACTCAGGTAATACCTTAAGCAAAGTGTTAGAGATTTTAAAAACACGTAACCCAAATTCAATCGAGTTATGTACTTTGGTCAGCAAACCGTCTCGTCGTGAAATTGAACTTGACGTTAAATTTTTGGGCTTCGAAGTTGAAGACAAATTTATTGTTGGCTATGGTCTGGACTATGACCAAAAATATCGTCATATCCCATTTATTGGTGAAATTGGCCTTTAAGTCAGTTTCATGCAGAAGGAGTGGCCGAAGGCCACTTTTTTTATTTTTAAAATTTTCAATTTGAACAAAAAAACAACAGTTTTTATCATGTTACGACTATTGATCTCTTTGATTTTGATGGACTATAGAATATGAAGTCGTAAAAAACAAATACATGATAACAAAAGGAGATTTACTATGTGGTCACTCATTGTTGCGATTGTTGTTGGTTTTATTGCTGGTTTGATTGCACGCGCAATCCATCCTGGAGATGACAAAGCAGGTTTCATCATGACCACTGTTTTGGGGATCGCAGGTTCCTTGCTCGCGACCTATGGCGGACGCCTACTCGGTCTATATGGTGAAAACTCGGTCGCAGGTTTCATTGCCTCAGTGATTGGTGCCATTATTATTTTGTTTATCTACAATTTGGTTACCAAAAAATCCAGAGCTTAAAAATAAAAAATACCCGTCCAAGACGGGTATTTTTTTACTTCAATCCAGCGATTTCTAGCAGATAATCATTGCGCAATTTCTTTTAAAATGGATTCCAATTCTTCAGCAGGGTAGGCACCTGTAAGTACCGAGCCATTGGAAAAGACAATGCCTGGGGTCCCACTGAGTTTTAAACTTTTCGCCAGTTTGATATTGCGTTCGATTGGATTTTCACAGCTTTTACTACTTTTCGGTGCAATGCCTTTATTGATTAGATTATTCCAAGCCAAGGTAGGACTGGCTTCGCAAAATATCTGTTTTGACGGCGCGATTGATTGCGGCTTTAAAGCCGTGACAAAGGTGTAAATTGTCAGGTCATTGAGCTTTGCCAGTTCTACTTCAAGTTTCTTGCAATATGGGCAATTTGGGTCAGAAAAGATCGCGATCTGGCGTTTTCCATTCCCCCGCACAGTTTTAATTGCATCTTGAAAGGGTAGCTTATTCCATTCAGTTTTATGCTGATTCATGACCAATTGTTTGGTCAGATTTTTCTGATCTTTTAAGCGAATCATCGAACCTGCAAGGATATAATCCGCATTTTCACTCACATACACCACTTGGTCTTCAACAAATCCACTGTAGACTCCCGTCATTTCCGTACTTTGAATATTGTCGATTTTTAAGCTGGGATGTTTTTGCGATAAAAGCTTTTGCACAGAAGCGGCATCTGCCAGCGCCACTGTCGATACTGATACCGTCATGATTGCTGCACATAGGTGTTTCAGCATAGATAGAACTCAATTGAAATCAAACTTTTGCCATTCTAAGTTGAATTAAGCAAAAGTCATGGGCTTTTTTCAGTTCATTACGCAAAAAATACATGCGGTTTCACGTGGAACATTTTAAGCAACATTCGGACGATTAATTTCAACCGAAACATGGACAATTTCTTCATGGATTGACAGGGCTTCGCGGACTTGATCTGCCGTTAAATGATTGGTCGTTTCCAACGCTACAATACAGGAAAACTGACCTTTACCGACTTTCCACACATGTAAATCTGTAATCTCAACTGGAGGGTTTAATTCGTCCAAAACCTCACGGATCTCGACAACCACGGGATGATCCATTTCAGCATCTAACAATGTTTGCCCCGTTTCTTTCATTAACCCAATTGCCCATTTAGCAACAAGGACAGCACCCACTATGCCGAGTAGTGCATCGAGAAAGCTCCAACCCATCCATTTTCCAGCAATGAGTGCCACAATCGCCAATACGGAAGTGACTGCGTCAGCCACTACATGCATAAAGGCTGCTTTTTGATTTAAGTCATGATGGTGTTCATGGGGAGAATGATCGTGTGCCTGCTCATGATGGTGATGGTGATGATGATGGTGATGGTGATGGTGATGGTGATGGTGATGGTCATCGTGCAACAACCATGCACAAATCAAGTTCACCACCAGACCTAAAATCGCAATTGGGATGGCTTCATTGTAGTGAATTTGCACGGGGTTAAATAAGCGTTCAACTGAGTGAAAAGCCATAAAAATAGCCACCACCATCAATAAAATCGCACTGCTGTATCCCGCAAGGATTTCTATTTTCCATGTGCCAAAACTAAAGCGTGTATCTTGTGCATAGTGCCGCGCAGCGCGATAGGCAAAATAGGCTAGACCCAATGCCAACATATGCGAACTCATATGCCAGCCATCTGCCAATAAAGCCATGGAGTTAAAAATCCATCCGCCGATGACTTCTAACAACATCATCACTGCAGTTAAAATAGTCGCCAGTAAAATACGTTTTTGTGCCAGTGGATTACCTTCATCAAATTGGTGATGATGAATTCGGATGGATGGGGAAGTTTTCATAAAGTTGTGTGTTTTAATATACTCCCCCATAGTATATTTAATTTAGGGAGAAAGTGTTGAGTCATTTGCATCAAGACAAAAAAATTCTGAATCGGGTTAAGCGCCTACAAGGTCAAGTCAATGCGGTTGAACATGCGTTGCAACTGCCCGAAGCAGGCTGTATAGAGGTTTTACAACAGGTGGCTGCGATTAAAGGCGCTGTAAATGGCCTGATGAATGAATTAATCGAAGCACATTTACGTCATCATGTTTTACCTGAAGGTACAGAAGTCAATGAAGCCGAACTGGCTGAATTTGTGAAGCTGCTAAAACGCTATGGCTAAAGTTACAACTTAAATTTGCCCTTTTAATCCATTCAGCATTACACTGCATTCTTCACCTTATTCCTCATATACAGAAAAATTTACATCAATTTTTCTGTATCTAAGCGACTTTAAAATGACCACTTCTCCATCTTGGCGACCCTTTATTATGGTCAGCCTTGCGCTCTGTATGGGCACCATAGGTACAGCGCTGGCAAGTCCACTGTACCCCATTTACCAACAGCTCTGGGGACTGTTGCCCAGTCATATCACCTATATATTTGTCGCCTATATGTTTGGCTGTTTGGCCACACTTTTATTTCTAGGACGTACCAGTAATAGTTTCGGTTTTTTAAGAACGCTGCAAATCGGCATGGGCTGTATTATTGCTGGCCTGAGCTTATCGGTGTTTGCCTCTAATGCACTATGGTTGTCATTCGGGCGCTTTATTATTGGTATTGCTTCAGGGCTTATTAGCACCTCAGCGATGCTAGGTTTGGTCTATACCATTCCAGAGAGCCATAAGCAAAATGCGCCGCAGCTCAGCTCTATCATTACCGTCATTGGCTTTGGTCTTGGGCCATTTATAGGTGGGGTCATTGCACAATTTTCAGCACAGCCATTGGTCACACCGTATATCCCTGTGATTATTGGCGGCTTTGCATGTTTGATTGGTTTATTTTTCATTCGCAGCCCGTCATTTCAAACACAGCCATTTTCAGTTGCACCGCATTTAGAAGTACCTGAACCACAATTCCGCTCGCAATTTTTTATTGCAGGGCTAACCGCATTTTGCGCATTTGGTTCCTTCAGCTTATTTGCCTCTTTAGCGCCTTCCTTTGTAAAAGACGCTATTCCATGGCATGGGCCTTTGGTCAGTGGTACTGCCATTGCCAGTATTTTACTGGTATCTGCCTTGGTCCAGTTTATCGCCAAATCAGTCAATCCCAGCACTTGTGTCAATGCGGGTCTAATCGTTTTGATGATCAGTTATGTTTTACTTGCCTTATGTATGACCCAACATTGGAGCATCTTATTTTTTATAAGTGATGTCTTGGTCGGTGTAGGACATGGTTTAGGCTTACTCGGCGCATTTGGCTTAGTGCATAAAATGACTAATATCCAAAATCGTGCTGCGGTCATTTCAACCTACTTATTTATTGGTTATTTGGGTACGATTATTCCGATTATTGCTGCTGGTTATTTATCTGACCATTTTGGTTTAATCACAGGAGTACTGGGCTTTTGTATTGGCGTCGGTATGCTGTGTTTAATCCTGTTGTTATGGCAGCGCAGTCTGAAATCAAATTAACCACTTTTCTTGTTCAAGATGTATCTTGTATTAGGTACTTCTTGAATGCTAAACCAATTAAAAAAACATATAAAAGTAAAGAAAAACACATTAATATCTTGATTAAATAAATTCATAATTTTAAAAAATGCTAAAAATTCAATGTCAAATTAACACCACAGAAAATGAAATCATTGCCTCTAGCGAATACGGAGATATTCACTATATTTTACCTTTTGAATCTTTACCGCATTTAGAAACCTACGATTTTATTGTTTGGGGCTTTTTACCAATTGCTATGCGCTTAGGCATCTCGCTGCATGTAGAGGGTCCAATTTCAATACAAACCATCCATTCTGCACGTGAAGTTGCAGCGGTCTGGACTGCTTGGTTACCTGATTTATATCAACCCGTCATGCTAAATGCTTCATCAATCATCCAAGCGCCACCTACAAACCAACAAGCTAAAAATTTAACCTTTTTTAGTGGTGGGATCGATTCTACCTATAGTTCATACAAAGCTTTTCTCGAAAATGGGCAAGATTCTGATTGTCTAACTGTGCATGGCATGGATTATAAATTTGATGACCATGAAAAATTTCATGCCTTAATGGAACAGACACATCGCTTTAGAGCGCAGGTTTTTAAACAAAGTCACGTCGTGAAAACCAATGCCTATGCGCTATACAGTAAATATGGCTGTAATCCAAAAGGGTCACATGTCACGCATATATTTTCGCTGTTTTCCTGTGCTTCAATTTTTGAAGATTACCAGCAATACCGAATTTCAGCCGATTATCGTTTAGATCAACAATTGTTTGTTCATCCCTATGGCTCAAATACAGCATCCAATCGGTTGATGAAAAACAGATCAGCAAAGTTAATTACGCTCGACGATGATGTCACTCGATCACAAAAAACCGCATTTTTAAGCCAATCTAACTTAGATTTACAAACCCTATCGATCTGTGTGGATTATACAGCTCGACCTAAAAATTGTGGTAAATGCAGCAAATGTATGCGCACCAAAGCTATGTTTTATGCCACTAGCCCCGAAATTCCAGATATTTTTTTAGACCAGCATTTTGGGGAAAAGTGGTATCAATCCATTCCATTAAGTTCAAAAATCAATCGCGCTTTTTTAATTGATATTTTGTCGGCTGTCGAAAAATCCTCTCTACAACAGCATTTTCCAGACTATGCAACACTCAAAGTCAAAGTTGAGGCAGCATCGAAACGAGCAGCAATCAATCCTTTTTATGGGATGAAAATAAAAGATGTGCTGAGATCGATCTTTAAAATCATTTTTGGTTCGAATCCACGCTAAAGCGTTTCAAAAAAAGCACGATATTTTCGAACATCGTGCTTTGGATGGATTCATCAATTAATGAACTTCAGGGCTAAATCGTTTAATTATTTTCCAATACAAAACGATCCAAAAATCTTGCCGAGTAAATCATCCGCACTAAAGTCACCGGTAATTTCACCCAAGGCATTTTGCGCTAAACGCAATGACTCTGCGACTAACTCACCTGCGTTATACACCACCAACTGTTCACGTGCTTCAGCAAGATAGTGCTGAGTGCGTTTCATTGCATCTAAATGGCGCGTACGTGCAATAAATGTATCTTCTTCTGGTTGGAAGCCTGCATGCGCTGTAATCGCATCTATGAGCGATTGAACGCCAGTTTCTTGTTTGGCAGAGACGGTAATATGGCGAAAACCTTGAAAATCACTGATTTCCGCAATTGAATGGGTCAAATCACATTTATTCCCAATCAACATTAAGCGCTTCGGTTCAATATGTTCTGCAAAATACGCTTGCGCCAATTGTAGTGGATCATCACCTTGGCTTAAGTCATACACCAACAGCAATAAATCAGCCTGCTCAATTTCTTGTATTGCACGGCGAATCCCTTCTTTTTCAACAATATCACCTGTTTCACGTAAGCCTGCGGTATCAGTCAACGTAATGGGCAAGCCATTTAAGCTAATTTTTTCATGTAATACATCGCGTGTGGTTCCGGCAATATCCGTCACGATGGCACGATCAATCCCAGCAAGCGCATTCAACAAAGAGGATTTACCTGCATTTGGCTTACCTGCAATCACCACCTGCAAACCTTCACGTAATAACTGACCTTGGCGTGCCGATTGTTGAACGGCCGTCACTGAACTTGCGACATCATCCAATAAACCTAAAATTTTACCATCTGCCAAAAAGTCGATTTCTTCTTCTGGAAAATCAATCGCAGCTTCCACATGCAAGCGTAAGTGAATCAGTTGCTCAAGCACCGTATTGACTTTGGTGGAAAATGCGCCTTGTAGTGAACGTACTGCAGAACGTGCGGCAGCTTGCGAAGTAGCATCAATCAGGTCAGCAATCGCTTCCGCTTGCACCAAATCCATCTTGCCATTTTCAAAAGCACGCATAGAAAATTCACCTGCTTTGGCCGCAGTCGCACCCAATTCAAGTAAACGCGCCAATAACGCATTTTGAATGACAGGGCCACCATGACCTTGCAATTCCACCACATCTTCACCCGTAAATGAATGTGGGTTAGGGAAGCATAGCACCAAACCCTCATCCATAATTTCGCCAGCAGCATCGTGGAATTTACGAAAACCGGCAAACCGCGCTTGTGGCAATGACTGTTGGGTTAAAGCTTCCGCAATGGCATAAGACTTTGGACCAGACAAACGGATCACCCCAACCCCGCCACGACCCGGCGGTGTTGCAATAGCAGCAATAGTGGTCAGATGTAGTGGCTGGGTCATGATGCAATTCTCAAAATTTTGGCAATAAAAAATCCGCTTAAGAATATCATCTTAAGCGGATCGATTCAGCTAGTCAGCAAGACTTAGTTGACTGAATCTGCCTCTTCACGCTTTGCACGATCTTTTGCAACAGCTTTGTTGATCAAACTTTGTTGAAGGATCGTAATACTGTTGTTACAGATCCAGTACAGTACCAAGCCTGCAGGGAAGAACAACATAAATACAGTGAAAATGATTGGCATAATGCGGAACACTTTCGCCTGCATTGGATCAGCTGGCTGTGGGTTCAACATTTGCTGAATGAACATGGTTGCACCCATTAATAATGGGAGAATAAACCATGGGTCCATTGCAGATAAATCTTGAATCCAACCTAACCACGGCGCATGACGTAGTTCAACGGATTCCATCAATACCCAGTACAATGCAAGGAAGATCGGCATTTGTAGTAATAATGGCAAGCAACCAGATAATGGATTCACTTGTTCACGTTTATACAAAGCCATCATTTCTTGCGAGAAGCGCATACGGTCTTCACCGAACTCTTCTTTCATACGTTGCATTTCAGGTGCAATCACACGCATTTTCGCCATAGAACGGTAGCTCTTCGACGATAATGGCCACAGGATGAGTTTCACTAGAATCGTCAATAGAATAATTGACCAACCCCAGTTACCAACTAAACCATGGAAAAATTGCAGACCCAAGAACAATAATTTCGCGATTGGCCATAACCAACCATAGTCCACAGTTTGGTTCAAACCAACCGCCAAGTCTTTCAATTCTGATTGAATTTTTGGACCTGAGTAGAAAGTCGCATCCACTTCAGCCACTGTACCTGCTGGTACATTGATCGCAGGTGAAGTAAAACCAATGATGTTCATATCATCATTCGATTTGCGTGATTCAAGTTTTGCAGCAAAAGGCTGACCTTTTTGAGTCAGTTTAATTTCACCAGGTACCCAAGCACTCACGAAGTAATGCTGAACCATTGCAACCCAGCCGCCAGTTGCTTCAACATTCAATTTTTCGTCATTGAAGTTGGCAAATTTAAGCTTGTTGTAATGTTCATCAGGCGAACCCCATGCACCACCCAGGAATGTACCTAAAGTGAAAATACCTTGGTCAGATTTACCAGGGTCTTCAGAGTTGTCGCGTTTGAGCTGACCAAACATCTGACCTTGCCAGTTTTGTGCACTGCGGTTGATGATCTTATGATTCACCACTACAGGGTATTCACCTTGCGTGAAGGTAAAGGTTTTGATTACCTCTACGCCATCTGCAGTTTTATACACCATTGGTACTGACAAAACTTTCACGGTTTGACCGTCTTGACCTTTTACCGCTTTAGCATCATTCAAACTATAAGATGTTTTTTCAACTTCATAGTTTGGACGTCCTTTCGGATTACTATCTGGACCATTTAGACCAATTAAACCAGACTGAGCAACATAGGTACGTTTTGCATCGCTTTCGAGCATCACGAACGGTTCATCGCTGTCTTTATTTTTGTCATGGTTTAGTAATTCAACACGAACAATATCGCCACCTTTTGGACTGATCCAAAGATGGTAGAGGTCAGTTTGTACTGAAATTAGCTGTTGACTAACAGGTGCAGCGGCATCTGTTGTTTGTTGCGTAGCAGCATTATTTGCTTGTGGCACATCTGAAGCAGCAGTTGCTGTCTGGCCATTTGGTAAGTCAGCAGATACTTCATGCGATACAACCGCAGCATTTTGCTGAGGTTTTTGTTCCGCATTTCCATAATCTTTCTGCCAAGCCAAAATGAGCAAATATGCGACAACAAACATGGCCCCTAGAATTGCAATCCTGGCCCATTGTTGCATATGTATTACCCCAAGTGGTTTGAGTGATTTTGGTTCATTAAACGATCACGAAAGGGTACAGCAACGTGATGCGTTTGAGAATCTATTTGCTGAAATGAAATAAAACGAATTGCTTTTAATGGGACAGGATCATAACCCGAGCCTCCCCAAGGATGACAACGGCAAATACGCTGAACAGCTAGACACACTCCACGTACAGCACCATGTGTATGGACTGCTTCCAAAGAATATTGAGAACATGTTGGAATATAACGACAGCGGGGGCCCAATAAAGGACTAATCGCGATCTGATAGAAACGAATGAGCCAATGCAGTAAACGAACCATTGGTCATCTCTACGCTTGTGGGGAGGTAGCTATTTTTTTATGCTTATTTGCAAGGCGTTGTAATTTTTGCCAAGCAAATTGTAATTGCTGATGCAACTCTGCATTCGGTATGGTCTCTATGCCAACTTTGGGCATAACAACGATATCCAATACATTAGACTGCTGTTGATGCAGGCGAAAACTTTCGCGTGCAAGTCGTTTTACTCGATTTCTTTCATGCGCACGGCGCACTTTTTTCTTTGCAACAACTATACCCAAACGGCTGTTAGGCTGTTCGGAAATTTTTGCTAGAAAAAGAAAATGGGGCTGATGCACTTTAAAAAGCGCACCATCGAACACACTTTTATAATCGGCAGCACAGTGTATTCGCACATCTGTGCTATAGCCGTAAAGTGTTGTCATAACACCCAAGTCTTTACAGTCTTAACTGAAATTAAACAGTTAAGCTGTGACGACCTTTTGCACGACGACGCGCCAATACTTGACGGCCAGCTTTAGTAGCCATACGAGCACGGAAACCATGAACGCGTTTACGTTTCAACTCAGAAGGTTGGAAAGTACGTTTCATATCGAAACTCCAATTAATGATCTTTCAGTAAAGGTTCGCGATTTTAGTGCTCATTGCTTGAGCTGTCAATGAAAAATGCTCTTTCTTTCAAAATCTCTGCTGTGTTATGTCAAGGCAAAAGCCAATAGAAAACAGAACTTAAAATTTAAAAAAATAAATACTCACAAGTTAAATAATTGTATGTATTATAGATTTAAGTTATCAGCAAGTTTACTCACAAACTTATCCACAATGTGATTGTTTGGTTTTTATTTTTATGAATTTAAATTTGAATTTAAAACTTTAGTTGAGTTATCCCCAAAATCTGACACCCCTATAAATAAATTCAAATTTTAAAATTTAAATTTATTACTATTAGTGTTGATATTTTCTGTGGAAAACGCATTTTTATTTTTTTTAAACATAAACTTATGTTGTTAATAACTATGTTTTTATATTTTTGACAGTTTGTGGATAACTTTGTAAGATATTTTATCCACAGTATGCGGATAAACTTATCCACACCTGATTTAAATTTAAATTTAAAACTGATTTGTGCTTTTTTGAGCGATTTTCGCCGAATTAATCATGACAGATGTGGATAAGATGGTTAGAATGGCTGCCCGCTTAGCGGGGCCAGATTGATTTTTTAATTGTACAATGGACTGAAATAGGGGTTTCACATGCTTTGGACAGACTGCTTAACTCGCTTGCGACAAGAGCTATCAGGAAATGTCTATACAATGTGGATTCGCCCACTGGTTGCAGAAGACGCCGGTGATAGTCTGCGCCTTTATGCACCTAACCCGTATTGGACACGCTATATTCAAGAACATCATTTAGAGCTGATTTCAATTTTAGCAGAGCAGCTCTCTGAAGGTCGTGTTCGCAAAGTTGAAATTTTAGTGGATTCACGGCCTGGTGCAATTTTATCGGCTGCAGAACAACCCGCAACCACAACGGCTGCATTAGAACCAAGTCCGCAACCCATAGCACCTTCTCGTCCTAAAAAAGAAAAAGAAGAGGGCACGGCTAAAAATAGCCGTAAAAAGCAACTGAATCCCTTATTTACCTTTTCCCTATTTGTTGAAGGTCGTTCCAACCAAATGGCGGCGGAAACCTGTCGTAAAGTGTTGACGCAGCCTGGAGCATCTCAACATAACCCCTTGTTCTTGTATGGACCAACGGGTCTGGGTAAAACCCATTTAATGCAAGCTGTCGGAAATGCTTTATTACAAGCGAAACCGAATGCACGCGTTATGTATATGACCGCAGAAAGTTTTGTACAAGACTTTGTGAGTTCGCTACAGCAAGGCAAGGTTGAAGAATTTAAGAAAAATTGCCGCTCACTCGATTTGCTTTTGGTCGACGATATTCATTTGTTGGCAGGTAAAGAAGCCAGCTTGGTTGAGTTTTTCTATACCTTCAACGCATTGTTAGATGAATCAAAGCAAATTATCTTAACGTCTGATCGCTATCCAAAAGAACTGACTGAGCTTGATCCACGTTTGGTTTCACGTTTCTCTTGGGGCTTGTCGGTAGGTGTAGAACCGCCAGACATTGAAACCCGTATTGAAATTTTATTGAAAAAAGCCGAAAGCAATGGCGTGGAACTGCCGCGAAATTGTGCGTTGTTTATTGCGCAACAAGTCGTGGCGAATGTCCGTGAGCTGGAAGGTGCATTAAACAAAGTGGTGGCAATCTCACGTTTTAAAGGTTCTCCTATCGATTTAGATGTGGTTCGTGAATCTTTAAAAGATGTACTAGCCATTCGTGCACGAACCATCAGCACCGAAAACATTCAGCGTGTGGTGAGTGAATATTTCCGTATTCCATTGAAAGAGTTGGTCGGACCAAAACGTACACGTATTTATGCCCGCCCACGTCAATTGGCAATGGGCTTAGCACGTGAACTTACAGGTGATAGTTTCCCTGAAATTGGGATGGCCTTTGGTAACCGTGATCACAGTACCGTCATGCATGCCTGTGAAAAAGTGCAGAGCCTGCGTGAGGAAGATCCAATCTTTAATGAGGACTATAAAAACTTACAGCGTCTGCTGCAAAGTTAAGTCTTTTCGTTCAAATTCTGTTCTTGCAATGCGGTATATTCTGCCGCATAGTACACTGCTAAAAAATTAATTTATCTTGTCTGTCTTCAGTTGTTAGAGGAATGTATTGTGCGTTTAAAAATCGCGAAAGAAAGCTTACTGAATGTTCTATCACATGTCGTAGGAGCGGTTGAACGTCGCCATACCTTAAATATTTTATCCAATGTCAAAGTGCAGGTAACTGAACAAGCCTTAACCATTACAGGTTCTGATCTTGAAGTTGAATTGGTTGCTAGCACACCACTGATGGAAGGTGCGTGTTTACAAGCAGGTGTGACGACTGTTCCTGCACGTAAATTAATGGATATCTGTAAATCTTTGCCTTCAGCAGCTTTGATTGATTTACAGATTACTGAAGACCAGCGCTGTATTTTAAAATCAGGCAATAGCCGTTTTGTACTGGGTACGCTTCCTGCTGAAGATTATCCATTATTGACCACTGAAAATACCCAAGGTACACAGGTCGGCGTGACACAACGCGAGTTAAAACGTCTTTTTGAAAAAACTTCTTTTGCCATGGCGGTTCAAGATGTTCGTTTTTATTTGACCGGTACTTTACTTGAAATTGATGAAAATCAATTGCGTGCAGTAACGACCGATGGTCACCGTTTGGCGATGTGTGAAACAGCGGCAAGTTCGAATGCGACACAAGCAATGCAAGCTATTGTTCCACGTAAAGCCGTGGGTGAGTTGCAGCGTCTATTGAGTGTTGAAGACGAGCAATTATCGTTGTTGATTGGTCGTGAATTATTAAATGTAACGATTACCATTGCCAGCCGTGATAAAGAGCAGGGCGGTATTACCGTACGTTTCACCACAAAATTGATTGATGGCAAGTTCCCAGATTACCGCCGTGTAATTCCACGTGGTGGCGATAAAAACGTACGTATTGCACATGATGTATTTAAACAGTCACTGCAACGTGTGGCGATTTTAAGTAATGAAAAATTGCGTGGCGTATTCTTAAAATTTGATGCGGACACTTTACAACTACGTGCCAACAACCCTGAGCAAGATGAAGCTATTGAAGACTTAGCGATTCAATATGCAGATGCACCGATGGAAATGTCATTTAACGCACAGTACTTACTGGAAGTACTCAATGTATTGGACGGTGATGATGTTACGATGACCATGACGGAAGCGAATCAGTCGGTATTGGTACAAGATCCACAGCAACAAGACCAAACCTATGTTGTGATGCCTATGCGTGTTTAATTCAGACTGACATCTGGATTTATTATGCATATTACGCGTTTACATGTAGAACGTGTTCGAAATTTAAAGACGGTTGCACTCTCAGGGTTGCAGCCGTTTAATGTCTTTTATGGGCAAAATGGTTCAGGTAAAACCTCGGTTTTAGAGGCTGTGCATTTGCTGGCAACAGGTCGGTCCTTTCGTACCCATATCCCTAAAAATTATATTCAAAATAATAGCCCTGACGCTGTTGTCTTTGCGCAGTCCGCAACAGATCGCATTGGCATGCAAAAAATGCAGTCGGGTGAGCAAGTGATTAAAGTGAATGGCGACTTGGTGGGGACACAAGGGCAGTTGGCAAAAATCCTTCCCTTACAACTGATCGATCCACAAAGTACCGATATTATTGATCACGGCGCCAAGCCAAGACGTCAACTTTTAGACTGGTTGATGTTCCACGTGGAACCCGAGTTCTATCATGCTTGGCAATACTATGCACGGGCATTAAAACAACGAAATAGTTTACTGAAATCACGCCGTCATTTGTCTTTATCAGAGCTTGAACCGTGGAACATTATGCTCAGTGACTATGGTGAAATTTTGCATGCGCAGCGCAGTAATGTTGTGGAACAATGGACCCGATATTTTCAGCAAGATTTACAGGCTTTATTGCCCGATATAAAGATCAGTCTTGAATACAGTGCAGGTTTTCATGCTGAAACTGGACTACTGAATGACCTAACCAATCAACACTTTAAAGACTGCGAACGTGGCTTTACTGAGTACGGTCCACACCGTGCAGACTTGCGTTTAAAGACCCCAATGGGGGATGCTGATGTGGTGCTGTCACGGGGGCAAAAAAAGTTATTGATCATGGCTTTAAAACTGTCACAGATTGCAATGCTACATGCCTGTAATAAGGAAACTGTGGTATTATTGGATGATCTGACAGCAGAATTAGATTTAACCGCACAACAGCGTTTAATTGAGCGTTTAAGCCATCTTGGTAGTCAAGTTTTTATTACCACTTTAGACCATGATTCAGTGCAAAAACACTTACATGATTTATCTATTTCTTATCAATTATTCAAAGTTGAAAATGGTACGGTGCAGGCTGTTGTGCAATGAAATACCACCTTTGGATAGACCTATTTTTCACTAGGGAGAAACCATGAGTTCAGAAGATCAAGCTGCTTCTCAAACAGAACAAACCATAGAAAAAGCTTATGATTCCTCTAGCATCAAAGTATTACGTGGTCTAGACGCTGTACGTAAGCGTCCGGGCATGTATATTGGTGATACTGACGATGGTACAGGCCTACACCACATGGTGTTTGAAGTTGTCGATAACTCAATTGATGAGGCTTTGGCGGGTCACTGTGATGAAATTCATGTCACTATTCATGAAGATGAGTCCGTAAGCGTATCGGATAACGGTCGTGGTATCCCAACAGATATTCACCCTGAGGAAGGGGTTTCAGCAGCAGAAGTGATTTTAACCATTCTGCATGCTGGTGGTAAATTTGACGATAATAGCTATAAAGTTTCAGGTGGTTTACACGGTGTAGGTGTTTCTGTTGTGAACGCTTTATCTGAAAAACTATTGTTAAATATTCGACGTGCCGGTAAGACCTATGAGCAGGAATATCACCATGGTGACCCTGTTTATAAATTACGTGAAACAGGTGTGACAGATACATCGGGTACTACGGTACGTTTCTATCCAAGCGCAGAAACTTTTAGCCAAACCATTTTCAATGTCGATATTTTGGCACGTCGTTTACGTGAATTATCTTTCCTAAACGCGGGTGTACGCATTGTTTTACGTGATGAACGTGTAAACCTTGAGCATGTGTATGATTACGAAGGTGGTTTGTCTGAGTTTGTTAAATATATTAACCAAGGTAAAACGCATCTCAACGATATCTTCCATTTCACCACTCAAGCGGACAATGGGATTGGAGTTGAAGTCGCGCTGCAGTGGAATGATACCTACCAAGAAAATGTACGCTGCTTTACCAACAACATTCCGCAAAAAGATGGTGGTACGCATTTAGCGGGCTTCCGTGCGGCATTGACCCGTGGCTTAAACAGCTATATGGAAAGCGAAAACTTACTCAAAAAAGAGAAAGTGGCAGTTTCTGGTGATGATGCGCGTGAAGGTTTGACTGCGATTGTGTCTGTGAAAGTGCCTGATCCAAAATTCTCTTCACAAACCAAAGAAAAATTGGTGTCAAGTGAAGTGAAAACTGCGGTTGAGCAGGCCATGAACAAGTCATTCTCTGAATATCTTTTAGAGAATCCTCAAGCGGCAAAATCCATTGCAGGCAAAATTATTGATGCAGCACGTGCGCGTGATGCAGCACGTAAAGCCCGTGAAATGACACGCCGTAAGAGTGCCTTAGATATTGCAGGTCTTCCAGGTAAATTGGCAGATTGCCAAGAGAAAGATCCAGCATTGTCTGAACTTTACTTAGTCGAAGGTGACTCTGCGGGTGGTTCTGCGAAACAGGGCCGTAACCGTAAGATGCAGGCAATTCTGCCGTTGAAAGGTAAAATCCTCAACGTGGAACGTGCACGTTTTGACAAGATGATTTCATCAGCTGAAGTGGGTACATTAATTACTGCTTTGGGCTGCGGTATTGGTCGTGAAGAATATAACCCAGACAAACTGCGTTATCACAAAATCATCATCATGACCGATGCTGACGTCGACGGTTCGCACATTCGTACGCTTCTGTTGACCTTCTTCTTCCGTCAAATGCCTGAACTTGTGGAACGTGGCCATATCTATATTGCGCAACCACCGCTTTACAAACTGAAAAGAGGTAAGCAGGAACAGTACATCAAAGATAATGATGCACTTGAAACCTACCTTATTTCAAATGCGATTGATGAACTCGAATTGCATATCAGTGCAGAGGCGCCAGCGATTCGTGGTGAAGCATTAGCCGGTGTGATTGCTGATTATCAAACCTCACAAAAGAGCTTGCACCGTTTAACAGTACGTTATCCGGCAAGTGTTTTGGATGGCTTGTTAGCGCTAGAAGGCTTTAAATTAGACCAAGCGAAAGACCAAGACTATGTGCAAAATTGGGGCGAGCAATTGCGTGCCAATATTGAGCAAACACAGCCAAGTTTACGTCCAGAATTGAGCTTGGAAGCTTTTGAGTATGAAGATGCGGAAGGCAATAAGTCAGCGACCTATTTCCCACGTATTACCATCTATGTACATAACTTGCCGCATCATTATCTTTTAGATTCTGGTCTATTGGGTTCTGGTGAATATGCACGATTATTGAAAAACTCGAAGAGCTGGTTTACGTTGCTTGAAGATGGCGCTTACCTACAAAAAGGCGAACGCAAAATTGTAGTGAATAGCTTCCACCAAGTATGGCAAAACATCTTACAAGACTCACGCCGTGGCATGATGATTCAGCGCTACAAAGGTTTGGGTGAGATGAATGCTGAACAGCTTTGGGAGACAACCATGGATCCTGAAAATCGTAATATGCTGCAAGTGACAGTGCAGGATGCCATTGAAGCGGACCGTATGTTCTCTTGTTTAATGGGTGATGATGTGGAGCCACGCCGTGCGTTCATTGAAGAAAATGCCTTAAATGCAGACATTGATGCTTAATTTCTGATTACAGAATCATCTAGAAAAGCACTCTTCGGAGTGCTTTTTTTTATGCTATTGTGGTTTAAATTGAGTAATAAACCATCAATTTGTGTTTTATAAAACTGACTTATTGAGATGTTAGCATGGCTTTAACCTGATGCTAAATCTAACAAAATAAGGAGTCTATCTATCATGGACAATCAACTAGAACACATTCGTGACATCTGGGTAAATGCATTTTTTACTGGAAACTATGCTGTGTTGGCAGAGTATGAAGATGAACACTTTAGGGTGGTTTATGAGCAAGATGGTCGTGTAGAAAGCAATTATATTCGCTATGAACGGATCGCTCATGCAGTGAATAATGGTGTATGGAAACCGCAAAAACCTGATGTTGCTTTTGAAGAATATGCATTTAATCGTGATCAAACAGAATGCACAATCTTGATTGGTTTGGCGCAAAGCAAACAGAAAATTCAAGAAATGTGGCACTTTAATCAGGGCTGGAAAATCCAAGAATTACGCTTTTTAAAAGCCAAAAAAGGCCAAGATGTTGTGCATTAAAGCAGGATGAACTCCTAAAATAATAAACATGGAAAATCATTAAAATACATCATGCAAATGATTATAAATTTTTAAATGTGGATAAGTGTTGTGAATGTTCACATATAATAGCGAATAAAATCAAAGTTAATTATAATTGTGGATATCATTTTTTGAATAAACTTATCCACAATTATGATGGCATTTGTTTTGAATTTAAAAGTTGGAAATGAATTTAAATGTTTAATTTAAATTTAAAACTTTACTGGTGTTTCATTCTGTTTTTTTGAATTTAAAGTTATAGATCTTGATTTTGGGATTTCTATTGAATTAGTTGCAGTCAGTGAATTTTATATTTTTTTCTAAATTATGGTGTATGAAAACCCTTCATACATTAATTGCTAGATTCATCATTTAATGATGATAGTAAATTACATTTATTTAGCAGAATTAAAAAATCACCGTGGAACATTAATTTCACACGGTGATTGGTTTTTGAGATATTGGTTAATTTTTCTTAATAGTGGAATTTAGCCTTTATTTCGAAATGATTTAGCATTCAAAACTGCTTTCCATTTCCTCTAATTCCATCATTAATTCAAGCATTTGCTCTTCAATTGCTTCAAGTTTTCCTTTAAGTTCGGTTTGTTCATTCATCAACTTCAGCAAGTCATCCTTACGATTGGCTTCGTACAGGGTAGTATCGCCAAGTAATGTTTCGATTTCATTCAACCTGGGTTGAATTTTGGAAATTTGCGCTTCATTTTTTTCAATATTCTTACGAATCGGGCGGGTGAGCTCACGTTGACGTGCAGCTTCTTTACGCTGTGCTTCTTTATCTAATTTTGAAATCGTCGGTTTGACTTCAACTTGTGATTTGATCGGTTCAGGTGCTTGCTGACCATTTTTCATCAAATCGAGGCGGGCTTGACGTAACCAGTCGGCATAAGCCACCAAGTCACCATCAAATTCACGGCATTTTCCATTATGAACTAATAGAAGTTCATCGCAGACGCTAGCAATCAATTGACGTTCATGTGATACAAGTACCACCGCACCTTCAAAATCTTGTAGTGCCATGGTCAGGGCATGACGCATGTCTAAGTCTAAATGGTTGGTCGGTTCATCGAGAATCAACACATTTGGACGTTGCCAAACAATCAAAGCTAATGCGAGACGTGCCCGTTCACCACCTGAAAAGCCTTCACTTGGGGTGTCCATTCGTTCGCCACTAAAACCAAAGCTACCTAAGAATGAACGTAAAGACGCTTCACTGATTTTTTTGTCAGCAATTCGAGATAATTGCAGCATTGGGCTGGCACTACCGTCCAAGGCGTCCATTTGGTGCTGGGCAAAATAGCCGATATTTAATAATTCAGAGGCTTTACGTGTACCTTGTAATAAAGCTAAATCACTGACTAAAGATTTGATCAGAGTTGATTTACCTGCACCGTTCATCCCGAGTAAACCAATTCGGCTGGTTGGGGTAATTTGCAGGTTTACATTGGTCACGATCAGTTTGTCGCCATAACCAATATCTGCATGTTCCATTTGTAACAGCGGCGAACTCATTTTGGTTGGTTCACGGAAACTGAAAGTAAATGGTGTATCGACATGCGCGGCAGATAATTCCTGCATACGTTCTAATTGTTTGATCCGGCTCTGTGCCTGTTTGGCTTTGGTGGCTTTGGCTTTAAAACGGTCAATAAATTTTTGTAAATGTGCACGGGTTTCCAGTTGCTTTTCATAAGCCTGTTGTTGCTGTGCTAAACGCTCTGAACGGGTACGCTCAAAGGTCGAATAATTACCTGTGTATAGCGTTAGTTCTTGATTTTCAATATGTAGAATATGGTCGGTAATTGCATCTAAGAAATCACGGTCATGTGAAATTAGAATTAAAGTCCCTTCATAGGCTTTGAGCCAATCTTCTAACCATAAAATAGCATCTAAATCTAAGTGGTTAGTCGGTTCATCAAGCAGTAACAAGTCTGAACGACTCATCAGGGTACGCGCCAAGTTTAAACGCATACGCCAACCACCAGAAAAACTTGAGACATTCAGTTGCGATTGGTGTTCAAAAAAGCCCAGACCCGCCATAAGCTGTGCTGCTTTAGATGGTGCGGTATAGCCATGAATTTCATCAAATCGACCATATAAATGTGCCAACTCGTTATTGTCTAAATTTTCTGGATGTTCAAGCTTATGTTGAATGTCCCAATATTCTTCATCACCAGACAGCACAAAATCGATGGCTTTCATATCCAGTGCTTTAATTTCTTGCGCCATGTGTGCCACAGTCCAGACCGCAGGACGAGTCAGTGATCCACCATCGGATTCCATGCCTCCGAGTAAGGCAGAAAATAAGGTTGATTTACCTGCACCATTGACCCCAGTGAGGCCGATTTTCCACCCTGGATGCAACTGCATAGATGCTTTTTGAAATAAAACACGGCCACCACGGCGAATGGAGAGTTGGTCTAACTGAATCATGGAACTATCTAAGTAAGATGAATATGCGGCTATTCTAATGGATGCCTTTGCAAAAGAAAAAACAAAGCAGCGCAACCATCCGAAAAAATGTGACACATTGCACGCATTTATGTATATTGAATAAGCTTTATAACATTAAAAATATTTCAAGCTTTTGTTTTAAAAGGATAAATAAAACATTTTAGGAATATAGGGAATGAAAAAAGGAATTTTAATTTTATCTGCTTTGGGTGCAATGTTGAGTACGACAAGCTATGCCAATCAAAAGGTGTGTGTCTTTGACTTACTCGGTAAAGCGGGGGAATCTTATAAATTAATGGAGGAGTGGTCATTGGCCAGTAAAACTTGGGGTGCTCAAGTTCAACTGTTGGCTTATCAGGACGAATCCAAGGTCGATAAAGATTTTAAAGAAGGAGTCTGTGACGCATTTTATATGACTTCAATGCGCGCAAGGGCTTATAACAAATTTGCAGGGTCGATTGATGCCATTGGCGGCGTCCCTAATAACGCGATTGCACAAAAAGCCATTAGTTATGTCTTAGATAAACGCAATAACAAAAGACTGATTACCAGCGTGGGTAAAGAAAGTTATGAAGTGGCGGGGATCGGTCAAATTGGGTCTGCCTATATTTTTGTCCGTGACCGTAATATTAATACCTTAGAAAAAGCTGAAGGCAAAAAATTTGCAATACTGCATTATGACTACGCACAAAAAGTCATGGTAAATCGTGTGGGTGCAGTGCCTGTCATGTCTGAAATTTCTAACTTTATTCGAAAATTTAATCAGGGTGAAGTCGATATTGTTGCGGCACCTGCCTATGCCTTTAAACCTCTAGAAATTTATAAAGGTCTAGGTAGCACAGGGGCGATGGTGAATTTTCCAGTGGTAAATGTCACAGCCGATTTGATTATTCGTGCTGATAAATTCCCGAATCAATTTTCTGAACAATCTCGGCAATGGTTTATTCAACAGCTACCGAAAAGTTTTGCAATGGTGAAACGAATGGAAGCTGAAATTCCAGCCAAATATAAAATGAACCTCAGTAAAGATGATCAAGTCAAATATCAGAAAATATTACGTGAAGGTCGTATGGATCTAACGCGACAAGGTATTTATGACGCGACAATGATGACCGTGTTGAAAAAAGCCCGCTGTACCATTGAACGCACTAACTTTGAATGTTCTGTTGCAGGTGAGTAATAAATTTGTTTTATAAGTTTGTAAATCTTAAGTGAATTTGGAGATTGCAAATAAAGCTTTGATTTAATGCTAATAATTTGATTATTAAAACAATAGTGATTTATTTTTTACTGTGATTAACATCACAAATTAGCAAAATAGGCCAAACTGACAGAAATAAATGGAGTAAATGCTCTATTTTTTTTCAAATAACTTGCTTAATATCGGGTTCGTGTATGGACACATGAACCATAAAAAGAGTTGAAAGGACAATACAATGAAAAAAACACTCCTATCGTTGGCGACATTTGCTGCAGTTGGCTTTGCGAGTTCCGCTCAAGCAGCAGCTGTGGACATCTGTGTATTTGACTTGTTAGGTAAGTCTGGTGAGTCTTACCAAATGGCACAAGAATGGGCACTGGCTGCAAAAGGCTGGGGCGCAGAAATTAATTTAATTCCACGTCAAGACGAAGCAGTTGCTGATAACGATTTCAAAGCTGGCAAATGTGATGGCGTATTTATGACTGCAATGCGTGCACGTCAATACAACAAATTTGCAGGTTCTATTGATGCACTTGGCGGCGCACCAAGCAACGCAATTGCGCAACGTGCCATTACTTTTGCTTTAGATCAACGTAATGCAGCGAAAATGGTCAGCAACCTAGGTGGCAAAAAATATGAAGTGGCAGGTATTGCTCCATTAGGTTCAGCATTCATTTTTGTTCGTGATAAGAAAATTGACTCAATTGAAAAAGCTGCCGGTAAAAAGTTTGCCGTTTTAGGTTATGACGACGCACAAAAGATCATGGTACAACGTGTTGGTGCACAAGCTGTGATCTCTGATGTTTCAAACTTCGTGGCGAAATTTAATAATGGTCAGGTGGATATGGTGGGTGCGCCTGCTTATGCATACAAACCATTAGAAATTTATAAAGGTTTAGGCACCAATGGTGCGATGTTTAATTTCCCAGTGCTTCAAGTCACTGCGGATTTTATTATTCGCCCGGATCAGTTCCCAGCAGGTTTTGGTCAAAAATCTCGTGATTGGTTTGTGAAAAACTTACCGAAGAGTATGGCAATGATTAACCGTCTAGAAGGTGGGATCCCTGCGAAATACAAACTCAACCTTACAGCAGAAGAAAAAACCAAGTATCAAAAATTGTTACGTGAAGGTCGTATGGATATGACGAAACGTGGTATTTACGATGCAGGTATGATGTCAGTATTGAAAAAAGCACGTTGTTCTGTCGATAAAGCCAATTTTGAATGTTCACTTGGCGGCGAATAAACTGAAATCTAAAGAAAAAAGCCTGGATTGATCCAGGCTTTTTTTGGCAAATTTGCGGGGCATTTATGCCATTGAGTCTGTTAAAGAATCAGGTAATCTTAAATGGAAATGGTCGCTGGCTAAAATTAAAATATGAAGCTAAGCAATTGAGTTAAATTAAAAAAATATATTTCACTCAGAATAAAAATAGTGAAAACACAAGGAAAGTCAGTATGAAACAATGGACAAAAGCATTGGCTGCGAGTGCGGTGCTCATGACAATATCTGGACTAACTCAGGCAAAACAAGTGGTCTGTGTTTTTGATTTGGTTGGTAAAAATGGTGATGTTTTTAGCTTGATGAAAGACTATCAATTGGCAGCGAAAAACTGGGGCGCAGATATTGAATTAAGGGTTGGTCAAAATGAAGCCGTCATTGCAGAAGATTTTAAAGCAGGAAAATGTGATGGGATCAGTGTTACAGGCATGCGCGGTCGCCAATTTAACAGCTTTACAGGTTCACTCGATGCCATAGGTGCAATTCCAGACTTAAATCTTGCGGTGAAAGTTATGCAGGGTTTAGCCAATCCAACTTTTGCGAAAAGTATGGTTAATGGCAAATATGAAGTTGCCGGTGTCATTCCTGTTGGTGATGCTTATCTCTTGGTAAATGACCGTAGTATTAACACGGTAGCCAAAGCGGCGGGTAAGAAAATTGCAGTCTTAGATTATGATGAAGCACAGAAAATCATGGTTCAGCAGGTAGGTGCACAAGCGGTGAGTGCAGATGTGACTAACTTTGGTGCAAAGTTCAACAATGGTCAAGTCGATATTATTGGTGCGCCAGCAGCGGTATTTAAGCCACTTGAGCTACATAAAGGTTTAGGCACGAAAGGCGCGATTGTGAATTATCCAATTTTACAAGTCACTGGAAATATTATTATTCGCCCAGATAAATTTCCTGCAGGTTATGGCCAAAAATCACGTGATTGGGTAAAAACTCAATTGCCACGTGCATTCACTATTTTAGGGAAAATGAAGTCGGAGATTCCGTCAAAATATTGGATGGATGTACCAAACGCAGATAAAGCTGGCTATCAAAAAATGATGCGAGAAGCGCGTATCGACTTAACCAAACGTGGCGTATATGAAAAACGTATGATGAAGTTATTGTGGCAATTCCGTTGTAAGCAAGACCCGAAAAACTTTGAATGCGCACTTCAAGATGAGAACTATAAATAAGGTCTAAATTAAATCTTGAGAAAAATACTCTGATTTAACTTTAAACTGCCAAGACGGACCATATATTGAGTATGTTATACTTGAAATATGGTCTTTTCTTTTTTAAAGACATCCAAATGACTCAGAGGAATCCATCATGAATGCTCAAGCACTTGTGCTGACTGACAATGCTGCCAATAAAGTACGCCAATTGCGTGATAGCGAAGGTAACCAAGACCTTATGTTACGTGTCTATGTTACTGGTGGTGGTTGTTCAGGTTTCTCTTATGGTTTTAATTTCGCAGAAAGCCAAAACGAAGATGATGCTGAATTTGTAAATGAAGACGTGAAAATGTTAGTGGATTCATTAAGCTATCAGTATCTAGTCGGTTCAGTTGTTGATTATCTTGAAGGTTTAGAAGGTTCTCGTTTTGTGGTACAAAACCCAAATGCAACAACGACTTGTGGTTGCGGATCATCATTCTCAATCTAATAGATAGATCTGATGAGCCATAAAAAAGCCCTCATTTGAGGGCTTTTTTAATGTCTAAGCAAAAGGGCTTAAGCTTCAAATTTTAAAGCTTCAAGTACATCTAAAATGACGGTGGTCACATCTTGGCTGAGTTCATGATTATTAAAAATTTCATAAGCCGAAATGGTAATGTCCGTATCACTTGGTAATAAGCGCTGCTCTTCTTCGATAAGATCATTGATGGGCAACAGCGTTTGTTTTACTTTGAGATGTAATACATCTTTAAACTCAAGATTTTCATCTTCCAGTTCAATTAACTGTTCATTGAAATAAGGTAACAGCACAGCATGGAGGTAAGGTTGAATTTCTGTGATATCAAAAAGTTCAATATCTCGGGTTTGTTCAATCGTGCTGATGTGGTCATTCACTTCAATCAAGATATGGTAGTAACTCACATTGCTCTCCAAAGATGTCTGAATAGATGTTTGCCTTAACCTTAACATGAATAGGGATTTCGGTTCAAAAAATCTGTAGGCAAAAAAGTGCCTGAGTTTCGGCGCTTTTTTAAATTTTTTAACAGTTTAGGTTAGTATATGGAACAGCACTGCAAACAGGCAGACGTTGGCGGCTACAATGGCCCAGCCGCCGTAAAGCATGTATTTCAGCTGGCTGGAGCGCGCCAGACCCATTTGGCCAAACATGTCTGAAGATGGAAACGGGCCAAACCAGTCCACTTGCGAGCTGGCCAGCAGCACTGCTGTAATGCCGGCAGGCGGTACGCCGTGAGCAGCGAGAATCGGACCGAAAATTTTATTTGTAAAGGTCATTTGCGCCACCGCCGCACCCGGAATATGCCCCACGATGTTGAATAGGAAAATACCGAAACACAGCATGGCAGGGGTTAAGCCGGTCAAATACGGCGTCGCGCTGTCCAGCAGTGTTTGGTAAGCATTCAGTTTTTCCACCAGCTCTAAAATTGGGTTGTACAGCCAGTATAGAATGAACATCCAGACCAGTTTGCCGCAGCCGTCATATAAAGCTTCCAAAATCTGTTTCGGTGACAGGCCGGCAACCAAACCAGTTAAAAGTGCAACGGTCAGCATCACAATAATGGCAAAGCTGAAGCCTGCTTTTAAGCTGATGCCCACGATTGCCATTGCGATAATCGTGCCCAAAAACACAAATGCGGCGCGTTTGCCGCGTTTTAATGTTTCAGGGTCTTCGCTTTCTTTTTGCGTCAGGAAATTTTCATTATAGCTGTATTTGCCTGCCGTCCATTTTTGGATATAGCAAGACATAATCCAGCCGGCGCCCAGTGTGACAACACTCATTGGCAGGGCAGACGTCAGTAGGAATTGTGGATAGCTTAAGCCGCCCAGTTCTAAAATGGTGACTGTGCTAGGCGTAAATGGGCCAATGAACAGCCCGATAGAGCCAGATATCATCAGCAGCAGTGCCACGGTTGGCGGAGTTAAGCCCACTGCTGCCGCAATTGGAATAACCACCGCAACAATGATTGCGTTGCCTCCAGCCATGGTGCCCAGTGAGCCGCAAATTACAATCGAGGAGATGATGATGCCGAACTTGACGCGGCTTTGACTGGATAAACCAACTCGGTTCACGATGAATTTAACCAGCTCACGGGCAGCCCCAGTCCGGTACGCGACTTCGCCTACGCCGGCGCCGAGCATAATGATTAAGCCAACGGTCGCAATAAATGAACCGGTGGATTTTGCCAAAATAGCGCCCAGTTCAAGCACCCCAGTTGAAGTCATGATCACGCTGACCAAAATGGCGATGATCACAGACAGGACGATATCCAAACCGACCACGGTCAGGATCGCCAAAGCGAAAATCGGCAGCAGGCCGATTAATCCCACCTGATCAACAGGCAGGCCGCGTGCATAAAATGCCAGCACAAAACTCACAATAATAATTGCGCTCAGCGCGATATTCTTAGTTGTCCATATATCGGGCATGGACGCTGCCGGTTGCTCAGCTTGCAAAGATGCCGCTCCCTGGTTTGGATTTAAAATTTTCCAACAATTTACAAGGCTTCATTGACATTAAGTAATGAATTCTAATAGATTACCTATAACTATAAGTTATGCGCCACATTATGAACCTTAGACACCTTGAGATGTTCTATTCCGTGATGCTTTTTGGATCACTTACGGAAGCTGCCTCAGCACTATGCATATCACAACCTGCAGCCAGCAAACTGCTGAAACATGCAGAGCAACGTCTTGGTTTTGCACTGTTTAAGCGCGTAAAAGGAAAGTTGCAGCCGACCAAAGAAGCTTATATTTTGTACGATGAAATTAAGCCGATTTACGACAAAATTAGTGAGCTGAACAAGCTGACCTACAATTTGGCAAAGAATCCTCAAGGGCAAATCACTTTGGGCTGCCTGCCCAGTTTAGGCCTTAGCCTTATACCAAAGTTGACTGCTCAATTCCTGAAAAAATATCCGGGCGTATTCGTCAATATCGGCACAGATCATACGCTGGCGCTAGAGCAAAAACTGCTGCAGCGTGAAATTGATATTGCGGTAACCTTTCAGCCGCAAACCCTGCACGGCATTATCGCCACGCCGATTTTAGAAATTCCGCTGGTGTATATTGACTCAGAACCAGTGCATGCTAATCAGGATATTCATTCGATTGATGAAAACCGCTGGATTCAGCCAGATTCAAATTCACTGATGCAGGTGGTGTCGAAATACCGCACCTTTACCAATAGCATTGTTAATGTGCAGACGTACTATATGGCCAGCGAACTGGTGCGTCAGGGCCTGGGCTGTAGCATCACAGATATTTACACGGCAGCTTATTCATTGCCGAAAGACATGATTCACCCTATTAAACCGCGTCTATATACCACGATCTATATTTTAAGAAATGCCAATGTCAGTACTGCCAAGGCCGCAGAAGATTTTATTGAGCTGATTAAAGCGGAAATCGGGTTGATTACTCCTGCAATTAACTAAAAGTTATGACTAGTCGCTAAAAACTCATTTGTTAAAGCAGAATTCTTCTTTTTTAATGCTAATGTTTTTTGGAAGAATGTCTCAGAACCATGAAAAAGCATGTAGCCGTGATCGGCGGCGGGGTAATTGGCCTAAGTACAGCATATGCACTTATTCAAGCCGGCCATAAAGTGACAATAGTCGAAGCAAATGATCAGGTCGGCTGTCAAACAAGTTTTGCCAACGGCGGCCAGCTCAGCTACCGCTATGTCGCGCCTTTGGCGGATGCCGGCGTGCCGTTTCAAGCGTTGCAATGGTTGGGCAAAGCGCATTCTCCGCTCAACTTCAAATTGAACCTGTCGCCATTTCAATGGTCTTGGATGCTGCAGTTTCTCATGGTGTGCAACCGCAAAGACAATATTCTCAACGGCAGCCATATCCTACGCTTGTCGCTGTACAGCCAAAACATCATGGCAAAATGGCGCAGTCAAATTGATAGTTTTTGCTGGGTGAAATCCGGAAAAATGGTGATCCACCGTGATCCGAAAGCCTTTAAAAAAGCTGCCGCGGGCATTGATCCAAGCGTACAGCAGGCTTTATCACGTGAAGAAACCGTTCGGGTTGAACCGGCATTAAAAGGCATTGAATCTCAGCTGGTCGGCTCAATTTACACACCAGATGATGAAACTGCAGATTGTTACAAGTTCTGTTTGGCGCTGCATAAAGAACTCGAAAAAAGTCCCGATTTCAGCTGCCTGTATGAGCATAAAGTGACAGACTTCTTTGCTGAAAACAGCAAAATTACTGAAATAGAAACCAGCAAAGGGCGCATCAAAGCGGATGAATTTGTGGTAGCTGCCGGCAATGGAAGCACTCAAATTTTTGATCTGGCCGGAATTTCGGTACCGGTTTATCCCTTAAAAGGCTACAGCTTGACGCTGCCGTTCCCGCAGCAGGCGCATATTGTGCCGAGCATCAGCGTGACAGACTACGCCCACAAAATTGTCTATGCGAAACTCGGCGATCAGCTGCGTATTGCGGCTATGGTCGATATCGGCTATCAGGATATTTACATCCGCAAAGCGCGCATGGACGCTTTGAAAGAAACGGTAAGCAAGACCTTCCCTGAATTAGAAGGTATCAATACTGCTCAGGAATGGAGCGGCTTGCGTCCGTCTACGCCAAAAGGCCCGCCTATTTTAGGGCGCACGAAATATGATAATTTATGGTCAAATATTGGACAGGGCAGCTTGGGCTTTACGCTGGCAGCTGGCAGCGCTATGGTGATTTCACATCTCATTAGTCGTGGTGAATCGCCGATCGTATTAGATGGTTTAACAATGGAGAAATAAGATGAGTCATGATATTCAGCGTATTGGCGCAAATGCCCGTTTGGCCGGTTGTGTAGTGCATAACGGTTTAGTTTATGTGTCAGGCCAAGTGCCAACAACTTTGGATACAGATGCCAAACAGCAGACACTGGAAGTATTGGCAAAAATTGATGCGCTGCTGGAACAGGCTGGAAGTGATAAAAGCCGTATTTTAACTGCTCAGATCTGGATTAAAAATATCGCTGATGATTTTGCTGCGTTTAATGAATGCTGGGAAGCCTGGCTACCGGAAGGCGCTGCCCCTGCACGCGCAGCGCTGCAGGCGGATTTAGCCCGTCCACAAGTTTTGGTTGAAGTCATGTTGACTGCCGCAGTGTAATCCGTTTCAAAGCAGTGAAAAAGCCGGCGCAATGCTGGCTTTTTTTATTTTACAGTGCTTCCTTCTAGCGTGCGTACAGTAAACTTTGATCTGCAGGCATTAATTTAAAGTTTTCTAATTGTTGCTTTCCTAAGAGCGGATACATCAGTGCCGTTGGATCATTGTGATGACCAAGTCCAAGCGCATGCCCTAATTCATGTGCTAGCGTGAGACGTAAGTCATCTTCGGCATCAAATTGATAAATCTGAATCTGATCACCCATAAATACGCCTTTGTGAAATTCTCGGGCAGGGAAGCGTTGACTGGCTTGAATCACGCCAGCATTATAATGATCGATTTGTTGATTGAAACTGGAAATTTGCTGATTGAAATGATCATTTTGTTGATTAAACGCATCAATTTCACGGTCTAATTGAAGGGCTTGCTGTTTGACTTGATGCAGTTCACTTTCAATACGTTGTAGATTCGTCCCACTCGCATGTTCAGTTCGACTCCAACTCATTCGCTCCTGCGATAAACGTAGGATTTCTGCCTGTATATAGGCTTTGCGCGAACGAAGTTGCTGCTCTTGGCTTTCTAAACCTCTACGGCTATTTGCTAAATTTTCTGCATGAAGATCATTACGTGTTTTCTCGATATTTAATTGCTGCTGTGCTTGCTTATAAGCATTGTAATGTTCTTGACGCTCGTCAAAAATTAAATGGATGGTCAAATTCGCCTGTGGATCATAGACAAATAGGGGTTTTAGGGTACCTGCATGCCAAATTTCAGTAGCTTCTTTAGTGAGCTGAATCACCTGTTGTTGGGTTAAACCAAAGCGTGGGTCGACGTCTGCAACACGAAAGCGTAATCGTGTGTCGAAAGGATGGGATATTCGATCCCACGCAGAATTAAAGCGAAGCTGTGGATGGGATCTAACTTGAAACTGTAAATAAGCTAAATACAGTATCACCACCGTTATGAGTGCTGAGACAATGCGCATAGTAAATGAACACAATAATAGGGTTTTAATTTAGCTTGAATTTTGTCCACGTCATAGTCAAATATTTACCATCTTGAAATTTTAGCGTTGTCTTAACAACAGCATTACGCTTTTTTTCCAGTTAATTTGGCTGGTAAATTGGATTTATAAATAAGAATGAATCCTATAGAGATAAATATGAAAAAAATCAATTCAATGAGATATTTGAAATTAAATCCATATTCTTTAACGTTTTCCAAACTATAGATCGATATTTCGAGTTTAAAACATTGAGCTAAAGTATAAAAAATAATGCCGATCAATAGTGAGATAAATCCTAAGCTCCACATGTAGCGCTGCTGAATATTAAACATATATAAAATTAGGCAACTTATGATGAGTCCAAGTATGAAGGCCGCATCAAGTCCCATAATTTGTAGATCATTGAGAGGGGATAATCGTATGTTTGAAGGCAGAATGATTAATAGATTACCCATCGGATAATGCAATATCACAGACATTCCCGCAGCTAAGAGCAAAAGCTTGATAAAATTTTTCATGTAAATTATGTTTTATTTTAAAGATAATGAAAAATAGCATAAAAAAACCGCGCTTTCGCGCGGTCTTTTTCAGTTAAGCTGACAAATTATTTTTTGTCATCTTTCACTTCAGTGAACTCAGCATCTACAACGCCATCGTCCGCTTTTTGCTGTTGGCCTTCACCGCCTTGGAATGCGTTCGGGTCGAAACCTTCAGCGCCACCTTGGCCTTGTGCAGCTTCATATGCCTTTTGAGTAATAGGCATGATGATGTTTTGAAGCGCTTCAGTTTTTGCTTTGATGTCTTCTACGTCATTTTCTTTGGTAGAAGCTTCAAGTTCAGCTACAGCAGTTTCAACCGCAGTTTTTTCGTCAGCAGATACTTGTTCGCCAAGATCTTTAACCGCTTTTTGTGAAGAAGAAACTAAAGCATCAGCTTCGTTACGTGCTTTTGCAAGCTCTTCAAATTTACGGTCTTCTTCAGCATTCGCTTCAGCATCTTTGATCATCGCTTCAATTTCAGCATCGCTCAAACCTGAGTTTGCTTTAATTTGAATTGATTGCTCTTTACCAGTGCTCTTGTCTTTTGCAGATACTTTCAAGATACCATCAGCGTTGATATCGAAAGATACTTCAATTTGTGGCACACCACGTGGAGCAGGTGGGATATCGCCTAATTGGAAGTTACCTAACAATTTGTTTTGCTGAGCCATTTTACGTTCACCTTGGAACACAGAAATGTCTACAGCCGGTTGGTTGTCCGCAGCAGTTGAGAACACTTGAGATTTCTTCGCAGGAATCGTGGTGTTTTTCTCGATGATTGCTGTTAACACGCCGCCCATTGTTTCGATACCAAGAGTCAATGGAGTTACGTCAAGAAGAAGTACGTCAGTTTTATCACCTGAAAGTACAGCACCTTGAATCGCAGCACCCATTGCCACAGCTTCGTCAGGGTTCACGTCTTTACGTGGCTCACGACCGAAGAATTCTTGAACTTTCTGTTGAACCATTGGCATACGTGATTGACCACCCACCAAGATTACGTCAGAGATGTCCGAAGTCGAAAGACCAGCATCTTTAAGCGCGATACGGCAAGGCTCGATTGTACGTTCAACTAAGTCAGCAACTAAACCTTCAAGTTTCGCACGTGTTACGTTGATCACTAAGTGTTTAGGACCAGTCGCATCAGCAGTGATGTACGGAAGGTTGATTTCAGTTGCGTTAGAAGAAGAAAGCTCGATTTTTGCTTTTTCAGCAGCTTCTTTTAAACGTTGAAGAGCAAGCGGATCTTGTTTCAAGTTTACGCTTTGTTCTTTCTTGAATTCTTCAACTAAGAACTCGATTAACGCGTTATCGAAGTCTTCACCACCAAGGAATGTATCACCGTTAGTAGACAATACTTCGATTTGTTGGTCGCCATCAAGGTCAGCGATTTCGATGATTGATACGTCAAAAGTACCACCACCCAAGTCGTATACAGCAACTTTACGGTCGCCTTCTTTTTTGTCCATACCGAACGCAAGTGCAGCAGCAGTTGGTTCGTTGATGATACGTTTAACTTCAAGACCAGCAATTTTACCAGCATCTTTCGTTGCTTGACGCTGAGCATCGTTGAAGTAAGCAGGAACAGTAATAACAGCTTCAGTTACTGTTTCGCCTAGGTAATCTTCAGCTGTTTTTTTCATCTTTTTCAAGATTTCAGCAGAGATTTGTTGTGGTGCAAGTTTCTTGTCGTTTACATCAACCCAAGCATCGCCATTGTCAGCTTTGATGATTTTGTAAGGTACAAGACCGATATCTTTTTGCACAGCTTGGTCTTGGTACTTACGACCGATCAAACGTTTGATTGCAAATAATGTGTTTTTAGGGTTTGTTACTGCTTGACGTTTAGCAGATTGACCGACAAGGATCTCGCCATCTTTATACGCAATAATAGATGGAGTTGTACGAGCGCCTTCAGCGTTGTCGATTACTTTAACTTTGTCGCCTTCAAGTACTGCTACGCAAGAGTTAGTAGTACCTAAGTCAATACCAATGATTTTCGCCATTTGGATGTTTCCTCTAAAATTCTTTTATTCCCAAATTCTTCCCTTTCTCAAAGGGAAATAAAAAGGGATTTACTTGTTATCCGATATGAGAGCCAATCAAAAATTTTCAAGTAAATTTCAGGAAAATTTTTTATAAGCACTCAAAAATATTGGGCTTATGCGCCAACCATAACCATTGCTGGACGTAATAAACGACCATTTAGGCTATAGCCTTTTTGTAAAACTGTGCCGATTTCGTTGGCTTTTGCAGTTGGGTCGATGCCAACAGCTTGATGTAAGTCAGCGTTAAAACCGTTCGCGGTATCCACTGCAACCACACCAAATTTTTCAAGTGTGGTAAGCAATGATTTAAGGGTAAGTTCAACCCCTTCAGACAAAGCAGATTTTTCTTCGCCTGCCGCAGCAATCGCACGTTCAAGGTTATCGACTGAATCTAACAACTGTTTAGCAAACTTTTCTAAAACAGTGTCTTTATGTTTTTCAGATTCACGTTGAATACGTTCTACACTTTTTTGTGCTTCGTACACAGCATTGGCTGTACGCGCTTTCTCTAACTTTAAGTCGCCTTCAAGTTGAGCAATCTGTTCTTGCAAAGATTCAACGGTAACTTCAGTTTGCTCAGTCTCAGCTTGAGCGGCTTGTTGTTCTGTTGCTTGCTCGGGTTGAAGATCTTGAGCTTCTTGATTTTGCTCAGTCGCCATTGATTTACTCCGTTTAAATGGGTTCTTAAACATGTTCAGTCCTTATAGCTAAGCGTTCAAACGACTTCATTGCAGAACTGCCATGCGTTTTGAATTCATGATTAATAGAAGAAATCGGGGCATCAGCTAAAAATTCAAGCGAAGTCAGCGATTAATTCACGTTTTTTCACCAATTAAAGTATTTAAAGTGAAATGATTGAATGGATTTAAATTAAATATATGAAATTATAAATTATTGATTTGAATGATTATGTGTATATTAATCGGAATGTTGAATATTGTTGATGCATTTTTACGGTTTCTCATTATTCATGATTTTGTTCATAATCTAGTTATTGGAAGTGACCATATCCGTTGGAGAGAGGGGGTATGGTGACGACCACCAAATTTAGACATGTTTTTTATGCTGATTCCCCAAGGATCAGCATTTTTTTTTTGTCGCAATATTGAGCTGGTTAATAATTATACATAAAAGCTATTAATGTCAGCTTTATAAAGTATTTCTCAAATAATGATCAATTGATTAATATTGTTTTTAGATTCTATCGCTGTAGTTTCTCCTGATATTTTGAAATGTGTTTTTCATAGCCTGCTTATCTCATAAGCAGGCTTTTTTTTGCCTTAAATTTATAAAAACAAAAACTTAGGTAACGAAGCAGCAGCTTTTTGTTGGGATATGTTTTTGCTCATGAATCATTATGAAATGTGTCTATACCAATATTTTTTGAAAAAAAACATATAAAACAATGTAGTTACTCATCTTTCTGATTTGAAAGCGTGCAAGATGCCTCAGATGATTAAATTAATAAAAAATTTCATAAGCCGTACTTCCCCCTGTCAAAACTACAACTGAGAAGGTGGGAAGTTCACAAAATAATTTTCCATTATGGTTCCGGCAAAGATGAGCTTTGCTTTTTAAGTATTAATTTAAGGAAATATTTAAGATGAAGAAAACTGGTTTAATTCTTTTAGCGTTGATGGGTTTTGGTGGAGTCGCAGTCGGTTGTTCATCACAAGAAACGGTGGAATCACCCGAAACTGCACAAGTGACCACAGGTGCTGAAGCAACAGCAACATCTGAACAATCTGGCGCTGTGGTACAAGCCGATCCTTCAGCACAAGGGGCTGAAATTCAGTCAGCACCTGCTACTCCTTCTGCGGAGCAGCCTGCTGGTCAACAACAATAATGGATGCGATGCATTAGGTTCGTGAACCTATATATAGTCATTAAAAGAATAGACAGGAGATAGGATGCCTCTTCTGTCTATTTTTTATGGATATGGGAAATAATCAGCATCGCAAAATGAGTTGTTAATGAATGAGCAAATCAAGCTCAATAAAAAAAGCGTATCCAAGGATACGCTTTTTCAATTTTAGAATGACCATCTAACGTTTAGGTTTAACGACGGTTTTCCCATGCTTTGCGTCGATCTTCAGCTGCTTTACGTTGTTGATCTGAAACTTTTTTGATTTGATCATGACGTTGCTTACGTTCCTGCTCTACGCGTTTATTGCGTTGTTCGGCAGCTTTTTGGCGCTGTTGCTCAATACGCTGACGCTCGTTATTGGCTTTTTGACGATCTTGTTCTACACGTTTACGGCGATCGTCATCAGCACGTTTACGTTGTTGTTCTATACGTTGACGTTCTAACTGGTTATTCCGACGTTCCCATTCTTGCTGGTTTTTGCGGTTTTGTTCCCAGTTACGTTGATCGAGCTGCTGTTTTTTTCGCTCTAGTTCCAAACGGTTGCGTTGCTGTTGCTGACGCTCCCATGCATGACGATCTTGCTCATAACGGTTATTGTCATAGCGACGATCATAACGATTGTCATAGCGCTGATCATAGCGTCTGTCGTAACGCTGATCATAACGTCCATCATAGTAACCATCTTCAGGAAATGCGACGCAGCCTACTGCCAAAAATGCGGTTGCAATGGACAGAAGAATTATTTTTTTAGCCATGGTCGGTGTCCTTTATCTAAACTGGGTTAGCAAAATCAACCCATGAAACGCAGGTAAATTGTCAATGACAACTCTATAAAAGAAGATTAGCTTAACTGAGTCTGTACTATGTATATTGATGTTGAGACTTGTATGTGAAATTGGTCACATTAGCCCATGATCATGTAGAAAGTATGAAGAGCATAAATCTAAGGATATGGCATGTTTGCTTTAAATGAATCATTAAAAAATTTCAAAGATAAAGGCCAAGGTACGGCTGCACGTTTACTGGATCGACTGCCAAATTTTGCAAAAGAAAGCCTCGCTAAACGACTCGACTATCCTTTTATTTTCCCTCAGCTCGATCCGCTGGTGAAGTGCATGATGGCTGCCCAGCTCAAACAAGGAAAGTCAGGTTTTGTTACCGAAGATTATCAAAAGTCTCGAAAGCTGTTTGAACTTCAAATGGACTCGATTAAGTCAAAGCCAACTACAGTAAAACAAATTCAAGATATTCGCTTACCATTGCAAAGTGGAACGGTGTTTGCGCGGCATTATCATCCTGCACCGAATAAAAAATTACCGATGATCGTGTTTTATCATGGCGGCGGCTTTGTTGTCGGCAGTTTAGCTACGCATGATGAAGCATGTCGATTATTGGCTGTACATGCCAAAGCGCAAGTGCTCAGTATTGATTATCCGTTGTCACCTGAAGCTAGTCCTGCTCAATTAATTCAAATTTGTGAAGATGCATTAGCGTGGACTTATCAAAATAGTCGTCAATTTAAAATTTTGAAAAATCGAATTGCGGTCGCAGGGGATAGCGCTGGCGGTAATATTGCAACTGTAGTGGCGCAGCGTAGTGCAAAAAAAGTGTTTGCACCTCAAGCTCAATTATTAATTTATCCAGTCGTGGATTTTAAAAGTCGTCATCCATCTTTCTATGCATATAAAGATGGATTGGTCTTAACTGAACAAGATATTGATACGGTTACTGAGCTCTATGCAAACAAGCACGATGTTGCATTGGATGACCCATTAATTTCACCGACCTATGGTCAGCTCACAGGCATTGCTCCCACCTATCTGATTACCGCTGGACATGACGTATTACACGATGAAGGTGAAATTTATTCGCATAAGCTGCGCCAGCAAGGTGTGAAAGTGTTTTATCAAGAATATACCGATCAAACACATGGCTTCATCAACTTAACACCAGTGTCACATCGTGCGAAAAAATATCTGATTGAGACCAGTGAAAAATTCCGTAAGTTTTGGGATAAGCACAGCTAAATTAATTTGATCGATTCAATTCTTTATACAGGTGTTTCACGTGAAACACCTTTTTTATTTTAGTGCCAATTTACTTATCTTTAATGGTTGCTTGCGGAAAGACCAAATTAAAGGTGGGTACATAAAAACTTTGTAATAATCGAGCTTGCGAAAAATCAGGAAAAATGGCTTGGGTATTTTCCCAATGCACATTGGCAAGTTTACGAATACGACCTCTAAATTGGGGCGAAAATTGATAACGTTTACCTTGCCATGCTTGCTGTATTTTTAACATAGAGGCTGGTACATGATGACTATTAATATAAAAAGAACGTGTGCCACGGGTTTTCTTTAAATGTATTTGCATTTTTTGCTGTTGAAACTGCACGATACACACAAGCTCTTGCTCATGTTGTTGCCATTCAAACTTAGCCAGTTCTTTAGGAATACCCCATAAGTTTTGTCCATGTACCACTGAAGCCTCAGTTGAAACATATATTTTAGGAATTGAGCTTAGCCTTTTTTTACTGAGCAATGGATGATCCATAATCAGTAGTTCATCATAAGGCCCAACAGGGGATTCGTGATAGCGGACCAAAAGTACTTGTACAACTCGTCCAAGTGGAGAGGGGGCTAAACGAAAAGCCTGCGCTTGTTGAATAAAAGAAGGAGAAATCCAATAATTCAAAATAAAAGCATCACCTTGTAAATGCCAAGGTGGGAAATGTTCAATTTTCGAATTTTCCACATTGCATAGTGTCATCACTTTTTCTCATTTTAATAATGGCAGAATAACGACTTTTTAATCATCACAGACTAATATACAGTCAATAACAAGTACGACATGAATCAGAAGAGTTAGCAAATGTTAAAAAAGGCTTTAATAGCAATCACAGCGACAACCCTAAGTTTAAGTAGCTGGGCAGCCAATACCCTTGTAGAAATGAAAACCAATCAAGGCAATATCGAAATCGAACTCTTTAATGATAAAGCACCAATTTCAGCCAAGAACTTTGAAGACTACGCTAAGGCGAATTTTTATAACGGTACCATTTTCCACCGTGTTATTCCTGGTTTTATGATTCAGGGTGGTGGTATGGATGCAACTATGCAAGAAAAGCCGACGAAGGCTGCCATTAAAAACGAATCTTATAATGGTTTATCAAATACCCGTGGCACATTGGCTATGGCAAGAATGAATCATCCAGATTCAGCAAGCAGTCAATTCTTTATCAATGTAGTTGATAATGACTTTCTTAATAAAAGTGCAATGAATGCTGGCTATGCTGTGTTTGGTAAAGTCACTAAAGGTATGGATATCGTCGATAAAATTACCAAAGTGTCAACTGCAAACCATGGTATGCATCAAAATGTGCCAGTTTCACCTGTAATTATTAATAGTGTGGTGATTAAAACAGCGCCCGCAAAAAACTAAGCAAAATATTTAAAATTTAATTTCACATGATATTTTTGATAAATATCATGTGCTTATGTATTATTTGAGTGAGATGTGTTCTGTTTTGGTGCATAAAAATAAAACACTCGTGATTGTTGTGAGTCAAAAGCACTTGCACGTGTAAGAAATTGCCCTATAATGAGCACCATACCGACGAGATAGACGGAAACGAACGAAACGCGAAGCGTTGAGTTGTTGAGTTTATTGAAGTCCAGCTTCTAGCATTGACGAGATGTTAGAAAGATCATTAAGAGATTATGAAGAACAACTTGTGTGGATTTTTACTAGTTGATCAGTCGAAATTATTTTCATTGATTGATGGTAGAAATTACTCGAAGTTTATTTGAGAAATATTTGTCAGAAAATTGATGAGCCAAGATTGGTACCCTTTTAAGGTACTATTGATTTTAAACTGAAGAGTTTGATCATGGCTCAGATTGAACGCTGGCGGCAGGCTTAACACATGCAAGTCGAGCGGGGAAAGGTAGCTTGCTACTGGACCTAGCGGCGG
>NZ_NEGG01000002.1 GCF_002135295.1 Acinetobacter sp. ANC 5054 | reverse complement strand
AAGTCTGTAGACGAGCTTGTAGAAAAATTGAAAAACGAAGCGAAAGTGATCTAATACAGAAGGATAAAATCATGAGTATTTTAGTTATCGCTGAGCACGACAACAAAGCACTAAACGGTGCAACTTTAAACGTTGTTGCTGCAGCGCAAAAAATCGGTGGTGATATCACTGTATTGGTAGCTGGTTCAGGCGCACAAGCTGTTGCTGACCAAGCGGCTAAAGTTGCGGGCGTAAGCAAAGTATTGTTAGCTGACGACGCAGCTTATGCAAACCAATTGGCTGAAAACGTAGCGAAGTTAGTTGCTTCTATCGGTTCTGGCTATTCGCACATTCTTGCTGCGTCTACAACAACTGGTAAAAACATTCTGCCTCGCGCAGCTGCACTTCTTGATGTAAGCATGATCACTGACATTACTGCAGTAGATTCAGCAAATACATTCAAGCGTCCTATCTATGCAGGTAACGCAATTGCTACAGTTCAATCTGACGAATCAATCGTTGTTGCAACTGTACGTGGTACTGCATTTGATGCAGTTGCTGCGGAAGGCGGTTCTGCTGCAGTTGAAGCTTTGGCTTCTGCTGGTGATGCGGGTATTTCTAAGTTCATTAACGAAGAAATCGTTAAATCTGAACGTCCAGAATTAACAGCTGCTCGTATTGTCGTATCTGGTGGTCGCGGTGTAGGTTCAGGTGAAAACTATCACACTGTACTTGACCCATTAGCGGACAAGCTTGGTGCTGCTCAAGGCGCGTCACGTGCTGCAGTAGATGCTGGCTTCGTACCAAACGATATGCAAGTAGGTCAAACGGGTAAAATCGTTGCGCCAGAACTGTATATCGCTGTCGGTATCTCAGGTGCGATTCAGCATTTGGCAGGTATGAAAGAGTCTAAAGTGATCGTAGCGATCAACAAAGACGAAGAAGCACCAATTAATGCAGTAGCTGACTACTGGTTAGTCGGTGATTTGAATACTGTTGTTCCTGAATTAGTTTCAAAAATCTAATTTAGGTACATCGTACTCAAAACGCTCTTGGGCTAGCAGAAAAGTATTTATTTTTTGCTTAGCCTAGGGGCGTTTTTTATTGGGCTTAGAAAATTAGGGTAGCTACAATTAGAATGTAAATTGCCTTTGTGCTTAGCACTATAAGAATTAAATAAAATATTTAAAAACAATATCTTGAATACATTTTTTATAAAACCAGGGTTGGTCTGTTATTTAACTAATGAGCGAAACTTAAAAGAAGCTTAAAGCTTTGTATGTTTTATGTTAACATTGCTTTTTTATTGATCTTGCCATTTTAGGCGGAGTCTCCCTGTGAAATTCGATTTTCAGTTACCAGTGAGTGCATTGGTACTGATGATCTGCTGTTTGCTTTTTCCTTTTTTGCAAAATATTTCTTTCCCTTTATTTGATGGAATGACTGTCACAGCAGTTGAATCAGTCCAAGCATTGCTATTGCTTTTCTTTGGTGTGTTTAGTTTCTTTTATCTTCGACCACTTGAAATGGAAGATGGTAAAAAACAATTTTGGCTTTGGGCTGTTGCTTGGTGGTTACTGCTCTTTGGTCGCAGTATCAGTTGGGGACGTGATTATTTTCCAGATATCCCTAAACCATATTTCCGCATGATTTCAGTCTTGATGATCGCGCCAGTGGTTTTCATGCTGTTTTCACCACATTTACGTGCTGAGATTGCGCATAAGTTTAAAACAGTCCATTTGTCCTTTTGGGCAGTCCTATTGGTTGTCGTAGGTTTAGTCGTATCTGATGCGGTTGAACATAGCCGTTATCTGGCACCGTTTTTCTTGCATGACATGATGTACAAAGATTTAATCGAGGAAGTTTATGAATTTCCACTAATTATTGGATTGTTTTTGGTTGCTTATCCGATCATGCAACAAGATCATGTTTTCGATGAGCTGCATAGCTTACAATTTTATAAAGAGTGATATAAATCACATTTATTTTGCATGGATTTCGATCCCCAAAAAGCCGCTAGAATATGCGGCTTTTTTATTGTGTGTATTTTGAAAATTGGATGAATTAAATACAAAAAATCATGGTTATAGTGCAAGATGTTTGGCACAAAAACGTGGCTATTTATGCTATACTGTCCGACTTGATTTTTAATATTGGTTCAATATTTCGAACCAATTTTTACAGGTTTTACGATATATAAATGCGGGCAGAATTCTGCTTGTATAACAAGGAGTATGCATGAGCGTATCGGAAATTAGACCGATTGCCATTGAGGATGAACTGAAGAGCTCATATCTCGATTATGCAATGAGCGTGATTGTTTCACGTGCTTTGCCAGATGTCCGAGATGGTCTTAAACCTGTTCATCGTCGTGTGCTTTTTGCAATGCACGAATTGGGCAATGACTACAACAAAGCTTACAAAAAGTCTGCCCGTGTAGTCGGTGACGTCATCGGTAAATATCACCCACATGGTGACTCAGCTGTATACGAAACAATTGTTCGTATGGCTCAGGATTTCAGCTTACGCTATCAGTTGGTTGATGGTCAGGGTAACTTCGGTTCTGTCGATGGTGACAGTGCAGCAGCAATGCGTTATACCGAAGTCCGTATGCGTAAATTAACTCACGAACTATTGGCTGATCTTGAAAAAGATACCGTAGAGTGGGAAGACAACTACGACGGTTCTGAACGTATTCCACAGGTTATGCCAACGCGCGTACCAAACTTGTTGATTAACGGTGTTGCAGGTATTGCTGTCGGTATGGCAACCAATATGGCACCGCATAACATGACAGAAGTCATTAATGCGTGTTTGGCCTATGCCAATAACCCGCAAATCAGCATTGAAGGGTTGATGGAACACATTTCTGGTCCTGACTTCCCGACAGGCGGTATCATTTACGGTAAATCAGGCATTGTTGATGCTTACCGTACAGGTAAAGGCCGTTTGCATATTCGTGGTAAATATCACATTGAAGAAGACCAAAAAACGGGCCGTAGCACGATTGTCTTCACTGAAATTCCATATCAAGTTAACAAAGCGAAAACCATTGAGCGTATTGCTGAGTTAGTGAAAGAGAAAAAGCTTGAAGGTATTTCTGAACTTCGTGATGAGTCAGATAAAGACGGGATGCGTATTGCAATTGATTTGAAGCGTGGTGAAAACGCTGAAGTGATTGTAAATAACCTTTTCCAAAATACTCAGTTAGAAAACTCTTTCAGCATCAACATGGTTTGCCTAGACAATGGCCAACCGAAGTTGATGAACTTAAAAGATATTATTGCTGCATTCATTCGACATCGCCAAGAAGTGGTTACACGTCGTACGATGTTTGAATTGCGCAAAGCACGCGAACGTGGTCATATCTTAGAAGGTTTGACCGTTGCATTAGCCAACATCGACCAAATTATTGAAACCATCAAAACATCTGCAAACCCGAGCGAGGCGCGTGAGCGTTTACAAGCAGGTGAGTGGGCTGCTGGTGGTGTTGCTGCACTCCTTGAAAAAGCAGGTGCAGTGTCTGTACGTCCTGATGAAATTGAAGGCGAAGATAAGAGCCGTCCGTTTGGTATTGATGGTGATGTTTACCGTCTTTCTCCAACGCAAGTTGGCGCGATTCTTGAGTTACGTTTACACCGTTTAACAGGTCTAGAACAAGACAAGTTACAAGCGGAATATAGCGAAATTTTAGCTCAAATTGCTGAATACACAGCGATCTTGAATGACTTTAATTTGTTGATGAATGTGATTCGTGAAGAATTAGCATTAATCCTTCAACAATATGGTGATGCACGTCGTACAGACATCGTTGAATCACGTATTGATTTCTCTCGTGAAGATTTAATTCCTGAAGAGCAAATGGTATTGACCGTTTCTAAATCAGGTTATGCAAAAACTCAACCATTGTCAGACTACGCAGCACAGCGCCGTGGTGGACGTGGTAAGTCTGCAACTTCAATGAAAGAAGATGATTACATTCAACATCTGATTGTGACATCGAACCATGCGACTGTACTTTGCTTTACTAACGTAGGTAAAGTGTACCGCTTGAAAGTGTATGAAGTACCTCAGGCATCTCGTGGTGCTAAAGGTCGCCCAATGGTGAACTTATTGCCACTGGACGAAAGCGAAACAATTACCGCGATTTTACCGGTAGTTGATGCACCGAAGAAATTCAAAGAACGTTTGGCTGACTTTAAAGCATTTGTGAAAGCAAATGGCGCTCAACTTCGAACGAATGAAGTGATCAATGGTCATTTTGTTGAACTTGAAGCAGCATTGGCTGAATCTGAAGATGGCGCAGATGATTTATCTGATTCATTACGCATTCAGTTGAAACAGCTTGGTCTAGAACTTTCTACGACTGATCTTGATGACGAAATCATCAATGATTTTGCACAACAAGCCGAAGCGGTACGTAAAAATTTCTACGTATTCATGGCAACAGAATACGGTACGATTAAACGTGTCGAACTTGAGCAATTCTCAAATGTTCGTTCAAATGGTCTTCGTGCAATCGAATTGAATGGCGACGATACCTTAATTGGTGTGGCGATTACCGACGGCGAACAGCAAATTATGTTGTTCTCAAACGAAGGTAAAGCAATTCGTTTTGCAGAAACTGATGTACGTTCAATGGGTCGTTCTGCGAAGGGTGTACGTGGTATGCGTGTCACCATTGGTGCAGCTGCTCAAGCAGAAGAGGCTGACGACGCTGAAGTAGATTCAGATGATGAAGATAATTCAGATTCAACACTGATCAGCCGCATTGTGTCATTGGTCGTTGTTCCAGAAACTGGTGAAGTCCTTTGTGCTTCTGAAAATGGTTATGGTAAACGTACTCCTGTAGATGACTTCCCAACCAAAAAACGTGGCGGTAAAGGTGTTATTGCCATTAAAACCTCTGAGCGTAACGGTCAGTTGGTTGGTGCAGTTGCTATCGATGAGACAAAAGAATTGATGCTGATTTCTGATGGCGGTACTTTAGTACGTACGCGTGCAGCAGAAGTGGCTCAGACTGGTCGTAATGCCCAAGGTGTTCGTCTAATCCGTTTAGGTAATGAAGAACTACTTGTAGGTGTTGTATCAATTGAAGCAGTGGAAGAAGACGACACTTTTGAAGAAGTGGATGCAATTGAAACTGAGCAATTGGTCGGTGATTCAACAATTATGGATCAAACTGAAAATGAATCAGACTTGAATGAGCCTGAAGAAGACTAAGTTTTTGATTTGATAAAGAGGGCGCTACGGCGTCCTTTTTTCTATCTCGGCAAGGTGCTTAGTCAAAAATATAGGTAATAGATAAAGATGTTAAAACGAAATTATGTGTTATTGGCGTCTGTGTTGGCGCTAAGCGGTTGTGACAAAATGGGACAGCAGGCAATGAATGCGCTGCCAGATCCAAGCACATCTCAAGCTCAGGCCGCACAAAGTGCCTATGATGATTTGCGTGCACAGAATTTTGATCAGTTAATGACGCGCTTAGAACCAGAACTGCAGGCAAAGTTTAATGGCAATGAAAAACAGATGCATAAATTTGCACGCGGCTTGCCTAAAGCAGAGTATAAAACTAAGAAAATTGTGGCAAAAAAAATGGTGAAATCTACAGGTCAGCCAAGTAAATATACGGTGACCTATGAATATGCATATGAAAAGAACTTGGTTCAGTATGATGTCAGCTTTGATAAAGCAGGCGGCAGTGACAAAATTCGAGACTTAAGCGTTTCTGTTTTTGGTGAGAAAATTTAGAACTAAATTCGCTGTTTTTGTAGGATTCAATAGAATAAAAATCCAAAATTTAAAGGATGCTGAGGTGTCCTTTTTTATTGCAGAAAAAACCTGCTTTTAGGGATTGGAATATTGGATGGCATGGTAATGAATGGAGGTATAGACAACAATGCTAAGAGGGTAAATAAGCTTACAGAATGGTATGAATACATGTTTAAGCGCGGCATTGTGCTACAGTAAAAAAAGAGTAAAAGTATAGTGGAATGATGATGATTGCAGCCAGTGCACAGCAAAATAGTAAATCGGCAATTTTGTTTGAAGCTTTAATTGATCGAAATAGTGAGAAAATTATGGCTCTGGTTGAGCCGAATGTGAGAGCAGCTTTCTTGCAGAATCCTGATGCTTTAAATCATGTTTATGGGATTTTGCCGAATTACTTTTTAGATCAAGCTGAAATTGTTGCAGTGGCGCAGATAGATGAACAGTCCGCTGGTGAAATTACTAAAATTGATTATGCTTATATCTATCCAGAAGAGATAGTGCTGCTCTCCGTAGTTTACCAAGGGCATGAAGGTGGGGATGACGTTGTAGGATTGTGGGTAGATGTGCAGCACAGTACATCTAGTTAATTGACTATACGTAATATTGATACTTAAAAAATGCTTTGAATTATCAAAATTTAAAGATAAAAAAAGGACGCTTTGGCGTCCTTTTTTTTAAAAAATTAATTACGATGCATTGTTCATATGCTTGTCGTGATCATCCTGATTTGATGATGGTGCTGAAACGTTGTCCAATTCAGCGCTAACAGGAGCGGCTGTTTCGCCAACAAGCAAAGCAAAATAATTCTTTTGCTTTTCATAATCAAATTGACCTTCCCATTTGCTGATCACAAGAACAGCCAAGGCGTTACCAATCACGTTTAATACAGTACGTGCCATATCTAAAATACGGTCAATACCTGCAATAAATGCCAAGCCTTCAAGTGGAATCCCAACACTACCAAGCGTTGCAAGTAGAACCACAAAGGACACGCCTGGAACACCTGCAATACCTTTAGAGGTAATCATTAAGGTAAGTACTAAAATCACTTGCTGAGTAATACTTAAATCAATGCCATAAAGTTGTGCAATGAAAATAGCCGCAATACTTTGATAAAGCGTAGAACCATCGAGATTAAATGAATACCCAATTGGAATAACGAAACTGGTAATTGGTTTTGGAGCACCATATGCTTCCATTTTTTCCATAATACGAGGCAATACAGTTTCTGAACTTGCAGTTGAATAAGCTAAAATTAATTCATCTTTTAAGATTTTAATAATAGCCCAAATGCTGAAACCACAGAATTTAGCGACAGCACCCAATACAACGAAAATAAAGAAGAAGATCGCACCATAAACTAACGCGGCCAATTTAAGTAAAGGCAACAGTGAGCTAAAACCAAAGTTTGCAACAGTCGCAGCAATCAAACCAAATACACCAACAGGTGCAAATAGCATAATCATGTGCGTCACTTTGAACATAGTTTCAGAAACAGCAGTCAACACTTTAATTAAAGGCTGTTTTACTTCTTGATCGAGAGCACCTAAGCCCACGCCAAACATCACAGAAAAGAAGATGATTGGAAGCATTTGACCACTTGTCAATGCTGCAAAGAAGTTTGATGGAATAAGTGAAAGTATCGTTTGAACCAAACCATGAGAGTGTTCGCTAACTTCATGTGTTGTTTCTTGATACTTTGAAATATCGACTTGCGTCAATGCAGACATATCAATGCCGGCACCAGGCTGGAATACGTTGGCTGCTACAAGTCCGACTAAGATCGCAATTGTAGTTATAATTTCAAAATAAATAATTGTTTTGAAACCAAGTTTACCTAAGTTGCTACCATGGCTTGAATTTGCAATGCCTAAAATAAGCATTGAAACTACAAGCGGAATAACAATCATCTTAATCAGATTAATAAAGATTGAACCCAGTGGAGTTAAAAAATTATTAACTAAAGAATCACGATATTCAGGAGAATAGTGTAGGAAAGCACCAACAAGTATACCTAGAATGAGTGCAATCACGATTTGCCAGGCAAGGCTCACCTTAATCTTTTTCATACATAAGCTCTTATGTCAGATTTGGGAGAAAAAAGCCCACAGTCATCCACGAAACTAGTGTTGCAGACAGACAGGATCGGCCAGACAAAAGGTTCTGAATAAATTGGGAGATAAAATACGATAATATTTTGCAATCAATCTGAGAATTCAGCTAATAATTTTGATAAATACCAAACTGTTTGTTCGATTAATTATCAGTTTTATTTGTTTAGTCGATATTAACTTGTGGTTTAATTAATTTAATAAATAAAAAAGAGTTATAAATATACAAACTTAAAGAAATGGAAAAATATGGACTCATTTCAAATAATGCTGAATTTGAAGATAAAAGCCTATAAGACGCTTAGTAGTTTGCTTTATAATCATTCAATAAATTAATCAGCATAATTTCTAATTGAAATTTTTAAAATATAAGTGACTTTTACACTTTATAAAATCAACAATAAATTGAGGCCGCCAGTAATGATCCAGAAGCTTATCTTGACACTTTGTTTAATTGTGCCTTTAACTGCTTGTGACAAAATCGGTAATTTTCTAATTGATAAAATTGAAGAGGTCGTGCCTGATGAGACGACTGCGCAAAAAATAAAAGCAGCAGAGGTTTATAGCGCTTTAGAAAATAAAGACCTAACCAAATTTATCTCCTTGGTCGAACAAAATGTACAAGAAATACTGCTAAAAGATAAAGCCATTTTTGAAACGATGTATCAGATGATTCCAGATACGGAACAAAACGCTGAAGTCGAAGTGATCAAACATACGGCTGCTATCAATCCAACCGAGGGCAAAACTACAGTCATTGTCTATAAATATACCTATCCGCAAAAGGATGTGTATATGAGTGTGGTGTTTAGTGGGCATGATGGTGGGGACTTGGTTAGAGGTGTTTGGATTGAAAATGGTCCCAATAAATTAGAAGACGATAGTTTGATTACTGAAATTAATACTGGAGACAGTGCGGAGGCGCAAGCCATTGATGAAGCATCGGCAATTACACCTTCAGGTTATAGTTAATTGATATATAGATTAAGCTTGGAAGCCAATTAACCCTATATCAAATCTAGTCATGCGTGATGACTAGATGAAAGGCTAAAAAAATTAAGCTTTAGGTAATTTTGCGTATTTCAAACGCCAGATCGCAAGACATAAACAAATCGCAGCAAAAGCTGTCAAATAGATCATTTTAGGAACCACTAAACTGGTCGGTACACCCATTTGGTTGAGTTGAATAAACATCTGAATTCCTTGCGTAGACGGTAGGAAGTTGGCAAATGCTTGCATCCACTCAGGCATCGCTGCATGTGGCCATGCTGTCCCAGAGAGTAGGAAAAGCGGAATGGAGGTAAAGACAATGATATGTCCCGCGCGTTCAGGCATATCTAAGAACGTTGCTAAAAACATGGTCATCGCAATGATACAGCTTAAAAAGATGGGTACAGCAATCAGCATGCCCCAGAAATTTCCGCCCCGTGGATAATCATTCAACCAAAACGTGAAACCAAATAAATATAGGCAGCCCAAAGTACCTATCGTTAATATGCTAAAAAAGATTGCCCAAAATTGAGCATAGCTGGGTCTCCATTGGGAGTTTTGGCGGTATGTTGCTATGAGCATACATAAGCCCAAAAATATGGTTTGATGGATAATTAGTGGTGCAACAGCAGGGAATATATAACTGCCATAACCCGATAAAGGATTGAATAACGGAATTTTGTGGATTGATAGCGCAGGGCTAAAATCAGAAATATTTTGGAATTTTTCAGCTTGTTCGGCTAGTGCACTTTCCATGGAAGCAGCTAGACCTAATCCAATTTTCTGGGTTTTTAAGAAGTTTGCCGCACTTAAATATAAACCAATACCGCCTGTTTCACCGCGACGAATACTATTGGATAAATTGCTGGGTAATAGCAAAATACCATCAGCTTGCTGAGTTCGAATCATCTGTTCTGCTTCAGCAAAGTTCCCTGTCACAGCACGAATTTCCACATTTGGGCTGTGTTCAACGGCACTGATGATCGTATTTGTCAGCATGCTTTGTTCTTCATCGACCACAATGATGGGTAGTGACTCAGCATGTTCGGCTTGATAGGCAATCGGGTAGAAAAAACTGTACAGAAAGACTGACAATATTAATGTGGTAAAAATCGATGTATTTTTAACAATGTCTTTAAATGTTTGCAGATTGTTTTGCCAAAAACGTGCCCATCGTGTATTCATCATTTTCATGTAGAAGCCTCCGCAAAGACTTTACGTAAAAAAAAGTAGGCGACCATCAAGTAGAACCCACAATAAATAATTAATGTGATTAAAGGTATGAAAGAGATAGAAAGTGGACTACCGATGACCCATTGTTCAGTTTGTAATTTTGCATAAGGGGTATAGGGAATAATATTGGCCCAAAACTTGGTGAACATAGGTGCATTATTCAAAGGTAAGGTCACGCCAGCAAAACTTAAAGAAGAGCCGCCATATACCGCAATAAAACCAAAAGATTTGGCTAGATCCCGTGTGGCAAGCACGACTGTGGTACTAATAAAAGCATAGGCACTAAAGAAAAAGAATTGTGCTATTAAAATCAGCCAGAGTGAACCTTGCACAAACCATCCACGAACTTCAATGAGCCAAAACATCCAAGCCCAAGTCCAAAAGCAAAAAATCAAAATATAAGTAAAATTTTTAGAAATTAATGCACGAAATAGGCTGCTTGAATTGACCCATTGTCGAGTCGTAGCAAATTTTAATTCTTGTCCAACTGAAAATGCCACACAACAGCAGAGCAGTAGATGAAGAATGGCAGGAACCATGTAAGGTTCTAAATAGAACTCATAATTTAAACCTGGGTTAAATAAGGGCGAAATTTTAACATTCGGTGTTGGTGCATCTAAATATGGAATTTTATTTTCTAGGTAATTGTGACCACTAAAATCTGCCATGGCTTGTAAAGTGCTAAGCAGCATGGCAGAGGAAATACTGTTGCCAACACTAAAATAACTTTGGTTATAGGCAATACTAATTTCGGCATCTTTAGCTTGCACGAAACGCTGTTCAGCACCCGCAGGAATATGAATATAGCCCCAAATTTGAGTTTGATTCAGTAAGCGCTCTGCTTCATCCATGCTCGGGGTAATAGTTTCAACATGCAATGTATGATTCAAACGTGAAAATTGAGTGATATTGCGGCTTAAAGCACTTTGATCTTGGTCAACAATGGCAATAGGTAAATGATCAGGTTTACCCTGAGCAAACATGGAGCTAAACAACAAAATGACAAATGCAGGTGCAAGGGTGACGAGACACAAATCCCATTTGTGTCGAAGCAAATAGTTCAGTTCGCGCCAAATGCCAGCAAACATTTATTTAGTCTCTTCAATCTTAAACAAAACACTCATGCCGACTTTTAAATCTGGAATGGCTTGTGCAGGTTTAAGCTGGATTTTGAAACTTCGAATGTCATAACCACCCGTTTGGCGCGTGGTTTTGATGGTGGCAAATTCACCTTCAGCTTCAATATGGTCGATATTAAATTGTGCTGAACGATTCAGGGCTGGAATAAAACCCTCAAGTGATTTGGCTTTATAAACTTGGGCATATTGGTCTTCACGAACATTCAGACTGATCCAAAGACTATCATCTTGAATTAGGCTCACCACAGGGACACCCATTGCCACTAGTTCTGATACTTTGCCATAGGTTTTTGAAATAGTACCGGCAGATGGTGCAAATAATTTGGTTTCAGCTTCTAAGGCATTGGCTTCATCCAAAGCAGCTTGAGCAATTTTGACTTGTGCATCAGCAGAGCTTTGTTGCTGCGGTGTACTGCCACGTTGAGCACGTAGATATTGTTGATATGAAGCTTCGGTCATTTGTGCAGCAGAAATGGCGGCAGCTTGCATTTCATCACGGCGTTGGCGTGAAATAACGCCTTCTTTGAAAAGGTTTTGTCCACGTTGATAAGTGGTTTGCGCCAATTGTTGCTGTGCTTTTAAGCTCTGCCAGTTGGCATATAAACTATCGATATTTTCTTGCTGAGAACCACGTTCAGCAGTCGATTGTAAAGCTTGAGCGGACTGAAGTGCAGCTAAGGCTTGCTGTTTCTTTGCTGAAACTTCTGGGCTAGTCAGTCGAACCAACTCCTGACCTGCACGTACTTTTTCACCATCATGCACATAAATTTCTTCAATACGACTTGGCACTTTGGTACTGATATGAATGGTTTCTGCTTCTACGCGGCCTTGTAACTCGACCTGTTTGGGTTGATAACTTTTCCATAAGCCAAATGCGATCAACGCTAAAAGTAGAATCAAAATAATGCCGATGGCTATTTTTATCAGTGCAGATTTTTTATCTTGGTCTGTTGGTGGGGGAGTAGGGGTATCCTCTTGTTGAGGCGTTGGATTAACAGATTCAGTCGGCTTTATATCCGTTGCTATTTCATTTTGCGTATCTCTATCTTCGACCACAGGCGCTTTTACATCCTTATCATTGGTTGATACAACAGATGATTCATCCTCAGTTGAGGTATCTTTTGGTTGATCAGTTGATTCCTGATTCATATGTATTTCCCCAATCTAAGTTTAACGGATGTAATCTGTGTGTGGTTGATTGACATAGCTTTGGAATTGATTAATAGAACCGTGGCTTTGCAGTAAAGTCGCAAGTGACATCACGTATTTATAGGCATTCAATGCCATTTCACTTTGCAACGCATTGAGGGAATTTTGGGCATCAATGACTTGAGTTGCTGTGCCCATATCTTCTTTAAATGAGAGTTGTTGAATTCTTAAATTTTCTTGTGCCGCTTTAACATTTTGCGCTAACAATAAATGGCTTTGCTGCGCGCTGCCAGCTTCATTAAATGAAGTATAAATGACACTTTCAACTTCTTGCTTGGTACGTTCCGTCATCAATTTTGTGGCATAGCGTTGTAATTCAGCGGCTTGAACGGTCTTATTTTTATCAATGCCTGAAAATAGGTTGTAACGAGCGGCAACACCGACAATCCAGTTTTGTTTGTCATCTAGACTATATTCACCAAAAGCAAAAACATTGGGCTTTTTCGCAGCGCTTTGGGCTTTCACATTGGCATTGGCGAGTTGTGTATCCATTTGCATCTTACGAATTAAACTGGATTGGTCCTGATAGGTTTTGAGCAACGCCATTAAATTTTGATTATTTTGCTGGTTAATAAATAGTGGGGTGCTTAGGTCAGTAATATCACTACTTTGCATTAGATTATTTAATTTAAACAAACTGGAGCGTAAATTTGCTTCGGTATTTTGATAACCACGCTGTGCATTATTTTTGGCAACTTCAAATTGCATGCGCTGACCTTTACTAATAAAGCCTTGCTTTTCCATTTTTAAAGCATTGTCATAATGTTGTTGCATGGCCTGTAAATTAAATCGGCTACTGTCTAAAAGTTTCTTCTGCAATTGGGCATTGAAATACGCTTGGATGAGCTCAAAGCGTTGTACATCTTGTTGCTGTTCTGTATTGAGTTCACTGCGCTGTGCTTGGATATTGGCAATTTCTTTGGCGCTGGAAGTCAAGCCACCTGTGTAGATAGGCATCATGACTGAAACAGTTGGGCGAATCACCTGATCATCAAGTACCACTTGTGACGAGTCGGGGATGAGTCCAACACCATCACGAATCGGTTGTTGAATGCTTTCTTTTAACGGATCAGCGAGATCACTCGGAAGCATCTCATCAATTTTGTCATTAATACCATTACTCAGTGTTTGTTCTAAATTATTCTTGAGTGCACCTAAGGGTACATCCAATTCATTATGAAAAGCATAAGCGCGTACATTTAAATCAACACGAGGTAAACCTAAACCTTTCATGGCTTGTGCATGTAATTGAGCTGACTGCTGTAGTGCTTGGTTTGCTTGACTACTATAAGAATTAGTTAATAAATCTTTTTCAGCTTGGGCATAACTGATACTTTGGGCAAGCGCTGTTTGGCTACACACTAAACCCAGAGTTCCTAGTGCAAAGCATAATCCTGAAATTAAATGTGGTCTTAATTTCGATTTATTGGTTTGAAATAGGGCCATGAAATACACTCACATCAGGTATGGCATCATTATAGACGTTGTTAATTAAATGAGAAAACCACTAAGTTGTTGTATTGTTTCATATACATATGTAAAGAAAATACATAATTTAATTGAGCTCAATGTGAAGGAAAAATGCTCAAAATATGCATGATCTGAATGAATAAAAAGTATCAGTAAAATAAATAAATTAAAACACTTAGTTATAAAATGACGGTTGATTGATATTTTGACTTTAAATGTCAGACAGCATTGAAATATTTTCAGTTTTATCTACTGCAAGCATGGGCGAGATGTGGTTAAATGCCATCATTTTATTGTGTTTCACTTTGAAAGGAAAAATCATGCGCGCGTACAACTTCTGTGCTGGTCCTGCTGCATTACCAACTGCCGTTTTAGAAAAAGCTCAGGCTGAAATGCTTGACTGGCAAGGCAAAGGTCTTTCGATCATGGAAATGAGCCACCGTAGCAAAGACTATGTCGCTGTTGCAGAAAAAGCGGAAGCTGACCTGCGTAAACTCATGAATATTCCAGACAATTATAAAGTTCTGTTCCTTCAAGGTGGTGCATCACTTCAATTCTCTGCCATTCCATTGAACCTTTTAGGTAAAAATAGCAAAGCAGATTATATCCATACGGGTATTTGGTCAGAAAAAGCGTTGAAAGAAGCTCAACGCTATGGCGACATCAATGTGATCGAAGCAGGTACCAAAATTGACGGTAAACTTGCGATTACAGACCAAAGCACTTGGAACTTATCTGACGATGCTGCTTATGTGCACTATGCTGATAATGAAACGATCGGTGGTATTCAATTTTCGAAAATTCCAGAAACTGATAAACCACTGGTTGCTGACTTTTCATCAAGCATTTTATCTGCACCATTAGACGTGTCTAAATTTGGTTTAATCTACGCAGGCGCGCAGAAAAATATTGGTCCTGCGGGCTTAACTCTTGTCATTATTCGTGATGATTTATTAGATCAAGCAAAAGCTGAAGTTCCAAGTATTTTAAAATATTCAGCACAAGCCAAAAATGATTCAATGGTGAATACACCATCAACCTATGCTTGGTATTTATCAGGTCTTGTTTTTGAATGGTTACTTGAACAAGGTGGGGTAGAGGCGATTCATAAAGCAAATATGGCAAAAGCTGAACTTCTTTATGGTTATATCGACTCTAGCGATTTTTATGCAAACCCGATTGCGAAAGAATTCCGTTCAATTATGAACGTACCATTTACTTTGGCAAATCCTGAGTTAGAAAAACAATTTTTGAAAGAAGCTGAAGAAAACCATTTGCTTAACTTAGCAGGTCACCGTTCAGTGGGTGGTATGCGTGCAAGTATTTACAATGCCGTACCGCTTGAAGGCGTACAAGCATTAGTTAACTTTATGGATGACTTTGCAAAACGCAATGCATAATTCTTGAAGTATAAAAAAACCGGCAATTGCCGGTTTTTTATTTGAATAGGTTAGATAAAAAAAGTATGTAGTATGTATGCACAAATCAGCATGCCTAAAATAAAAAATAAGCATGACATAGGCTCGATTTGATATCGAGATTCCATTTGATGTTCAACTTGCGCTAAGTTTTCTTCTTGCACGACTTTCATAGATATTCTTTCCGATCTATTTATCGCTAATAGCTATATTCTTAATCGCATTTTTAACATAAATATTTGATTAAATAAAGTACTATCTTAGGTAAACTTACCAAACTATTTAATTTATTTAAAAATAAGTTACGCAACTACTTTATATGCTTTCAAAACTGAGATATGTGCCTTATTTTTCTCATGTTTTAAAAAATCGTATTTAATTTCCTATATTATTTTTAAGTGTAAATTTTGAATTTAATATTGTGGATAAGTGATTATAAATTGAATTTAAAAATAGAATAAAATAGAGTGATTGTGGATAAAATATATACAATGATTGAAATCATGAGTGAATACATCGTTTTAATGAGATATAAAAAAACCGCCAGAGTGACGGTTTTCTAAATAAAAGTGAATTTTTTGAATTTAAATTAAGCAGTTTTTGCATAAATATTCGCCTGTATCCACAGGTTACCACGAATATATTGACCGACTGCAAAATCTTTATGTTCAGGGTTGCGCGTTGCAACACGAAGAATCACAGCTTCTTGATCTTCCTCATGAATTAAGGTTACATCATAGAGTGTGTATTCTTGATCATTAAATTGCATACTGGTTTTACCCACAATATGCCCTTGGAACCATGCTTCATCTTCCTGCCCCAATGTTTCACCATATAGATAAGCGACCATTTGAGAAAAATCGACGGTTACAGGCGCTTTATCATCTTCAGATTTTGGCTGCCACGCTTTGATTTGTTCATGTACGTCAGCAGGGGCAACGCCATTATTAGCTGCTAATATATCGTTTAAAGCGCGGTGATGCTTAATCGATGCAGGATCATCAACCACCAATTGTTCATGTTCAGCGACAGCTTCGAGTTCATAGGCCCATGCATTGAGTTGCACACTATAAGTGGCATCTTTTTCGTATTGATCATGGTTAACACTATATAAACTGTCAAAAGCATAGACGCTGGTATTTGCACCTAAATCTAAACACAGTACAGCTTGGGTATTGGATTTACAGGTAATAATTCGTTCAATGGTGGCTTTGGTTTTATATGGACTATCAAAACTTGGAAAGGCGGTTTTAACAGCTTTAGGTTTATTGTTTTCAACGGCAATCACTTGGCACAGTTGAATTGCTGCTTTAGACGGACCTTGAATCAGCCAAGTGGTTTGATCCATATCGGCTTCTTGTGCACATAAGCCCATAGGCATAATCGGTGCATCGAGCGCCTGACCCAGCCAAACTGGCACATCCGTCGTTGGATTGCCAGTGAGCAATGTCCAATGTTCAACGTGACTACCAAAAGTTTGATCTTCAATAGTGATAATTTCAGGGCTATTTTGTTTTTTCATATGCACAATTGATTGTTGGGTTGGGTTTATATAATAAATCGAGGGTTATTTGAAATTTTCAAGTCACCAAGCTCATATTTATCATGAAATCATGCATAAAAAATGTTTTCAGTAGGATTTAAATGTAAAAGTTTTGGAAGATTGGCCAAAGCTAGGTACATTTTGCAGCTTTTCGATTCTCATTATTAGAGAAATGTAGATCCATTCAGAATGAGCAGATCCCCAAATTGTCATGTAGATTTGTTACTATGAGTCATGTTTAAAAGTGAATGGAAAATCAGTGCTGCCATTTAAATTATGGGTGGATGCAGATGCGTTACCACGCATTTTACGTGATGTGATTATTCGTGCCTCGGACCGTTATCAATTAGAAGTTACTTTCGTGGCTAATCAAAATGTTGGAATTACGCCTTCAATGCGGATTAACTCAATTCAGGTCATGAGTGGTGCAGATGCGGCAGATAAGGAAATCATCCAGCGCATGAAAGAAAACGATATTGTGATGACGCAAGATATTCCTTTGGCTGCTGAAGTGATTGAGCGTGGCGGCATTGCGATCCATCCTCGCGGTGAAATCTATACCACCGCCAATGTCAAAGCACGCTTACATTTACGTGATTTTATGGATACATTGCGCGGCGCAGGGGTGCAAACAGGCGGACCAGCACCGATTTCTGAACGTGATAAACGCGAATTTTCCAGTAGCTTGGATCAAACCATTCAAAAGCAAAAACGTAAAACTGCACAGAAGCCATAAACATGCCCTCTAAAGCCAATTTGGCAACCACCTATGCCTTATTAATTTTTATCTGGTCAACTACACCTTTAGCAATTGTGTGGAGTGTCAGTGATATTAATGCGTTCTGGGCTTTGGCATTACGCTTCTTTTTAGCATTGCCATTGGCTGTTGCTTTGTTGTTTCTGTTTAAAAATAAATTACCCATGGATAAACTGTCCATGCTGAGTTATTTGGCAGGGGCTTTTAGTTTTATTGGTTCGCAAATATTTACTTACATGGCTACAGCATATTTAAGCTCAGGCATGATTGCATTGATGTTTGGTTTAGCACCGATTATGACAGGACTGATTGGACGGTTCTTTTTTAAAATGCACTTGCACCGTTTACAGTGGATGGGTATGTGTATCGCGGTGACAGGACTGGCGATCATCTGCTTAGGTGGAAGTAATCATCATATCAACCCCATTGGGATTGCGATGATGTTAGTCAGTGTTTGTGTGTATTGCGCGTCTATCTTTTGGGTGAAAAAGGTTAATGCACCTTTAGAACCGATGTCTCAAGCTACAGGCTCGATTTTAATTTCAGCACTTTTTTCTCTATGTATGTTGCCGTTTATTTGGCAAGACATGCCAGCACATATACCTTCAGCAAAAGCTTTATTTGGACTTGTTTATGCCGTGATCATGGCATCATTGGTGGCAATGTTTTGTTATTTTAAATTGGTGCAAAATATTAAGGCGACGACTTTATCTTTAACAACGGTAATGACACCGATGTTGGCAATGTTGTTTGGTGCAATACTCAATAATGAAAAATTAACCATATTGGTTGTTGTGGGTGCTGTGATTTTATTGTCTGGTTTGTTTGTCTATTTTTATAAGGATTTTAAGGCAAGTCGAGAGCTTGCCCGGAAAATAGGCTCAACAAAACCTTAGTTTTTGTTTTGTGTTAATGCAATGCATTCAGCAAGTTTGACCCGGTCTTGCGGTAGCAGCGTGATAAAATACGCACCTGTACGATATAGGCTATTTTCTTCTTCACGGCTGTAGACCACTTGTGCTGTTGCAGCGATATGGAAGAAATTTTCAGGGTGGCTTAAGGTCACGTGGATATAAGTACCTTCTTTAATCGGTCTTTCGCTGAAAAAGCTTAAACCTGTCTCTGAAAAATTGACATGTTCAGGTATTGGTAACATGCTTTGTACAATTGCGTCATACAAAGAGCCCGTAATCAGGTTTAACTTTTGGTTAAATAAGGATAAGATTCGAGCAATTTGTTGATCTTTCTCAGCTAATTGTTCTAATTCGTAGTTGAGTGCATGATCAAATTGATCTAATTCAGCAAGTAGTAGAAAATAGCGCGGCAATACAAAATTAGGATCGTAAGGATCATTCAGTGCAACATCGTCAGAGATAATCTGATAGTTAATGCGCAAAGCAGCATCGATACGCGACATTACACGGCGTTCAGTTGGAACGCTTTGATGCTGTATATTTTCCATAATATATTACCTCGGACTAGATGGTTATGTTTAAACCAATCTCGCTGTATATAGGGTTGAGATACACTCGCGCACGGCGCAGTAACCACTTTATTTCTTTTATTGCTTTGGTGTCCATGATCGGCCTCACCCTAGGTGTAGCAGTCCTAATTACCGTTTTATCTGTAATGAATGGCTTCGATCGTGAGCTGAAAACTCGTGTCTTGGGAATGATACCTCAAGCTACTGTTTCTTCAACACAAATTTTAACAAATTGGCCAGAACTTGCAAAAAAAATTGAACAACATAAGCATGTGCAGGGCGTAGCTCCATTTACGCAGTTGCAGGGGATGCTCACAGCTCAAGGGCAAGTTTCGGGCATTATGGTCAGTGGTATTGAACCTGAATATGAAAAAAAGGTTTCAATCATTCAAGATCATATGGTGGAAGGCAGTATTGATAACCTGAAAAAAGGTGAATTTGGTATCGTGCTCGGCAAGCAGATGACCGATGCACTCGGACTCGGTTTGAATGATAACGTAACCTTAGTTTTGCCAGAGGCGACACCTTCACCTGCTGGGGTTGTGCCACGCTTTAAGCGTTTTAAAATTGTGGGTATTTTCAGCATTGGTGCGGAAGTTGACTCAATGATGGGTTATGTCGCATTGAATGATGCATCGACACTATTGCGACTTCCAGACGGTGCACAAGGCATTCGTATGAAACTGGATGATATTTTTGCCGCACCACAGGTTTCACAAGAAATTGTGCGTGATCTGCCTGCAAATTTCTATGCTTCAGATTGGACCTATACTCACGGCAACTTGTTCAGCGCGATTCAAATGGAAAAGGCAATGGTGAGCTTACTATTGTTCCTGATCGTATTGGTTGCAGCTTTTAACATTGTCTCTTCATTGGTGATGGTTGTAACAGATAAAAAATCAGATATCGCTATTCTGCGGACATTAGGTGCATCTCCAGGCACGATTACCCGTATCTTTATGGTTCAAGGTACTGTGATCGGTGTCATTGGTACGGTTTCTGGGGCGATTCTGGGAATTATTGCAGCATCAAGTATCAGTAATTTAGTTGGTTGGTTAAACAATACGTTGGGACTCAATATGTTTGATGCCTATTTTATTAACTACTTACCTTCATATTTAAGATGGCAAGATGTGGTGGTGATTGTAACGTTGTCTTTGGGCTTAAGTTTTGTTGCGACCATCTACCCAGCCTTACGTGCTGCCAAAGTTCAACCCGCTGAGGCATTGCGCTATGAGTAATTTAGTTTTAGAGGCTCGTAACATCACAAAGTCATTTACCGATGGTAAATCTACTGTTGATGTCATCCGTGGATTATCACTTCAGGTGAAAGCGGGTGAGTTTGTTTCGATTGTCGGTTCAAGTGGTTCAGGTAAAAGTACTTTACTGCATGTCTTGGGTGGCTTAGAGCGCCCAAGTTCAGGTGAAGTGTTTATTAATGGCAGTCGTTTTGACACTTTGGGTGAAGCGGAACGTGGTTATGTTCGAAATGAACATCTGGGTTTTGTTTATCAATTCCATCATTTACTCCCTGAATTTTCTGCGCTTGAAAATGTAGCGATGCCATTGATGCTACGTAAATCAAGTAACTTCAAAGAAGTAAAGCAGCAAGCGGAATATCTACTTGAGCGTGTGGGTTTGTCACATCGTTTGACGCATAAACCCGGTGAATTATCTGGTGGTGAACGTCAACGTGTCGCTCTAGCGCGTGCTTTGGTGGCTAAGCCTAAACTGATGATGGCTGATGAACCGACAGGGAACCTTGATCGTAAAACTGCGGTGAAAATCTTTGAGTTATTGTCTGAACTGCGTAAAGAATTCAATATGGCGATGCTAATCGTGACCCATGATGAGTATTTGGCGCAATCTGCCGATGCCATATTACATATGCAAGACGGTCTTTGGGTTGACGATTAAACCTCACGTTTCAATGGTGGATTAAGATTGTTTTATTGAAGCTCACCCCGGTGGGCTTTATTATTGCGCGCAAAGAATAACAATAAAGATTAAAACATGTTGCAATGGTTTTGTGTGGGATGGATCGTGGGTATTGCTGGAATGGGATCAACATTCTGGAATCCATCCTTAGCCATAAGCTGGGTGATTGGTCTATTTATACTCTGGCAAATAATCCAACGCTGTGTTTTCAAAAGACCTGAGCGTATTCATCTAAAAACTTTTCAGGTTATTGCTAATCTCAGTTTAGGTCTGCTTTTGGGCTTTAGCTTTGCCAATACGCAGCTGGATGAGCGTTTAGCATTGATTGTGCAACAGACGAGCCAAAGGGAAGTTATTGTCTATGTCGCGCAAATTAGCCAACTTAAAGACCAAGGTATACAGCAAAGAGTCGAAGTACTCAGTCACAATCCAAAGCCCCAATATTTCACAGTTTATTGGCCGCAGGGTTCAAATGGGCAAATCGATAACATTCCTGAACCGATACCGGGACAATATTATCGAATAAAAGGGCAACTGAAGCCCAGCCAAAGCTATGTCACCTCAGGTGCTTTTGACCAAGAAAAATGGAATCTACAGCAAAATATTCATGTGGCGTTATCTGCTAAATTTGTTGAGCAACTCAGTCCAGATCAAATTCTTACACTCGGTTTCACACAACATTATGATTCACATCAATCATGGTTGCATCGTTTACATATTCAGATAGAACTTAAACGCTTGGCACTTCGTGAATTTATACATCAGCAACCCTTAAGAAATCATGGTTTGCTATTGGCCTTATTAACAGGGGATAAAAGCTTATTACATTACGGAACCAGTCAGTTATTTCAGCGCTTTGGTATGAGTCATTTATTGGCAATTTCAGGGCCACATGTATTGGTTTTTGCCATGATGGTCTGTGGACTTTTTAAGTTAAGTCTTCGTAAATTTTGTCCAAAAGTATATTTAAAGTGCCCTGAACAATATCTATTAATTTTGCCTTTTTGGGTTTGTGTACTCATTTATTGCGCTTTTACAGGCTTTGAAATTCCAGCACTCAGAACTCTAATCGTGTGTGTTGTGGCTTGTAGCATGTTGCTGTTACAGCAACCGATGCGGCCATTGCAACTGTTGATATATAGTGCAGCGTTATTATTACTATTTGACCCTTTTAGTATTTTATCTGCTGCTTTTTGGCTGTCCTATGGAGCATGCTTTGTTTTGCTCAGGATTTATCAAATGCTTAAAAAGACGCAGAATGAGAGTTTGCATCAAAGCCATTGGCAGCGCATAAAGACCGCTTTAAAAATATTGGTTGAATCGCAGTGGAAAATTTTTGTGGCGCTGTTCCCATTAATGGTGATTTTCTTTAAACAAATTTCTTGGATTACACCGGTTAGTAATTTATTTGCGATTCCTTGGCTGAGTTTAGTTGTTGTACCACTCGATATTTTGGCAGCCCTCTGTACTTTTGTTTCCGAACCCTTTGCTCAAGTGCTTTTTCAATTAAATGATTGGTGCTTGGAAATACTGCATCTATTTCTATATGGTTTAGATCGAATATTTGCGACACAAATGCGCGATATTGCGTTGAATGCTTGGCAGCTAGGTTTATTGATCTTAGCGATTCTCATCGCATGTTTACCCCAAGGGATTGCACCAAGGCTATGGGCAGCCATTGCATTATTGGCAGTGGTCTTTCCTTTTAAACCACAGCATGAATTTCAGCTTTCGGTACTAGATGTTGGGCAGGGGCAGGCAATATTCATTCAATATCGTCAGCACAGCATGATGGTAGATTTTGGTGGCAATTATGATGAAAGTAAATTTAGTGTCGGAAAGAACATCATTCGACCATTTTTATCTGTGCAAGGGGTGCATCATTTAGAAAAAGTGGTGCTCACACATCTTGATCAGGATCATAGTGGTGGTTTCTTTTCATTAGAAGGGCAATTAAGCATAGATCAACTTTATAGCAATGCTAAAGTGGAGATGCAGAATGCTTCACCACAAAGTTTTTGCCAACAAGGACAGGGCTGGAATTGGGAAAATAAAGTTTTTTTTGAATTTTTATCGCCCAGTCCGCAGCAGTTGAATCAAGCTGCTCAAAATGCCAATGAAAGCTCATGCGTCATGTATGTGTCAGTCAAGGATGGTACAGGCTTTAAAAATTTTCTGCTTATGGGAGATGCAGGCTGGGAGACGGAATATCAAATTTTGCAACATTATCCAGATTTGAAAGTTGATGTCTTGGTTTTGGGACATCATGGTAGTCACCACAGTTCAGCTTACGCCTTTTTAAAGCATTTCCAGCCTAAACTAGCCATTGCATCTGCAGGACGTTTTAATCGCTATGGGCATCCTGCTGTATTAACCCAAGCAAGATTAAAACAGCTAGGTATTCCCTTGTTACAAACTGCGAACAGTGGCAGCATTCATTTTTTGCAACAGCAGCAAGACATTAAATTCACAGAGGAACGATCGAAATCTAAATGGTTGCTGCGTAATCCAATGGCGCAATAGTGCATTTAATTTAATGTGTTTGAATTAACGCTTCCTTTTGAAGCTGAGTTTCCTTTACGTACTCTTCACGTACAGCTTGGATACGTTGAGTCATTTCTGCATCACTAACATTGTAAATATTGCGAAGTTTAGGATTGGCTTTAAAGCGCTTATAACTCCAGTGATAATGTTCTGGATAACGACGGATCAAATTTTCAACTGCTTCGAAAATAACTTCAGAACCTGCATTGGCAGTGCCTTCATAAATTTTTTCATCAATAGGCTCGATATGCATCTCAAAACCATGATCATCATCGCGAAGCGCATAAAGCAATAAAGCACGTGCTTTGGTTTTTTGAATTAGTTTGGCACTTAAATTACTGGTTTTAAGTGGGATGCCAAAGTAGGGAATCATTTCCCCACCAGCATTTGGGGTATGGTCAGGTAAAATAACGGTCGTACCACCTTGCTTTAAGGCTTTGAAAATTTGACGCACCCCAGACTCATCGGTTGGAACCAATGTCGCTTGTTCACGGCTACGTGCCGCACGGACAAAATTATTGGCAGATTCGCTTTTTACCGGCTTATACATGATGGTCATTTTGGTATATTGGGCAATCCATGCATTCATGATTTCCCATGTCCCAAAATGCGGAACGACTAAAACAATTCCTTTACCAAGCTGTAGAGCTTCATGCAGGTGTTCTTCACCATAAACTTTGTGAATTCGTTGAATGTTGGTTTGGGTACTTGCTCCCCAAATATTGAAAAACTCAAAATAAGAGATCAGTTCGTTACGAATAGCGTGTTTGGTTAACTGGTGGCGTTCTGCATCTGAAAGTTCAGGCAAAGCAATTTTTAAATTACGCAAAATCGTTGAAGATGTTTTTGAAATTTTAAAAATATTCACTAACCCAGCCAAACCTTTTGCAATTAACCGAGCAATTTGAATCGGTTGACGGCTTATAAATTTTAACAGGTAGTATGTTGTGTCCTGTGAATTTTGGTCGGTCATCTTGTCTGAGTCTGATGCGAATGAAAGAAAATTTAAAATAATTATAGGGGAAAATGAATTGATTAGACAGATTTAGCGATTAGCGTGTATATAATGACAACAAATTTACGATGAACAAGGTTTTTTATATGTCCGAATGGCCACCAAAACCTGAAGAAAAACATCAGGCTTCTTCAAATAATATTCAGCAGCCAACTGGAAATGAATGGAAAATTTTAGAAAAAGCAGTTCTTTCTTCAGTTGAAGAACAACGCAGAGCGCGTCGTTGGGGAATATTTTTTAAATTTTTAACCTTTGCTTACCTGCTGTTTATTATTATTGCGATGGCGAAAAGCTGTAGTTCTTCTTCTACAGATCCAACCGCAACCGCGGGTTCACATATTGCTGTTGTTGATATTATTGGTACGATTGCCGCGGATAAACAAAGCGTGAATAGTACAAATACAATTAAAGCTTTGAAAAAAGCCTATGAAAATAAGCAAAGTAAAGCGATTGTACTTAACATCAATTCACCGGGTGGTTCACCTGTTCAGTCAGATGAAATTTGGCAAGAAATTCAGTACTTGAAAAAAGCGCATACGGATAAAAAGCTCTATGCAATTATCGGTGATACAGGTGCTTCAGGTGCTTACTATATTGCTTCAGCAGCGGATGAAATCATTGTTAATCCATCAAGTCTAGTTGGTTCAATTGGTGTGATTATGCCGAATTATGGTGTAAATGGACTGATGCAAAAACTAGGTGTTGAAGACCGCACAATGACTTCAGGTGAAAACAAAGCGATATTATCGATGACTCAACCTGTTGATCCTGCTCAAAAAGCGCATGTGCAAGGTGTGTTAGATAATGTGCATGCACATTTTATCAATGCTGTGAAAGAAGGTCGTGGTAAGAAATTGAAATCGACTGATCCTGCTATTTTCTCAGGTTTATTCTGGACAGGGGATCAAGCTGTGAAATTGGGTATTGCAGATCGTACAGGTAGTTTAAATACCTTGAAACGTGAACTTAAAACTGAAAAAGCGGTGAATTACACGATTGAATATAGTCCATTTGATTCTGTGCTAGGACGTATGGGAAGTTCAATTGGTCAAGGCTTTGCGAGTGCTTTGTCGCAACAAGTTCAATCTGAAAATACAACCAAGTTACAATGAAACCTTTAATTCATTTTGCGCACGCCAATGGCGTGCCATCACGGGTATATCAAAAGCTTTTTGATCTATTGAGTGATGAGTATGATGTGATTTATGTACCTTTGCTTGGGCCTGACAAGCGTTATCCAATCGATAACCATTGGAAAAGCCTGACGCAACAAGTCATTGATAGCATTATTCGACAAGCGAATGGTCGAAAGGTCATTGGTCTGGGACATTCATTAGGTTCGGTTTTGACGTTTCAGGCCGCTTTGCAGCGTCCTGAATTGTTTGAACAAGTACTGATGATTGATCCTCCCATGATTATGGGGAAAGAGTCTTTTGCTTTACATATAGCGAAGATGTTTAAACTCAAAATGGTCGATAAAATGTCACCTGCGGGTTTATCAAAACGCCGTCGGGATCATTGGGAAAGTCGTGAACAAGCGGCTGAACTGCTTCGTCCAAAAGGTTTTTATCAAGCTTTTGATGCAGACTGTTTTCAAGCCTATATAGACTACGCCTTGATGGATGATAAGGTTCGTGGTGGGGTAGAGCTGACCATCTCAAGAGATGATGAGGTTGCCATTTTCCGAACCAATCCATCTTTATGGTGGTTGCCACATGCGAAACCGCAAATGCCAGTGCAATTATTAATTGCTGAAAAAGGACCATTTTTACCGCGTAAGTTTCCACAAATGGTAGAAAAGAAATTTGGGATCCCATTTAAGGTCGTTGCGGGAAGTCATATGTTTCCATTGGAGCGCCCAGTCGAGACGGTGGAAACAATCAAAGACTTACTTAAATTGCACAAGATTCATCATTAAATCTTAAAAATGATGATGTTAAAAAAGCACTCTTTGGAGTGCTTTTTTTATAAACAAAACATTTAACGTTGAAAATTTATTTCACATTTTCAAATTGTAAAACGACTTTGTTATTGGTGTCTAAAAATTTCAAATGATCTTTAGAGGCATCATAATGGGTGACTTGGCTTAATGCCTGGTTAAAACTTTGGGGAATATTCGTTGCAGTCAAACACGCTCTTTGTGTTGAAGCGAGGTTTGAAAATTGGATTTTTGTGTCTTGCACGGTGTAGCCGCCCATGAATCGATTACACCCATCTGAACCACTGACACGAGTATCGTCGAAAGCGATGGTAGGTACGTTTGAATTTGCAGGGTTAGCTTCAAGCTTAACGCCTTGAATTTCACTCGCAACCCAGTTTTTGTTTTGCAATTTATCTAAATTACGATCAGTGGCTGGATTTGATGTAGTTGCGCAACCGACCATACCCAATGTGATGCATGCACAAGTCGTGAGTGCGATGGATTTCAACATATGATTTTCTCCACTTTTGAGGGATGTAATATTTCTAAATTTATAAGGACTTCTAAGTGCTATATAAGCTTAGTGTTTTAATGGTGGTAAAAGCTTTCATTTAACGAAAAAATACACATTCATCATAAAGTTGAACATTCTGCAAAAATGGATTTTAGCTTTAAATAGAGTTTTATTCGGTACTGAAAAAACAAAACGCATCCGAAGATGCGTTGATTGTTGAGTTATACAGTTACTTCGAACTTACAGAATTGAACAGGTTGTTGCATAGGCTCGCCACGATATAAAACACCGTGTTCCGTGTGTTGAATGGTGCCATTACAAATCCACTCTGCGACTTGTGGATAGATCACATGTTCTAGCACATGAACTCGGTTAGCCAGTGTATTGACATCATCATGTACATTGACTTTTAGTACACCTTGCGCCAAAGCTTGGCCAGCATCAAGTTCAGCCGTAACATAATGCACAGTACATCCATGCATGACATCACCAGTATTTAAGACACGTTGATGAGTATGCATACCCTTATAGTGAGGCAATAGAGAAGGGTGGATGTTCAGCATTTTCCCTTCCCATGCATGGACAAACTTTGCGCTTAAAATACGCATAAAGCCTGCCAAAATCACTAAATCAACATTCCAGTCGAGCAATTGCTGATGCATAACATCATCAAAGGCTTCACGACTTGGATATTGCTTATGTTCAATTACAGCAGTCGCAATATGTGCTTTCTCTGCACGTTGTAGTGCAAAGGCATCAGGTTTATTGGAAATAACCCCAACAATTTGCCCTGACAGATTGGCATCTATCAGGGCTTGGAGGTTACTTCCGCTGCCTGAAACGAGGACAGCAATTTTAATCATCTGTGTGGCTTATGCGAAAACAACACGGATTTTTTCGTCAGCGCCTTCAACTGATTCAGCGTTGTCTGCAATGTGACCCATAGTGAAAGCTTTTTCGCCTAGACCATTGAGTAATTCAACAGTTTTGTCAGCATCACTAGCATCAACAACCAAGACCATACCTACGCCACAGTTAAATGTGCGATACATTTCAAATTGTTCAACACCACCTTCTTTTTGAAGTAGTTTGAACAATTCAGGCCATTCCCAAGACGCTTCGTTTACTACAGCTTGAGCACCGTTAGGAAGTACACGTGGAAGGTTACCCGGTAAGCCACCACCTGTGATGTGTGCCATCGCATGCACATCAACTTCTTTTAACAGTTGAAGAATTGGTTTGACATAAATACGCGTTGGTTCCATTGCAGTGTCTGCAAGTGGACGACCATCTACAATTTGTGTCATGTCAACATTTTTAACATCTAAGATTTTACGAAGTAATGAGTAACCATTTGAATGTGCACCTGAAGATGCTACACCAACTAAGACATCACCCGCTTTAACTTTAGAGCCATCAATAATTTTGCTTTGCTCAACGACACCTACACAGAAGCCTGCAAGGTCGTAATCTTCACCTTCATACATACCTGGCATTTCAGCAGTTTCACCACCGACCAATGCACAGCCTGCAAGTTCACAACCAGCACCAATGCCAGTCACAACATTTGCAGCAACGTCGACATTTAAGTGACCAGTCGCATAGTAATCAAGGAAGAATAGTGGTTCAGCACCACATACGAGAAGATCGTTTACGCACATTGCAACCAAGTCTTGACCAATTGTGTCATGACGGTTCAAATTCAATGCTAAACGTAATTTTGTACCAACACCATCTGTGCCAGATACGAGAACAGGTTCTTCATAACCTTTAGGAATTTTACAAAGTGCGCCGAAGCCACCTAGACCGCCCATAACCTCAGGACGTTTTGTGCGCTTAGCGACGGATTTGATACGATCGACTAACGCGTCGCCCGCTTCAATGTCGACACCTGCATCTTTGTAGCTTAAACCAGTGTTTGGGGTAGAAGTTGAGTTGCTCATAATGAAGTCTCCGCATTCGCGCGGGGATTATAACCTGAATATGCGAAACTCTTATGCTATTTCGCACTAAAATGTTATCTTTATTCAAATATTTTCTTTTCTATAACGATTACATTGAAAAAAGGTGACTTTGTATGGGTGATCGCACCTTGCGCCGAATTTTTATACTTGCTGGGATAGCATTGATACTCTGGGTTATTTACCTGCTAAAACCAGTCGTTGTGCCTTTCATTGGTGCTTTTTTAATAGCTTATTTATTTAGTCCTCTCGTCGATAAATTACACAAAATAGGTTTGCCTCGCTGGCTTTCCATTAGTTTTGTGTTTGTTGGCATTGGTGTGGTTATATTCCTGGCTATGTGGTATCTGGTGCCGTTAGTTTGGCAACAGTTGATGTACGCTAAAAATAACATTCCGGGCAATATTCATTGGGTGAATTACACCTTCCTGCCATGGTTGTCGAGTACTTTTAATTTAGTGCCTATGGAAATTGACACTGAACAAATGTCTGCTGCAATCATGGAATATATTCAAACCAATTACAGTGCAGACAGTATTCAAGCGATGGTCTTGAAAGTTGCACAATCGGGTCTGAACTTTATCCAAATCGGTGGCACAATTGTATTAATTCCAATTATTGCATTCTATTTCTTATTGGATTGGGAGCGTATGTTGGACAGTATGCGTCGTCTCATCCCACTTAGATATGAAAAAAGCACTTTAACGATTGTGGGTGAATGTCACGAAGTTTTAGGTGCTTTTGTGAAAGGTCAATTCTTAGTGATGTTCTTACTGGGTGTGGTCTATGCTGTTGGTTTACAATTGATTGGCTTAGAGGTCGGAATCATTATTGGGATGATCGCAGGTCTGGCGAGTATCATTCCTTATTTAGGTTTTGCGGTGGGTATTATCTCGGCGATCATCGCTTGTTTATTTCAATTTGGCTTAGATTGGGTGCATTTGGCGTTAGTCCTTGTTGTGTTCTTAATTGGTCAAGCAATAGAAGGTTATATCCTTCAACCATTCCTCTTAGGCGATAAAATAGGTCTTTCACCCGTCGCAGTGGTCTTCGCCGTGTTAGCAGGCGCTCAGTTGGCAGGTTTACTCGGTATGTTGATTGCATTACCTGTTGCCGCAATCATTGTGGTTTTACTGCGCCATGTACGTGAAAACTATGAAAAGAGTGACTTATATCGAAAAGAGGTGCTGATCATGAGTGATGCAGCGACTGGAACTGTGACAGTTGAAACAGATGATGTTTCTGTCGATGTAGAGCTGAAAAATCATTCTGGAAATGGACTGCAAGATCCTGAAATTTCGAGTAACATTGGACAATCAGATAAAAAAGATTGATAAGGCAAAAATATAGATATGCGTCAATTGCAGTTAGATATAGAACCTCAACTCGATGCCCGGATTAGTGATTTTTCTGGGCCGAGTTGGGGACATGTGATTGACGGTGTTCGTCAGTTACATGCGGGATTAATGAATCGCTTCTATGTCTATGGTGGTGCAGGGACAGGCAAAAGCCATCTACTTTCCGCCATTTGTGATTCATATCTAGAAATTGGTAAATCGGCAATTCAGGTATCTTTACTTGAGTTGCTTGATGCTCCGACAGAAGCCATTACCTCACTCGATCAATTTGACTTGGTCGCACTCGATGATATTGAAGCCATCAGTGGTGTTCCACATTGGCAAAAAGCTGTTTTTCACCTGATTAATTATAATAATGAGGAAGGTGGGCAACTGGTCTTTTCATCGCGTGTTGCACCCATTGAACTAAAACTAGAATTACCTGATTTACAATCGCGCCTCACTCAAGCGGTGAGCGTAAAAGTGCCTAATGGTAGCTTGTATGCAGACAGACAAGCGTTGGTCACTTCTGTGTTAGCACGTCGCGGCATACACATGGATCAACAAATTTTAGATTATTTGTTAGCACATGGACCGCATCAAGCTTCGATTCTATTACGTTCTTTAGAGCAACTGATTCAGATGTTGAAAGGCGAAAAAGTAAAGCTGAGTAATGCTAATTTAAGACAAATATTTGCATTAATTGATGAATATCGGTAAGCAATAAAAATTCTTGAGTAATTACTCAAGCTGTGACAAAGTACATAAAAATATTTTAATGTTGCAAGGATTGTGCAACTTAAAAGAATAAAAAGTAAAAAAAATTTAAGGAGATGGATATGCTCAAACAGAGCATAGGCGTAGGCATGCTGCTTGTTGCAGGTCATGCATTTAGCGCTGAAATAACTGTAACGACTACGGAAGATATCGTTAAAGATGACAAGGAATGTTCTCTTCGTGAAGCAATCGAATATATCAACAATGGCATGCCAGAAGCCGGATATAATGGTTGTGGTGGCAAAGACGCATATGCATCTGTCTCTTTAGCAAAAAACGCAGTCTACAAATTAGAAAAAAAAATCGATATTAAAGCTGAGTTGAACATCAAAACTGTATATGACAGTAATGTAAATGAAGATGTTGTGCTGGGTTTAAATAATGCCGTCATTGAAATGACAGGTAAAGATCAAATTTTTAATATTAATGATGACGATAATGGTGTTGTTGCAGTTAACTTTAAGGAAATTACCTTTAAAGGCTGTAAGCAAGATCAATGTGCTGAGAAAGGCGGCATCTTATATAACAACGAAAAATTAACTTTAGAAAATGTTAAATTTCAGGATGGCTACGCACGTTTTGGTGGCGCTATTTACAATGAAGGATTTTCAGAAGATGGCGTTGGTTCAGCAAGCCGCTTATATATCCGCACAACTATTTTTGAAAACAATAAAGCCGTAGAGGGTGGTGCAATCTATTCAAAAGCACCTGCTTATGAAATTTATACTTCTTTGTTTAAAGGCAATGAAAGTAGTTCCGGTGGTGCCATTGTTTTTAACGCAAATGGCATCGCTGATATCTCGAAGTTAACATTTGCAAATCCACAAAATGTCATTGCGAATAGCACATTCTTTAAGAATAAAGGTTTTGCTATTAATGTTCGCGATGGATTAGCACTCAATAATATTACTGTGGTTAAAAATAGTGGTGGTATTGAATTTAATACAACTTCTGAACATGGTTATCTTGCCAATAGTGTCGTAATTGGCAACAACCTTGGCGGAACTGCGCAAGATTGTAAAATTGTCGATAGCAGTGCAGATCAAAGTGTGTTGTATAACAACTTGGTAGGTACGGGATGTCCAGTCGGGCCAGTCGCAAATTTGAATGATGTCTGGTCTGGTAATAGTCTATTGGCTGGTGAAGATGAAGGGACGTGTAAGACTTTAACGGAAGATCGAACTTCAGTTTTCTGCCCATTTAATACACCGAACAAAACCTTTATTGGTTATTTGCGTCCACGTATTTTGTTGGATTATGCAACAATTTTCGCAAGCCCAATTTTAAATAAGGGTAAAACCACAGCAGATGGTAATACACATCATGTTTACTGTGAAGGTTCAGACCAACGTGGTAAAACGCGTAATTTAGATGATGTATGGTGCGACCGTGGTGCTATTGAAATTGTAGTACCTGTGAGTATGCCGCGTTTGGGACAAGACATTAAAGTTGGCGAAGTAGCTAAATTTAATATTTTAGATTCATTAGGCGATAGTGACTTAATTCCAAAAGAAGAATGTACCAAAGTCATGGGCATGGAAAATCCGACAGGTAAGCCTTGGCAGGATGGCTGCCCAATTCTAAAACAAACTACGGATTCAAAAGGGACTTTCACGCTCAATTTAAATGGCGATTTTGAATATAAGCCAGATGGTAATTGGCATGGTGCAGATATTTTTGAGCTACGCGTAGTAACGTCATCAACACGCTTCAATACTTCGGCAAAAAATTATTTAGCAGCCGAAGTTCGTATTGTGCAAGAACCAACTGGTGAAATGGAAAGTAAAACCGTAAAAACATCGGGTGGGGCAATTGGGTGGACAGGATTGTTCGCTCTTATGGGCTTAGTTGGATTTCGTCGCTTTAAGAAATCGCCTTGATTTATCGTTTAAGGACAGCAAATGAAAAATTATAAAAAAGGATTGCTGGCTGTCATGGTCCTCGTGGCTATGTCATCTATGGCAGAAACAAGTAAAGTTATCAATGTCACAACGTTTGATGATGAAGATGGTGAAAACTTAAATAAATGTTCTTTGCGTGAAGCAATTGAAACAGCTAGAAAAAATAAAGCTTATGGTGGATGTACTGTCGGAAATGCATCAAATGGTCAGACGGATTATATTCAACTTGAAGCAGGTGAATACCTGTTAAACAAGGGTGAATTGGTCCCACAAAATCAGATTGTGATTAATGGTAAGAGTCGTTTTAATTATGACGCTAAAAATTTACTGACTCAAAAATACCCTGCGTATGAAGATATTAAATCGACTATTAATGCGCAAGGTAAATCACGTATTTTCAATACCTCGCGCTCCGAAGCGAATTTCGTAGTGAACAATGTACGCTTAACTGGCGGTATGTCGCAAGATTTGGGTGGTGCAGTATATTTAGGTGGCGCTTTTAGCTTAAATAATGGTGCAATTGAAAATTCTGAAGCGAAAGTTGCGGGTGGTGCTGTTTATGCCGTTGCCCATAATATGGCGAAGAAGACGCTCATTACCAGTAGCTTTATTAAAGGAAATAAAGCTCCCAAAGGCAGTGTAGTCGCTATGGATTGCATTGGTAATTTGGGTGATACACTGCCTGAAATTACCTTTCAACAAAGTAGTATTATCCAAAATGGTTCGGCAACAACAAATAGTGTATTTGACTTTTGTGGGCGCACGACAGTAGAACTAACCGCGAACACCATTGCACAGAACCAAGCAAATCCAGCTTCGGGGAGTATTATTCGTGCGATTTCAGATGGAACTGATCGGCTTAGTGCCTTTTCTAGTTTTATCTTGACCAGTAATACGATTGTTGAAAATAATGCAGCGAGCACCTATTACTACGACAATAATGGAAGTAAGGCGTGGTATTTTAACCTGTTTGCCTACAATACGGGTGGCAAGTCGTGCCGTTATTTAAATAACCAAGTTCCTGATAATGGGCAAACCTTTGTTACGATTTATAACGCGCTTGAATTGGCGAAAGAACAGTGTGATTTACCTGAAAGTGTACTGAATAACGCGAGTGAATATCTCAAAAATTACGATGTTTCCAACTATGCAATGAGTACTTTACTCAGTGGTTTGCAGGCGAAGTCGGCATACAATTTATATTTACCCTTGTATTATCCAAAGAAAGCCAGTGGTGGTTTCAGTTTGCTTAATCTCGGTATGGATGGTTGTAGTACAGCTGATCAACGCGGTATTTTACGTATTACAGACGGAACATTGCAGCTAAATCCGGGTCAACGTAATACTTGTGACATTGGTTCGGTTGAATTAATGAATTTGACTGCTGCAGATATGGCAGATATTAACAATGAATCATTAACAGCGTTGCAGGATAAATATCAAAACACAATTGATCAGTTGAAAAAAGATATTGATGACGAAGAGTTTAAAGAATACAAAATTGCCAATCAGTATGATTTAGATAATTACCAAGCTGTTTTAGCCGCATTGAAAAACAATCTGAAATACCGTGCAGTTTATTTTGACCCTTTTAAAGAATCGCTTCCTCAAGAAGAGTATGTGGATGGTACAGCTGAAACACGTCAAATTGCCTTAAATACAGATAACTACACGGTCACCGCTTCTCCAATTGGTATTGGTTCATCCGTAACTATATCGACTACAGGTGAGGCGAGTATTGTGGGCAATCCTGCACATGATTTACATTGTGATTGGGATGCCGGGATCAAGCAGATTGTGATCTATCGTGCCAGTGGTGCGACAACAGCACCTACGGAGTATGGTTTCTGCAAATATACCCTTAAACAAAAGACAGGTAGCCAAGCGGAATCTTCAGGGATTGTGCGTGTTGCTTTTAAAAATATTGCACCAGTAGCAAAAGTCGCAGAATACAGCATCAGTCCATCCAATGATCTAAGTATTACAGTAAATAATATTATTGAAAATGCGAATGATGAGGGGGATGGTCCAGTTGCAAGTCTGCCAGTTGGCAAAAAGCTATGGCATCAGAATGAAGCTGGTCAGGATATTCCAATACGTTTTTCTAAAATTCCAGCAGGTTTAAATTTTGAAGCAGAATTGAGTGGACCGTGTCCAGCAAGCTATCCACGAGAAACTTGCTATGGTGGAAAAGTGACTTTCTCTGTAAAAAATGCTTTTAGTCAATTTGATTATCCAGTGCAATATAGTGTTTTAGATAGTGATGGTCTGGAATCTGGTAATGCCATTATTACCTTAAAAAATACGGCTAAAAATACCAATACATCTTCGAGTGGCGGCGGTGGTTCAATGGGAATTTTTGGATTATTGGCTCTGATGGGATTAGGTGTATATCGACACCGTAGTAAAAAGTAATCTTAAATATTAAAAAAGCCTCTAAATTTAGAGGCTTTTTTATGTGTATTAACAGCTTAATAAAAGTGAAACAATAGGGACACTATTAATGAGAAACGATCACAGGTTGAAGATATTTATTAATATATTCATCACGAATTGCTGAGCGCTCATCTGGGCTGGCTTTTTGCATACGCGTTGCAAGCTCTTTACGTTCAAGTGTGCTCATCTTTTGCCAAGTTTCACGCATACGTTGCTTTTCAGCATCAGGCAATTGGGTAAACCAATCCATGCGTTGTTGTAAACTGATACTTTGGTTAGATGGAATCTCTTTCAGTGTTTGATATTTCTTGATCAACGCTTGTTGTTCTGCTTCAGACAAAGAATCCCAAGTTTCATTGACTTGAGTATCGGCATCTTTAGAAAAAATCCAAAAACGGTCAAATCCTGCAAAACTGGTTTGCAGGAAGCTGAATGCACAGAAAGCGATTGCTAATTTTTTAGCTGCCATGTGGAACTTTGTCCTCACCCAAAACCATTAACATTTCAAGATCTTCTACCATTTGCGGAGAAAGCTTAGGGGTAGAAATCACTTGATTTTGTGGTTTCTCATCAAGCACAGTCGCGTTTGGTAAAACAATAAAACCTGCAATTGCGGCAGCAAGTGCAAAGCCTGACATTTTCCAAAAACCATAGCGTGACGTTTCGCGTTGATGTATATCCTCAAGCACGTTGTTCATGACAGTGGCTTTGTCTTTATGATGTTGTGCGAGTCCATCAAGTTTGGAAGTTACTTGTTTTAAGAAATCATCTTGTTTCATTCGGATGACCCTCCCATATGTGGATTCAAATGTGCCAAAGCGGTACGTAAACCCTGAATGGCACGGTGGTAATGTGTTTTCACACTGCCTTCGGAACAATTCATAATTTCTGCAGTTGTATGCGTATCAAAACCTTCCCAAGCGCGCAACATAAATGCTTGCTGTTGGCGGACTGGAAGTTCTGCAATCGCATTTTGAATTTCTTCTGCAGTAACTGCTTGATCTAAGAAGTCGAAAGGATTGGGCGTTGATTCATCTACAACATCCTGAACTTCGACTTCATCGTCATCAAGACTAACTTTTCTGAATAAGGAAAATGGTTGTGAACGTCGTGCTTCTTTACGACGCCAATCCTGTAACTTATTGTTCAGAATAGTATAAAACAGGGGATACCATTCTTCCGTCGATTTTTCAGCATAGGCTTTATGCAATGAAATAAAAGCTTCTTGCACTAAGTCCATTGCGATGCCATGTTGACCGTGTGTTGCACTTTCCATCATGACTAATGCACGACCCGTCACTTCATGCATGAAGTTTTTCAGACGAGACTCTGCCGTGCTCTTAAGAACACTGCTGTTTTTCGTCTCAGACTGTTTGGGTGCTAAATCCATAGGGATGGAGAATCCTGTCATTGGATACCCACCATTATTTCCATATTCATATACAAATAACGCTGGAAATAATGGTTAGGTTGACAAAAAGATTATTATTTTTTCTAGTGTAATCTATTTTTCTGTAGGGTTGCCGCGAAATAAAATAAATTAACGATTTTACTGACGCTGGCGAACCATTTCAAAAAAGCAGATCGAACCAGCAATGGCCACATTTAATGACTCTTGACCACCCGGTTGCGGGATTGCTATGGCTTGAGCATGTTTTAACGCATACTCTGAAACACCTTGACCTTCATTACCTAAAATCCAAACGCATTGTTGGCGTAAGTTTTTAGAATACAAATTCTCTGATTGGTGTGAACTGGTGGCATATACAGGAATTTTGAATTTAGTCAAAATATCTTCAAGTGCTATATTTTCATAAGTATTTAATGAAAAGTGCGCACCCATACCTGCACGAAGAACGCGTGGAGACCACAATGAAGCGGAACCTTTAGTACACACCACTTGTTCAATACCCGCAGCTGCTGCAGATCGTAAAAGCGTACCTACATTGCCAGGGTCTTGGATATTATCCAAAATTAATGTGTCTTCACTGAAATTGAGGGCATCACGTTGCGTTGGTAAATCAACAATTGCCAAGCAAGCAAGAGAAGTACCCAAAGTACTAATATCTTTATAGAGAGATTCACTTAAGATAAATACTGCACCCGTATACTGTTCAGCAATACGGTCAAAATCTGCGTGATTAATCGCTTGTTCAGTGGTGAAAATTGATTTAATCGGTTGTTTTGAATCAAGCCAAGACAATACTAAATGCGTACCTTCTAAAACAGTTTGACCTTGTTTTTTACGATAGGTATTTTGCTCAATTAAACCGCGTAAGTGTTTGATTTTAGGGTTGTCTTTTGATTCTAGGTAAATCAGCGCCATGAGGGAGATATCCATGAGAGTCAGTCAGCTGACTCTCATTAAAAAATTAAATTAGTTGTGGTAAGACGTTACGAGTTCTACTTCATTTTTTGAACCAATAATCACTGGCACACGTTGATGAAGTTCTGAGGGGTGAATGTCTAGAATACGAACACGACCTGTAGTTGATGCACCACCTGCTTGTTCCATAAGCATACTCATTGGGTTTGCTTCATACATTAAACGTAGACGGCCCGCTTTTTTCGGATCTTTAAAGTCATATGGATACATGAAGATACCGCTACGGCAAAGAATACGGTGAATATCACCCACCATGCACGCTACCCAACGCATATTGAAGTCTTTTTCACGTGGTCCAGTTTTACCTGCAAGAAGTTCATCAATATAACGTTTTACAGGTTCTTCCCAATGACGTTGGTTTGATGCGTTAATTGCATATTCTTTAGTATCAGCAGCAACAGCAATGGCATCTTTGGTTAATAGGAATTCTTTAGTTTCTGGATCAAAAGTGAAGAAGACAACGCCTGCACCAACAGTCAAAGCCATCATTGTTGATGGGCCATAGAGTACATAACCAGCAGCTGCTTGGTTTACACCAGCTTGCATGAAGTCTTCAGCTTGAGTTACTGCATTTTTTGCAGGAAGAATAGAGAAAATTGTACCGACACACATGTTGATATCGATGTTACTTGAACCGTCTAGCGGGTCAAACAAAACAAGATAATCACCATTTTCTTGTGCAGGCGTAAATTCATCGAGTTCTTCAGATGCTAAGCCACCCACATGTGGATGTACTTTTAAAGCATCAATTAAATAGTCATTTGAAATAACATCTAATTTTTTTTGTTCTTCACCTTGAACGTTTTCATGTTGCGCGCTACCCAATACACCAGCTAACGCACCTTTTTGTAAAAGAAGGTCGATGTCTTTGCATGTATTACCAATTGTTTCAATAACTTGTGCAAGTGCTGGTGTTAAGTTGCCACTTTGTTGTTGTAGAAATTGGGAAAGGGTGAGATTTGACATAACAGGAAAACTCCAAATATAAACTTATCAAAAATGATAAAAACGTGATTGTGCAACATTTTAGATGAGAACGAGACAAAAGAAAAATTAAACTAGACTATTTGCCGTGATTTTACCCTTGCATGTCCTGAATAACATGCTATGTTGAAGGGAGATCAAAAAATGAAAGACAGGGAGCACAACAATGACCACAAAAAAATTTGATGCGACTCCGACACCGAGCGAAGGATTGAATTTAGATGAGATTTCTTCGGACAATGTTAAAGCTGCGTGGAGTGGCTATGAAGCAAAATCCGAATACAAAAAATTCAATAAGCATGATCTGATTGAATCTATGCAAACTGAAAAAGAAGATGCGGAACAACCAAAAGAGGGCGCATAACTTCCTTAATTTCAGTCATCTTAGTTCAAACTTTGGATCAATCAAGATTGAATTTTAAGATGAAATCAAAATATTTCTTCATTAATAAAAAAGCACTCAAAGTTGAGTGCTTTTTTATTATGCAAAATGCAGAATTATTTTAACAGTGGTGGAACAGCTTCGTAGTTGATTTCTACGCGGCGGTTCTCTTTCCAAGCACTTTCATCATGACCTGCATTGACTGGCATTTCTTTACCATAGCTGACTGCTTCAAGTTGGTTTGGATTTACACCCGTAGTAACAAGGAAGCTTTCTACGGCTTTAGCACGACGCTCGCCTAGCGCCATGTTGTATTCGCGCGTACCACGTTCATCTGTATGACCAGTTAAAGCTACTCGAGAGTTAGCATTTGCAACGAGAAATTGTGCATGTGCTTGAAGGGTTTGAAGGTCTTCATTGGTTAATTCTGAGCTGTCATAGTCAAAATGAACAACGCGTTTTGCTAAAAATGCTTTGTTTGCTTCAGTTACACCTTTAGACGATGCGCCCGCAAGATTTTGAGCATTTAGCGCAGCATCTTCACTCAAACCAGAAGTATTGACTGAGGTTGAGCCAGATGGATTTTGACCTGCTTGAAGATCAGTAGCAGGTTTACGACTAGCACAGCCAGTCATTACTAAGGCTGTTGCTAAAACAGGAAGTACGAATAATTTTACAGCGTTCATCTTAATCTCCATGACGGTTCATTGTGATATTGGTAAAAAATAGTGGAATAAAACATTAAGTGCTTATTTAGGAGCCCAAGCAGGTTCACGTACTTCACCTTGTTCACTTGGAAGATTCATACGGAAACGACCATCCAGTGACATGATTGCAAGCAAACCGCGATTGCCTTCGCGAGTTGCATAAACAACCATTTGCCCATTGGGTGAGAAGCTTGGCGATTCATCTAAACTGGTTGGCGTTAATATGTTGGTCACGCCTGAGTTAATGTCTTGCACTGCTACTTTGTAGTTACTGCCACTTGGGCGATGAACAAGTGCTAATTTTTTGCCATCAGCACTCAAAGTACCACGTGCATTAAATGCACCACGGAAGGTCAGACGTTTCGTGCTTTCAGAACTCAAGTTGTAGCTATAAATTTGTGGAGAACCACCGCGGTCAGAGGTAAAAATAAATGATTTACCATCGGGTGCATAACGTGCTTCTGTGTCGATCGCCGTATCGTTGGTCATACGCTGAAGTTGGCGCGTTTGTAAATCCATTTGATAGATTTCAGGGTTGCCATGCATTGATGCAGTAAACAACATGCTTTTACCATCTGGAGAGAAGCTAGGCGCACCATTTAAACCACGGAAACTTGCAACTTTTTCACGATTACCAGTTGCTAAGTCTTGAATGTAAATCGCAGGGCGTTTGGTTTCAAAAGAGACATAAGCCAACTTTTTGGCATCAGGCGTCCACGCAGGTGATAAAATCGGGTCGCGTGAAGTTAAAATCGTGCGTGGTTGTTCACCATCGGTATCGGCAATTTGTAAGGTATAACGTTGATCTGGTGTTGCAGCATTACGCAGTACATAGGCAATACGACCACTAAAGTCACCAGCAATACCTGTTAATGCTTGATAAATGGCATCACTGATCATGTGTGCTGCTTGACGAGAGCGTGAAGTGGGCACCGTGAGTAACTCATTGAGTAGGTATTGTTTTTTTTCTACGTCATAGAGTTGATAGTGAATTTCAGTCGACCCATCTGCTGTGGTTTTAGATGTTCCAGTAACAACATAAGGTACATTCGCTGCTTGCCATGCTTCTGCATTTGGAGTGTTATTTGCAGCTGTAGCAGGCAAGTTTTTAGATGCGCTGGTAAATTTACCTGAACGATTTAAGTCACTTTCTACTACTGGGTAAATGTTGGCATCATTGCTAAATGGAACAATCGCAATTTTAGGTGCAGCTTCAGGTGCTTTGGTAATTTCAAGATGCAGCTGTGCATGGGTTTGGGTCACTAAAACTGGGCTCAAGGTAGTCATAATTGCTAAGCAAAGTAGATGTTTACGCGTCATTTCCATCATTCGCTAATTACTCTAAAAATGTGAGTTATTGTCTATATTTGGTTGTGTCACATAATGGCATGATTTTGAATTATTAAAAGCATGAAAATATGACTGAACTGTTATAACACTGTGAAAAATGCAGAGATTTTATTCGGTTTTGCTGAAGTTTATCTTAAAAGTGATGAAGACAAAATCACAATTTGAATTGAAAATGATAATTCTATCGAGTGTAAATTTAATTTTTGAATCAAGCGTTTAGAAAATTTAAAAACGAATTGATAGCTTTCTGTAATGAATGCTAGCGAGCGTAAAGATTCTCGGAAAAACACGATCAAAATTTTTCTGATTTAAATTTTATCTTTGTAACTTCTTCATTTCATAATTCAGATGGAGCTTGTGATATGGCTTTAGGCTACATTTTATTATTTTGAATAGCTATGCTGATGGTATTTGCAGGCCCATTTTCTTTTAATTAGATATAAGAAAAAATTGATGAAAACCTGATTGGGCAGCGTCGAAGAAGAGATATGAATTGAACGGTTTTCAGGAATTTTTTGAGCATCGATAGGTAATCGTATCGAAAATAAAAAAGTGTTTTCGTATTTTATGATTGGGTCTTGACGTAAATTAAAAAATCCCCGCAACGTATGCAGGGATCTAAAAGGCTTAGTTTGAAGATTTGAAGGTTGAAGTAAAGCTTCGTGCTTCAGCTCTAGCATCTGGATCGCTTGGCATAGGGTAAGGTGCAGCAGCACGAACGGCAGCTTCAATACTGGCTTTCATATCGGGATCGCTAGAATTTACGATTACTGATCGGACGGAACCATTATCTGCCAGTGTTACTCGAGCAGTCGCGGTCTTACCAGCAGAGTCGGAAGGTGTATCCCATGCACGTTTGATTTTATTTTCAAAATCTTTTTTAGCCGTTGATGCAATCTTTTTAGATTCAGCTTTTTTCTGTGCGGCTTCTTCAGCGGCTTTGCGGGCAGATGATGCTTTGGCTTCCTCAGCTGCACGTTCGCGTGCTTCTGCATCGGCTTTTGCTTTGGCGTCTGCTTTTGCCTTGGCGTCAGCATTTGCTTTGGCCTGTGCATCGGCTTTCGCTTTAGCATCTGCTTTTGCCTTGGCGTCAGCATTTGCTTTGGCCTGTGCGTCGGCTTTCGCTTTAGCGTCTGCTTTTGCCTTGGCGTCAGCATTTGCTTTGGCCTGAGCATCAGCTTTTGCCTTAGCATCTGCATTGGCTTTGGCCTGAGTATCAGCCTTCGCTTTAGCGTCTGCTTTTGCCTTAGCATCTGCATTGGCTTTGGCCTGAGCATCGGCTTTCGCTTTAGCATCAGCTTTTGCCTTAGCATCTGCATTGGCTTTTGCCTGAGCATCAGCCTTCGCTTTGGCTGTTGCAGCTGCTTTAGCTTTATCAGCTTCTGCTTTTCTTATAGCATCGGCACGAATTTTTTCAGCTTTCGCTTTGGCATCTGCATTGGCTTTATTTAAGGCTTCGGCTTTGGCTCTCTCATCTGCTGCAGCTTTGCGTTTTGCAGCGTCTGCATTGGCTTTAGCTGTTGCATCAGCTTTGGCTTTTGCAGCTTCTTCTGCAAGCTGGCGGTTCGCTGCTGCTTTTGCATCTTGTTGGGCTTTTAATTTTGCAGCTTCAGCAGCTTTTGCTTGTTCTTGAGCGCGTTTGGCTTGATCAGCAGCTTTTTGTTCAGCAAGTTGCTGTGCTTTGGCTGCGGAGAGTGCTTGCTGTGCCGCAATTTGTGGATCGGCTTTAGGTGTTTCGGCTGGCTTTGGTGGTGCAGAAGTTGGAATTTCAGGTGCTGGTTCTACACTTGGTTCAGCTGTTTGAGTGATGTGTTCAGCAACATTTTCATGCGCTGTTTCATCAAACTGGGTTTCTTCACGCGTCACCGGTTTTAAATCTTCTGGTTTAACTAAAACCGTCGTGATTTTTTTTGGAGGCTCAGGCGGTTTACTCATGCCCAAATAAAGTAAGCCAACTACTGCAATAACGTGCACGCCAAGCGTGAAGCCAATCGCAACAGCTTTTTGTTTAAACGGCGGCTTTTTAAAATCGTTCATAAATTACTTTAATGGCTCAGTCAGTAAACCTACTTGTGTTAATCCTGCATCCTGAAGGGCAGACATGAGTTTCATGACTTCACCATAAGGACGAGATTCACTGCCGTTAATGAGCACACTCATTTGTTTTTTCTGTTCAGTGGCTTGATTTTGTGATTCAGTCAAAATTGCTTTCAGCTCATCAAGTGTAAGCACGTCGTTACTGTGGGCTTTATCTTCAAGTTTGATTGTGCCATCAGCTTCTAATGTCACAATAGCAGGGCGGTCTTCTGCCTGCATAGGTGTGCCATTGGCTTGTGGTAAGTCCACTTTAACACCCGTGGTAATCATTGGGGCAGTCACCATAAAGATGACTAAAAGTACCAGCATGACGTCAATATATGGCACGACGTTCATGTCACTTTTTAATGGTTTTTTAATGCGCTCAAAGCGTCCAGAACGTTGAATAGCCATTAGTCATTGTCCTGAGTCGAACCTACTGACTGGCGTTGTAATAACGCAACCATTTCTTCGGCAAATAGCGCCCGATTATTATAAACCGTTTCGCCTTTAGCTGTGTAATGGTTAAACGCTAATACCGCAGGAATTGCAGCAAATAGGCCAATTGCAGTGGCAATTAGAGCTTCAGCAATACCAGGAGCTACTGTTGCAAGTGTCACTTGGTCTACATCTGCCAGGCCAATGAAGGCATTCATAATGCCCCAAACCGTACCAAATAAACCTACATAAGGTGCAACTGAACCAATACTTGCGAGGGCACCAAGACCATTTTCCAAATGCCCTTGGTCGCGGCTTAAGCCTACACGTAAAATACGCTCTGTGCCTTCAACTGACTGAGCAGATGAAGCATTACGTTTTTTAAGTTTGAAAAATTCGCCTAAACCTTGATAAAACACATCTTCAAGGCCAACACGTTTTGAGTTGAGTTGAGCATTGTTATAAAGCGTATTGAGTTCAGCACCAGACCAGAAAATTTTTTGAAAATGTTCATCATCTGCTTGGGCTTTTTTATAACTCATGTGTAACTTGGCAATCAAATACCAACTGAACAACGAGGCCAATAAAAGCAAGAGCATTACCAATTGAACGACAGGACTTGCTTGAAGGATAAGATCTGAAACTTTAAGTGTTGATTCGAGTTGAGTTGCCATAGTTACTACATGTGCCAAATAATATTTTTTTAATCTTGTTCCAATTCTTTCTGAATTAGTTCACGTATTTCATCAGGTAAGCGACGTGGTTTCATCTCTGAACTGATACATGCCAATTCTACCTCACCTGATGCCAGCATCATATCACCACGATAAATATTTTGTTGCAATACAAATGACGTAGCCTTACACGAAACTACACTTGCTGTAACAGTAATCAGGTCATCCATTAATATAGGGCGTGAATATTTCACATTAATTTTATGTACGACAAAATTATAATCTTTTTGATGCCAGTAGTGATCAACGCCTGATGCGCGAAGCCATTCTGTACGTGTACGCTCCATGAAGCGGATGTGGTTGGCATGATAAACGATACCGCCTGCATCTGTATCTTCAATATAGACACGAATGTTGAATTCGAATTTGTTCGCCATGAGAGTGTTCCGTTGTTAAATCTGATTGGTTTTTGGCTGCACTGAAACTAAAAAAATTCATCATGTGAAAACATGACTTTAAATGTTTAAATCGTCAAGTACATCAATGACGGGCAGTTTAGCACCGTGAGTCATCAGTCCAATGGCACAAGGTTTCAACTCGCATAAAACTTTGTGAATGTTCTTTAAATATAAGCACTCTATATTCAATTAAAGCTACTGCTCATAATCTACTTAATTTTTATTTTATAAGTGCATTTAAATATGCAGCAATATATCTAGCAATAGCCTGTTTTTGATTGGTATCTTTAGTTTTTTAGTTCAGCAACATGTCACAAAAAATTGTAAAATTTAAAAAATATTTAAAGAATAGGGAGTTTTTATACTCCCATATCTGATCTTTATTTCGGTTCTGGCGGTGTCATACCAAACTGTAAATACGCCATATTGGTAGCAATACGTCCACGTGCGGTACGCATGACATAACCTTGCTGAATTAAATATGGCTCTATCACATCTTCCAATGTGCCTGAATCTTCTGCCATGGCTGCTGCCAAAGCTTCAACACCCGCAGGCCCGCCATCAAAACGTTCCAATAACATTGAAAGATAACGGCGGTCTAAAGTGTCTAGACCATCTTTGTCGACATTCAGCATGTCGAGCGCACGCTGTGCCATGTCTTGGGTGACTTCGCCTGTGCCTTTGACTTGGGCATAGTCGCGAACACGTCTTAATAGTCGGTTGGCAATACGTGGTGTACCGCGTGCACGACGAGCAACTTCTTGTGCACCTTCATCTGTAATAGGCACATCCATTAAGTTTGCTGAACGATTCACAATATGTGTTAAGTCTTTCACCGAATAGAATTCAAGGCGTTGCACAATCCCGAAACGGTCACGCAATGGTGAGGTCAGCAAACCTGCACGTGTCGTTGCGGCAACGAGCGTGAATGGTGGTAAATCGAGTTTGATTGAACGTGCAGCAGGGCCTTCACCAATCATGATATCCAGTTGGTAATCTTCCATTGCTGGATACAAAATTTCTTCAATGACAGGTGATAAGCGATGAATTTCATCAATAAACAGTACATCGCCTTCTTCAAGGTTGGTCAGCATTGCAGCTAAGTCACCAGCACGTTCAAGAACTGGACCTGAAGTAGATTTTAGGTTGCCACCCATTTCACGCGCAATAATATTGGCAAGTGTGGTTTTACCTAAACCCGGTGGGCCAAAAATAAGGGTGTGATCGAGGGCTTCTTCGCGGCCACGAGCAGCGCCAATGAAAATTTCCATTTGTTCACGAACAACGGGTTGTCCGATGTAGTCTTCTAGTGACGTTGGGCGGATGGCACGGTCGAAGTGGTCCTCGGGTTTTTCTGAACCACTGATAAGACGGTCTTGCATAAGTTTGGCTTCAATTAATACGATTTAAAAAAACAAAAAACATGCGTTAGGCATGGCGGGGTCTTTTCAATACTATTTTTACTTCAGGAATAACCTGCGGTTCGCCTTACTTTTGTTTCGGCAAAAGTAAGCAAAACCATTGTCATTCGCAAAACTCGTCGAATGTTGATGCGAATCAACTATATCGCAGAAACATTATCTTGCAAAAGCTTCCTGTCTCGAACAGTTGCGAATGACATTTTCGCGTATCACTCTATCATTGTGATTCAGCGTATAAAGGTTTACTTATTCATCGACTTTAATGCAGCACGAATAATGTCGCTGGCTTCAGTAAAGTCACCTTTGGCTGCATTTACTAATTTTTGTGCTTCAATTGGTTTGTAGCCTAATGATTGCAATGCCGCTTCTGCTTCAGCAACAGCAGAGTTACCTGTAAATTGAATTTGTGTGGCTGTTGAGTTGCTAGGAGCAACACCAGATGACATTGCCTTAAAGCGGTCGCGGAGTTCTATCATTAGACGTTCAGCAGTTTTTTTACCGACACCCGGTACTTTAACCAGCGTATTTACGTCTTCATTTTCTACAGTATGAATCAGCATTTCAACGCTTAAGGTCGATAGAATGCCTAAAGCCATTTTTGGGCCAACGCCATTCACTTTAAGTAAAGTGCGGAAAATTAATTTTTCTTGAGCATTGCTAAAGCCATAAAGGAGTTGTGCATCTTCACGAACTGCAAGATGTGTCCATAAAGTGACTTTCTGACCTTTTTGTAACTGGCAAAATGTAGAAAGTGGAGTATCAATTTCATAGCCCACACCATTTACATTGAGTAATACTGTTGGTGCTTCCAGTGCAAGCACTTCGCCAATTAAACATCCGATCATTTGATTTATTCGCTTTATTTCAGTTCAGGAATGGGCAATTGCCCATCTTTTCAATTTGTTGTGAGATTAGCGTGATGGCCAGTGAATTACTAGCCTTTGCCTTCTATAAGATTTAAAAGAACCCAACCTTATTGCCTTGTAACTCTTGCGCTAAGTTATAAGCCTGATGGTCGGAGAACTTCGAAATAATGTCGAGTACTTGCATAATATTGTCATAATGTGAAATTCCAAAATGCGCCCCCGCGCGATGCAGGATCGACATCAAGCGTTGCTCTTTAAAGCTTAAGGTTTTATTTGGCGTTGTAAGAGGAATAAAGGCATCCAAAATATTTTGTAGACTTTGATGCGCAATAATTTCCAATCCTGCTTTGTGTGGATGTTCAAAAATTTTATCTCGTGCAAGCTCTTTGGCACGATTGATGCCCATTTCTATGTCAGCACTACAGTATTGCAATAAGCTGCCTTTCAGCTGCCCCGACAAGATTTCAGTATGTTGACGAGCAAAAGCAGTCGTCACTTCCTCAACTAAACGCTTCATGACGCGACCACGTAATGCAGCAATCTTTTGTTGCCATGTGGTATCAGGCATCGACAGTTCAATAGGAACACTATAGTCGCCTAAAAGACTGAGAAAAATTGGCTCAACTTCTTCATAAGACAACATGTTTAAAATAATGCCATCTTCTAGATCAATTAAGGCATAGCACATGTCGTCCGCTGCTTCTAATAAATAGGTGAGTGGATGACGGCAGTAATGGTCTGGCCCAAGTTGAATGAGTCCGAGCTGTTCAGCTATTTGTTTTAAAATTTCCTTTTCCGCTTGATAGCAACCAAACTTGGCACGTTGACTGGCAGGCGTATTACCTTGAGAAGCAATGGTTTTGGATAGCCATGGGTACTTTAAGTAAGCTCCTAATGTTGCGAAAGTAAGACGCATACCGCCTGCATTGGGGTGATAATCAATTTTAGTCAGTAAGCGTAAACCTTGTGCATTACCTTCAAATTGACGTACATCGGCTTCTTCTTCAGGACTTAAATCTCTGAGAAAGTCTGTATGTGAAGCATCATCAAACCATTCACGAATCGCATACTCACCTGCATGACCAAAAGGTGGGTTACCAATATCATGTGCCAAACATGCGGCTTGAATAATCGCGCCAACATCGGCAGGAGAAATCCACATTGGAAGTGCGTCTTTGATTTTTTCAGCAGCGAGCATGCCGAGTGAACGACCGATACACGAAACTTCAAGTGAATGGGTTAGTCGCGTATGAATACCGTCGTGTTGTGTGAGTGGGTGAACTTGGGTTTTACGGTTAAGCTGACGAAAGCTTTGCGAAAAGATAATGCGATCATAATCTTTATGAAATGGGCTACGTGCCTGTTCAGAACTATGTTTATTACTACCAAGACGAACTGTTGATAACAGTTCAAGCCAACGCATTTGAGTCATTTATCGTTATTCATTTATTTACTAAAAACTATGATGCCAAACTTGTGACTAAAGTAATAGTGGGTCGCGTCATAGCTTGTCACTTTATTTAAAGGTATTAGTATTGAGCAAAGAAAATTTAATCAAATACACAATTAGCTTGCTACTGAGGCGGGTAGGTACAGCAGTATTCATCTTAATGAATGGTATCTTTTAGATGAATTTTATTCATTGGCTAGACTATTAGGTGATTCATAGCACAATGGTGACGTGGACTTGAAAGCCGGAAAATTCTAAATTTGATATTAATTTTCAATTAATGTTTTTTACAATTTATTTTGTGCTAACCTGCACTGCTGTATTTAATCTTTTTGACTGAAAATAAAAACAAAATTTAAAAATCTCGTGTCATTCTCGAACAGAAAATGCTTTTCCCATCTAGCTGATTTCAGCAATACACAGTAGAATGTGCGCTCTCTTCAAGTCACATTGCGGCTTGGTTCAAAAGACCAGCCCGTGGAGCCAAAATCAGCATGTTTATCGTGGCCGGTGCATCAGCACACTCTTCTTTTAAGAAAACGCAACTATTAACACGTCTATCTTCGATTAGTTCTGTTCAAGAAATTGAAAGCCAGTTGGTCTATCTATTTGACCAAGCGCTGAGCGAACAGCAACAGCAATCCGCTTTACAGCTACTTAATGATGGTCAATCTTTTGAATTGCGCCAGCCAGCAAGTGATGAAGTCCAAATATTAGTGACGCCACGCGTTGGGACAATCTCTCCGTGGTCGTCGAAGGCAACAGATATTTTCGCCAACTGTAATACACCGGTTCATCGCCTTGAACGCGGTGTTTTGTTTACTTTGAAGGGCGTAAATGCTGTTTCAGACGAAGTAAAACTGGCATTGCATGACCGCATGACAGAAAGCGTATTCAATGCAATTGAAGATGCAGCAGCACTTTTCTCTGAGACTGAGCCTAAACCTTTAAACTCAATTGATATTTTGGGTCAAGGTAAAGAAGCACTGGTAAAAGCCAACTCAGAATTTGGTTTTGCACTGTCTGATGAAGAAATTGATTATTTAACAGCAGCTTTTACAAAAATGGGTCGCAACCCGCATGACATCGAACTCATGATGTTTGCCCAAGCGAACTCAGAACATTGCCGTCATAAAATTTTTGGTTCTGAATGGACAATTGATGGTGAAGTTCAGCCATTGTCATTGTTCCAAATGATTAAAAACACTTATAAAGAATCACCTACAGATGTATTGTCGGCATATAAAGACAACGCATCAGTGATTGTGGGTTTTGACACGCAGCGTTTCTATCCAAAACAAGATGCTGAAACGGGTCACCACGTTTATAAATATAAGAGCCAAGCTGCTCACATTCTTATGAAAGTGGAAACACATAACCATCCTACAGCGATTGCACCTTTTGCGGGTGCTGCGACAGGTTCGGGCGGTGAAATCCGTGATGAAGGCGCAACAGGTCGTGGTGGTAAGCCAAAAGCAGGCTTAACAGGTTTTACTGTATCTAACTTGAATATTCCGGGCTTTGAACAGCCTTGGGAAGAAAACTACGGTAAACCATCTCGTATGGCATCTCCACTTCAAATTATGATTGAAGGTCCATTGGGCGGTGCAGCGTTTAACAACGAATTTGGTCGTCCTGCATTAAATGGTTACTTCCGTACATTTGAACAAAATGTAAATGGCGATGTAAAAGGCTTCCATAAGCCAATTATGATTGCTGGCGGTTACGGTAACATCCGTCCTGACCATGTAGAAAAAGATGCGATTCAACCAGGCGATTTACTGATCGTACTGGGTGGCCCTGCAATGCTGATTGGTTTAGGCGGTGGTGCAGCATCTTCTGTAGATAGCGGTAAATTGGGTGAAAACCTAGATTTCGCTTCTGTACAACGTGAAAACCCAGAAATGGAACGCCGTTGCCAAGAAGTGATTGATGCTTGCTGGCGCATGGAAGATCACAACCCAATCGTATCTGTGCATGACGTTGGTGCGGGTGGTGTTTCAAATGCTATGCCTGAGCTGGTAAATGATCACGAATTGGGTGCGGTACTCGATCTACGTAAAATTCCTTCGCTTGAAAAAGGTATGTCTCCAATGGAGATTTGGTCGAACGAAGCGCAAGAACGTTATGTATTGGCCATTCGCCCAAGTTCTTTGGAATTATTTGAATCACTTTGTGCACGTGAGCGTTGTCCGTTTGCGGTATTGGGTGAAGCGACTGAAGCGCGTCACTTAACAGTTGAAGATCCATTGTTCGAAAACAAAGCTGTGGATATGCCAATGCAAGTGATGCTTGGTGGTACACCGCGTATGAGCCGTTCGTATGAAACTGTTGAACGTAAAGGCGACGACTTCGAAGCTTCAAAAGTCACTGACCTGAAAGATGCGATTTACCGCGTTCTGAAAAATCCAACTGTTGCTTCTAAATCGTTCCTCATCACTATTGGTGACCGTTCGATTACAGGTATGGTTGCACGTGATCAGTTCGTAGGTCGTTGGCAGGTTCCTGTAGCGGATGCTGCGGTTACAACAACAAGCCTTGTAGGTTACACAGGTGAAGCGATGGCAATGGGTGAACGTCCACCTGTAGCATTGCTGAATCCTGCTGCGTCAGCGCGTTTATCAGTTGCTGAATCTATTTCGAACATCATGTCTGCAAAAATCGACCAAATCAGTGACATTAAATTGTCTGCAAACTGGATGGCGGCTGCAGGTCAAGTTGGCGAAGACCAAGCATTATTCGAAGGCGTAAAAGCCATCGGTATGGAAATGTGTCCTGCACTAGGTATCGCAATTCCTGTCGGTAAAGACTCATTGTCTATGCGTACCACTTGGAATGACGAAGGCGAAGACAAGTCTGTAACTTCTCCAATGTCAGGTGTAATCACTGCATTTGCACCAGTGACTGATGTTCGCAAAACATTGACACCTGAACTTAAAAATGAAGATTCAGTACTTGTACGTATAGATTTGTCTAAAGGTCAATTCCGTCTTGGCGGTTCGATCTTAGCTCAGGTTTACAAAGCAATCGGTTCAGTTACTCCAGATGTAGACAGCTTTGATGACTTCAAAGCATTCTTTGCATTGGTTCAAGACTGGAACAACCGTGGCTTAATTCAGGCTTACCATGACATTGGTGATGGTGGTTTGGTTGCAACTGTTGCTGAAATGATGTTTGCATCACGCTTAGGTGTGGCTTTAGAAGATCAATCCGTTGAATCTCTATTTGCAGAAGAAATTGGTGCCGTATTGCAAATTTCTAAAGCAGACTGGGCAGCACTTGAAGCTGAAGTTGCAGCATCTAGCTTAAAAGATGCAATTGTAGTTGTAGGTACTGTAAACACTACAGATACTTTAACTGTAAATGGTTTGAACTTAGACCGTGTTGAATTGCAACAAGCATGGACTGAAGTGTCTCACCAAATCCAACGTTTACGTGATAACGTAGAAACTGCGGATCAAGAATATGCGTTAATCGCGGATAAATCACATGCAGGTTTAATTGCAAAACCAACATTTGATTTGAACGAGCCTATTGAAGCGCCGTACATCAACGAACGCCGTCCAAACATGGTGATTCTGCGTGAGCAGGGTGTAAATGGTCATGTCGAAATGGCTGCTGCATTCGACAAAGTTGGCTTCAATACCGTTGATGTACACATGAGCGACTTGCTTGCTGGTCGTATCAGCCTTGATGACTTTGAAGGTCTAGTGGCTTGTGGTGGTTTCTCTTACGGTGACGTATTGGGCGCAGGCGGTGGTTGGGCGAAATCAGTATTGTTTAACCCTAAACTACGTGACCAATTTGAGAAATTCTTCAACCGTGACGAAACCTTCTCTTTAGGTATCTGTAACGGCTGTCAAATGCTGTCTCAATTGGCTCCGCTTATTCCGGGTGCAGAAGCTTGGCCTCGTTTCCATCGCAATACTTCTGAAATGTTTGAAGCGCGTGCTGTAAACGTACGTGTAGAAAAATCAAACTCTGTATTGTTAGAAGGCATGGAAGGTTCGATTCTTCCGATCGCTGTTGCGCATGGTGAAGGCCGTGTGGTTGCTAGCAGCGATAACATTGAGGCATTGAATGCGGGTGATCAAGTAATCTTGCGTTATGTAGATAGCCAAGGTAATCCGACTCAGCACTACCCATTGAACCCGAACGGTTCACCAGAAGCGATTTCTGGTGTAACTTCGAAAGATGGCCGTGCAACAATTATGATGCCGCACCCTGAACGTAACTTCCGTGCGATTCAGCATTCTTGGAAACCTGAAGATTGGGATCAAGATGGTGCTTGGTTACGTATGTTCCGTAATGCACGTAAATTTATTGGTTAATCTTAGATAGATGAATCATAGAAAAGAGCCGCCCTCGGGTGGCTTTTTTTTATGGTAAAAATTTACCAAAAGATATATTAATTATTGTGAATGCTTGTTTTTACACATATAATCGCTTTCGTTTTTTAAACCACCTGCGGGTGGTTTTTTGTTAGTTTTAAATTTTTATTTCTCCCACTGAACTTGGTTTAGATTTTGCTTTTATATTTGTGGAAACATGCTAGTGTGTAATTTATGCACAATAACTATGCAAGATAAAAGAAAGATGGATAACTAAACGAGTTCAGTATCAACACTCATGATGAGGTGATGACATGATTAAAACAGTGCAATATTCGGCAGTTGATAAGTCTGCGTTGCGTAAAAAGGGCTGGAAGCTTTTTGGTGTAGTCGTGTGTTTACAGTTGATGTTTTTAGTTTTGGGTTATGCGTTGCAGATGTAAATATTGGGACAATTGAAACCGCCGTGAGGCGGTTTTTTATTTTGGGATTCATTTACTTTTGACAGGGTATGAGTAGCACTGCTCTGTAAGACAAAAACTCTATGTTAAACTGAAGGGACGTTCTGTCCCACAATCTAACTGGTGACATACATGTCGCTAGTCATGTGATCAAATATTAGTAATTATTTTTTTTCTTTTGTTATCATGTATTAAATATAATATTTATGAGTTAAACATTGAAAACTAAAAAGAACAGTTTAAAAGGTAATACAGCATTTGGCGTTGTTGTTAGTTTGCTCGGAATAGCTTGCGGCTTATGGCTGTTAATTTCTTTAGAGAAAATATCGGGAGCTGAATTTGTTGCGTTTAGCTTTGGATTTGCTGTAATTGGCCTGATTATCGCGTTCGCTGCAGAGGTGCAGGAGTTTTCGATTGCAGGAAATGGCGTCAAGTTAAAAGAATTAAGATCGGAAGCTGAAAAGACTATAGAGGAATTAAAGGAAGCTAGAACAGAATTATTTAGATTAATACTTCCACAGATTATGCAAGGGTCTCAGAATACTTTGGATCGAATAGATCCTAGGATAGTAAGTTTTCTTCACTTTTTTGATCAAATAAAAAAATTTGAATTAGTAAATGAACTTAGAGGTGAAATTGAACATGTTCTTCATGTCTTATTAATTTGTCAGTATGGAAAATTAAATGTAATACATCAAAGTTCTAAAACAATAGAAAATAGTTTTGATGAATTAGATACACCAACACATTTATTTATAGCTTTAAGCGATGAAAATGTAGCATCATTCATGAGATTTAATGAGCAATATAAAAATAGCGGGCTTGCAAAGAAAGATTTAATTCAGGGAATACATGCGTATACAAAATTATATGACATAAAAATTCAACTAGATAAAATGTAAATATAAAAAGACCATCATTTGATGGCCTTTTTCATTCATTCAAATAGCCAATTGAACCTGCTTTAACACCGCCTTCAACGTATTTTCATAATCAAAAGCATCATTGGTACTGTCTTGGTAGCGCCATGCCACATAACCATCTGGACGAACCAACACTGCACCTGATTCATGTATTTCAGATTTGCTATTCCACGTGCCATACACATCACGATAGTCACGGGAGCCAACTTGAATCACATCTAAATAAGGTAGATTTAACGATTCAGCAGCAGTTTTCCAACCTTTGCCTGAAAGTCCTGTCAGCAAGGTAAAACGACCATGTCCCGTTATATCAAGAGTCGATTGTTTGTTGCCTTTGGCATCAATCAACCATGTATGTGGAACTTTTGCCCCTGGACGAGTCGTTGCTTGGAGGTAAAGCTGCTGATCTTTTTCAAAGATCTCAGGCTCTGATTCAGCAATCATTGCATTTGAAATGTAACGTTGATTCAGCTCTACGCCCTGAGCATTAAACTCAAAATGCTTAATCTCTAAAGCTTCAAAGAGTTTTTTACGAATTTCTGCGCCTTGTTCATCTTCAGTAAAAATACGTTCTAACATCTGCTTTTGCGTAGTGATGCCTTGGTCAAAACCAAAAACTTCTTTCAGGTGTTTATAGTCAAAACGTGATTGATTGGCACGCGCGACAATTTGCTTACCTACAGGAGCACGCTCGGCAGTATACGAATCTAACAGGGTAGGAGAAGCCCAGCCTTTCACGGCATAAGCTAATTTCCAAGCCAAGTTAAACGAATCCTGCATACAGGTATTTGAGCCTAAACCACTTGAAGGAGGATGACGATGCACGGCATCACCACCGCAGAACACACGGCCTTTAGAATATTCTGTTGCCCACGTTTGGTTTACGTACCAATACGACAATTTTTGGATTTCGACATCTTCAACTTCAGCGCCAACAAATGTATTTAAACGTGCGCGGACTTGTTCTTCAGTCACTTGAGGTTCGCCTTTGGAAATATCAAAACCCCAGCCCATAATCCATTCATTCCAAGGGGTGAGAGCACGAAGTAAGCCCATGCCTAGATCGCCAAAGCTTGCTTCAGGATTCACAATCCACTGCAAAATAGCAGGACGATTTTTCACATACTGTGAAAGATCGGCTTTGAACGTCACATAGACCGTTCCAGCCCGTGCCATAATCCCTTCAAGCGGTAAATCAAGTTGTTCTAATACACGAGATTTAGCACCATCCATCCCGACCAAATACTTGGCACGCAAAGTAAATTCAGTATTGGTGATACGATTTAAAAAAGTAGCAGTGACACCATGTTCATCCTGAACATGCGATAAATATTCGGTATTAAAATTATAAATTGCACCACGCTCGGCAGCATTTTTAACCAGCAATGCCTCCATTTTTGGTTGAATCAAATCCACCAATGGGCAAGGACTACCTTTGATGTAATCACCATGACGTTCATCACCTGTACCCCAAGCGCTGAGACGGGCAATTTCTTCGCCAACCAAACTGGTGGTAATGAGGCTTTCACCCATCTGATCCCAAGGCGTTGCGATTTCAAGGACTTGCTCTTCAATACCTAAATCACGCAGGACTTCCATTGCACGTTGATTGGTAATATGCGCACGAGGACTATTGGCTAACCAATTAAACTGCGTGAAAAGTTGAACTTTAATGCCATAGTTAGCGAGTGCCAAACCTAAGGTTGAACCCGCAGGGCCTGTGCCAATAATCAGTACATCGGTATCGAAAAGCTGTGTCATACTTGATCCATCTCTGTGGTGCTAGAATAGGCTTCTGCCGTTCTCATTTGAGTGTAATTAAGCCTTGTATGCCTTGAAATGGGTATTGGTTTAAAGTCTGGATGTATATAAATTTCCACTATTAGACAATCGATGTATTGATTTTAGTGTTGAATGAATTAGGTGAAATGCAATGGAACTTCGACATTTACGATATTTTGTAACCGTGGCGAAAGAACAGAGTTTCACGAAAGCAGCAGATAAATTATTTACTGCGCAGCCCTCTTTAAGCCAGCAAATTAAGGACTTAGAACAAGAAGTCGGTTTGACATTATTTGACCGCAGTGCACGTAATGTTAGATTAACGGCTGAAGGTGAAGCATTTTTACCACATGCAATCAATGCCATTGAAAGCTCAAAACTGGCAGTTGCTGCGGCACGACAAATTGCCCAGCGGAAAAGTAATCAGATTCATATTGGTTTTTTAAATGTAGCTGAAATTAAGCTGATGCCCAGTATTTTGGCTGAGATTAAACAGCGTAATCCTGACTTAAAAATTCATCTGCATAGCTTGACTTGTTTAGAGCAAATCCAAGCATTGAAAAATGCAGAACTGGATTTAACATTTACTCGTTTTGAATTAAAGCACGCTGATTTTGAAAATATTCACTTGATGAGTGAACAAATCTATTTGGTGGCATTAGACGTTTTACATCCATCAAACCGCGTACTAAAACTACAAGAATTGAAAAATCATCATGTGATTATGTGTGAGCAAAATTCCTCACCCGTATTTTATGAAAAATTAAATGCGTTGATTCCATTTGATCAGCAACAACATGATCATATGCTTTGGGTGACCAATGTTATGCAACATTTGAACCTCATTAATATGGGCATGGGTTTTAGTTTTGTCCCTGAATATTTACTGAAGTTTCTCAATCCACAGGTCAAAGTCATTCAAACTGATTTGTTATTACCCGAATTAGGTTTATACGCAACTTATGCGAAAAAATCACAAAATGCAGCTTTAGACATTATTACCCAGACCTTGCGTCAGCAGAATGACGAAACTTCGCATTAAAAATGAGAAGACATTGGAAAATAAATCATGTTGAAATTAATTTATTACGTACCTGAATCACATCTTGAAGCCACAAAATTGGCAGTGTTTGAAGCAGGAGCGGGTGGCATAGGTAATTATGAGCACTGCGCATGGCAAGTGCTTGGCACAGGGCAATTTAAGCCTGTGAAAGGTGCGAGTCCTTTTATTGGGGAGTTGGATTCTTTGGAGCAGATTCCTGAATGGCGAGTTGAAATGATTGTTCCTGAGGATAAAGCCAGTCATGTGGCGAAGGCATTAAAAACGACTCATCCTTACGAAGAGCCAGCGTTTGAGTTTATTCAGATGGTAGATGTTGAGTATTAATGTCGCATCTCACGATCGCGATATTCAGAGATTATATTCTTAGGTATACGTGTAGATAATATTTACTTTTCACGGGCGAAAAGTAACAAAAGCCCTTTGTTAGACTGATGGGACTTCCTGTCCCACAGTCTAACAGTGGCGACATCCATGTCGCCATGCGTATATCAAATGATGTTGATGGATATGATGTTGCAATCAAACCTTCTGAAGAAATAATTCACGGTCAAAACGATACTGCGGAAAAAACACACCATCTTGCGCTCATTCACTTGCACTTATTACCATCATAAAATATTGCAATACATTATTAAGAGCCACCGCTTGAGTTTATTAAAATGGTAGATGTTGAGTATTAATGTCGCATCTCACGATCGCCATATTCAGAGATTAATTCTTATATAAACGTGTAGATAGTATTTACTTTTCACGGGCGAAAAGTAACAAAAGCCCTATGTTAGACTGATGGGACTTCCTGTCCCACAGTCTAACAGGGGCAACATCCATGTCGCCATGCGTGTATCAAACGATGTTGATGGATTCAATGTTGCGATCAAACCTTCTGAATAAACAGCTCACGGTCAAAACGATATTGTGGGAAGAACACACCATCTTTCGAACGTTTACCTGCACGAATCATCACAGAGTATTGATGTAAATTATGAAAGCCTACTTTTGAGTTTATTCAGATGGTAAATGTGATCTTCTAAGTTTTTATCTTTAATACGGAGTCTTATCATTATAAATTCATTGCTAGAATTAACCTTCGGTTCGACCTACTTTTCTTTCGGGAAAAGTAGGCAAAACCATTGTCATCTGCAAAACTCGTTAAATTCCGTCAAGTGAGTAATTTCATCGCAGAAACTTAACTTATTGAATCGAGTCCTGCCTCGAACAGTTGCTGATGACGTTTTCACGACTCCAATGGCTGTGATGCAGAAGTAGGCTGTAATCAAACCTTTTGAATAAATAAATCACGGTCAAAACGATATTGCGGAAAGAACACACCATCAGCTGCACGTTCACCCGCACCAATCACCATGACAGGATATTGCTGGCTATTTAGATGTAAAATTTTACGAACCATTGGCTCATCAAAACCCTCCATCATGCAGCTGTCAAAACCATAAGCGCGTAAAGCTAAAACCAAGTTTTCACATGCCAATGCGGTGGTTTTAGAAGCCCAAAGTTTTGCATCCGCTTCATTAAAAGCAGTCACAGGCAATTGCTTATCTAGTGTACGTGCAACTTTGAAAGCGACTTTCTTAAAGTTACCTAGGGCATTGAAATAACCCGTCTTGTAGTTATAAGGGATGAACTTATAATACTTTTGCACCGCAGCAGGCGCTTCTGGAAATGGAAACTCTGAAATATTACGTTTCGCCATTTCATCTACACGGTCAGTTCGCGCCACACACACGATCAACTCTGACGCTGTTTTCGCTGCCAATTGACCTAAACAGGCTTTAACCAATTGTTTCTTTTTACTTGGATTTTGCACCACATAAAAAGTCCAAGGCTGTAAATTTGAAGAGTTTGGCGCGAGCAATGCCAAGTCTAAACATTCGTCAAGAACTTCGTTTGGAATCGGTGTTTTGGTAAATTTACGTACTGAACGGCGGCTTTTAACCACCTTTTTAAAATTTTCAATATCAATGCCTTTAGGTGCAGGCTCAAAGTAGCGTTTCTTCTCGGTTTGCGAAGATACAGTTTGATTAGATTGTTTAGCGGCTAGATCTTTGGTATTTGAAGAGGACATAGCAGAGTTTTCCACACGATATTTTGAATTATGAATGGGGGCTAAGACATAAAAAAACCACCCAAAAATGAATTTAGGTGGCGTATTTCAATACAAAATTAAAGTTTTACAATTAATTAAATTGTGAAAAATCTGGCTTACGTTTTTGCATAAAGGCTGCAACCGCTTCCATCATTTCAGGTGAGCCAACACGATCCATAAAAATTTCGGCTTCATGGTCAATCCATGCCACAATTTCATCTACATTGTGTTTCATCAAGGCTTTAGATTGCACGAGAGATGCCAATGGTAATGCTGCCAATTGTGCTGCTTTTTTGGCAGCAGTAGCATACGGATCTTCTTCGATGCTGTTGACAAGATTTGCAGAAAGCGCCGTTGCGCTGTCAAATTTTTGCGCAGTTAACAGCAATTCAGCAGCTTTATGATAGCCTGCTTGTTCAACTAAAAGTTTGCTTGAAGCACCTTCTGGTGACAAACCAAGGCTTACAAATGGAATTTGGAATAGCGCTGTGTTGTCGCTGTAAACTAAGTCGCAGTGAAGCAGGATCGTAACACCAATGCCAATAGCCACGCCACGAACAGCTGCAATTAAAGGTTTAGAAAACTTCGCAGCAGATTTTAATAATACAAATGGTGCACCTTCAGATGCTGGCGCTTGACCTTTTTGCGCAGCAGATTTCATAAAATCTTGCATATCATTGCCAGCACTAAAATCGGCATCAGCACCACGTAAAATCACTGCACGAACAGTACTGTCTTGATCTGCTTCATCTAAAGCTTTGGCAATCCAAAAATACAGTTCTGTATACAGTGCATTTTTCGCCTGAGGGCGGTTAATGGCTAAAGTCAGTACGCCATTTTCCAAATTCGCATTCAAATGTTCATGAGGTTGTTGAATACAGCTCAGTGTCATCGTACTATCCTTGCTTAAAAGTTCATTATGATTTTATGCCCGACATTATGTCGCATATTTCAGTTTGTGGCACAACTGCTCAGTTCATAAAAAGTTTGATTTGATATGAAATATATATTCGATTATTTAGTGTTCATTGGTCGTTTTCAGCCTTTTCATTTGGCACATTTACAAACCATCAAAATCGCATTAGAGCAAAGTCAAAATGTAGTTTTAGCATTAGGTTCGGCGCAATATGAACGTAACATCAAAAATCCATTTCTTGCCACAGAACGTGAAGAGATGATTTTGTCGAATTTTTCAGAAGTCGATCAACAGCGCATTAAATTTGTCCATGTTATTGATGTTTATAACGATGAAAAATGGCAAAAATTAGTTAAATCATTAGTTGCTGAAGTGGTCGAAGACGGCGCCAAAGTTGGTTTGATTGGACATTTCAAAGATCATTCATCTTACTATTTAAAATTTTTCCCTGAATGGAAAATGGTCGAGTTGGATAGTTTGGCTGGTTCAATTTCGGCGACGCCAGTACGAGAAGCCTATTTTCGAGGAGAAATTCAACTCGAGGCATTTCCGCAAGGCACCATTGAATTTTTACGTGATTTTCAACTAAGTGACATTTATAAACAACTTCAACACAAATATATGACTCAGGATAAAACGAACCTGAATTAAAAGCCGTTAATATTCGAAAATAGTATGTCGAAAAATAGAACGGCTTAAATATAGCGTGTGCTATGGATAGCAAAGCGCTTCAGGAGGTTTTATGTTAATGCGTCGAACTTTTTTCGCTCGATTTTTAACGATTATCGTGCTTGCTTATGTACCTCAGTTAAATGCAGCCGAATGGACACTTACTCCTGCGACCCAGATTACTTTTGGTATTAAATCTGTGGGACTCTCGGTTGTTGAAGGTCGATTTAATAAAGTTCAATCCGATTTGAAATTCGATCCTGAAATACCGCAAAAAGGTACAGCACAATTGAGGTTAGATGTTGACAGCATGAGTTTTAGTAAACCAAGTCTAAAAGGACTTATTCTTGGTAGTGAGTTTTTTGATGCCGAAGAATTCAAGCATGTAAAATTTACCAGTCGACAAATTAAACCAATTGCCTACGGTCGTTATCAAATTACGGGTGACCTGACCATTCGTGGTGTCACAAAATTGGTGAGCTTTGATACGCTGATGAACCCAAATCCAAATAATCCAAGATTAATGGATATTCATTCGAACACTACAATTCAACGTAGCGATTTTGGAATGCGTAAAGCACTGGGCGGTGTGGGTGAGCAGGTTATTATCCAGTTAAAAGGCCAATGGCAAGCTTATTAATTGAAGGGCAAAAATCAGGTCAAAATTATATTAAATCCATATAGCTTTTTGCATGATGTTGGAGCAAGGCAGTTAATTTTTCTAAGGGCTCTGATTGCTGTTTCCAGTGATGCCAATAAAAGGGGAGATCAATGGATAACGCCTGTGAAACTTCAATTAATGTACCGTCATTGAGGAATTTTTGATTTTGAAAATCTGGCAACCAACCATAACCCAAGCCCATGGTTATGGCATCGACAAATGCAGTGGACGAAGGGATAAAATGATGCGGATATTGAGAAGGGTTTAGACCAAAGATTTTTGAGATGCTATGCATATGCATTTGATCCTTTTCATTGAAAATCACCGCAGGTGCAGATCGTAATGCTTCGCGTGTTAAGCCATCGCTGAACCATTGTTGTATAAATTGAGGCGTTGCGACAAAGCGATAATGCATTGTACCCAAGTAGTCAGCAATACAACCTTTCATTGACTTCGATTCCGTTGCAACACAGGCGTTAACTAAGCCAGCTTCAAGTAAATGATGCGTTTGCGACTGATCATCTACATGAAAGTGGATCACAAATTTTTCTTCAATTAAAATATCTTTAAGTAATGGTAATAACCACGTTGCCAATGAGTCAGCATTGGTCGCGATATTGATTTGATAAAATGAATTTTCGGTTTGCCCTGTTAGATTCTGCATGAAATTCTGTTCAAGCAATTTACTGTGTTGTAGATAATGTAATAAAGACTGTCCAGCTTGAGTCACGCGGCAAGGGCGTTCACGTACAATGAGCACATGACCTAAATTTTTTTCTAAAGTTTGTAGTCTGAGCGTCACTGCAGAGGCTGTAATATTTAAACGAATTGCAGCTTGTTCAAAGCTTCCAGTCTCTGCAACGGCTAGAAAAGCTTCACTGTGTTTGCTTTGTAACATGCTCAATCCTCTTTTCCCTTAAATCCGTAGTTCAGTTAAAAACATATTCAAATCTAAGCTCCATTTTTTGGATTATTTAAATAAGAAAAACTTAGTTAAATTGAAATTTATTTAGAAATACTTATTTTAAGCAATAAACTCGGATAATAGCAATATTCATTTAAAGCTTTGAAAGTGTGGTCAAAAAATGTTGCAAAGTTATATGCAAGGGCTTGCAGTCGGATTTAGTCTAATTATTGCGATAGGCGCGCAAAATGCATTTATTCTCAAGCAAGGACTTAAGAAGCAGTATGTATTTTGGCTCTGTGCCATTTGTGCAGCATCTGACTCTATACTCATTTTGCTAGGTGTACTTGGTTTTTCTCAGGTGATTCAGACTCATCCAGCGATTGTTGATTGGGCAAAATACTTTGGTGCAGCATTTTTAGTAATTTATGGCGCACAGCATTTTATTCAAGCTGTTAAAAGCTCAGGCAGTTTAGTGCCTAGTGAAAACTCTGAAACGAAGCTCCTAAAAATGATTTTTATTTGTTTAGCACTGACGTGGCTTAATCCACATGTTTATTTAGATACGGTGATTTTAATTGGTTCTATTTCAACTAAATTTGAATCGACTGCACTTCATTTTGCGATTGGTGCAATCACTGCTTCGTGGATATTTTTCTTTGTTTTAGGTTATGGAGCACGGTTTCTTCTGCCCATTTTTCAAAATACCAAAGCATGGAAAATTTTGGACTTTATGATTGGTCTGGTGATGTGGGGCATTGCGTTTTCGTTACTGGTCTAAAGCGATGAGGAAAAAAATCAAGCCTGCCCATAATGATGTGAGCAGGCTTGATAGTCAATTAAGCTTGTTGTAATGTTTTTAAGTCTTCAAGCACTTGCTCAGCATGACCTGCAGCTTTCACCTTGCGATATTCTTTGACTAATTTGCCATTGTGGAAAATGAAGGTTGAGCGTTCAATCCCCATGACTTTTTTACCATACATATTCTTTTCTTTAATCACATCAAAATGATTGCATAGAGCTTCTTCTTTATCACTGATGAGATTAATTGTGAGATTTTGCTTTTCAGTAAAGTTTTGATGCGCTTTTACTGAGTCACGAGAAATACCAATAATCGTTGTATTTAGTGCATCAAACTGATCTTTTAAACATGAAAAGCCAATCGCTTGTGTGGTGCAACCTGGTGTTGAATCTTTTGGATAAAAATACACGATGAGCCAATCGCTCTTCACTTCAGCAAGGTTGATTTCACCTGTAGTGGCAGGGAAGGTTTGGTTCGGTAAACTGATTTCAGACATGTAAAAATCCTTTCTTTTTTATTGCCAGTAAGGCTGCAAGCAAAGTATGTGAAATATGACCATCATACAGAATTTACTTTGAACTTAAAGTAATAAAAAAGCCTGCAAATGCAGGCTTTTTTTGAGCTGAGAATTACTTGCCAGCTTGAGCAGATTTCATTGCTTCTTCAGTTAAAGATTTTAATTTACCTGTTAACTGTGGACCGAAACATGCTTGCAAATCTTTATTTTGTTTTTGAACAAAAGCTAAAGTTGCAGGGCTTTTCTTCTGGTTAATTGTGCTTTGGATTTCCCATTTTTGGGCATTGGTTAAACGACCATCTGCTTCAACAGCACAAGTACAGTATTTGCTAACTTCAGCAGTTGTTAGTTTTTTACCTTTACCAGTTTCATCTTTACAAACATTGATTAACGCAGATTTTACGTTAGTGCTCTTATATGCTTGTTGAAGCTTGTCGTTGTCAGCGTGTGCAACTGAAGCAAACAATGCAGCTGCCGAGAAAGCAGCAGAAAGAATAATGTTTGATTTTAAATTTTTCATAAATCCTACCTTGTTATTTCGGTATATAACGTGTCGGATCCTGAACACCTGCATCTGCAAAACCTTGTTTACGCAGACGGCAGCTATCGCATTTACCGCAAGCACGACCTTGGTCATCTGCTTGATAGCAAGACACCGTTTGACTGTAGTCTACGCCATGTTCTATGCCTAAGCGAATGATATTTGCTTTGGATAAATGTAACAGAGGTGTTTCAAATTTAAGTGGTTTTCCTTCTACGCCGACTTTAGTTGCAAGTCGAGCCATATTGGCAAATGCCTCAATAAATTCAGGGCGACAGTCTGGATAACCTGAATAATCAACCGCGTTAATGCCTATGACTATCGCTTCTGCACCAAATACTTCGGCAGCAGCAAGGGCATAAGACAAGAAAATGGTGTTACGTGCTGGAACATAAGTTACAGGAATACCATCTTGTTCATGATCTGGCACTTCAATGCTATGGTCTGTTAACGCAGAACCACCTAAGTTACCTAAATCAATATTAATAACTCGATGTTCTATGCCTGCCTGCTTTGTTAATACACGAGCAGCATCTAACTCAGTCGTTGAACGCTGTCCATACATAAAGCTAAGGGCAATGCATTCATACTGAGATTGGGCCCAAGCAAGGCAAGTAGTCGAATCTAAACCACCAGATAACAGTACAATCGCGCGAGGACGCATGTCTTTCTCCAAAAAATCTATAACACTTAACGACCAGTTTCATCGTTCCAAAGCAATTTATGTAATTGCAATTGGAAACGGACAGGGAGATGGTCTTCTAAAATCCATTGTGCTAAATCACGTGCAAGTTGTGGTAAACGCATAGCGCCTTTTTCCACTGCAAAAGCAGGAGAGAACCAAATGGTGCTGACTTTTGCACTTAATTGATATTCTACAACTTGCTGTTTAGCCCACTCATAATCTTCACGATTGCAAATGACAAACTTAATTTGATCATGCTGTGTCAAATGATCGAAGTTACTAAGCAAATTTCGTGCAACTTCACCCGATGTCGGGGTTTTTAAATCCATCACTTTAGAAACACGCGGGTCAACTTTAGAGACATCTAAAGCACCACTGGTTTCTAGGGAAACTTCGCAGCCTAAATCGGCAAGAAGAGTCATTAACGGTAATGCGTTCGGTTGAGCAAGCGGCTCACCACCCGTCACGCAAATATAAGGGGTTTTAAAATCTAAAGTTGTTTGAATAATTTCTTCTAATGATTGACGTTCGCCGCCTTCAAACGAATAGGTGGTATCACAATAAGTACAACGTAAAGGACAGCCAGTTAATCGTATAAATACTGTCGGTAAGCCAGCAGTATTGGCCTCACCTTGCAATGAATAGAAAATCTCCGTGATACGTAAACCCGCAGACGGATCAGAAACAGGAATAGCGGAAGAACGAAGCGTACTCATAACAAAATTAACCAGATATTGAAAAACAAAAAATCTCTACGATCATTTCTGACCGTAGAGACGAGGAGCAAGTAAGGCTCCGTATAGATTTAAACTTAGTCTTCGCGTAAAAGATCGTTTAGGCTAGTTTTAGCACGTGTTTTAGCATCCACTTTCTTCACGATTACAGCAGCATAAAGGCTGTATTTACCGCATTTAGAAGGTAGGCTACCAGAAACAACGACAGAACCTGCAGGAACGCGGCCGTAGTGAATTTCGCCAGTTTCACGGTCATAAATCTTAGTCGATTGACCAATGAATACGCCCATAGAAATCACAGAACCTTCTTCTACGATTACGCCTTCAACGATTTCAGAACGAGCACCAATGAAGCAGTTATCTTCAATGATTGTTGGGTTTGCTTGAAGTGGTTCAAGAACACCACCAATACCTACACCACCAGATAAGTGAACATTTTTACCAATTTGTGCACATGAACCAACAGTTGCCCATGTATCAACCATAGTACCTTCGTCTACATATGCACCAATGTTTACATATGAAGGCATCAATACAACGTTTTTCGCTTGGAAAGAACCTTTACGTGCAACAGCAGGAGGTACGACACGTACGCCAGCAGCTTTAAACTGTTCTTCAGTCCAATCACCAAATTTAGTGTCAACTTTATCGTAGAAGCGTAGGTCACAAGCTTCCATCGGTTTGTTGTCATTTAATTTGAATGATAACAATACGGCTTTTTTCACCCATTGGTGAACAACCCATTCGCCATCGATTTTTTCAGCAACACGTAATGAACCGTTATCTAGGCCAGCAATAACTTCTTCAACTGCTTGACGGATTTCAGCTGAGCAGTCCGCTGCTGTGAAATTCGCACGGTCTTCAAATGCTTGTTCAATGATTGTTGAAAGCTGAGACATGTTCTTCCATCCAGAAAAAAATTTTCCAAGATTTTACACTAAATTGAGCTAAGAATAGATGGAAAAACCGCATAGGATCGGAATTAATTATTAAACAATTGTATTACGCTTAAATTGCGGAGAAATATTTTACACAAATATTTAGAATTTGCCTAAAAAATACACAAAAATTACAGTGTAAATTTCAGTTTTAATTAAGATAAGTACGATTTTAAATAAAAAAATCATTATTAATCAATTGTAAAATATAATTGTATCAAAAGTTAACAAAAAGCTAGTAAATTTGCATAAAACTTGAGCGATATTTCCTTTTAAGATGTGTCTTATAAGAAAACTGAAGAATTTTAATTAACAGTTTATTTTGAGGAGAAACACATGAAATCATTACGTTTATTAACAGTTGCTTCGGTATTGGCTGCATGTGCTGGTACAGCAATGGCTGATACTTCAGTTGTACATGATGGTTATGCATTTGATCAAAACCAATTGATACCAACTGGTGCGCGTTTAGAAGTGGGTACGACTGGTTATGGTGGTGCATTACTTTGGACTGCTAATCCATACGTAGGCCTTGCATTAGGTTATAACGGTGGTGATATTTCATGGTCTGATGATTTGTCAATCAATGGCACTAAATATGACATGGATATGGATAACAGCGTTGGCTACTTAAATGCAGAAATTCGTCCATGGGGTGCAAGTACGAGTCCTTGGGCGCAAGGCTTATATGTTGCTGCAGGTGTAGGTTATATTGATAACGAATATGGTCTAAATAAATATAATAAAAATGCTGAAGGTACGATTAAAGTTGATGGTACAAGCTACACAGGCATTGGCGGTGTGAAAGGTAACTTATCTTATGATAATGACATCGCACCTTATGTAGGTTTAGGTTTTGCACCAAAACTAAATAAAAACTTTGGTGTATTTGGTGAGGTAGGTGCTTATTACACTGGCAACCCTACTGTAAATCTTCAAGAGTACGGCAATCTTCAAAACTCTGTAGTAGGCTCACCTTCAATCGGCGAATCTGTAGATAATGAAGCACGTAAAATTGCAAACGATGACAAATATGAATGGATGCCAGTAGCTAAAGTTGGTGTGAGCTACCACTGGTAAGTTCAAAAGAATCTACATTAAAAAACGAGCTTAGGCTCGTTTTTTTGTTTTTTAAAGATGTAAAACGACATATTAAACAATTAAAAACGGTGATCCAGTTTCAATCCATAGAGCATGGCATCATTGTCACCGACAGTGGATAAGCCAGCAATTTGTGATGTACTAGTGGTTGGGGCAATAGTTGGTTTTAAAAACTTCAAATAATATATTCCAGCAGCAATAAAATTATTTGAATTGATGTTTATATAAGTGCCTAATCCTATTCCGCGATAGCCATCGCTTGAGTTTATGGTGGAAGCTGGATTACCCGTACCGTTGTCCCAAATATATTCGAGACCCGCGATATAAGTTGGATTAAATTGATGAGCAAATCCAAATTTTCCAGACCATTGATCTTTTTTGTAGTCGATTAAATTTAGATTGGCTAATTCACTATATTCCGGATTTAATGCCGCGGCATAGTCAAGTACTGCATTAAATTGAGGTGGCTGGATCACAAAGTTTTGCCAATTGACCCAGCGCAAGTTGCCATAAATTAAGTTGGTGGCACTTATCGCAGTTTGAAAATCAAAATTGATGGATTGAGGCGTTTCAATGGTCGTGTCTGCATTGGGTGTGAGGGTAAAAGGACCATTGGAGTACAGTGTCGATTCACTGGTGCTATTTTTATGTTTAATCTTAGAGCGATAGGTGAGGCTAGTTTTCAGTGCATATTGTGGTAATTGATAACTGATACCGACTAACCAACCAAGTGCATCATCCGTTTTAAATTTTGCGTCGTAACCATTTAATGCATCATATTGTTGACCTGAAACCGTTAAATTCCCTTTAAAGGATTGAAGACTAAGGCCGGTATAAAAGTTCCAATGTAAGTTAGGCTGATAGCCAACTAATCCCGTTAAATTATGCGATTTAAATTCTACATCTGCCGACTCAATATCTATGGTTGAACCATCTGCGAGGACTGGGCTGTATTTATAACTGATATCTGTATTAAACGGTTGTTCATAAATAACACCCGTCGAAATGTTGGAGTAAGGCTGGAATTTAAGCGCAAACTTAGCTATAAATTCCCGATTTGAAAGATTACCTGTTGAAAAATCATTTACACCTAATTCGCTAACGAATTCTTTATATTGCACTTCACCTTTAATATCAGCATCTAGTACAGCCAAACTCAATTCGGCATAATTATTTGGTTCTAGAAAGGCTGCAATGCTTTGATCGGATCTATCAAGACCAGCGGCATGTATGATGTTTATTGGGCAGATCATACAAGCTGCCACTGCAACGTATTGAGTTTTCATAAAGACCTGGCATGTATTTATAGTGTAGTTGAAATTGTATTTTTTGTTATGTAGGGATTAGTTTATGCAAAAAATGTGAAAAAAACCAATAAAATATGAATTGAGATGAAAAAATGAGCAAAAAAAAGAGGACATTGAAGTCCTCGTTTTTAAATTATTTTCTTTAATCTTCAGGGTAAGCCACTCTTTTCAACGCTTTGATGTCCGCATCTGGTGAGCATAGTGAAATGAACTCATAACCGTAGCCACGAAGTAAATGTCCTTTACGCACAGCAATCCACGTAGTGTTTACGCCAAAGATATCAGTTGGAATTTGTTTAAGACGATAGTCACGTTCTGCATCATAGGCTACATCGTTGACAATACCGACACCCATGTTCAGTTCAACATAAGTTTTGATAACATCGGCATCGAGAGCAGACATCACGATATCCACATCTAAACCAGCATCTTCAAAGGCTTTATCAATTTTTGAACGACCTGTAAAACCACCGTGATAAGTGATGATTGGATAGTTCGACAAATCTTCAATACTAATATTTGATTTTTGACTTAATGGGTGATTTTGCGGTGTGATAATACTGTGCTGCCAATTGTAATACGGCACACTCGCCAAATTATCTTCAGTGGTTAAAGACTCTGTTGCAATTCCAATATCTGCTTCACCCTGAAGTAGCATTTCTGTGATTTCTACAGGACTTGCTTGTTGCAAGATTAAATGTACTTTTGGAAATTCTTTTTTGAATTGGTTCACAATTGGCGGCAAGACATAACGTGCTTGTGTATGTGTTGTTGCAATGGTCAGTGTACCTTCATCCACTTTGTTGAAGTCGTCTGCCAGACGTTTAATATTGTCTGCATCGACTAACATACGTTCAACAATACCGAGTAAAGATTGGCCTGGTTCAGTAAGACCAAGTAAACGTTTACCTTTACGAATAAATAGTTGTACGCCTAGCTCATCCTCTAGGTCTTTAATGTGTTTACTTACACCAGACTGCGATGTGTAAAGCGCTGCTGAAGCTTCAGTTAAATTAAAATTCTGACGTACAGTTTCTCGAATAATTCTTAGTTGTTGGAAATTCATAATCTTTTATACCTTAAAAGAGGATGGGGCTTTATTTGCCCCATCTTTTTGTCTTATGCCACTTGGTTTTCAAATAAGTGCAATGCAGTTGCACTTAACCAAACAGTTTGGTTTGGACGGAATTGATGCGCTTTTGCTTCATCTGCCGTCAATGAAATTTCAATCAAGTTACCTTGGCGATCATGCAGCTCTGCAATCACTTTTCCTGCAATCCAAAGTTCGCGTACAAACGTTGCTTGAATGGCATTTTCCTGAGGTTGTGCATGAATGCGTAACTCATCAGGGCGAGCAAAGGCAATAACATCACCTTGTGGCGCATTGGCAGGTTGAGGCAATTGAATGCGGTCTTCACCAATTTGAATCACGCCATTTGCACTTTGACCTTCAAAACGGTTGGCTTGTCCCAAGAAATCGAATACGAATGGCGTTGCAGGTTTTTCGTACACTTCACGTGGAGAACCAATTTGTTCAACATTACCTTTATTCATGACAATGATTTGATCCGCAACTTCAAGCGCTTCTTCTTGGTCATGTGTGACAAAAATTGAGGTGATGTGAAGTTCATCATGTAGGGTACGTAACCAACGACGCAGTTCTTTACGAACTTTGGCATCCAAAGCACCAAAGGGTTCATCAAGCAGTAAAACGCGAGGTTCAACTGCCAAGGCACGTGCAAGCGCAATACGTTGACGCTGACCGCCTGAAAGCTGTGCAGGATAACGATCTGCCAAAAAGCCCAGTTGTACCAAGTCTAATAAGCGTGTTACTCGTTTCTTAATATCTGCTTCAGATGGGCGAGTTGCACGTGGACGTACACGTAAACCAAAGGCAATATTGTCAAATACGGTCATGTGACGGAATAGGGCATAGTGCTGGAATACAAAACCAACTTCACGCTCACGCACGTGAACTTTAGTTGCGTCTTCACCTTCTAAAATCACTTGACCATTATCCGCAGATTCAAGACCTGCAATGATACGTAGCAGTGTGGTTTTACCGCAGCCAGATGGTCCAAGTAATGCAACCAATTGACCATCGGGGAAGTCTAAAGAGATATTTTTAAGTGCATGGAATGCACCAAAGTGTTTTTCAATATTTTTTACTTGAATACTCATGAGGTCATTCCTTAAGAAACTTGTGAATCTTCTTTACGCTGGTCTTGTTTTTCCTGACGAATTTCAACCCATGTTTTTAAAATGAGGGTCACAATTGCCAAGAGCGCTAACAGTGAAGACACAGCAAAAGCAGCACTAAAGGTATATTCGTTATAGAGGATTTCTACGTGTAGCGGTAAGGTGTTGGTTTCGCCGCGAATATGGCCTGAAACCACAGACACCGCACCGAACTCACCCATTGCACGGGCATTACATAGAATCACACCGTAGATTAAGCCCCATTTGATATTCGGCAGGGTCACTTTCCAAAAGGTTTGCCAACCCGAAGCACCTAATACAATTGCAGCTTCTTCTTCCTCTGTACCTTGTGCTTCCATTAGAGGAATTAACTCACGTGCGACAAACGGTACAGTAATAAACACAGTGGCAAGAACAATGGCAGGTACGGCATATAGGATTTTAATATCGTGATCCATGAGCCAGCCGCCAAACCAACCTTGTGTACCAAAAATAAGTACCAACATTAAGCCTGCGATCACAGGCGATACTGAAAATGGCATATCAATGATCGTGGTTAAAATCGACTTACCACGGAAATTAAATTTCGCAACCGTCCATGCTGCTGCAACACCAAAGACCACATTGAGGGGTACTGCAATGACAGCAGTCAATAAGGTCAGTTTTACCGCAGATAAAGTATCTGGATGAACCAGTGCTTGGAAATAAACACCTACACCTTGTTTAAATGCTTCAACAAAGACCAAGATTAGTGGCAGCATTAAGCAACTTAGAAAGAAAATTAACGCAATAATTAACAGGGTATAACGTACCCAAGTTGGTTCACGCGTTGCATCACGAGATTGTAATTTTTCAGCTAAAGCATGGCTGTTGGTATTCATCGTGCTGTTCTCCCTGTACGGCGGCTCGCCCAAGCTTGTACCAAGTTAATCAGGAACAAAATCGCAAAAGAAATCACCAACATGACCACTGCAATCGTGGTTGCACCCGCATAGTCATATTCTTCTAAACGAGAAATAATCATCAAGGGGGCAATTTCCGTTTTAAATGGTTGGTTACCTGCAATAAAGATAACTGAACCATATTCACCGACACCACGTGCGAATGCCAAGGCAAAGCCCGTTAGAAGCGCAGGGAATAAGATAGGTAAAATCACTTTAGTCACGATCTGAAAACGGTTTGCGCCCAATGCAGACGCCGCTTCTTCAAGCTCTGTTTCCAAGTCACTGAGTACAGGCTGAACAGTACGAACTACAAATGGAATACCAATGAAGATCAATGCCAAGGTAATACCAATTGGGGTATATGCGACTTGTATGCCTATAGGTTCAAGGTATTGACCAATCCAACCTGTAGGTGCATATAAAGAAGTTAATGCAATACCAGCTACAGCTGTAGGTAAGGCAAATGGCAAGTCAACTAAGGCATCAACAATACGTTTACCCGGAAAGTTATAACGAACCAAGCACCAAGCGAGTAAAAGACCAAAGGCGACATTGATCAGCGCGGCAATAATGGCTGCACTAAAACTCAGCTGTAACGATTTTAAAATACGCTCTGAGCTTAAGATGTCCCAAAGGCCATCCCAACCGATACCCAATGATTTGATAAATACGGCAGAAAGTGGAATTAGGACAATTAACGATAAATACGCTAGGGTAAAGCCTAGAGAAAGACCAAATCCTGGCAGCACTCGGGATCGCTGCGACATGATTACTCCTCAAAAAGAGAAAGGCTGACCATAAATAGCCAGCAAAATTTAAAAAACGAATTCGCGACAAGCATAATTAGCAGTGCTTAAAAAGCAAATTTAAATAAATGCTTGTGATCATCAGTAATATTGATATGTTGCATAGAATTTTCTGAAATTAAATAATTGAAAATCTCAGGAAATGGGCCAAAACCCGATGCAACATTTACGTGTCCGACTTGCCCTAAATTTACAGGGTAGAGTTTCCATGCATCTGCAAGTTGTTTGGCATCTTCAAATGCTAACCATGGATCATTTTCACTAATGAGCATGGTGGTGGGTACACGAATATTAAGCTGATGAAAAAATGCTTTGTAATCTGCTGCGCTGTCACGTGCAAAACCATTTTCACCAAAGCGAACAGGATTTGCAGGTGCAACCAAAACTAAATTTTTAATTTTTCGATTAAGTTCAGGGTGCAATGCCAGTGCAGCAACTGTGGTTAAACAGCCGAAGCTATGTGCCACAATTTGAATATCACCTTGGATTGGACGAACTGTTTTTACAAACGGTTGAATCCAATCTTTAAGGACAGGGTGATTCCAATCTTTTTGCTGAACGCGAGAGCATGACATGAGCTGACGTTGCAACCATGACTGCCAGTGAGCATGTTCGCTACCACCTACGCCAGGGACAATTACAGTATGTGTCATGTCAAACTCCTCGTTGTGTCAAAAAATTATTTGGCTGTATTGGCTTTTACGATTTGATCGAAAATACCGCCATTTTCAAAATGTGCTTTTTGTACTTTGTCCCAACCGCCAAATTCTGTGTCAATGGTGACTAATTTAAGGTGCTTAAATACAGACGTGTATTGTGCAAGTATTTTTTCATTGCGTGGTCGGTAGAAGTTTTGTGCTGCAATTTGTTGACCGCGTGGCGAGTAAAGGAAATTTAAATAGCCTTTGGCTAAATTCAGATTGCCTTTTTTCTCTGCATTTTTTTCAACAATCGCAACAGGAGGTTCTGCCAAGATTGAAAGTGATGGAGTCACAATTTCAAACTTACCCGGTTGTTCACGAATGGCTAAATGTGCCTCATTTTCCCAAGCCAATAACACATCACCAATGCCACGTTCAGCAAAAGTAGTGGTTGAACCACGCGCACCTGAATCCAGTACTTTGGTGTTTTTAAAGATTTTGCGTACAAACTCTTGTGCAGTTGCATCGTTACCACCCGTTTGGTGCTTCGCCCATGCCCAAGCAGCTAAATAGTTCCAACGCGCACCACCTGACGTTTTAGGATTAGGTGTGATAATGCCGACATTTGGTTTAACTAAGTCGCCCCAGTCTTTAATGCCTTTTGGATTGCCTTTACGCACAAGGAACACAATGGTTGAGGTATAAGGTGTTGAGTTATGCGGTAGTTTCTTTTGCCAATCTGTTGGGAGTAGTTTGGTTTTTTCTGCAATCACATCAATGTCTGCAGCTAAAGCTAAAGTCACCACATCAGCATCTAAACCATCAATTACAGAACGCGCTTGTTTACCTGATCCACCATGTGATTGTTTAAAATTAATTTTTTGACCAGTACGGCTTTCCCAATATTTGCTGAAGTCTTTATTCACATTTTCGTACAATTCACGTGTTGGATCATATGAAACGTTTAAAAAGTCTCTTGCTGCAGCGCCCAATGAAATGGTTGAAATTACTGCTGCGAGTACACCAACTTTTAGTTTTGTAGAAATGCTCATGCGAACCTCAATCTTTTTACATATGCTTGTAACTTGGATGCAGGATAGCGCTATTCTTTATGCATAAAAAATAATTAAAAACGAATTTTATATGAATAAAAAAGATAATACATTTTAAAGTTAAAAAAAAGCATCGACCGATATGAATCAGGCGATGCTCTCGATTTTTAAGAATTATTTTGTATTATTGGCTTTCACAATTTGATCGAAAATACCGCCATTTTCAAAATGCTTATTCTGTACTTTGCCCCAACCACCAAATTCTTTATCAATAGTGACAAGTTTTAATGGCTTAAATACATTTTTATATTTGGCTAAGACAGTGGCATTACGTGGACGATAGTAATTTTGTGCCGCAACAGTTTGACCAGCAGGTGAGTATAGATAGTTCAGATAGGCTTTGGCCAAGTTTTCATTACCGTCTTTCTTGGCATTCTTTTCTACGATTGCGACAGGTGGCTCAGCCAAGATGGACAAAGAAGGCGTGATAATTTCAAATTTACCGGGTTGTTCACGGACGGCTAAATGCGCTTCATTTTCCCAAGCCAATAGCACATCACCTATACCGCGCTCTGCAAAAGTGGTTGTCGCGCCGCGCGCACCAGAATCCAGCACTTTGGTTTGTTTATAGATTTGACGAACAAATTCTTGAGCTTTGGCATCATTCCCTGCTGGTTGATGTCGCGCCCAAGCCCATGCAGCTAAGTAGTTCCAGCGTGCGCCACCTGAAGTTTTCGGGTTTGGGGTGATAATTTCGACACCCGATTTGGTTAAGTCACCCCAGTCTTTAATGCCTTTTGGATTGCCTTTACGCACAAGGAACACAATGGTTGAAGTATACGGTGTAGAGTTTTGTGGAAATTTCTTTTGCCAATCTTTCGGCAATAAACCACGTTCAGCAATTTCATCAATATCTGCCGCCAAGGCTAAAGTCACGACGTCTGCATCTAAGCCATCAATTACGGCACGGGCTTGCTTGCCTGAGCCACCATGTGATTGTTTGTAGTTAATGTCTTGTCCTGTGGTCTTTTTCCAGTAAGCACCAAATTCTTTATTAAAATTGTCATAGAGCTCACGAGTTGGATCGTATGACACATTTAGAAAGTCTTTTGCTGAAACACTCAACGCTGTCGCAGAAAGTAGTGCAGCAATTACCCCAATTTTAAGTTTTGCAATTTTCATTGTTTGCCTCATTTTTCTAGAAGTTTTTTTGGATGAGGCAAGAATATCGAGAGTTTGAATCCAGAAAAAATAATTAAAAAAGAATTTTATATAAACAAAAAAGAAATATATGGTGGTGCATAATTTTCTAAAATAGCGCTATTAGAATGGGGCAGCAGAATATGCAGTGTTTTAAAAATGCACAACGCATTGAACAGATCGATTTGCTGGATCGTGCATTTCATTATGGCGATGGTTGTTTTACGACTGCACGTATTCGTCAAGGGCAAATTGAGCTGGCGGCGTTGCATCTGTCACGCTTAAAGCTGAGTAATGAGCGCTTAAAATTAGATGCAAATTTAGACTTGATCGAACAAACACTAAAAATTTTGCGTCAACAAGAAACGGTCAATGGCACTTTGAAAATTGTCATCAGTCGTGGCGAAGGGCAGCGAGGTTATAGCTTGCCAGAACACCCTGCCGATGTATGGGTGTTTTATTACCCCAAAACACTTGCAGATTTTCAATATGACATCATCGACAGTGGTGTTTTGAATCAAGCCATGGGGCTGACCATGCCCAGTTTAGTCGGGCTAAAATCATTAAATCGACTTGAACAAGTGATGCTCAAAGCTGAGCTAGATGAGAAAGCTTGGCTTGAAGCGATTGTGACCGATGTGCAGGGCACCGTTGTTGAAGGTGTGAGCAGTAATTGTTTCATTCGTATAAATGACACGTGGATTACGCCTGAACTTCGCTATAATGGCGTGCATGGTGTGATGCGTGCTGAAATTTTAAAACGGATGCAGCAATTTGGCATACGTTGTATCACCCGCCACGTCAGGATGGATGAAATTAGCCAATTTCAGAGTGTTTTTTTCTGTAATGCTTTGAGTCCAATGAAAATTGTTTCAACTCTAGATGGAGTTGATTTAGATGTTCAAGCCTGTATTGAACTTTTCCATACGCTTCAATTAAGTCAGATTCGTTAATATGTCTACTGCCCCAAAAAAATCGAAAAAGAAAAAGCCAAATCAACGTGCTTTACCACTCAAAGCTATATTGGTAGCAGGTCTTGGGCTACTTGTACTGGTTGTTGTATTACTGTGGTCTAGCCTATTTAAAAGCTATCCCGTTGAGGGCAAGAAGCAGATGTTGGCCATTGGGACAGGCGATACCTATTCAGGATTTATTGACCGTTTAGCCAAAGAAAAGCAGGTCAGTTTTCCGATCATTTTAAAGCTATATCAGAAATTCATAATCAATGACACTTTGAAAGCAGGCGTTTATGAAATTCATCAAGGTATGAGTGTGCGTGAAGTCATGGATTTGATATCAAATTCTGAAAATGCGCAAATGAACCGAATTTTGGTAATTGAAGGCACAAGCTTTAAGCAATTGATAGATGCGTTGAATGCTGACCCGCTCGTAACGCATGAAATTGGAAAATTGCCCTATGAGCAAATTTTAAAGGAGTTGAATATTCCTTATTCACATCCTGAAGGGTTGTTTGCACCAAACACTTACTTTTTTGCCAAAGGCGAAACAGATCGTAAAATTTTAAAAGATTTGTACCTTCGCCAAGTGAAAGCTTTGGATCGTGCATGGGAAAACCGTGCAACTGGATTACCTTATAAAGATAAATATGAAGCCTTAATTATGGCGTCGATTATTGAAAAAGAAACCAGTGTGGATAGCGAGCTACAACAAGTTTCAGGTGTGTTTGTGCGTCGTCTACAACAAGGGATGCGCCTACAAACTGATCCAACTGTGATTTATGGTATGGGTGATAACTATAAAGGTAATATCACGCGTCAAGATTTGCGTACACCAACTGCTTATAATACCTATACGATTAATGGCTTACCGCCAACACCAATTGCCTTACCAAGTCAAAAAGCCATTGAAGCTGCAATGCATCCAGACTCATCGGACAATGTGTATTTTGTGGCAACGGGGAATGGTGGGCATAAATTTACCAGCAATTTGCAAGATCATAACCGTGCGGTACAAGAGTATTTATCTGTGATTCGTGCGAAAAATTAAGGAGTGAGCATGTTTATCAGCTTTGAAGGCACGGAAGGTGTAGGTAAAACCACACTTATCCGAAAATTACATGATCATTTCCAAGCATTAGAGAAAAATGTTGTGCTGACCCGTGAACCAGGTGGCACACCCATGGCAGAACAAATTCGTTCACTACTTTTAGCTGTAAATCATGATGAGGCGATGAGCAATGATACTGAATTGTTGTTGATGTATGCTGCACGTGCCCAGCATTTAGAACGTGTGATTTTGCCAGCCTTGGCGGAAGGGAAAATCGTACTGTGTGATCGTTTTACTGATTCAAGCTTTGCATACCAATGTGCTGGGCGTGGTTTGGACCGTGAAAAACTGAATGTTTTAAATGAAAGTTTTGTCGCGCGTATGCCAGATATAACCTTTTGGCTTGATGCGCCAATTGAAACGGGCATGCTTCGAGCAAGAGAACGCGGAGCGCTGGATCGTTTTGAACAAGAGAAAGCAACTTTCTTTGAGAAAGTACGTTCTGGATTTGCCGAAATTCATCAAAAAAGTCCTGAGCGAATGAAACGCTTAGATGCGACCCAAGCACCTGAGCAGGTATTTGAGCAGGCATTGTCATTTCTACAACAAGTCTAAAATGCCATAGCATTATTTAAGTAGATGATTTAAAAATTATTCATAGCAAAAGTTATGGATGATTTTTTTTATGCAAAGTACCAAGCAGGACATCATTAAGTTTTTACAACAAGAGTTTAAGCCAAGTTTGCAACGCTGTAGCATTGAAGACGTTAGTGATCGATCTGCGAGCTTAATTTGGCATGTCGCTGAAAATGACTTAAGACCCGGTAACACGATTTCTGGACCGACGATGATGACCCTTGCTGACTTTGCAATGTATGTGGCGATATTGGGTGAAATTGGTATTGTTGGTTTGGCTGTGACCACTAATATGAATATCAATTTTTTGCGTAAGCCGGTTGCAGGTCAAGATTTGCGTGGCATCTGTAAGTTAATAAAAGTGGGTAAAGCACTGATAGTTGCAGAAGTATGGATTTATTCAATTCATCAAATGGAGGAACCTGTGGCTCATGTCACAGGCACCTATTCAATCCCACCACGTCGATAAAATTGTGCTGCAAAATATTGATATTAAAAAAATATAGGGCTATTTCAGACCTATACATTTAAATAAATTTTGAAAATGGAACTTAAACATTAACCAATGGTGTTTCGACTTGGAAGTTTGGTGGCGTCAGCACAGTTTTACGCAGCTCTGGCCCAAGTTCAGGATAATCTAAGGTGTAATGTAGACCTCGAGATTCTTTACGTTGCATGGCACAGCGCACGATCATTTCTGAAACTAAAACCAAATTACGCAGTTCAATCAAATTTTTACTAACTTGATAGTCTTGGTAGTATTCGGTGATTTCACTTTTTAGCATTTCAATACGATGGAGTGCACGGTGTAAACGCTTGGTGGTTCGGACAATTCCAACATAGTTCCACATGGTCTGACGCAGTTCGTCCCAGTTTTGTAAAATCACGACGTCTTCATCAGGATTGGTTACTTGTGAATCATCCCAATCCGGTACGGTTGGAAGGATATGTTGATGGCTAAAGTTAGCTTTAATGTGTTCTGATGCACTCATACCATAGACGAAACATTCAAGCAGTGAGTTACTCGCCATACGATTAGCCCCGTGCAAACCAGTATATGAAGTTTCACCAATCGCATATAGGCCTGGAATATCCGTTTGGCTGTGTTCATCGACGACCACACCACCACAGGTATAATGTGCAGCTGGCACAACTGGGATCATTTCACGGGTTATATCAATGCCAAGTTCGAGTAGACGTGCATAAAGCGTTGGGAAATGTTCTTTCACAAATTCTGCGGGTTTATGGGTAATGTCTAACCAAACATGACGGATGCCGAGGCGTTTAATTTCATAGTCAATTGCTCTCGCCACGATATCACGTGGAGCAAGTTCAGCACGTTCATCAAAACGCAGCATAAAACGTTCACCATCAGGTAGACGTAAATATGCTCCTTCTCCACGCATGGCTTCAGTAATTAAAAATGAACGAGCTTGTGGATGGTACAAGCAAGTCGGATGGAATTGGTTAAATTCCATATTGGCAACACGGCAACCTGCACGATAAGCCATTGCGATACCATCGCCAGTTGCAATGTCAGGATTAGAAGTGTAGAGATACGCTTTCATTGCACCACCACAAGCCAAAGCGGTAAAAGGTGCTAAAAAGGTATGAACTTTTTCATTTTTTTCATCAAGTGCATATAGACCTAATGCACGATTTTCTGCATTCGGATTCAGCTTTTGCGCTGTAATTAAATCTATCGCAATATAATTTTCGAAAATTTGAATATTGGATTTTTCTTGTGATCGCTCAACTAAAGTGGTTGAAATTGCACGTCCCGTTGCATCGGCAGCATGAATAATACGGCGCTGGGAATGACCACCTTCACGCGTGAGATGTAGTTGTTCTTGTTCATCTAAGGTGAATTGCACACCTTGATTCAATAAGAAATCAACAGAAGGTTTACCACCTTCAACTGTTTGCTTTACTGCATCCATTTCACATAAATGTGCACCTGCAATCATGGTGTCATCAATATGTTGTTCAATCGAATCAGTTTTATCAAGGACTGCGGCAACACCACCTTGCGCAAAATAAGTACTTGCATCGGTCAAGGTTGATTTTGCTAGAACAGCAATTTTGAAATGATTTGGTAATGATAAAGCGAGGCTTAGACCAGCACCGCCACTTCCCACAATAATCACATCAAAATGATGTGTCGTGTTTAAATTAGACATGTCCATCAGCTAATTTTAAAAATGTTCGGTCATATCAACCGTTTTTACACAAAAACGCAATGGCTAAAAAGTGACTAAACAATGAAAAATATTCATAAATAGGTAATAATTAAGGAATGCTTAAGCTTGCTTTCATAAAAAATGATCAAACATTTTATTACGAAGCAATGACTTGCAATGTGATAAAAACTAACGTATTTCAAATGATAAGCAAATTTGAGTGAATGCTAACAATGAATAAATCGTATGTACAAAAAGGATTATATGCAGCGGTATTTACAGTTGCGGCTGCACAGACACAAGCGGCAGGCCCTGTAGATTTTTCAAATCTCGTGGAGCAGGTGAGTCCTGCAGTTGTTAGTGTCAATGTTGTTAAAAAACTCAGCCAAGAAGAGCTACTTCAACAACAAGTTCCTGATATTTTACGTCGCTTTTTTGGTAATCAAGTCATCATTCCGCAGCAAAAAATGCCACAGGAAAAAACCGCCTATGGTAGTGCTTTCTTTATTAGCAAAGATGGTTATTTATTAACAAATCATCACGTGGTTGAGGATGCCTCTAAAGTAACGATTGTACTCAATGACCGCCGTGAAATTGATGCAACTGTAGTGGGTAGTGATGAACGTACCGATGTTGCGTTATTAAAAGTAAAAGGCTCAAATTTCCCTGAACTGAAAACGGGTAATGTTGATCGATTACGGGTCGGGGAGCCTGTGCTTGCAATTGGCTCACCGTTCGGATTTGATTATTCTGCTTCTGCCGGCATTGTGAGTGCCAAAATGCGAAATATGATGGGGGAAACATCAGTTCCATTTATTCAAACGGATGTTGCATTAAATCCAGGGAACTCAGGTGGACCTTTGTTTAATCAGTCAGGTGAAGTCGTTGGGGTAAACTCACGTATCTTTAGTGGTACAGGCGGCTATATGGGCTTGTCATTCTCGATTCCAATTGATGTTGCCATGGAAGTCGCTGACCAACTTAAGAAAAATGGTAAAGTTACGCGTGCTTATTTAGGTGTGATGATGCAAGACGTCGATCGCAACTTGGCGGAGTCGTATAATTTATCTAAACCTGAAGGCTCTTTAATTACCCAAGTTGTGCCAGGTTCACCTGCAGCCAAGGCGGGCTTAAAAGCGAGTGATGTTATTTTGAAATTTAACGGTACGCCTATTTCTCGTACTGGCGAATTATTGAATTACTTGAACCGAACTGGTCCAAACCAAAGTATTCAATTGGAAGTTTTGCGTGATGATAAACGTCATAACATTACAGCAACATTGGCTACAGCACCAGATGATACGCCAGCAAAAGAAACTGTTGAACCTGTACGAAAAGGTCCAGTGATTGGCGTGTCTATTCGCAATTTATCGGCAGATGAATTAAACCAACTTAGTATTAAAGGTGGGGTTTTAATTCAAGATGTACGTGCTGGTGGAATTGCTTCACAAGCTCGAATTCAATCAGGTGATGTGATTACTCAAATCAATAATAAAGTCATTAATAATGCAGAAGAATTTGTGAAAGTTGTATCTGAGCTTAAAAACGGTAGCATCGCTCGTGTATCTTTAATTCGTCAAGGTCAAACAGCAATGGTCGGTATGCGTATTCAATAAGGCTTGAATCCTTATGTTTTGAAACCGCTCGAATGAGCGGTTTTTTTTAATGAATAGCGTAATTTGCAATTTACGCTGTAGTTTTTTTGCGTAGACTATTGCAAAAGCTATGCAGATATTAAGAAGTTATGAGTACAATTTTTGATTTAAAAATAACGGTTCAACCTGAACAGATTGATGTGCTCAATCATGTTAATAATGTGGTGTATGTAAGTTGGATGCAGGATGTTGCAACTGCACATATTGAGGCATTAGGTTTAGGTCTTAAAGAATATGTTGAATTAAAACATGCCATGGTGGCGGTAGAACATCATGTGCAATATCGCAAAGCTGCGTTAAACGGTGAAGAAATCATTCTGCGGACTTGGTTAAATGATATCAATGCTCTGTATTCTTTTCGCCAATATGTATTTTATCGTCCGAAAGATAAAAGCATTTTGTTTACTGGCAGCACTCAGTGGGCATGTGTGGAAATTGCCACAGGTCGTCCAAAACGCATGTCACCGACTTTCACGCAAGCCTATCAACCTTTAGCTGATTCAGAAAATCCGCTAGATTTTAGTATCTATGATGCATCGGTAGTTGAGTTATAGGCTGTAATTCGATTTATTTCTTAAATCATCACGAATACGCGATGGCACATTAAAAGCTGTGCATTATTTTCGATACTTTGAAAAATCCATCTGCTATAATCCTCGGCAATTTCTATTCGACTTGCTGTGCATTAAATATTGGTTGCATAGCGCTTTATTTTTTTCAAGGTAGCCCATGGCGCAAGCTAAAAAATCTGTTGATATTAAAAACATTCGTAACTTCTCGATCATTGCGCATATTGACCATGGTAAGTCGACTTTGGCTGACCGTTTCATTCAAACCTGTGGTGGTTTGCAAGATCGTGAAATGCAAGCGCAAGTTCTTGACTCAATGGAGCTTGAGCGTGAACGTGGTATTACCATTAAAGCGGCTTCGGTTACCTTGTATTATACGCATCCGAATGGTCAAGAATATCAATTGAACTTCATTGATACTCCGGGACACGTAGACTTTTCTTATGAAGTATCACGCTCCTTAGCAGCATGTGAAGGTGCATTACTGGTTGTGGACGCTGCGCAAGGTGTAGAAGCACAGTCAGTAGCGAACTGCTATACCGCAATCGAGCAAGGTCTGGAAGTTTTACCGATCCTTAATAAAATTGACTTACCACAGGCTGAACCTGAACGTGTATGTCATGAAATTGAAGAAATTATTGGGATTGAAGCGACCGATGCACCAACATGTTCTGCAAAAACAGGCTTAGGTGTAGATGGCGTACTTGAACGTCTTGTTGACGTAATTCCAGCGCCACAAGGTGACCGTGAAGCACCACTTCAAGCACTGATTGTCGACTCATGGTTCGATAACTATCTAGGTGTGGTTTCTTTAGTTCGTATTAAAGAAGGACGTGTGCGTAAAGGCGATAAAATGTTGATGAAATCAACAGGCCAAACACACATTATTACGTCTGTAGGTATCTTTAATCCAAAACACACTGAAACAGGTGTATTGGAAGCAGGCGAAGTTGGTTTTATTATTGCAGGTATTAAAGATATTTTTGGTGCACCTGTCGGTGATACCATTACATTATCAACCACACCAGAAGTGGCGACTTTACCGGGCTTTAAGAAAGTTAAGCCTCAGGTTTATGCGGGACTATTCCCAATCGATTCAAGTGACTTTGAACCATTCCGTGAAGCACTACACAAATTGCAAATCAATGACTCAGCATTGTTCTTCGAGCCAGAAAGTTCGGATGCATTGGGTTTTGGTTTCCGCTGTGGCTTCTTGGGAATGCTGCACATGGAAATCGTACAGGAACGTTTAGAGCGTGAGTACGATCTTGATCTGATTTCATCTGCACCAACGGTAATTTATGAAGCAGTGATGAAAAATGGTCAAACCATTTACATCGACAGCCCTTCTAAAATGCCAGATGGTTCAACTGTAGAAGATTTACGTGAACCGATTGCTGAGTGTCATATTCTTGTACCGCAAGAATACCTGGGTAATGTCATGACCTTGTGTGTAGAGCGTCGTGGTGTACAAAAAGACATGAAATTCTTGGGTAACCAAGTTTCAATCAGTTTTGATATTCCTATGGCAGAAGTGGTGATGGATTTCTTTGATAGATTGAAATCATGTTCACGCGGTTTCGCGTCGCTAGACTATAACTTTACCCGTTTTGAAAGTTCATCTTTGGTTAAGGTTGACGTGTTAATTAATGGCGAGAAGGTGGATGCCTTAGCGATGATTTGTCACCGTCAAGATGCACGTCATCGTGGTATTGCGTTAGTTGAAAAAATGAAAGAATTGATTCCACGTCAAATGTTTGATGTGGCCATTCAAGCTGCAATTGGCGCACAAATTATTGCACGTTCAACAGTAAAAGCGATGCGTAAAAACGTATTGGCAAAATGTTATGGTGGTGACGTGTCACGTAAGAAGAAACTTCTTGCGAAACAAAAAGAAGGTAAGAAACGTATGAAACAAGTGGGTAGTGTTGAAATCCCGCAAGAAGCGTTCCTTGCTGTATTGAAAGTAGAAAGATAATAAATAGAGGTTTATGCGCTCATGGATTTTGATTTTAATTTGATCCTTGTTCCTGCCACAGTCATTTTTTTCTTGATTTGGCTATTGGATAAGTTTGTCTGGAAACAACGACAGACCAAAGGTAAGGGTAATGAAAATGTCATTATTACTTGGGCGTATGACTTCTGGCCAGTATTGGCAGTTGTTTTAGTATTGCGTTCATTCTTGTATGAACCTTTCAATATTCCGTCTGATTCTATGGTTCCGACCTTGGAAACTGGCGATTTTATTCTAGTGAATAAATTTGAATATGGTGTTCGATTACCGATCATCAATAAGAAAATTATTAATGTGGGTGAACCTGAACGTGGTGATGTGATTGTCTTCCGTTATCCACCACAACCGACTATTAGTTATATTAAACGTGTTGTGGGTTTGCCGGGTGATCATATTGTTTATGATCATGGTCAATTGAGTATTAATGGTCAAAAAGTACCAAAAGTACCTGTTGAATTTAGCCGTGAAAAAGATAATCAAGACACACCGACATCGATTTATCATAAAGAAACTCTGGGTACACACACCTTTACCATGCGTGAACTGGAAGGCATGAATATTGCGCGTCAAGCACCATTTATCAACTATGTTGAAAATGGTAAATATTCAACTGAAAATGGTTTATATTGGGAAGTTAAGGTTCCTGCAGGTCATTATTTCGCGATGGGGGATAATCGTGATCAAAGTGCTGACAGTCGTTTTTGGGGATTTGTACCAGAGGAAAATTTAACGGGTCGTGCTTTTTATAAATGGATGCATAAGGAACCTGGTTTTAAACTGCCATCGTTTAGTCGTAATGGTGGTATAGATTAGTCTTACATTAGGAAAATAAAATGAGACATCAACGGGGAACGTCTTATATTGCAATTTTAATTGCTATCATTGGATTTGCTTTTCTAGCAAAAGCGTTAATCGCGGTTTGGGGACCGTATGTTGATGATCGTCTCGTCAACAATGAAATTGAAGATTTAATGAAGAGCAGTCCTAAAAACATTGCTCCGAGTAAGTTTGAATCACAAATGGCACAGCGTTTAGACATGAATGGTGTACGTGACTTAAACTTCAAAGAGATTGCTCAGGTCACTAATGTAGATAGTCTACAAGTGAAAAAAGATTATGAGATAAGAAAACCCTTCTTATTGAATATTGATATTGTGTTGAAGTTCGAGAAAAGTTTTGATCAAAGCTCAGTCCAAGCTAAATGAAGCCCGTTTAGCAAGTCGTATCGGTTATCAGTTTAAACAACCTGAATTGTTACAACTGGCCTTGACCCACCGATCGGTGAGCCATAAATACAATTATGAGCGCTTAGAATATCTAGGCGATTCATTATTGGGTATGATAATTGCCAATTATCTGTACCATGCCTATCCGAATGAAAATGAAGGGCGTTTAACGCGTATGCGTGCGACGCTTGTTCGTCAGGAGGCATTAGGTAAAATCGCCAACGATTTAAAACTCAGTCAGGAACTTATCCTAAGTACTGGTGAATTGAAATCTGGCGGTCATCATCGCGAGTCTATACTTGCCGATACAGTTGAATCAATTATTGGCGCGATATATGTGGATTGTCAGGATTTAAAAGTCTTGGAACCTATTGTTCTAAAATGGTATGTACCTTATTTAGACCATATTGAACCAACGGATCAACTAAAAGATCCTAAATCACGCTTACAAGAGTATTTACAAGCACGTAAAAAACCTCTCCCGGTTTACGAGGTTGTGGATATTCAAGGTGATGCACCAAATCAGCATTTTAAAGTGGAATGTACTGTGGTGGGTTTGCCTGTGAAATCTGGTGAAGGATCAAGCCGTCGCTTTGCTGAACAAGCAGTAGCGGCAGATATCTTAGAAATTTTGGAGCAAAAGTCTTAATGACTACTCATTCCGATCACGTAGATGCTGATCACGAGTCGCAAGGCGACAGTAACGATTTAATTAGCCAATTTTTTAGTGCACAAGGCACTGAAATTCCGGCAGATTTTAAAAGTGGATTTGTGGCGATTGTTGGTCGTCCGAACGTAGGTAAATCGACCCTAATGAACCATATTTTGGGTCAGAAACTATCGATTACTTCACGAAAACCGCAAACAACTCGACATAAAATTGTCGGTATTGACTCGCGTGAAAAATCTCAGGCGGTATTTGTTGATACCCCAGGGATGCATAAAAAAGAAGTACGTGCTATCAATAAAATGATGAACCGTGCAGCACATTCAGCACTTCGTGATGTGAACCTTGTCCTATTCGTTATTGATGCAGACAAATGGACACAAAATGATGATCTAGTTTTAGAAAAGCTGAAAAATGCGGATATGCCAGTGATTCTAGTGATCAATAAAATTGATACGCTAGAAAATAAAAACCATGCATTACCATTGATTCAAGAACGTGCAAAATTGATGAATTTTGCAGAAATTGTTCCTGTATCTGCATTGCGCGGTGCCAATTTAGATCATTTGCGCAATACCATTGAAAACTATTTACCGTTCCAGCCACCTCTTTATGCACTTGAACAATTAACGGATCGTTCAGAGCGCTTCCTTGCATCTGAAATTATTCGTGAAAAAATCATGCGTCAATTGGGTGAAGAGCTTCCTTATGATTTAACAGTTCAAATTGAATCATTTAAGACTGAAGAAGCGACGGTAAATCCTAAAACTGGTCGTCCAAAAGCGGCGTGTACTTATATTGATGCGACTATTTTTGTCGATCGCTCTGGTCAGAAGGCTATTGTGATTGGTGAGAAAGGTGCCAAACTGAAAAAAATCGGTATGGACGCACGTGTAGATATGGAAAAAATGTTCGAGCAAAAAATCATGTTAACGCTTTGGGTGAAAGTCAAAGGCGGGTGGTCTGATGATGAGCGTGCATTAAAAAGCTTAGGTTATAGCGATATCTAATCGTTAAACAACAAACTTTGAGGGAATAGTAATGATGAAAGTATTGGCCGTAGTTGCATGTGTTTTGTTTCTACAAGGGTGTATTCATAAAATCGTTACTGTTCCTGTTAAAGTCGCTTATAAAACCACCAAAGGTGTTGTTAAAGGTACAGCAGCAGTCGTGGGTGCAATCATTCCTGATGGGGATGATGAAGAAGACGAAGAAGATTCAAAAAAGAAAAAAAATAAGGATTAACGATTTAAATCATGCGTAATGAAGTACTGCATGGTTATTTAATTCACCATCGAAAATATCGCGAAAAAAGCCATATCGTGCACTTGTTTACACAAGAGCATGGCCGTGTGGATGGTATTTTAAGACAAACGCCACCACCGCAATATCAACCTATTTGTCTACAAGCCTCAGGTAAATCTGAATTAAAAAACTTCAGTAAACTGGAAATCGTTAATCAACCGATTTTCTTTTATGGCGATGCGTTTTTTTCGGGATTTTATTTAAATGAAGTCTTACTTCGACTTTGTCCACTCGAAGTTGAAATGTCGCAAACCTTTGCTCAATATGCGCACACGCTTGAGCAATTGCAGCTTATGTCTCAACAGGAAAATCCTGACCTCTTCTTAAGGCAAATTTTAAGACAATTTGAACATGAATTGCTGGAAGAGTTGGGCTACGCACTCGATTATTCAACGGATTCAAATCAGCAACAAATTCAAGAAAATGAAAACTATCAATTTCACTTAACCGATGGTTTTTTACCTGTTGTGAAAGCTTCACGTTCAAGCTTATTTGGACAGCATATTTTGAGTATGTGTGACTATGAAAAAGGTAGGGAATTTAGCCCTGAACAGTTACAATTACTCTCGAAGCTCTATCGACAAATGATCACTTCATTATTGGGAGATCGACCATTAAAGAGTCGCCAATTGTGGATACAGAATTCTCAAACTCAACGTCATTAGGAAATTATTATGGCAGCTTTGCTTGGTGTAAATATTGACCATGTGGCAACATTGCGTAATGCACGTGGCACCACTTATCCAGATCCTGTAAATGCAGCGTTGATCTGCGAGCAGGCAGGTGCGGAGGGCATTACCCTACATTTACGTGAAGACCGTCGCCATATTAAAGATGATGATGTACGCCGTATGCGTCCTGTTTTAAAAACGCATATGAATTTAGAAATGGCTGTTACTGCTGAAATGGTTGAATTTGCCAAAGAAATTAAGCCGCAGCATGTATGTTTTGTACCTGAAAAGCGTGAAGAAGTGACGACTGAAGGCGGTTTGGATGTTGTCGGTCATTTTGAAGATGTTAAAAATGCGACACAGGCACTTTCAGCATTAGGTTGTGACGTTTCTTTATTTATTGATGCTGATATCGCTCAGATTGATGCAGCAATTGCATGTGGTGCGCCAACCATTGAATTGCATACAGGTGCTTATGCTGATGCAGAAACAGCAGAAGCACAGCAGCATGAATTGGAACGCATTATTCAAGGGGCAGAGTATGCTGCTTCTAAAGGTTTGGTAGTTAATGCAGGTCATGGACTAAACGTTGAAAATGTCGCTCCAATTGCACGTATTCCGCAAATCCATGAATTAAACATTGGTCATTCTATTATTGCGGATGCAGTATTTATTGGTTTGGCTCAGTCTGTACAGCAAATGAAAGCTGCCATTAAAGCAGCACGTTAATTTTTTAAGTTAAGTGATATGTCGAATATTGATTATGATGCACTAATGAAGCCAGTCATTGGCTTCTTAGGCTGTGAAACACCTAAAGCTTGGCTTGATGAAGCTGTGAATAATCTTGATATTTTAATGCAAGATCATGCCAACTGTGAAAAGAAAGCAGCAAGTACAGCGATGAACTTAATGTTCAGATATAGTTTCTTCTCTGATTTACAAGTGAAGCTTGCTCAGTTAGTACGTGAAGAAATGTTGCATTATGAGCAAGTGCTTGAACTGATGGAAAAACGTGGTCAAGAATGGACTGCCATTAGTGCAGGACGTTATGCAGGTGGTTTGCGTAAAGAAGTGCGTACATTTGAACCTGAAGCTTTAATTGATATTCTAGTGATCGGGGCGTTTGTTGAAGCACGCTCTTGTGAGCGTTTCTACGCGCTTGCTCCGCTTGTAGATGAAGAATTAGGTCGTTATTACCGTTACTTGCTTAAGTCGGAATCACGCCATTATGAGGACTATCTCGCATTAGCAGTGGATGTGGCGACTACATCGAAGCTGAAAAATCCGAAAGAAGATATTCAGATGCGTATTGAGCATATCCGTGAAGTTGAAAAAAACTTAATTAGTACACCTGATGAACTATTTCGTTTTCACAGTGGAGTGCCGAAGCAAGCTGCTTAACTTCACACTTAATCCTCCGAAAGGGGGATTTTTTATACGTTCAATATAATTGAAATTAAGAATCATTTACATTGTTGGTTTTGAATCACTAGAATAGTCTAATTTTTCTAAATCGATTCGTCTCATGACTTTAACTAAATCTTATGCATTATTTTGTGCAATGTTTCTTGTCGCGGGTAGCAGCCATGCACATTATCCTTATGTCGCACCTTTAAATTACCAAACCTTTAATAATCATAGCGCAATCGTTTCAGGTTTTTATGACAATCCATTTGTGTCAGAAATTGCTATTAAAAATTTCAATTTTACGGTTTACACCCCTGAAGGAAAAAAATTGCAATTAAAAGAGGCTGATTGGGCAAAAACACAGACATTAAGTAGCTATAGTCTTGAAAATAAAACTGACGGAACATACCGCATTCGAGGCGAAAAATTAGCGAATAAAACAAGCTTTGCCTTTGATCAGAACCAATGGAAAACATTGATTCATGCAGATGCCGATCCTACAAAACCAGCACCTGCCAATGTTGTTTATGCATCTCAGCTCTCTAAAAAGACAAAAGTGAAGACAGTTCAAACTGTAGAACTTATTGAAACCTTTGTTTCACGCCGTAGTAGCTCAAGCAATGTTTTAAAAATGGATCAGCCTGAATTTAATATCGAATTTTTAAGCCATCCAAATGCAATTCAAAATGGTCAACTGATTCAACTTAAAGTATTAGATAAAAACAAAGGTATTGAAAACGTAAAAGTTGAAATTTTGGCACAAACTACGGATTACAGCCGTGATGGGAAAGTATATAAAAATCTTGAAACCGATCAGCAGGGCAATTTGAATTTTAGTTTGGCAGATAAAGGGCAATATTTATTGAAAATTGATTATCAGCAACCTTTTTCAATGAAAGCTGATGAGTTGAAGCGCTTTAAATATACTTTGAGTTTTAATGTGATTTAAAAGCTTAGAGGCACATTGAAGTTCTATAAACCTCTATATCATCTATAGAGGTTTTTTTATCCTTTTTAAAAGCTATACATTATCTGCTGCAAAGATTTCAACAACTTGCAGTGAAAGACTTATGGAGTAAAAAATTATAGGCCATAAAAAAGCCCATTCATTATGAAATGGGCTTTTTAGAATTTGGCTCTCCAACCTGGGCTCGAACCAGGGACCTGCGGATTAACAGTCCGTCGCTCTACCGACTGAGCTATTGGAGAATCTGAATGCGATTATAAGCAGATTTTAAAGTGGGTCAAGCTAAAATTAAGCTCTAATACAGGATTTAAGTGCGTATGCTTTATATTTGAACAAAAGATTCTATTTTCCAAAAAATTGTGCAGTTTGGCTTGCAATGAAAAAAATCAGTTGTTAGTCTGAATGCAACAACAGAGCGTTTAAGTGAAAACTTAAACAGTGTGGATTTAAACCCAACTTGCCAGCACTAAAATGGCTAAATCGGAGAAAGCGAATGAATACGCTCACTATTTCTCAAATTTTTTCAAACTTTTCTTATTATCAAGAAAATTACCTTTCTATACTTGCGGATCAATCTCAATATCAAATTCCTGTCGAAGAAGCATATGTTGATGTATGGCCACTTGGGCATCGTCAATTGTCTTTAGGTGATTTATTACAACTGTGGTTCAGCCAAAAATGGTTGATTGATGTGCCATGTCGTTTACGCCAAGAGCATAAAGATGGTGGATGTAAAACACCTTTACATCGTCAACAGGATTTGTATTTATATCAATTGGCGGGAAGTGCGCTTTCAGGTTCAAATCGTTCTAAAGTATGGTCGCTTTCGGAACAAAAAGTCCTTTCTGTTGAGCTTGATAGTGCTTTGAAATACTACTGTTTCCAAAAGGGAAGCAATCGAATCAACCTAAGCGATACTCAACTGATTCGTGCATTACATTCGGCTATTTAAAATAATTTATAAATTTTGAGTTGCTCGCATCGACAAATGCGAGCAAGTCTATTTATGCACGGATGATCATGCAAGTTGCTGTAGCATGTGCATATAACTTGCCTTCATCATCGACAATTTGACCTTCTGCAATCCCTAAATTTTTACTGATATTAATGGTTTTTCCCCAAGCTTTAAGTGGGGTATTGATTGGAATTGGTCTACACATTTTGACATTGAGATCAATTGTGCCATAGCCTACACCTGCTTCTAACATCGAAAAGACCGCACAACCTGTGACAGAATCTAAAACTGTTGCAGCAAATCCACCATGTACCCCACCGAGTGGATTGAGGTGTCTGTGATCGGCCTGAACTTGAAAATGCACCTCACCTAATTCAACTTTTCCAGTGAGCATTGGAATGGTTTCACTCATAGATGGCGCAGGAATATACCCATCACACATCGCTTGTAAAATTTGTAGCCCTGACATTTCTTTTGGATTCATTTTGTTCATTTCTAAATTAATCTATTAGTTTCTTTTTGGAACTTGATGTTCAATTAAACAAAATTCAGCCTTTTCGTCAATATTCAGCATTGGATTGATCAGTACAAAATCAATGAAATCCTAATCATAGATTGAAGTCATGCTCTGAACATACGAAACATAAATAGTGTAGGAGTATTTATTTTAATGAGCTGAGTGTTGTTGGCATTGGGAGAGCTTTACGAGATTGTTGTTTTTAAAGTGGTGCACAAAATTTACACACGGTTTTATTTTTTATGTATAAGATAAACAAGGATTTAGTAATTTACATAGTCTTCACATGGAGAAGGAACTCACAATGAACGTGTCTTGTTTATGCGGTAAAACCAAGTTCCAAGCCGTACTCAAAAATCATGATGTCCATGCTTGTCATTGTTCAATGTGTCGCAAGCAGTCGAGCGGAGTACTCATGAGTATTGATGTTGAACCAAGTAGTTTAAGGTTTGAAAATCAAGAATTTTTAAAACTATTCAAATCATCGGATTGGGGCGAGCGTGGTTTTTGTGGCGAATGTGGCACGTCACTTTTTTGGCGAACTCAGGATGGCAACTATTGTAATATCAATGTATTTGCGATGGTAGAACAGCCAAAAGATTTAAAGCTGACAACAGAAATTTATATTGATAATAAGCCTGATTTTTACCAATTCAAGCATTCTACAGAGCAGCTCACGGAAGCGGATGTGATTGCTTTATTTTCACCAGATGATGTCAAAAAATAAGGTATTGAGTTTGAGTTATCTGCGTTACACATCGATATTGCTGATAAATCGCATGAGAAAAACTCTCTAGATTTAATAAGATATATTCGATATATCTAAAGTAGACGTTGAATAAGGATGCTCAACCATGCTGCTGAAAATTTGTATTGCGATGATTGCCTTTGCGGCGAATTCTATTTTATGCCGTTTGGCCTTGGCACAGCATCAGATTGATCCGATGAGTTTTAGCTTGATTCGGGTGTGCAGCGGGGCGGCTGTTTTGCTGACTTTATATGCATTGTCAGCACATAAAACAAAAATAGAATGGAGCATTAAAAACGGTTTTTTTCTTGCGCTCTATATTGTTGCATTTTCCTTAGCCTATTTACATATTGATGCAGGTGTAGGCGCCTTGTTGCTGTTTGGCACAGTACAGCTCAGCATGGTGGGGTATGGACTTTGCCATGGAGAGAAAATTAACTTGCGCCGCGGAGTGGGATTAGCCATCGCCATTATTGGTATTTTAATTCTATTGTTGCCGGGTGCTTCAGCGCCCAATTTGATTTATGCAGGGATGATGGTGCTCTCAGGTATTGGCTGGGCCATGTACAGTATTGCGGGCAAAAATATGCAAAATCCATTGGCAAGCAGTTTAGCCAATTTTGTACTGGCAATTCCTTTTGTCCTATTGGCTTATATTGCTTTGTACAGCCAAAGCTTCGCACAGCCCAAAGGTATCATTCTAGCGATGCTTTCAGGTGGTTTAGCGTCTAGTGGAGCTTATGTACTTTGGTATGCCATAGTGAAGCAGATAGACCGTGTGACCGCTAGTAGCGTGCAGTTATCTGTACCGTGTTTGGCAATTATTGGTGGTGCGTTGTTTATTGGTGAGCCCTTAAGTTGGCGCATCATCATATCTGCTGCAATTGTTTTGGCAGGTATTGGCTTAGTGATTTGGGCTTCTGCTAAACCTGTTTCATTGCTTCAGCCAACATCAGATAACTCTCTGGAGAGGTAAGTATTTACAAATAAAAGTTTTTTGATGCGTAAATTGCATATAAAAAAACCCGCGAAGTTCGCGGGTTTTTAAATTTGATGGTTAAATCAAATTATTTTTCAGCAGCAATTGAAGCAATCGCAGCATCTACGCCTTCGATTGAATCAGCAGCTTTTTTGATACGAGCAAGCGCATCTACAAGTACTTCGTCAGCAGTTGCGTATGAAATACGCATGTAGCCACCAAGACCGAATGCATCACCAGGAACAACAGCAACACCAGTTTCTTCCAATAACCATGCAGAGAATTCTGTGCAAGATTTTAAACCTTTCGCACGAATCAATGGACGGATGTTTGCGTATGCATAGAATGCACCATCAGCAGGAAGGCAAGTAATACCGTTGATTGCATTCAAGCCATTTACCACTAAGTCATGACGACGGTGGAAAGCTTTAATCATTGGTTGAAGCACGTCTTGAGGACCATTCAATGCAGCTTCAGCAGCAACTTGCGAAATAGAAGTTGGGTTTGAAGTTGATTGAGATTGGATTTTTTTCATTGCGCCAATCAGTTTAGCAGGACCCGCTGCATAGCCAATACGCCAGCCAGTCATTGCATACGCTTTAGATACACCGTTAAGAATGATTACACGGTCGTAAAGGTCAGGTGCAACAGTTGCGATGTTGTAGAATTCGTCGTCCCAACGGATTGGTTCGTACATATCATCAGAAGCAACTAAAACTTCTGGGTATTTACGAAGAACTTCAGCTAAAGCTTCTAATTCAGCTTTAGTGTAGATCATACCTGTAGGGTTTGAAGGGCTGTTTAAAACCACTAAACGAGTTTTGTCAGTAATTGCTGCTTCTAATTGAGCAGGAGTGATTTTGAAGCGTTGTTCTTCACCACATTTTACAACTACAGGCACGCCTTCAGCGATGATAACCATGTCTGGGTAGCTTACCCAGTATGGAGCAGGGATGATTACTTCGTCACCTTTATTTAACAAAGCAAGTGCTAAGTTAAAGAAAGATTGTTTACCACCGCAAGATACCAAGATTTGGTTTGCAGCATATTCAAGATTATTGTCGCGTTTTAATTTAGCAATAATTGCTTTTTTAAGACCTGGAGTACCGTCAACAGCTGTGTATTTTGTAAAACCATTGTTGATAGCAGTAATTGCAGCATCTTTGATGTGTTGTGGTGTGTCGAAATCAGGTTCGCCAGCGCCCAAACCAATCACGTTTTTACCCGCAGCTTTCAATTCAGCTGCTTTATTGGTAACAGCAAGAGTTGGGGACGGTTTGATAGCATTTACACGATCAGAGAGACGTACGTCCACGGCAGTATTCCTTCTTATAGGGATTAAAAATTAAAAAGCACACTATCTTAGCTTAATTGCACACTAATGGGGAGTGGCAAAACCAACATTGTGAAAAAAAGTGTGTCTCCATATGAACGCCATTTATTGAATAAAATCATATTTAGTTACTTTATTTTAAGGCAAGTTTTTTATGTTTAGTTTAGAATTGGTTTAATCCAGAAAATACAAAAGGCCACCACTATGGGTGACCTTTTGCTTAAATTACATTGAATTGAACAACGTACTTATTGACCAAAGCGTGATAGATCTTCTTCAGGGCGAGCAGTAAGAACTTCGACACCATCTTTTGTTACAAGTAAGGTATGTTCGTACTGAGCTGACAAGCTATGATCTTTAGTCACCACAGTCCATTTGTCACCTAGTAATTTAGTTTTCCAGTCACCACCATTGACCATTGGCTCAATTGTAAAGGTCATGCCTTCTTCTAAAATCATACCAGTGTCTGGTTGGCCATAATGAAGTACTTGTGGTTCGTCATGGAACACAGTACCAATACCATGACCACAATATTCACGTACAACACCAAAGCGTTCTGACTCAACATATTGTTGAATGGCATGACCAATATCACCCATAGTTGCACCTGGTTTAACGACAGCCATACCACGGTACATCGCTTCTTGTGCAACTTTACAAAGGCGATTTGCCAAAATAGTGGTTTCACCACCCACGATGTACATCATGTTGGTATCGCCGTGGTAACCATCTTTAATAACAGTGACATCAATATTCAGGATGTCACCTTTTTTTAACTTTTTCGCTTCAGATGGAATGCCGTGACATACCACATGGTTCACTGAAGTGCAGATGACATGTTGGAACGCTGGGCGACCCGGTGCTGCTCCGTAGCCTAAACAAGCAGGAATGGCTTCTTGTTTATTGACAATATAGTCATGACAAATCGTATCAAGTTCTAGGGTAGTCACACCTGGAACAATGTGCGGTTTGATCATATCCAAAACTTCTGCTGCCAGTCGTCCCGCAATACGCATTTTTTCAATTTCGTCAGGGGTTTTGATTAAACGACGGGGAGCTTCGTAAGTACTGTTCATGATCTCTAAAAACTTTTGGAAATTTGTATGTGACTATGGTATAAATAGCCGCCCATTTTATCAAATGCTTTTTCGTGAATATCTTTTACGAGCTTTGTGCGATGGGGCAATAAAATCCGCACATATATCGACACATTTCTCTGGGTGCCTTTTAAAGGTGGAGAATGCGGGTATATGGAGGCCTAACCCAAACTTTAAGGTAAAGAAAATGGCAGATTACAACGTAAGCATGCGCGACCTTCTTCAAGCAGGCGCACACTTCGGTCACCAAACACGTTTTTGGAATCCAAAAATGCGCGAGTACATCTTTGGTGCGCGCAACAAAATTCACATCATCAACCTTGAACACACTGTTCCTGCGTTAAATGATGCTTTGAACTTTGCTAACAACTTGGCTAGCAAAAAGAACAAAGTTTTGTTCGTTGGTACTAAACGTGCAGCTTCTGCAATCATCCGTGAACAAGCTCAACGCGCTGGCCAACCATATGTTGATCACCGTTGGTTAGGTGGTATGTTGACTAACTGGAAAACTCTTCGTCAGTCAATCAACCGTCTAAAAGACCTTCAAACTCAATCTCAAGACGGCACTTTCGCTAAGCTTACTAAACGTGAAGCTTTAGAACGTACTCGTGAGATGGATAAACTTGAACGCGGTCTTGGCGGCGTTAAAAACATGGGTGGTTTACCTGACGCATTATTCGTAATCGACGTTGATCACGAAGCAATTGCAATTAAAGAAGCTAAAAACCTTGGTATTCCTGTAATCGGTATCGTTGATACAAACTCTAACCCAGACAACGTAGACTACGTTATTCCTGGTAACGACGATGCGATCCGTGCAGTTACTCTTTATGCTTCTGCTATGGCTGATGCGATTCTTGCTGGTAAAGAATATGCTCAATCACAAGCAAATGCACAAGCGAAAGGCGACGAAGCTCCTGCTTCTGAGGCTTAATGCGTTTGACGTAAGCTTGTCATTTTTGCGACATGTGATGGTGGCAAAGTAAGCGTCATGTATGCAGACGGCCCAAGAGACAGCTCTGGGCCGTTTCTGTTCTAAAAAGAATTCATTTTCTACCGTATTTAGGAGATTAACATGACTGCAGTTACAGCAAGCATGGTTAAAGAATTGCGCGATCGTACTGGTCTTGCAATGATGGAATGTAAAAAAGCATTGACAGAAGCTGGTGGCGACATCGAATTAGCGATCGACAACCTTCGTAAATCTGGTCAAGCTAAAGCTGCTAAAAAAGCGGGTAACATCGCTGCTGACGGCGCGATCACTATCGCTCAAGAAGGCAACAAAGCTATTCTTTTAGAAGTAAACTGCCAAACTGACTTCGTTGCTAAAGACGAAAACTTTGCGGGTTTCTCTGCTAAAGTTGCTGCTGCTGCACTTGCTGCTGGCGTAACTGATGCTGCTCAAATTGCAGAATTGAAACTTGAAGATGGTCACACTGTAGAAGAAGCTCGTATTGCGCTTGTTCAAAAAATCGGTGAAAACATCCAAGTTCGTCGTGCAACTATCGTTGAAGGCGAAAACCTTGCAGTTTACAAACACGGTTTAAAAATCGGTGTTGTAGCTGCATACGCTGGTGATGCTGAAACTGGTAAAGGTTTGGCTATGCACATTGCTGCATTCAACCCGGTTGCTGTAAACGAAGCTGGTGTTTCTGCTGATCTTATCGCTAAAGAAAAAGAAATTGCTGAAGCGAAAGCGCTTGAATCTGGTAAACCTGCTAACATCGTTGAAAAAATGGTTACTGGTTCAGTTCAGAAATACCTTAACGAAGTTGTTCTTGAGAACCAAATGTACGTTATCGATAACGATAAGAAAGTTGCAGACGTTCTTAAAGCTACTGGCACTACAGTTGCAAACTTCGTTCGTTTCGAAGTGGGTGAAGGTATTGAGAAAAAAGCAGAAATGAGCTTCGCTGAAGAAGTTGCTGCTGCTCAAGCTGCTGCAAAATAATCACTGATTATTTGCAAAAAAAGGTCCTCTTTTGAGGGCTTTTTTTATGTCTTTGGTTTTTGAAAATATTAAGATTAAAGTAAATCTATCGCTCAGTTAAAATCTTTTACATCGGTTTTAATCAAAACCTATTTCATGGCTATAATGTCTTGAATTAGCGAACACAGCCTAGTTTGGGCGATAAAGATTATGGCAAATAAAACAAATTTAACCATTGGTGGTGTAATTATTGCGCTGGCTGCAGCGTATTACGGTATTGATTTACAACAGCAAAATAAAGACTCGGTTCAATCAACTATACAGCAAACACCGCAAGTTGAATTAGAATCAACGCAAATTCCAACATCGACATCAAAAGCTTCTAATGCAACTGAAGTCATTGCACATGCCTTTAAAAATAAACTAAGTGATATACAGGTTGAAGGTGCTGGTAAGGTGGTTGCGGTACTAAGAGATGATAATGAAGGTAGCCGTCATCAAAAATTCATTTTAGAACTGAGCAATGGGCAAACTGTTTTGGTTGCACACAATATTGATCTTGCACCACGAATTGAACATCTGCAAAAGGGAGATACAGTGCAGTTCAATGGAGAATATGAATATTCTGATAAAGGTGGGGTAATGCACTGGACACATCGTGATCCCAACGGTCGTCATGTAAATGGCTGGTTAAAGCATAATGGAAAAACATATCAATAGATTCAAATCATTTTCCACAGCAAGTTGAACCTAGATGAAAGCATCTTAATTTTGTTTATTTTGAAACATTTTTAAAGATGAAAAAATCAAATGAGCAATTTTGTTCTATGCAGTTTGAAATAAGTCGTTAAAGTGAAATGCTAGCGATGTGGAATAGTTTATGCAAGAAAGTAAAGCACATGAGTTTGTCGATTATTGGCACGTTCAAGAACTAGGTGGACTTGAACTGCTTAAAGCATCCTATCATGAAACTGAATTTTCTAAGCATACACATGAAGGCTATTGTATCGGTTTAATTGATGAGGGGGCGCAATCTTTCTTGCGTACAGGTCATCAGCATATCGCTCCCAAAGGTGACATTATATTAGTGAATGCAGACGAAGTTCATACGGGTTCATCTGCGGTAGATTCAGGGTGGTGCTATCGCGCAATATACCCAACCCCTGAGATGATGGCAGACATCAGTCGTGATTTTTTTAAATCGACAGGGAGTGCACCTTGGTTTCCTCATGCGGTTGTACATGATGAGGGACTGGCAATCCAGTTGAACATGTTATTTGATTTATTGATCCAATCGCAAAATTCATTGTTTAAAGAAAGCTTATTTTTATCGACCACAGCCTATTTGATTAGTCGCCATGCAATGACAAGGCAGACTTTAAAAAATTTGCCTGAAGCCCAGAGAAAAATACAGCTTATTCAAGAGATATTGGCTCATGAGCCAGAAAAAGAACATCAATTATCTGATCTGGCAGAGATTGTTGGTTTGAGTCCGTGGCATTTATTACGGCAATTTAAAAAATATACGGGCTTGCCGCCGCATGCTTGGTTAGTACAATGTCGCTTACACAAGGCATTGAGATTGTTAAAAAGCGGTCAAGAAATTGCGCTCACAGCGCAATTATGTGGATTTTCAGATCAGAGTCATTTTAACCGCCATTTTAAAAAAGCTGTTGGTTGTACACCTGCACAGTACATGCTGAATTTTTAAAAGTTGAAATAGATTAATTTTTAAAGTTCTATAAATAAAACATAAATCAATGAAAAAACATTTTTAAGCTGTGATTAAAAATAAGCCGTCATCCACAATTTTGTTCAATTCATACCCCGACATTTATTTCATTCTATTCACTAATCAATAAAGTTGACGTGTTTAAAAATGAATTGCTCCAAAAATGAGATTGATCTCACTTTAAAACCTATGGGTTTTTGGAAGGGGGTGGTGGATATGTTGCCATTATCATTAGCTGTTATTCCTTGGGGGATATTGGCGGGATCGGTCGCAATAAATGCAGGTTTAAGCGTGATGCAAGCATTCGGTATGTCTGCATTGGTATTTGCTGGCGCAGCCCAATTGGTGAGTTTAAGCATGCTTACAGCTGGTGCTTCAATCTTCAGTATCATCTTGACTATTTTTTTCTTAACCAGTCAACATTTTATTTATGCATTACAGCTTCGTCATAATGCGATCCAATTACCGTTGGTTAAGCGCATATTGTTAGGTTTTTTACTGACAGATGAACTTTATGCTACTGCAATGTTATACGAACATCGTTTTAGCTATCGTTATTTAATTGGTGCGGGTTTTAGTTTTTATCTCTGTTGGGTCGGATTTAGTGTGGTTGGGATTTATCTAGCTCGAATCGTTCCGGATTTATCTGCCTTTCATTTGGAATTTTCCATTGTGGTCATTTTTATTGTGATGGCTATCTTGGTGATAAAAGAGACTTTAGCAATTTTTGGCATGTTGATCTCTGCCTTGCTCGCAGTGGTTTTTAGTTGGTTTAAATTTGACGCGGCCATTTTGGCTGCTGGCATGATTGGGATGGCAGTTACCGCAATGTTGGATATTAAGCGGGGTCAGTCGTGAGTTGGGTATTATTGTTCGCGTTGACAGCTGTAACCTTTTTTAATCGCTATGTATTTCTTGAACCCAAAACTATGATCCGCCTGCCTAAATTTACGTTGCATATGTTGAAATACGCTGCACCGTGCTTAATGATTTCTATTGTGAGCCCTGTAATATTTTTTGAGGGTGGTGAGTGGAAAGGGGGGTGGGGCAATAGCTATTTTTATGGTGCACTATTGACCATTCTTGTAACTTGTATAACGCGAAAATTACTTTTGAGTATTAGCCTGAGTTTGATGCTTTTCTATATTTATATCTACTTTATTTCGTTCTAAATTGGGCGAAATAAACCTTATAAAAAATATGGGAAAAGCATCAAAAAAAGCGTCAAAACATTCTTTTCGTCAAATTTAAATTTATATATGCTCTAAATGCTCGCTATTTGCGTTTTTTGGCGTGTTTTCCAATTTGGTAGTACTTTGTTTAGGTAGGAATCAATGCAGCAAATAGGACCAATGAGGAAGAATTGGAGATCTTTAAAGAAAGAAGGTTTTTTACCTTCCACTTTGTGTCCATAAAATTGGCCAATCCAAGCAAAAATGAACAGCGCAATATAGAGGCCATATCCAACGGGTAGTACCCAAATGAGCCATGCCATGACTAAGGTTAACGCAGCCATTGCAACGGCCAATACGATGTCTAAACGTGCGTAGAAAATAAATGCGAGCGCTAGAAGTACGGCAGTCAATAAAGCACTAAAGTGAGCCAAGATGCCAACAATAGAAAAATAGATGGTCGGGACACAGATCCAATGAATTATTTTATTGGTTTTGTTCTGATGGCTCTCACTGTATTCATCAAACCATTCGGTAATTGATTTCATGACAATCCTTGATCATGCCGATAATGACTAAAATATAAACGAGAAATAGACGTTGGCCAAAACGGGCAGGGAGAGATCAAGTTATAAAAGGTGTGAAACGATGAAAGAAGAAATAAGTGACAAATAAAAAACCACGCGATGCGTGGCTTTGTTAAATGTAGTCACTCAATTGGGGATTAAGAATTTGGACCGTCTACACGCTCAATGCTGACATTGGCTGTACCTGCACTGGTAATACCCAGTTGTTTTGCAGCACCATAAGACAAGTCAAGAACACGGTTACCATGGAATGGACCACGATCATTTACTTTTACCACAACACTTTTACCATTATTGCGATTCGTTACACGAATAAAGCAGTTTAGTGGCAGGCTACGGTGAGCTGCAGTTAATGCATTCATATCGAATGTTTCACCGCTTGCTGTTTTACGACCGTGAAATTGACGACCGTACCAAGACGCTGTACCTGTTTGGCTAAATTTACGCACCGTATTTGATGCGACTGTATTTAACTTTTCAATCACTGAAGGCTCGTCTTCAGGGATTTCGATTTTAGCAGCGATTGTTTCACGACGAATTTTATCGCCAGAACGCTCAGTGATTGAAAGGCTACTTAAATTTGTAAAGTTTGAATTGAAGCTTTGCGCTTCTTTATTCAATACACGTGCCGCAAGACGAGAATTATCATTGTCATGATTGAATGACGATGATTGAACCATCTCAGCTTGAGACTGACTTAGCGCAACTGCCGTGGCAACCGCTAAGGCATATTTAATAATTGATGACTGCATTGTTTATCTCCCAATGGCATATTTTCATGGCTCAACTAAGTGGCTGAAAACCACGTAAACACGTCTGATATTTCACATTTGCAACTACTTTTAACGAGATGGATAATATTCATGCGATCGGGAGGCTGTCTAGTGTTTAATTAAAATACTTTGAAATTGTCTAAAAAAATAACACTTAATGGTTAAAAAATAGTCAATAATGTAACAAGATGTTTAGAAAGTTTAAAAAACACCCATTTTGCTTGAGAAATTTATTGACTTTTGATTTTTGTAGTAAGTTACAAGTCTTAACGACCTGTAACTTCAGTACCTAAAAGCCACAATGCAGTCGCATACATACGGCTTTTGTTGTAGGTCGTAATGACTTGGAAATTTGGGTAAGTGATGTAATAAATTGGGCCATAACTGTCCTGAAGTTGGATCACATTAACCAGATCTAAATCATCAATTTTTACCAATGGATTCATAGGGGTTACGCCCTGAGCCTTTAAAACGCCATAAGGAGTAGGCTGATTTAAATCCTTGGCAATGATGGCATCAGGATTGTTTCCAGAATAACGAGCAGCAAAGGCAATCGGTTGGTTACGTTGCCAACCATAATTTGCTAGGTAATTTGCAATCGATCCAATCGCATCGACAGCTGAGTTTCGAAGGTCAACATGACCATTTCCATCGTAGTCAACTCCAAACTTTGGAATATTACTTGGCATAAACTGTGGGTAGCCAACGGCACCTGCATACGATCCGACTACAGAATTGGTCGGTACACCATCTTTATATGACCATGCGATCAATGCGGCGAGTTCATCTTGGAAATATTGCGCACGACGTTCATAGCCAAAACCGAGTGTTGCAAGCGCATCACGGGTAATAAAATTACCTTTATTGCTGCCATAACCTGTTTCTACACCCAAAATGCCTAAAATCACTGACTGGGGGACACCAAATTGCTGTTCTGCACGGTTTAATGTGTCTGCATACTGGTTTTTAAAACGAATACCACGTTGAATCGTACTTTCAGCGAGAAAATTGGTTTTATATTGATACCAGGGTTTTGATTCACCTGGACGATTCATAATCGAGATGATATTGGGCAGATTTTTACTGCCTTGCATTGCCCAGTCAACTTGATTTTCACTCAGCCCATAGGTTTGCATGGTATTTTGTTTAAAGGCTGCATATGCAGGATGAGACTGGAAATCGTTGGCCTGACAAAAACTGGTCAGAGAAAGAGCACCGCTAATTACGGCAAGGTGAGTCAATTTTTTATATAAATTTCGATTTAACATAAATTAAAAATTTCCAAGTTTATTAACGATGAGTATGAATGGCCATTACAAGGCCAAAAGCAGCCATTAAGGTGATGATGGCTGTGCCGCCATAGCTCATAAAAGGTAGAGGAATACCTGTAACGGGTAAGATACCACTGACCATACCTGCATTCACAAATACATATACAAAAAAAGACAAACCTAGTCCGCCTGCAAGTAAGCGACCATAATTGTGGAAGCTATTCAGTCCGATCATAAGTGTACGAAAAATGATGGCGAAATAGAGTAAAACTAAAATGCAGATACCAAAGAAACCAAATTCTTCAGAATAGGCAGCAATGATGAAATCTGTATGACCTTCAGGTAAAAAATGTAGGTGAGATTGGCTGCCTTGTAAGTAGCCTTTACCTGAGATTCCACCTGAGCCAATCGCCGTTTTTGATTGAATAATATTCCAACCTGCACCTAATGCATCCGCTTCTGGGTCAAAGAGCGTCATAACACGCTTTTTTTGATAATCCTGAAGTAAAAATTGCCAAGTCAGTGGAATGAGTACGGCAACCGTTGTCATCGCACTTACAATTAACCACCACGGTAAGCCACTTAAAAATAGGACAAAAATGCCGCTGGCAAGCACCAGAGCCGATGTTCCAAGATCAGGTTGTTCAGCGATAAGTAAAAAGGGTAAACCAATCAGGATTAAGCTGATTACAATGTGCTTGAATTTAGGAGGAAGTGAAAACTTTGATAGATACCATGCCATCATCATTGGCATGCCAATTTTCATAAATTCACTGGGTTGTACGCTTGCGACACCCGGAATACTCAGCCAGCGCTGCGCACCCATGCGCACTTCACCGACGAACATCACTGCAAATAAGCAAAGTAAGCCAAAGATATAAAAAAATGGACTAAAGCTTTGGTAAACCTTGGGTGGTATTTGAGCCAGACTAAACATCACCAGAAATCCAATCAGGAAACTGATGCCTTGGCGTGTCACCATACCGATGTCTTGACCAGATGCACTATATAAAGTCACAAGTCCTAATAGGGCATTGAGGAATATGAAACTTGTGAGCCAAGGGTCAATATGTAGTCGTTCCCAAATTGAAGGCTGCATCGCCGTACTCAGGCCATCTCGTGGTGACTGACGCAAAAACTTATATTGAGAATCTAAAGTCATAAGTATAATGAAGCTATGGGCTTTTTTTATAGGCGCATGCTAGCACAGTCTTGCACTAAAATAAGGCAGATCAATATTTTGCAATAAAAAAACCTAGCGGCAGCTAGGTTTTTTTTGAACAAAGATTCAATTAGTGATTAAACATCGAATCATGTGCTTCTGCTAAAGCACCCATTTCTTCTTTGGTCAGATTTGGGAAAATTTTATCAATCGCAATATGAATCGCTTTAATCACAGCAGAAGAACCGATATCGGCTGCTTTGCGCTTAATCATGCCCAAGTCCAACGTTTTATTAAAGTCATTCATAAAATGACGCACGGCAGCTTCAGCGAACTGTTTATATAGTTCAGCAAAAGCCGCTTTATTAACGTCAGTGCCTGCTTTAATTTCAGCATAACTATTTTTAAGGTTAGTGATTAAGCCTGAATCAAGGGTTAAACCAACACGATGCTTGCCTGCAGCATCTTGAAATAAACTTTTTTCAGAAAACTCGATGGATTGTTTCACCACATCATTTGACGATTTACCTAATAATTGCTTGAGTAAAACGGCAACGGTTGATTTGACATAACCTGCAAGTTTTTCAGCGGTATCACGCTTGTCGCTTGCTGGGAAAAGATGTACAGGAGCTAAAATAGTTGCACCAATGATTTCTTCATTAATCAGTAATGCAGTTTTATCACGTAAAGGATAAAGTGGTTCACTTGAATTTTTTTTCTCATGACCGGTTTGAATACTGCTGAGAAGTTCCTCAGTCGGAATAAATCCAAAAAATGGCATCACTAACCTCAAATTTTTTATTGTCGCGCCAAACGAATTGGGCGAGGCATCCATGTTAAATCCGATACACGACAAGGGTTGATGTCCAATCCACCACGACGTGTATAGGTTGCATAAACCATCAGCTTACTTGGTTTGAGGTTCTGCCAAATATCGGCAAACATCTGTTCCACACATTGTTCGTGGAAACCATTGTGCTGACGGTAAGAAATAATATAAGCCAGAATACTACGATAACAAGGCTGAATACCTTTATACCTTATAAATACGGTTCCCCAATCAGGTTGACCCGTGACTGGGCAGTTACTTCTTAATAAATGTGAATAAAATTGAACTTCAACTTCTTCATTTCCATTTATTGCAGTTTGATCAAGCGCCAATAAATCTGCATTTGGATGATTTTCTAATGCAGTGGGCTCTAGATCGTCAATGCAAATGCCTTCAGGTTGAGAAATTTCCACACCATCGACATGAAAAAGATCAATGGTCACTGGTGCATTGGCCGCAGCAGATAAATCTTTTTCAACAGTTGCCTTAAAGGCATCACGTGACTCGAACTTGGTAAAGTTCATACTATTAAAGTAGAGCTTTAAGGATTTTGATTCGATGAGATTGTCAGAGCTAGCAGGCAAAGTTAAACGTCCAATTGCCACTTGAGGCACACCAGACACATTTAGCCATGAAATTTCAAATACATGCCACCAGTCTTTGCCTTGGCGAATCCCTTCAACGTGGGCATATTTTTCACGTGCTGTAGCACGTGCAATCGGAAACAGAATATCGGGTTGATATGCTGTTGGATAGTTGGTGTCTTTACCTAAGAGAGAATGTTCTACACTCATTATTCACGCATTCCTGAACCACGAGAAAGTAAATGATACGCTACGCCATAAAGTAAAACGCAGCATGCAGTAATAACTGTCAGTGAAATGCCTACATTGACATCGCTATGGCCTAAAATACCGTAGCGGAATGCATTGACCATATACACGACAGGGTTAATTAAAGAGAGATTTTGCCAAAAAGGACTCAATGATGAGATGGCATAGAAAACGCCGCCTAAATAAGTGAGCGGAGTCAGGACGAATGTCGGAATAATCGAAATATCGTCAAATGATTTTGCATAGACAGCATTAATAAAGCCGCCAAGCGAAAACAATAAAGAAGTAATAATCACTGTATATATAGTTACGAAAATATTGGTGATGTGCAATTCCGTAAAAAACAGGCTCATAGCAGTCACAATCATGCCGACCAGAACACCACGGCAGACACCACCGATCACATAACCCCAAAGCACCATGTGTAATGGCACAGGACTCATAATCAGTTCTTCAATGCTTTTTTGAAATTTAGCACTAAAGAAGCTTGAAGATACGTTGGCATAACTATTAGTAATTACCGCCATCATAATCAAGCCGGGCACAATGAATTGCATATAGGTGAAACCACCCATTTGTCCAATGCGTGAACCCACTAAATTACCAAAGATCACAAAGTACAAACTCATGGTGATTGCTGGTGGTAATAATGTTTGGGGCCAGATTCGCATAAAGCGGCGAATTTCTTTGTGAACCAATGTATAGAGGGCAATACAAAGTTGATTAAAATTCATTGTGCTGCACCTTCAAGATTTTTTTCAACCATACGTACAAATAGTTCTTCAAGACGGTTGGATTTATTACGCATACTGCGTACTTGAATCCCTTGAGATTCCATGAGTTGAAATAGGTCATTCATGGTATGGGCTTTATCCATAGTCACTTCAAGTGTTACAGGATCGACTAAATTAAAACGCACACCAATAATTTCAATATTTAAAGGTTCGATGGGTTCTGCCAAATCAAAAATAAAGGTTTCTTCATTAAGCTGACTTAGGAAGCCTTTCATCGTTGTATCTTCTTTAATGACACCACGGTCAATAATCGCGATACGACGACAAAGCATTTCTGCTTCTTCTAAATAGTGTGTGGTTAAAATGATTGATGTGCCTTTATCATTCATTTCAGTCAGGAAATCCCACATTGAACGACGTAGTTCGATGTCAACGCCCGCAGTGGGTTCATCCAAAATTAGAAGTTTCGGTTCATGCATCATCGCACGGGCAATCATTAAACGGCGTTTCATACCGCCAGAAAGCATACGACCTTGGGTATTTCGCTTTTCCCAGAGTCCCAATTTTTCTAAATATTCTTCAGCACGCTGTTCTGCAACTTTTTTAGGAATACCGTAATAACCTGCTTGAGTGACTAAAATGTCAAAAGTCTTTTCAAATTGACCAAAGTTAAACTCTTGTGGCACTACACCTAAGCATTGTTTGGCATGAGACGGATGGGTATCCAAATTATGGCCAAAAATTTCTACAGTCCCTGAGGTTTTACGAGTGAGTGAACTGATAATACTAATCGTAGTCGATTTACCTGCACCATTTGGACCCAAAAGTGCATAAAATTCACCTTCAGGTACGGTTAAATCAATACCTTTAAGTGCCTGAAACCCATTTTTATAGGTTTTTGACAACTGCGTTAACGTCAGTGCATCAGTCATAAATCTTTCACTCTATAAATAGTGTGAGTATTGTGCGATATCGGACAAAATAAACCAAGTAAATCGTACGGAATTCTGCATTGCAAAAATAGGATGTTGTACAAAGCTTAGGCAGAAAAATGGCTGACTTATATATAGTTGCTTTACCTTGGAGTTTTTTTTGTTATGATGTGCGCAATCCAAAATAAGCGCTCATAGCTCAACTGGATAGAGTACAGGTCTCCGAAGCCTGTGGCGTGGGTTCGAGTCCCGCTGAGCGCACCATATTTTTACATCACATTTTTCTAATTTTTAGATATTTCTACATTTAGTATTCAAAAGTCGCTATTCAACTCATCAAAAATCGCAGCCTCTAATATTTTAGTTTTCTTTGATATGGTTAATTTTGAAGGAATCCTTAATTAGTATTTTATGTGTGATGTGACTTTTCATTTGAATTAGGTTTTTCTTAAAAATAAAAGTACGCCAAAAGGCTAAATAAAACGAAATACCAAACTCCTCGCACAAACTGATTGCCCTTAATAAGTTCAAAAAAATTTAAAATAGTAATAAATGCTATTAAAGCTAAGCTTACATATATAAAGAGTATGTAAGACCAATCCTAAAATCATTCTTATTTTTCAGGCTTTTCACATGTCTATCTTCGTTGTATTTTTGATCATGAGCTTGAAGCAGCTCAGCTGGAACAAGTTTTATCTAAAATAGATCAATTTATACAATCGGTAGATTGGTTATATATCACAGTTGATTTAGATGTTTTTGCCGCATCGATTGCGCCCGGGGTTAGTGCGCCTGCGGTCAGAGGTATTGATTTAAAGATGTTTGAACAGCTTATGCAGCACATTCAGAACAGTGGAAAAATCAAGTTGCTGGATATTGCTAAGTGCAATCCAACTTATGATCAGGATGCAAGAACTGCAAGACTTGCAGCTTTCATCGCCCACAGTTATATATTTAACCTACAATAATTTAAAAATACAGGAACAATAATGTCTAATCTCTCTTACGCAAATGGCGGCAACGGTGCATGGCAAACTTTTCTGGCGCAGATAGACCGCGTGGCGCCTTATTTAAGTGAAGATCTGGCAGATTATGTCGATACTTTAAAACGCCCAAAACGCGCTTTAATTGTCGATGTGCCAATCATTATGGATGACGGAACAATTCAGCATTTTGAGGGCTACCGTGTTCAGCACAATTTATCGCGCGGGCCGGGCAAAGGCGGTATCCGTTTTCATCCAGAAGTCGAATTAAATGAAGTGATGGCGCTCTCGGCGTGGATGACCATTAAAACTGCGGTGCTAAATTTACCTTTTGGCGGTGCAAAGGGCGGTGTACGTGTTGATCCACGTAAACTTTCACCACGTGAGCTAGAGCGTTTAACTCGACGTTATACCAGTGAAATTGCGCATATTATTGGGCCTCAAAAAGATATTCCAGCACCAGATGTAGGTACAAATGCCAATGTGATGGGCTGGATGATGGATACCTATTCATCAGGTCAGGGCTATACAGTGACAGGTGTGGTAACCGGTAAGCCCGTGCATTTAGGCGGATCTTTAGGTCGTGTCAAAGCCACGGGTCGCGGTGTGTATATTACAGGCTGCCAAGTAGCGCAAAAGATTGATTTGGACATTGCAGGTGCCAAAGTCAGTGTTCAGGGTTATGGTAATGTGGGGAGTGAAGCTGCCAATTTATTTGCCTTATCTGATGCAAAAATTATCTGTATTCAAGATCATACAGGCACGATTTATAATGCCATGGGTATTGATTTAAACAGCTTGCATACACATGTAGAAAAAAATCAGGGCGTTGCAGGTTTTGCAGGTGCAACTTCAATTGATAACGAAGCATTTTGGGATGTAGAGACAGACATTATTATTCCTGCTGCACTGGAAGGTCAGATTAATGCCGAACGCGCACAACGTTTAAAAGCCAAAATGATTTTAGAAGGGGCTAATGGTCCGACGTATCCTGAAGCAGATGACATCTTGCGCGAACGTCAAATTATGATTGTTCCAGATGTAATTTGTAATGCTGGCGGTGTGACAGTCAGTTATTTTGAATGGGTTCAGGATATGGCAAGCTATTTCTGGAGTGAAGCCGAAATTAATGACCGTTTAGATAAATTGATGATTCAAGCGGTAGAAGATGTTTGGACGTGTGCTAATAATAATGCCTGTACCTTGCGTACCGCGGCCTATATTTTAGCTTGTGAACGTATTTTAAAAGCGCGGAAAGAACGCGGTATTTTTCCTGGCTAAGAGACAGATAGGGCCGATAACCGTTTTTATTCAACTTAACGTGAAGCTAGATTTAGCAATGGCTTTTGCAAACATGGACTTAAGTTTGACCGTTGTGATTCCAATCAACGTTAATTTGAACCGAACACATTTTCTGCTTATTTGAAGATGAAAGCAATTGTATTTATTTTGTTCAAATGTTTGGAAGTGTTAAAGCGACTTGCGTCTAAAAACAGCAGTGCTATATTGATACTACAGCAGGTCAATAAAAATAATGACGCTGCTATGAGTTGGACGGATCAATGACAGCTAATTGAGTCGCAAACTTCGGTTAAGACAATAAATCAGCACTAGCCATCCAACATAGAGCCCGCAGAGATGCGGGCTTTTTTAATGAAGAAATAAGCTTGATTACTTATTTTAAACTCACTTGCATGATGATTTTTGCGTATTAACTTTAACCATTCGCATCGTTGTTGCTGAGCATTACTTTTTAGTATTTCATATTGAAAATATCTACGCCTTTTTATTCAACCTGAAGTTAACTACTCAAAGTTAATATTTGAAACCTAGCTTAATACATTTTATTATTGATTGAACGATTGTTCAGTGAATAGTGTAATGCCTAAAATTTCTAGTACTAGAGCAGATCAAGCTGAAGAAACCAAGCAAAAACTTTTAGACAATGCTTTGGTGTTATTTTCCGAGCAAGGTTATAACAAAACCTCAGTTCGTGCATTGGCACGTCAAGCAGGGTTGTCAGATGGTATTCTTTATCATCATTTTCCAGAGGGTAAGCAGCAAATTTTATCTGTACTACTCAATCGTGGTATTCAGCACGCTTTGGTACAACTGAGTCAGTTTAATCAGGACCTTGAGAATGTTCCTTTAGATCAGGTGCTTAATACACTTTGTGAGCTTTGTGTTGTGATGTTTTCGAAAAATAAGGATTTATTAAAAGTTATTTTGCGTGAAAGTGAAAATATGCAATTAAATGAAATTCATGTGGTTAGCCATTTATTTCAGATTCGACAACAATGGCTTGCTCAATTGTTGGCACAACGCGCAGTAAATAGTGAAATTCGAGTCATGGATTATGCGTCTGCTGCACAGCAGTTTATGGCAGTGAATATTCAATATGGATTGACGTATTTACTCAATCTCAATATAGGCTGCGATATTGCAAATATAGATGAACGCAAAAAGATGATTCAGCATACTTTGATGTTATGGCAACCTACGGCGATATAAGCTGAGAGTAGAAAAAATTTAACTTTTAACTGAACGTTTGTTCAATGAAGTAGGAGTAGAGCAATGTACTTTGGTCATTTTGCTGTAGGTGTGGCACTTAAAGCCAAGTATCGAGATGTACCATTGATCCCCATTATATTGGGAGCAGGCTTCTTAGATATTATTAATGGTACATTGGTAGCCGTTGGTATTGAAAAAGTCACAGCGAATTTAAATGCTCTACCATATCTCTATTTTGATTTGACCTTTATTGATTGGGATCACTCGCTTTTGATGGCAGCTGTTTGGTCTTTACTTTGGGGTGCATTTTTCTTAAAAGATAAAAGGATTGCGATGGTCGCAGCCTTATCGTGCTTTTTACATTTTATTGTCGATATTCCAATGCATAATGCTGATTTGGCACTCTATCCCTATGCACAGCACTATTTAGGCTTTGGTTTGTGGGGAAAATGGGGGATTTGGTCTTGGGTGTTTGAAATTGGATTTTCAGCGATTTTGTTGGCTTATGCCTATCAGAAACATTTGAAATTTGGTGAAAATATTAAATGGCAATTATGCTTCATCGCTTTACTTGCCTTACAAATGTCACCGTGGACTTCACCCATGAAACAGGTTGCAATGCTTGCTGAACCATACGCTTCAGTATTACATGGCATTTTAGTTGCGACAGGCTTTATTGTACCCACCATCATATTGGCTTGGTTATATAAACGCAGTGAACGATTAAGCCATGTTTGATTCAAAATCATCATGCAGAAATAAAAAAGCCCCACATCTGCGAGGCTTTTTTTAAGTTAGCTTATTTCACTTCAGGTAAATCAAACCAAATCACTTGAGCATCTTCCAAAGCTTCAATTTGGCTGGCTTCTAAAAAGGCAATTGCGCCACCAGCTTCAACTTTATGCTCAGCAATTTGTACAGAACCCGAAATAACATGAACATAGTTAATATGCTGTGTTGCTTCAATCGCTAAAGATTGGCCTTTATGAATAAAGGCTGTTTTTACTTCCGCTTGTTGACGAATATGCATAGCTGCATTGTCATTAGGTCCGACAATGAGATGCCATTGATCTGGCTGCTCACGTGGATCACATTTAATTTGTTGATATGTTGGTTCAGCATTACGTTCATTTGGAATAATCCAAATTTGGAGTAAATGAACATCTTCGTCACCTTGGTTCATTTCACTGTGGCGAACACCTGTACCCGCACTCATCAACTGCCATTCACCCGCAGAGATGCCACCATGATTTCCCATGCTGTCTTTGTGAGTAATGGTACCATTAAGCACACAAGTCAAAATTTCCATATTGTCATGGGGGTGTTGACCAAAACCTTGATGGGCTGCAATCATATCGTCATTAATGACACGCAAAGCACTGATGCCCATGTATTTAGGGTCATACCATTCGCCAAATGAAAAACTATGTTTAGATTCAAGCCAACCCATTTTTACATGACCACGGTTTTCACTCGGATGTAGAAAAGCATTCATGGTGTTGCTCCTATATTATTTTTAACTTGAGGCTATTTTAATGTTTTAAAATTGAGTTAGAAATACAGAATTAGCAATGTAGCGTTTCAATTATGCAATGATAATTTGAATACTTTATTTTAACTTAAATCACAATATTGCTTGCGAAAATCTGTCCAACGGTAAGTTTTCCCATTTGAATATTCGCTTAAAAATGTAGCATATAAGGCTGGCTGCTTCTGTAACCATGGATTGCCCCAATGTACATTTTTTGCGGCGGCTTTATCATGGAATACCCAATAATCATTTAAACAACTGCTGGCTTGAGGCAGCTCATTTGGGTTGGCTTCTAAATATTCATCTTCCATCTTTTCAGCATTTATGCCGTCATGTTCAATTTTGTTCGCTGCACGTTCACTGGGTGTGAGCAGGCGTTTTTCAGTATGTTTGGTCAATGTACCGTGAGAATACACATAACGATATTCAATATCATAAGGATTTAAAGTTTGATAAACCCCGGGTGTTTTGGTGCTGTATTCAAGTTTACTGTCCTCATAATCACCACTTGCTGCATCATATTTCGGGCCAAATCCCATGCCATCTTCGGGGGATGGCGCGGTAAACTGAGTACGGTGCAAAATTTTACCTTGAGGTGTGACTTCAATCAGTTCATAGCTGTTACGGTAAAAATAACTTTTAAAATTTGGATTTAATGCAATATTCCGTGCCATTTCATCGGCAGTATGAAAATATCGACTACGGAAAATTAAGATCAAGTTTTTATCATGTGGCTGAATACTGAAAAGTTGATGGTCTTTCAGTCGATGTTGTAATTGTGGTTTGATAATAATCGGTTGCTTCGCTGTACCAAAAGATTGAGCGATAGCAAAATAATTTTTATTGCCGACCTTCGTATAAAGTAGTGCAGGATTAGCCGATTCAGATAAAGGGTAGTAATGCACTGTATTTTGACCATTAATCACAAAATGGCGGCTATTGCTTAAATATTGCTGTGATGAGTCTTGATGCGGATTATATTTTTGATCCAGAATTTTCTTTTCATCAGACCAGTTTTCAGGATAAATAGAACCATCTCCATTATCTAATTCAGCCTGTATGTAGATGACCTTCTGAACCTGTACCTCAAGTTCTGCATGGCTAAATGCTGAAAGACTATTGAGCGCGACTATAGCTATAGATGTACGAAAAATAGGAAATTTTAAAATAAAAAACATAGGTGAAAATCCACAAAATTATATTTAAGTAATGAAATTTAAGTGTTTGAATAAAATAAAAATTTATTTTTTATAATTGATTATGTATAAAAAAAGGTGCTTTACTCGAAAGCAAAACACCTTTTGATCTTAAAATAAAAAATTATTCTAAGAATTTAACTGTTACGCCAGATTTCACTTTTTTACCAAGGTCATTTGCATCCCAGTTGGTCAAACGGATACAACCGTGTGACGCAGTTTTAGAGATCGCAGATGGGTTTGGAGTACCGTGAATACCGAATGATTTTTTACTTAAACCAATCCAGATGTTGCCTACAGGACCATTTGGGCCTGGTGGTAAAGACAATGGTTTAGTATTTTTACCTTGAACAAAGTTAGAAGGTGAATAGCTGTACCAAGGGTTTGGTGCAACACCCGTCACTTTATACGTACCTGTTGGAGATGGGGTATCCGAGCTACCAATCGTTGCAGGGAATGAACCAATCATTTGGTTACGGCTGTTAAACAAGTAAAGTTGTTTAGCGCCTTTATGTGCAACAATTAAATGGATATCTTCAGGAACTTCGTTACGAATATTAGCAACGAGCAGTTTTTCACCTGCTTTTTTGAAGGTTGCTTTTGGATTCAATTTCTTCAAGAAATCTTCATCCATGTGGAATTTTTCACCTAACATTTCAGTCACACGGGTGTAATACAAGCCTTTCATTTTTGCCTGTAGTGCATAGTCGTGTGGAATTGATGCTGCATACGGGCCATCAAGATCTGTTTGAGTCAACGTATATTCAATAAATGCAGGTTTAGAACCTTGTTTAGCAATTAAAGCATCCCAAGTTTCTTTGGTTAATGTACCTGTTGGCTTAAGACCATTCATTTGTTGGAATGATGCGATCGCTTTTAAGGTGTTTTTACCACTTGTACCATCAATTGCACCCGGTGAAGCGTGTGCGTTGTTGAGCATAACATGTGCACGTGCATAAATAGGGAACTGACCTTTACCAATGTTGTCATACCATTGAGCATTGTTTAGATCATTGAGACCCCAAGCTACTTTACCTGCTGGAGTCGCGGTTGTGGTCGTTGTTTGAGCCACTGGCGCAGCACCAATATCCGCTTTAACATCTTCAGATTTTTGAAGTGTATCTAGCGTTTGCGATGCTTGATTTAGATCTTCTTGTTCTTGAGTGCTAATCTGGCTTGTTACAGATGAAGCTTCAGTCGCTAGCGGATCAATCGGATCCTGAACTGCAACATTAGTCACTTTTTTTGGTGTTAATGGTTGTTCAGTAGTAGATGCGGCAAAAGCTGTACCAGCAAATATGCAACTTAGGCTCAGGACGAGCATTGGGCGAACGAACATGTAATTTAACCTTAAGAATTATTCATTTACTGTGTATTAAAAACTGGCTAAGTATTACAGAAAAAAAGTGGAGATGCAGTAGTTGTTTTGTGTAATTATTATTTTTGACCCTAAACATGATCGGTTTTTAAATCATTGAGAAGTTATTATATTTACAACCTTTTTGATATGATGATGCGAATGTTGAATAGAGTTGGAAAAGTGAATGACGACCTTAAAAAATGATCGTTTCTTGCGTGCTTTATTACGTGAACCGGTAGATAGCACTCCGGTATGGATGATGCGTCAGGCTGGCCGTTATTTACCTGAGTATCGGGAAACTCGTGCAAAAGCCGGTGATTTTCTATCACTATGTAAAAATACAGACTTTGCATGCGAAGTGACTTTGCAACCTTTGCGTCGTTATGAATTGGACGCTGCGATTTTATTTTCAGATATTTTAACGGTTCCAGATGCGTTGGGATTAGGGCTTTATTTTGAAGCAGGCGAAGGTCCTAAATTTCATAAAACCGTTCGTACTGAGCAAGATGTTTTAAATTTGCCAAAATTCAATGCCAAATCAGATCTTGATTATGTCATGAATGCGGTTAGTACCATTCGTTCAGCACTGGGTGGTCAGGTTCCATTAATTGGTTTCTCAGGTAGCCCGTGGACTTTAGCAACTTATATGATTGAAGGCGGTTCTAGTAAGGACTTCCGTTTCACAAAGCAAATGATGTACGCACAGCCAGAAGTTTTACATGCTTTACTTGACCGTTTAGCAGTGGCAGTGACTGAATATTTAAATGCACAAATTGATGCAGGCGCACAAGCAGTTCAAATTTTTGATAGCTGGGGCGGTGCACTTGCACATCGTGAATATATTGAGTTCTCACTCAACTATATGCAAAAAATTGTTGCAGGCTTACAGCGTGAAAAAGATGGACGAAAAGTCCCTGTCATTTTATTTACCAAAGGTGGCGGTCAATGGCTTGAGCCGATGATTGCAACAGGTGCAGATGCATTTGGTTTAGATTGGACGACTCCACTGAATGTCGCGCGTCAAACAGTCAATGGTCGTGCCGCATTACAAGGTAACTTAGACCCTGCAACTTTATATGGTTCACCTGAAGCCATTGCCAAAGCAACGCGTGCCATGTTGGACGATGCTTATGCCAATGGCGAAAAAACAGGTTATATCGCCAATTTGGGTCATGGTATTACCCAATGGGTTGATCCTGCAAATCCGAAAGCATTTATTGATACCGTACATGAATACAGTGCGAAGTATCTGTAAAACGTTGTAGGAAAATAGGTTTAGGATTCAACCGTGATCACGATTTTTAAATCATGTTTTGAGTTCTCATTTAAGGCAGCTTCGGCTGCCTTATTTGGGATCTTGCTACTGATTGCATTTGCTTTAACAGCATCTATGGGAAGTCAGGAATACTTTGGCTTCTTTCGTTATGATTATTTATTGTTTTATGCCTTAGTTATTCAAATCTGTTTACTGTATTTGAAACTTGAGTCTTGGGCTGAAGCCAAAGTGATTGCACTGTTTCATATCCTTGCAATGGGGATGGAAATATTCCTTACACATCCTTCTATTGCCTCGTGGCAATATCCACAACCTGCAGTGTTTAAACTTTTAACGGTGCCTTTATTTGCAGGTTTTATGTATTCTGCAGTAGGTAGTTTTTTTGCGCGTTCACTGCGGCTATATCAGGTATCATTTTTAAGACTGCCGAGCTTTTCCAATATGCTCACTCTGGCAGTGCTGTCTTACTTTAACTTTATGACCAAATTTTTTGTACCCGACATCCGAGTGCTGTTGTTTGTTTGGAGTGTGCTGATCTTTTGGAAAACTAAATTGAGTTTTCAACTGCAAAATCATGTGATGCAGTTGCCAATGTTACCCGTCTTGTTGATTTTGGCTTTTATCATATGGGTTGCGGAGAATATCAGTACTTTTTACAAGATTTGGCTGTACCCAAGTCAAGTGGATGCATGGCACATGGTTGGCTGGGGGAAACTGGGATCATGGTATTTGTTGTTACTTTTGAGCTTGGTTTTGGTACTTAAAATTTTAGGTATCCGTGATGAAAATGGCGCATGGGAACTTAAAAAATAGGGCGAAATTACGCTGTTTTTTTAGTCAAAAGTTTTAGATGAAAATGCTTTGCCTTATCTGAACGATCAAGTTAATCTACAGAAGTGTAATAAATTTTACATGTGTTTTAATAATTAAAAAACAATGGAACAAAATTCCCTGGAGAAATGCTATGTTAAAAAAATTAGCTTTAGTTGCCGTTGTGGCACTAGGTTCTACAGCTGCTTTTGCTGATCGTGATGTAGGTTGTGGTATCGGTTCGCAAGTCTGGGCAGGTCAATCAGGTAAAATTCCAAAAATACTTGCGGGTACGACCAATGGACTTTTTGCTAACCAATTATTTGGTATTACATTTGGTACCCTAGGCTGTAGCGGAACAGGTACAGTTACAGCACAAGCAGTAACTTTTACCAATGAAAATGCAGAATCACTTGCTCGTGATATGGCGGTAGGTCAAGGTGAAAGCCTGAACGTTTTGGCTGAACTACTTAACATCCAATCTTCAGATAAAGCACGTTTCTTTGCTGTATCAAAAGCTAATTTTACTGAAATCTATTCGGCTGAAAATCAATCTTCAATTCAAGTTCTAGAATCATTACAAAAAGTAATGGCAAAAGACGAAGTACTAAAAGCTTACGTTTAATTGCTGTGAGATAAACCCTGTCAAATGACAGGGTTTTTTATTATCTAAATTATATAGATGGATCTAAATATAACATAATGAAAATCCTTGCTTTATTTTGTACCTGTATTATTCCAAGTGTAGTATTTGCACAAAATAATGTGATTGAGCTTAAGTCTACAATCGCATCTTCCTCAACTGTTCAAAGCTATATTGCACGTGCATATTCACTCAAACTGGAACAGCAAACCAGTTGGCAGCGATTTATGTATGCGGATCAAAAAGGACAAAGTGAAGTCACTTATCAAGGTTATTTTCAAGCTGAAAATGGTCAAAATGATTTGCAAGCGGAAATGGATGCTGACATTCAGGCACTCTTTCAAAGTGCAGAACCCAATCAAGCTTTTCGTTGTCGCTTCCCAGCACGTAGTCAGTGGCTTATTCAACAGTTGAACATTCCGTCTGAGCAACTTCCTCAAGCAGAATGTCCAGAATTAGATGAATGGTTAAAACAAATTAAACCTTATAAAGCCACGTTGATCTATGCGACCGACTTTATGGGCAATCCAAGCTCGATGTTTGGACATACTTTATTGCGTCTAGACCCTAAAGATCAGAAAGAATTAAATCTAATTTCTTATGCCGTTAATTATGCCGCGACAGTCGATGATAGTGATGGATTTGCCTTTGCGTGGAAGGGACTAACGGGACAGTATCCAGGTGAATATTCACTGATGCCATATTACAGGAAGGTTAAAGAATATGGAGATTTAGAAAGTCGAGACCTTTGGGAATATGAATTGAGTTTAAATCCTGAAGAAACACAGTTATTGGTTAAGCATATTTGGGAAATGAAGCATGTGAGCTTTCCCTATTATTTTGTGAGTGATAATTGTGCCTATCGTTTACTAGGCTTAATTGACTTGGTTCGTCCAAACTCAAATTTAAAAGAACACTTTAAAGTTGCATCGATTCCAGTGGAAACGATTAAAGAAGCAGACAAGCAGGGAATTATTCAAGCGGCGGTTTATCGTCCAGCATTAGAAACACAATTGCTTTCACAGGCTGAACAGCATGGCTATTACATGGCGAGAGAAGCGCGTCGACTGACAGAAATTGATGCGAGCCAAATAGCAGATGCAATTGCGAAATATTCGGATAGTGATCGTGCCAAAATTCTTGAAATGGCATATGACCATTTGTATCTACAATTGATTGGGCGAAAAGTTTCAGCAGACGAGGCACAGCCTAAATTACGCCAAATTTTAGCGCTTCGAAGTCAATCGGATGTCCCGAAGCAGCGTGTTGAACCAAAACGACCCAAGCTTGATCCTGTTCAAGGACATCATGCACGAACTATGTCTGCAAGTGTGGGCAAAGTGCAAGGGGATCAATTTATCGAACTCAGTCATCGTGAAGCCTATCATGACTTGATTGATCCACAAGGTGGTTTTCGTATTGGAACTCAACTAATGTTTTGGGATGGATCGATTCAATATCGCGATGACCAAGTCAAACTTAATCACTTCGATTTTTTATCAGTAAATTCATACAATCCGATTACCCCCTTTAAAACACCTCTAACATGGGGTTTTAACTTTGGATGGCAACAGGAATCTGTTGCTGATGGAAAGTTTAGTGAAAAAGAGCAATATGGTGTGGCTGAGGTGAAAGTACAAAGTGGCTATAGTTGGGCAAATCAGCAGCGCACTCATTTATGCTATGTGCAATCACAAATGCAGATACAAGGAGGACATGCTTTAGATCAAGGTTGGCGTATCGGGGTTGGACCAACGGTAGGTTGTCAGAATATATGGTCAGATAGAATCAATAGTCTGCTGCAAGTCGAATTACCCTATTGGCAAGATTCGAATCAGTGGAACTTAAAAGTTAATGGTCAGTTGCAATATTTATTCAATCAGCAAAATGCTTTACGTCTAGGCTATGAATATGAGCAGCAAGATGCTAAAAATTGGGATAAATTCCAATTGAGTTATATTTATTTTTATTGATTTTATTCTGTTTTTAAAATGGAAATATCAATTAAAATAATATATAAAATTCAATAAAGAAGGGTATCATCTGTGGCTTTGTATCGCTGCGGAAAAACGCTTCTATGAATCAAGAATGTATAACCAGTCTTAGCCAGGCTTGGGCAAATATTTGTGATCAATATACTGAAACAGAACATCTTGCAGCGCTGCGTTTTATACAAACTCATGTCGAACATTTAGTGACTGTTTTCTATGAGCAGATGCTATTAGAGCCAGAAGCCGCACATTTTTTTAAAGACGATATCATTCAAAAAAGATTAATTGACACATTAAGAAAATGGTTGCTAGAAACGTTTGAAGTTGCCATTAACTTTCAATTTGAACCTGCGGTAAAACGTCAGCAAAAAGTTGGTATGGTCCATGCACGTATTGGTATTCCATCATGGTTTATTATGCGTGGTGTACGTGAAATAGAACGTAAAATCTTTGAATTATTAGAACAAAATAATACCCATAATGTGCTGCACATGTGCAGCTACCTTGTACAAATTATGGGATTAAGTACGGAAATTATGTGTCGCTCTTATGAGTTAAACACTGAAAAGAGCCAAGAAATCAAACATAATTATCGTTTATTTTCTGCTATGCAGGATGTTGCAGTACATAAAGACAAACAGCGTGGTTCATTACTCGATTGGGAAAATGAACTGATGTATAAAATTTTCTCTGGTGCAGTGGGTTTTTATCATCCGTTATTTTCGAAGTCTGAATTTGGTTTGTGGTTTATCCATAAGGCAGCGTATGCATTTTCAGGTTCAGATCAAGTACAGTTGGTTATTGACCGAATTTATAAAGTTGATGCGCTAACAGAACAAACGATGAAGATTGAAGATCGACAACAGCTTCAAGAATTTATTCAAAAAATTCGTGAAATTAATCGAGAAATTCAGCACTTAGTTGATCAATTGTTCCAAGTTGCTGAATACATTGAATCGGGTAATGACTCACTGACGCAGCTTTTAAACCGACGTTATTTAAACACGATTGTATCGCGTGAAATTAATTTTGCTCGCCAAAAACAAGCCCCACTTTCTCTTTTGGCTTTTGATGCTGACTACTTTAAAAATATTAACGATAAATTTGGTCATGCAGCTGGGGATTTAGCACTTAAATTTATTGGCGAAACTTTGCAACGTTTTAGTCAGGGCAGTGACTATGCTTTCCGTATTGGTGGAGAAGAATTTTTATTACTTTTGGTCGATACAGACTTGGTTCGTGCCATGAGTATTGCAGAAAGTGTACGCAGCTATATTGAAAAAGGTGTGATCCGAACGGTACAAGGTCAACAATTTAGTTTCACGATTAGCGTGGGCTGTGTTTTATATGATGGCCATCCAGATTATCAACGCTTCCTCGATGCTGCCGACCATGCACTTTATGCCGCAAAAAATAATGGACGAAACTGTATACAGGTCACTCAACATTTGTCTCGTGTGTAAATAGTTAAGCCATAAACACTCCCATCAGTGGGAGTTTTTTATTTTCGAACGAACATTACGTGGCTTAAACTTCGACTACAACATAATATTTTTTGACAGTTTCAACGACTTCAAAAGTACCGATGAAACTCGGTGGAATGACACCCGCATTGCCAGCGCTGACTTCAATGTAATTTCCAGCTTGGTCATGAATGCGAACCAAACCTTCAATAACATTAAAAAATTCTTGTTTATTGTCTGCAAATACAATATTCCATGCACCGACTTCACATTGCCAAATACCGCAATCCATATTTGGATGTACATATAAGCTTTGTGTTTGACGCTTAGGATTGCCAGCGACTAATCGGTCTGGGCGAGGGTAATCAATACTCGGTTCAGCTTGTGTAATACCTTGACCCGCTAAAAATATGTGAGACATACATCATCCTGACAATCGTTGAGCAATAAAGAATTTAAATTTGCAGCACATTTAAGCATAAATAAAAAAAGCCTCAATACAGATTGAGGCTTTTTAAACTAAAATTAAATTAGTAACTTTCAGGCACGGCGCTTAAGAATTCGCGTCGTTCTTCTTTATTGGTTTTAAAGTCACCAGTAAACGACACGGTACGTGTTGTTGATTCTTGCTTTCCAACACCACGCATCATCATGCACATATGCGCTGAATCGATAACCACAGCAACACCGCGAGCGCCAGTCACTTCCGCAACGGCTTCAGCAATTTGTTGAGTCAGATTTTCTTGAATTTGTAAGCGACGTGCAAACATTTCGGTAATACGGGCAAATTTAGATAAACCCAATACATTGCCTTCAGGCAAATAGGCGATATGTACGCGACCATGAAATGGAAGCAGATGGTGTTCACACAAAGAGTAAAATTCGATGTTTTTAACCAACACCATTTCACGGTTTTCGGATGGAAAAACCGCATTGTTGGTCACTTCTTCAAGTGTCTGACTATAACCAGAAGTCAGATAAGAAAAAGCTTTAGCAGCACGCATCGGCGTATCTTTAAGACCTGGGCGATTCAGATCTTCGCCAACGGCAGTTAGGATATTTGCGTAGGATTGCTGCATAGACATAAGAGGTGTTCACTTACACTGAGAGATTGAACAAGGACGGCATTGTAGCAGAAAACTATTACAATGCCTTCTTTTGGGGAAAAATCCGATTACTGATTAAACTTTGGGTTCTTTTCAGCACGTTTTAAAAGCACGAGAACTGCACCAGTTCCGCCTTGCTTTTCAGGGGCACTGACAAAAGCCAATACATCACGATGTTGACGCAACCAGCTATTTACATAGGTTTTTAAAATGGCTTCGGGACCTTTGCCGTGCACAATTTTTAAAACATTCTGATTTTCGTCTTTTGCAATTTGAATAATTTGGAGTACGGCTTGGCGTGCTTCTTCAACTGTACAGCCATGTAGGTCTACAGCTTCAAACCAGCGTAAATTTCCAGCTTTCAAATCTTCAAAGACTTTATGTTGCAAGGTTGCTATGCGGTAGCTTAAAGCCGCTTGGCTTGCGACAGGGTTGAGCATCGCTTGGGTATCAGACAATAAAGCATCATCTGTTTCCATCGGTCCAATGGCTGAAGCACGTTTTGCTAAAGTCTGTGCATCTGGCTTCTTGCGACTGGCTTTATCCATTTTTGCAACATTGCCGGCATTAATCTTTTGAACACCTTGCATTTGCTTCTGGAATAATGCGAAGTCATCTTCCTGCTCTTGCTCAACAGTCTTTGGCTTTGGCTCAGGCTGTTTAGCAATATTTGAGGAATGTGGATTCGTAATTTGCTTTTTAAAAGATTTCAGTAGATTGTACTGATCTTTAGAAAGCGAAGAATCGTGTTTGCTCATAATGAATAAACGGGAAATGTACAAAAATTTAGGACAATTATAGCCTGAAATGCGACTGATTTGAACTGGAATGGCTTTATATTGATTTAAGTATTACATGGCTCAAGTCGTGGAGATCAAAAAGTTTAAGTTAGTTTACTGAGCTTGGGTATTCATTTAGCGACAGTCAATTTTCATCTAACACGTCTAAAAGTTCTTGAGCCTGAGGCCAGCCATTATTATCTGCTTTAGTTAACCAATATTTTGCCAACTCAAGATCTTGATTTATTAGTTCACCATTAAAATAAAGTAATCCGAGGCTCCATTCGGCAGCTGCAATATGTTGTTGTGCTGCAATTTCATATAACTCAATCGCTTTATGAATGTTTTGCTCAACCCCTGAGCCTGTCTCATATTTATCTGCCAAATTATTGATTGCTGGGTAAAAGTTGCTATCAGCAGCTTTTTGATAGCATTGTACGGCAAGTTCAGGATCGCATTCCGTAAAATACACGCCCAGCATATACAAAGCGGCTAAGTCATTTTTTTCAGCTAAAACTTTTATCTCATCTACGGAAATATCATGCTCAATGTTATAACTTGGTGATTCTGTCCACGTTAAAGCCCAATTATACTGTGCAATAAAAAGTCCATAGTAGGCTGCAGATACCCAAATCCATGTACGTCCCTTTTCTACATCTTGTTTATATTTATTGAAGCCTAAGCAATGATTGATACCGATAATCATCTGCTCATAAGGGGTGAAATGCTGAGCTTGATTGATAATTTCTTTAACAGGGGAATGAGACATATATACGCTATCGAGGTGGGGAAGAAAAAATTCAGGATGCCGTAGCACCCTGAATTTTGTGTTTCTTAAATGGCTTTTGGCACACCAAACAATTCTTTAAACGCCTGATCAGGGCGCGGCTGTTTCATAAAGCTTTCACCCACTAAGAAAGCATGAATGTCATGTTCCTGCATCATTGCGACATCAGCAGGTGTGGTAATCCCACTTTCTGTTACCAGTAGGCGTGAAGGCTCAAGTAGTTTTTTCAAACGCAGTGATGTATTTAAATCGACATCAAAGGTTTTTAAATTACGGTTATTGACACCAAGTAAGCAGCGATCAGAAAGACGCAAAGCGCGTTCAAGCTCAGCTTCATCATGTACTTCAACTAACACATCGAGATTGTGCTCAAATGCAGTTTTCGACATTTCTTCAAGTTGTTGATCTGACAAACAAGCCACAATGAGTAAGATGCAATCCGCATGCAAAGCACGTGCTTCAATCACGCCATAAGGATCAATCAAAAAGTCTTTACGCAGGGCAGGCAGGTCACAATTTGAACGTGCGATTTGAATGTTTTCATCCGCGCCTTGGAAAAAGTCGACATCAGTTAATACTGATAAACATGCCGCACCCGCGTCTTGATACTGCTGTGCAATTTCAGCTGGGTTGAAATTTTCACGAATGATGCCTTTTGATGGTGATGCCTTTTTAATTTCAGCAATAACCCCAGGGCGCATACTTTGTACAGACTGAGCAAAACCGCGTACAGGTGTAGCAGCTTGAGCCAATTCTTCTACATCTTTATAGCTACGTTGCTTAAGACGAATAGCAAACTCTTCCTTTTTGCGATCTACAATTTTTCCTAAAATTGTATTTGCGATATCTACCATGATCTTTTCCTAATCTTAAGCTTCGTATTCTTTTAAAGTTTTGGTGAATTCAGACAAAATGCCCATTTTTTCTAAGGCTTGACCACCATAAATAATGTCATGAGCCAATGCTACACCTTGTTTATAGTTGCTGGTTAAGCCTGATACATAAATGCCAGCACCTGCATTGAGCGCAATCATATTTGCCGCTTTTTCACCAAGTGCAGATTTATTCTTACCTAAAGCATCTTTAATTAATGTCAGACTTTCCGCAGCACTGTCTACAGAGAGCCCAGTTAATGTTTGCGACTCAATATCCACAGCTTCAGGTTGAATTTCCCATTCAGTCACTTCACCATTTTTAAGCTCAGCAACATAGGTGCTTGAAGCAAGGCTGATCTCATCTAAGCCATCTTTAGAATGTACAACCATGGCATGTTCGGCACCAAGCTGTTTTAAAACTTCAGCAATCGGACGGCAAAGTTCTGTAGAAAATACCCCAATCACAAAGCGATTTACACCAGCCGGATTCGTAAGCGGGCCAAGTAAATTGAAAATGCTACGGAAGCCCAATTCTTTACGTGGACCAGCAGCATATTTCATTGCTTTATGATGATTTGGAGCAAATAAGAAACCCACGCCCATTTCACGGATACAACGCTCTGTTTGTTCCATGCTAAGGTCGAGGTTAATACCTGCTTGCTCTAGAAGGTCAGATGAGCCTGATTTAGACGACACGCCACGACCGCCATGTTTAGCAATGGTTGCACCCGCAGCAGCAATGACAAAACTTGATGCAGTCGATACGTTAAACAAGTTTTGACCGTCACCACCTGTACCGACAATATCAACTAAGTGAGGTAGGTCGCTGACATCAATTTTAATGGCGAACTCACGCATAACACGTGCGGCAGCCGTAATTTCGTCAATACTTTCACCTTTTAAGCGTAGACCCATCATCAGTGCACCAATCTGCGCTGGCGATGCTTCGCCAAGCATGATGGTACGCATCACTTCTTCCATTTGAGGTTGAGTGAGCTCAATATTTTTTGTGATGTTATTTAAAGCTTGTTGAATATTCATAATTCTATTGCACTCGATTAAGCGTAAATTTCTAAGAAGTTTTTGAAGATTTGGTGACCATGCTCACTGAGAATCGACTCTGGGTGGAACTGCACGCCTTCAACAGGCAATGTCTTATGTTTAACACCCATAATCTCTTCCATAGAGCCATCTTCTTCATTGGTCCAGCAAGTCACTTCTAAACATTCTGGCAATGTCGCTTGATCAATCACCAAGGAGTGATAGCGCGTTGCTGCAAATGGAGAAGGGAGGTTGCTAAAAATACCTGTATCGCTGTGATACATGTCCGACAAACGACCGTGCATAACTTTTTTTGCACGAATAATATCGCCACCAAAAGCTTGACCAATCGCTTGATGCCCAAGACACACGCCCAGTAAAGGAATTTTACCTGCAAAATGCTGAATAGCAGGAATTGAGATACCTGCTTCAGACGGTGAACAAGGGCCGGGACCAATGACTAAATACTTCGGTTGCCATCGCTCAATATCTTCCAATGTCACGGCATCATTACGTACTACTTTTACTTCCTGATTTAACTCGCCAAAATATTGGACAATGTTGTAGGTAAAAGAGTCATAGTTGTCGATCATCAAAAGCATGAGCGTTTTAACCTTTGAAATTTTGCACTTAACTGTGCTTATAAAAAATTAGAATGAATTCTGATGAAATTTCAGTGCATGAATAATGCCCTGTAAATAAGGATTCGCAAATAGCAAAAACACAGAATTCGAGCAATCATAGCAAAAAATAAGCATTTTCGGCTGAACAATTTAGCCGTAGCTTGCACATCATTTTATAAGTAGAGAATTTTTTAGATTTAAAATTATTGAATTAAATTGATGACATCATGTCTGAATCATTTAATTGGTGAAATTAACAACATTTGAAAATTAAAATTATGACAAGAAATAAACTATCCCAAAGTAAGCTTTAAAAAATATACTCAATAATGAGCTATTTTGAAGCAAAATCCCCAAAATGGAGCACTTAAATTTTAAGGTATTTAAGTTTAAATATTCATCTTTTCGCATGATTTTATTGAGATGAAGGACCGTGCTTTAGTATTGAAAAGTTCAATATTGATAAAAAATGCATTATAAAATGCGTAAATGTTTAAGGATTAAGCATCTAAATCATTAGATTTTAAATAAATTCATAAATACATCAAAAATGTTTAAACAAAAAGGAAACTTCAGGCTCAACAGGTGACTCTTTATGGTGCATTTGGGTTTATTAAATTTTAGTGCACCATTTTGATACACCGTAAAAAGCTTTTTAAACAAAAGTGATGAAGAGTGGCTGAATATGGTGCATTTGCTGTGACACACAGTATAATAGCAGCAAAGTAACGGGCTGAAATCTTCTATTCTGATAAGGAATTCAATATTTTAACTTTGCTTTTTAAAGTTGGTACGGTAATTGCTTAATAACTACCAACTACTAACACGCACTTCATTGTGCACAAAAAAATCATCGGAGCAAAATGAGCATGGCGAACAAGGTCCTTCAACTCATCCAAGAAAGTGGCGCAAAATGGGTCGATTTTCGTTTCACGGATACTAAGGGTAAAGAGCAACACGTAACTTACCCGGCAGATACAATTGACGAAGATACGTTTGAAGACGGCAAAATGTTTGACGGTTCGTCAATTGCTGGTTGGAAAGGTATCGAAGCGTCTGACATGATCCTTCGCCCAGATGCTGAAACTTGCTTCCTTGACCCGTTCTTCGCTGAAGCTACAGTTGTGGTAACTTGTGACGTTATCGAACCATCAACTGGTCAAGGTTATGACCGTGACCCACGCTCTATCGCTCGCCGTGCAGAAGAGTACCTCAAATCAACTGGTATCGGTGATACAGCTTTCTTTGGTCCAGAACCAGAATTCTTCGTATTTGACGAAGTGAAGTGGGACATCGACATGTCTGGCGCGCGCCATACATTAATCGCTGAAGAAGCTGCTTGGTCTACTGGTAAAGACTACGAAGCGGGTAACTCTGGTCACCGTCCACGCGTTAAAGGCGGTTACTTCCCAGTTCCACCAGTTGATTCTTCACAAGATATGCGTGCAGACATGTGTGCAAAAATTGAAGACATCATGGGCCCAGGTCGTGTAGAAGTACATCACCACGAAGTTGCATCTTGCCAATTAGAAATTGGTGTGAGCTTCAACACTATGGTTCGTAAAGCGGACGAAGTTCAACAGTTCAAATATGCGGTTTGGAACGTTGCACACCAATACGCTAAAACTGCGACTTTCATGCCTAAACCAATGGTAGGTGATAACGGTTCGGGTATGCACGTTCACGTGTCTATCTCTAAAGATGGCAAGAACTTGTTTGCTGGCGATGAATATGCAGGCCTTTCAGAAATGGCATTGTATTTCATTGGTGGTATCATCAAACACGCTCGTTCATTGAATGCAATTACTAACCCTTCTACAAACTCGTACAAGCGTTTAGTGCCGCATTTCGAAGCACCGATCATGCTTGCTTACTCAGCACGTAACCGTTCAGCTTCAATCCGTATTCCTTACGTTTCTAGCCCGAAAGGCAAACGTATCGAAGCACGTTTCCCTGATCCAATGATGAACCCGTACTTAGGTTTTGCTGCATTGTTGATGGCTGGTCTTGACGGTATCCAAAACAAGATCCACCCAGGTGAAGCTGCAGACAAAAACTTGTATGACCTTCCTCCTGAAGAAGAAGCTAAAATCCCAACAGTTGCGCATAGCCTAGAAATGGCGCTTGACGCACTTGAAGCTGATCATGATTACCTTCTTAAAGGCGGTGTGTTCACTAAAGATATGCTGGATGCTTATGTTGAAGTTAAACGCGAAGATGTTCGTCGTTTAAATACAACAACTCACCCAGTTGAGTTTGATATGTACTACAGCTTGTAATTCTTTCGAGAATTTCACTGTAGAAAAAACCCGCCTTGTGCGGGTTTTTTTATAGGATGCGTTAAGATAAAACAAAGATTTGAATGAATATCTCAATATGGCAAAACCACGCAAAAAACATACAGGCTTTTTCCCTTGGATTGATCCACAAGATCATAACAAGGGATTTAAACTTAACTTTTCAGAAGTCACTTATTTAGAAATAGGTCGCACCGTGGAAGGTTATAAGCAGGCGCAATTTGTTGAGCTAAAAAATCCAGAACTGGCCCTGGATTATGATTATCCGAAAAGTTTTTATATCAGCGCTGAAGGGTTAGTTTTAATTAAAACGCCGCAAGGTAAATTTGAAGTGATTGCCAAAACAGATAATGCATAACAGGTCTAAAAGATGATGCTGTTGCGTGCTGCAAAGCATCAATGTGCTCGATTGAATTAATCGAGTTGATGTTGTTTTAAGTTGTCTAGTTCATAGGGTGCGTCTTCCGCAGGGTAGCGTAATTGCTGTCCTTGTGTTTTGGCAATGGACCACAGAATACTTTCACCTGCTGGAATGTTTGCGCTGCGCTCTCGATACAATGGATCTTGAAAAGCCTGCTGGGCAGAGCTAAACGTCCAACCTGCCTGCTGAAATACTTGAATGATCTCTTTTAAATAAGCAGCATTGATCTGGTTTACATGGAGCAGCAAAACATGTTGCGGTGATCGTTTTATTACCTGTATAGCGAGCTGATCATAGTAGTCTGCACGATTCAATAAATGAGCAATATAAGCATGTTTTAAACGCTCGAGCTTTTCGGTATCAGCCTGTTTGGCATAATCTAGATATTTGCGATTATAAAACCAGTCACTGGCATCAATACTCACTGCACCGATTTGATAATCATGCGAACTCAGCCATTGATAGACTGCATCGCGTTTTGCTGCTGTATTGCCTTCCTTTAAAAAAGGATAGCGATATATCCGTTGATAATTAGGCAATGTCCTGAACACAGCATCGGCATCAGCAATGCTTTGGATGTAAGTCTGCGCTGAGATGTTATCTTTATTTAAGTTCTGATGAAGTGCACTATGATTGCCAATGACATGATCTTGTTCACCCCATTGAGCAATCAATTGTTTGCCTTGAAAGTCACCAATTTTTATTAAACTGGGAAATACCACAGATTGAATTTTATGCTCTTTGAGTTGCTGTAAAATCTGTTGATTGATGATGGTCGCTTGAGGGTTATTTTGAGGATTAAGTCCATCATCAAAACTTAAAGCCAGTTCCTTGGCACTGGACCATGTGCTCATGCATAAAGTTGTCGCGACAATTGTGAGTGTCCATGTTTTTTGTAAAAATTCTTTGGATAATATTTTGATCATGTGGTCGTATTTTTGGGTTGGTCAATGTTGTGTAGGCTTAGTGGTGCAATCTAAAAAGAGCATTTTTATATAGATGGATAGCATAAATTAAATTCAAAAAATATCATTTACATGATGTGTTGAGTTTTTCAAAGATAAGTTTCTCAAGAGCAGCTTTTTATATTCATGTGATATGGAAACTAATAGAATCATCACCTGATGTAAAACGAGCCTTAAAAATTAAACTGCCATGTGTATAATCTCAACACATGATCATTTACATCTTAGCTGAGTTTAGGTGAGGGACATGCAAAGCACACACAGTCAACCCAATATCATTCCAGAAGAATTAAAAACATGGCTGTATGCTTCAGGTTCATTAACCCAGCAATTGACTGATTTGGCAGGTGGTAAATTTCAAGTTATTCCAGAAAAAGAACATTATCAGCGCCTCACATTTCTCGATGCTAAATGGATGAAAATGCCCTATCAACATACTTCATGGGTACGTGAAAGCTTGTTATTTGGCTGTGAAGCTGAACCATGGGTGAAGGCAAAAAGTATTTTTCCGATTTTAAGCTTGCAATCACATGCGCGTATTTATAAGCATATTGGTAAAAAACCGATTGGTTTGTTCTTATTTCAACGTACAAACCCTGCATGTGAGCGCCGTGTGCTCTGGCTAGAAGATGGTTGGACACGTCAGAGCTGTTATACTTGGCATGGTTGTAAATTCATTGTGCAGGAAACTTTTCTACCTGCATTTGAACACTATATACAGCAAGCTTAATTCAGATTCGGTATAAGGACGGGCATGACAACGGTGCAGCAAATTTCTTGGCGTGAGCGCTTGGAAGCATATTACTATTTATGTCGTTTTGATAAGCCTATTGGTACTGAGTTGGTGTTTTGGCCAACCATGTGGGCATTATGGATTGCAAATCAAGGTATGCCATCTTTGGGTATTCTTGTTCCAATGATTATTGGGACCATCTGTATGCGTGCTGCGGGCTGTGCCATTAATGATTTTGCTGACCGTAAAGTGGATGGCGCGGTAGAGCGTACTAAAAACCGTCCTTTAGCCACAGGGATTATCAGTGCTAAAGAAGCTATCTATGTCTTTTTGATCTTAGTGGCACTCAGTGCGGGCATGTTGTTTTTCTTGCCGATTGAAACCTTTTATTGCTCGTTCGGTGCATTGTTCTTAGCCTTTATATATCCGTTTATGAAGCGTTATACACATTTGCCGCAAGTATTTTTAGGGGCTGCATTTTCATGGTCTATTCCCATGGCCTATACCGCGGTGGGTCATCCCTTGGATTTAACTTGTTGGTTGCTTTACTTCGGTAATTTGGCATGGACAGTTGCATTCGATACACAATATGCCATTACAGACCGTGAATATGATTTAAAAATTGGAGTGAAATCTACAGCGATTTTATTTGGTCGCTTTGATATCGAAATTATTTCATTGTTGCAAGCTACGAGTGTTTTATTGATTGGTTTTGCGCTTTACTTAGAAGATTTACTATTTCCTTTTGGGTTAATTGCACTGTTATTTGTTGCCTTTGATTTTATTTATCAATGGACGAAAACCAATGATCGTGATCCACAGCGCTGCTTTTGGGCATTTCGTCATAATCGCTGGGTGGGGCTCATGATATTTGTCGGTATTGTTATGGCTTTAAACCTTTAATCTGAAAAATATAATTTGAAACAAAGCATCCTATTCGGGTGCTTTTTTTTGTGCATTAATGAGAAGGCATGTAGCTTCATGCTTAAAAAATAATGATTAAAAAGGATACTTTATGAAACGTTCAAAAATAGCATTAGCCCTGACAGTTGCTGTTTCAATGCTGTCTTTAACCGCTTGTAATGACGATAAGGACTCATCTTCTTCAAATCAAAAATCATCATATGTGTCTGAAGCCAATTATGCTTTGGATAGTGTAAACAATACATCATCAATTAAGGTCATGACTTATAACATGACCAATATGCAGGGGAAAAAAGCGGCCGCGACTGCATTGGTTTTGTTTCCAAATGCGACTCAGCCTAAAGATGGTTATCGTGTCATCGTTTGGGAACATGGAACAGTCGGTGGTGGGGATGATTGTGCACCAAGCAAAAACTTAATCCATCCGCGCTTTAAGATACTTGCAGAAAGTTTATTGGCTGCTGGCTATGTTATCGTTGCACCTGATTATGAGGGTTTAGGAACACCGGGCGTACATCCATATCTAAATTTATCGAGTGCAGCGAATTCGGCGCTTACTGCGGTTAAAGCAGCAAAAGAACATTATGGTAAACAACTCAGTGGAGATTGGATGTCTATTGGTCAATCGCAGGGTGGTCATGCATCATTAGGGACTGCGGAATTTGCCAATGTCGATACCAGTTATAAAGGAGCGGTGGCAGCTGCACCAGCATCAAGCTTAGGAACGATCATTAAGATTTATCTTGATCCAGCGTTAAATGTGGATGAAGTAACCGGTGTGAGTAAAGGTGTCAATAAATTAGATGAACAGCTTCTTCAAATCCGCGGATTAGTGGCTCAAGGCCAGTTAACATCAGCACAAGAGGACGCATATCTTGGGCAACTTGCAGATGGTTATGCTGAGCTTTTGGCTTATGCGGCTTTAACGACTTCAGGGATTAAGGCATATGAGCCAAATTATGATTTAAAAAATATCTTTACTGCAGATGCAGGTGTAATTGCAGAAAAAGCCTATGGTCGTACTGGGGATGATGGTGCATGCTTAAGTTATCCTGAGCCGAACAGTGCCAATGGCTTGCAAGAACAGTTTAAAGAGGGTGTATTTGAGTTTATAAAGAACCCGAACAATATGATTTCTCAATATGGAATTGATTTAAATAAAATTGATACTGACCCAGTTGTTCAGAAATTTTTAAATGACAATCAGCCTGCAACAAATGCAACTGCTGCCAAAGTAATTAAAGCCCCTGTTTATATTATTCAAGGGGCGGAAGATAAGGCAGTGATTCCTGTGGTTACTCAAGCACTCTTTGCAAATATGAAAGCACAAGCGACGAAATATTTCCCTCAGGCTAACTACGCTGAAGGTTATCAATTGGATATTGTGCCAAATGCTAGCCATACCCAGGCAATTATCTGTAGAAATGAGCAGGCAGTTGATTTTATTCAGTCTAAGATGTCTGCTGGTACAGGGATAGACTTAACTAAGGCTCAGAAAGATGCGAGTACAAGTCCACATTGTACTGGTGTAGTCCCTTCTTAAACTGATTCGATAAAAAAGGAGCTAGTCTCCTTTTTTATGGCAATTTTTTGTTTAAAACCAGAACGTGAATAGAACACTTGAGAGAATTTCAATCTTTGCTATATTGGGTGCGAAAATTTAAAGTGATCGAATTGAATACTATGTCTGAAGTAAAGCCAAAACCGAATACGAAAAAGATGATTATCCTGATGGCATTAGGTTTACTCATTCCAATATTTTTGGTGAGTATGGCTTTTCTTGCAGTGAATAGTGATGCGAAAAATCAAGAAAAATATAAACAACAGCAAGCAGAAATGATTGAAAAGATCAAAGCAAAAGAAGCAGCGGCAAAAACTCAAGCTGATGAACAGCTAGCAGTTGAAGCTGATCAAGCTGTGTCAGAAGTATTAGCCGAGCAAAAGGCACAAGGTTTATAATTTTATTTTATCTGCGCTGTTATCGTAAAATTTATGGTTTGAATGATTTTGAAAAAGTCATTTAGCGCAGATCATGCTTTAACGTGCTGATGGTCGGGATGCTGGTATAACGTAAAATACGATATCCCGCTTCCTGCAGCATCGCATCGCGTTCTGCATCTTCAGTTTCTTTGCCGATATGGCTAGGATCGTCTAATTCAATAATCACTAAGACATTATAGCTTTGATCAAGAATCACAAAATCAGTGACCTTACGATTAAATCGATTTCGAATTTTATAATTTTGATTGGTAATGAGTGCGCTAAAAGCCACTTGTGCTAAAACGTGATAGTTAGGGAAAGCTTCATTCAGTCGATGAAACATTTTACTTTCAAATGTAGTAATAACACGACGTGGGTAGAATTTTTGCTTAGGACGGAACAGGCGTGGGAAGACTATACAGGCAAGAGCTAAAGTTGCCATACAGCCAATAACGAAGAAGATAAACTGACTTAGATCAAACACAGAAATAAACTACATATATGAAAAAAGCCCATTTCGTAATGAATGGGCTTTTTAGAATTTGGCTCTCCAACCTGGGCTCGAACCAGGGACCTGCGGATTAACAGTCCGTCGCTCTACCGACTGAGCTATTGGAGAATCTGCACGCATTCTATGGGGCAAATGCATTGAGGTCAAGTCACAATCGTAAAAAATCCAGAAATTTGCGTTGAATGCATTAAAAATAAACATGTTTGTGCGGTGACGTGTTTTTTCATGTAGTTAAATTAAATGCGCGTGTCATTTTTGTTCGCATAAGTAGAGTATGCAATTTAATAAAAGGGTTAACTTTACCGAAGTCTTTAAGGGGCTTTAGTTAATGAATAATAAAAGTTAAGCAGAGCAATGATTGTTATCTAGGGTGGAAAAGTAACAGATATAAAAAAAGCCCATTTCATAATGAATGGGCTTTTTAGAATTTGGCTCTCCAACCTGGGCTCGAACCAGGGACCTGCGGATTAACAGTCCGTCGCTCTACCGACTGAGCTATTGGAGAATCTGAGACGCATTCTAGAGAGCAAAGGGCAGATGGTCAAGAATGAATTGGATAAATTCACATAAAGTTAAACTAAGTGTCTTAAAAATAGGCTGAAACTTAAAAATAGTGCGAGATCTTGATAGAAACTCAAAACTTAGATGAACGTATTTTTATATTGCAGACTATTTTAAGTCATTTGGATTTTGTGATTTCGAATGATGAAAATACAGGCAATAAAAAACCCACTTCGCAATGAGTGGGTTTTTAGAATCTGGCTCTTCCACCTGGGCTCGAACCAGGGACCTGCGGATTAACAGTCCGTCGCTCTACCGACTGAGCTATGGAAGAATAGATGGCTCTCCAACCTGGGCTCGAACCAGGGACCTGCGGATTAACAGTCCGTCGCTCTACCGACTGAGCTATTGGAGAATCTGAAGCGCATTTTAGGGATGAATATAAATGTGGTCAAGCATATTTATAAGAAAATTACGTTAAATGTTTTTTTATTGTGCAAAATAGGTTTTTTCGTTTAAATATTGATTTATTTGGCTTTTATATTGTAAAAAATGATCAATTTTTTCATTTGATGAGATGTAGCTGGTGCTGATTTGATGGAGTCATGGGTTAGGTATTAGAGGTTTTACAATTTAGAAGTATAAATTTTGCGAGCGCATTAGGCTTCAATTTTTATTATTGCCTTTATGTCAAATGGCTAGAGTTTTGGTTATATTGTAATGTTATTCTAGAAAAGAATTAGAGCAACACTAAATTATTTCACTTTAATAGAAATTGAAAATGAAACTCACTAAAAAAATATTATTAACACTCACATTATTGCTATTTATGAAGCCTACATTTGCGAACATAGAGAATTTTCAAAAACTACAGAACATGGCCCAGAAAGGAGATGCATCTGCTCAAAATAAGCTAGGAGATGCTTATTATGATGGGGAGAGTATACCCCAAAATTATGTCAGTGCTTTTGAATGGTTTAGTAAGGCTGCGGCTCAAGGGCTTGCAACTGCTCAATATAGTTTTGGGGTAATGTATGCTAATGGTGAGGGCACACGTCAAAATTATACCAAGGCTTTTGAATGGTATACCAAGGCAGCCGTTCAGGGACTTGCACCTGCACAATATAGCCTTGGACTCATGTATAGCTATGGTGATGGCGTAACTAAAAGTGATGCCAAAGCTTTTGAATGGTTTAGCAAAGCTTCTGATCAAGGATTTGCATTAGCGCAACATAATCTTGGGATGATGTATGCCTATGGTGAGGGTGTTACTAAAAGTGATGCTAAATCTTTTGAATGGTACAGCAAGGCAGCCAATCAAGGGTATGCACCTTCGCAACATAACCTTGGCGTGAGGTATGAAAAAGGTAAAGACGTAATTAAAAGTGATGTCAAAGCTTTTGAATGGTATAGCAAAGCAGCGACTCAGGGGTATGTGCCTTCACAAAATAATCTTGCGTCTATGTATGAAGCAGGTCAGGGCGTAACTAAAAGTGATGTCAAAGCTTTTGAATGGTACAGCAGGGCAGCGGCTCAGGGGGAGGCAGTTGCGCAATATAATATTGGTAGGATGTATGAAGCTGGTCAGGGTGTAACTAAAAGTGATGTCAAAGCTTTTGAATGGTACAGCAGGGCAGCGGTTCAAGGACATGCATTTGGCGCAATATAACCTTGGTTCAATGTATATTTATGGGCAGGGTGTAAGCCAAAATTATGCCAAAGCCTTTGAGTGGTTTGGTAAGGCTGCAGCTCAAGAACATTCAGGTGCGCAACATGATCTTGGATCAATGTATGCTAATGGCCACGGAATAGCACAAAGTATATCACTATCAAATAAATGGTATTTAAAGGCGGCTAATAATGGTAATGCATTGGCCCAATTCACTATTGGGAAGAAATATTTAAATGGTGATAATGGATTACCAAAAAATCGAGAACAAGCGCTGAATTGGCTAAAAAAGGCATCAAATAATGGACATGCCGAAGCTAAGTTAATGCTTGCTGGACTTCAGTAATTTTTAAGTATTTTGTAATCAATTAAATTACATGTTTCATGATTTTTGTATTTTTTAATCATACGTTTATTGTGAAGGCATAAGCGCTGGTAATGACTATTGGGCTTTGATTATTTATTAGTTACGTTATCTATAAGTGGACTATTTTTCTAACTTGTATGTCTTCATTTAAGCCTAAAACAAGAAAGAGAAACACTTATATATTTTTATAAATTTGAAGATTGTTTAACCCATAAAAAAACCACCCCAGAGGGTGGTTTTATTTTGAAAAATAAAACTTATTTTTCAACACCAGCTTCTTGGCCAGCGTATTTAGCATTTGCATAGTCCCAGTTCACTAGGCTTTCTAAGAAAGTAGAGATGTATTTAGGACGAGCGTTACGGAAGTCGATGTAGTAAGCGTGTTCCCAAACGTCGATAGTCAACACTGCAACTTTACCGTGAGCAAGTGGAGTGTCAGCATTTGAAGTTTTAAGGATAGAAAGGTTACCGTTTACTTCGTCAGCAACCAACCAAGCCCAACCTGAACCGAATTGAGTTGTTGCAGCAGCAGCAAATTCTTCAGCGAATTTTTCGTAAGAACCGAAAGTTTCATCAATTTTAGCAGCTAAAGCGCCAGTTGCTTTACCGCCACCGTTTTTAGCCATACAGTTCCAGTAGAATGTGTGGTTCCAAACTTGCGCAGCATTGTTAAACACGCCTGCTTTAGAAGCATCGCCAGCAACAGTTGTGATGATTTCTTCTAAAGATTTGCCTTCAAGGTCTGTACCAGCAATCAAATTGTTCAAGTTAACAACATAAGTGTTGTGATGCTTGTCGTGGTGAAATTCTAAAGTTTCTTTGCTGATGTGCGGAGCAAGATCTTCGTAACCGTAAGGTAACGCTGGTAAAGTAATCGTTGTCATGTTTTCAATTCCTTGCATTTTGCTGGGTTTTGACATTAAGTGCCGTTATTGTAATAGATTCTTGCAGTAAAATGCGCATTGCTTATAAATAACAATACAGAATAAAGCCTGAATATATACGTATAAGGATAAAGTCAAACACCGAGACGATTTAAATTAAATCGGGTTGTTTAATTCGAAATAACTATACTCAATATTGAACTGTTCTGAAATAGCTTTTGCGAGTTGTTGTACGCCATATCGTTCAGTTGCATGATGGCCACATGCATAATAATGTACGTTTAATTCCTGTGCTTCGTAAAAAGTGCGTTCACTGACTTCACCCGAAATATAGGCATCACAATTTTGCGCTGCTGCTTTTGTAATAAAATCTTGTGCACCACCTGTACAGTATCCAACTTTTTGAATGGATGATTTATCAGCAGGAAGGTGAGTCGCATCAAAACTTAATTTGTCAGATACAAACTGCTTAAAAGCTTCTGGACTCATGGCTTGCTTTAAATAGCCAATATTACCAATGGGATTACGTTCAGGTGGGTCTAACGCTTCAATATTTTCGAGCTCAAGCAAATCTGCAATTGCGGCATTGTTACCTAAGGTAGGGTGACTATCTAAAGGTAAATGATAACCCACGAGAGAAATATCATTTTTAATCAAGCTTTTGATGCGTTTGCCACGCATGCCAGTTATGGGATAGGCTTCGCCTTTCCAAAAATAGCCATGATGCACTAAAAGTAAGTTGGCACCTGCAGCAATCGCAGCATCAATTGCGCTTTGTGAGGCAGTCACAGCACATAAAATTTTATTGACCTCATGATCGCCTTCGACCTGTAGCCCATTGGGTGCATAGTCTTTAAATTCATGAGATTTAAGCGTGGCATCACACCACTGAATAATTTCACTTAACTGAGCCATAGTCTTCTCAAAATTACGAGGGGATTTAACTAAATTTAATATGAACTAAATTGTAACTAAAGAATCACAAATCTCTGTGTTTATTTTAAAGTTTGTTGAAAATATTACATTACAATACGGTATAAATTATTTAGTCATCAATGCATTATAAAATTTTTAGAGGATATAAACGTGCGCCGGAACTTTACATGGTTGCCTTGGGTATTACTAATACTCGTGATCATTGGTTTTCTGACTTGGCAACAACTACAAAAGCCTAAAGCTACCATTGCTCCTGATGGTGTGAAAATGCCTGCGGAAAAGGTTGAACCCTTAATCGATACTTCACGTACCGGTGGTGTGGTGTCATATAGTGCTGCTGTGAAGGTAGCAGCACCCGCGGTCGTGAATATTTTTACTACACAAAAAGTAAAAAAACTTGATCATCCTTTATTAAATGATCCTGTATATCGTGAATTTTTTGGTAATCAACTCCCAGATCAAAGTAACGAAAATGAAAATAGTTTGGGTTCGGGTGTAATTGTACGCGCAGATGGTTATATATTGACGAACAACCATGTGATTGCACAGGCAGACCAAATTGTTGTCGCTCTACATGACGGTCGTCGAGCAGAAGCGAAAGTGGTGGGTACAGACCCTGACACTGATTTAGCCGTCATTAAAATTGAATTGACCCAATTACCTGTGTTGCCATTTAAACTCAGTGGTAATGAAGTCGGCGATGTCGTACTAGCCATTGGTAATCCATTTGGTGTGGGACAAACCGTTACCCAAGGGATCATCTCTGCGACAGGGCGCTCTGACTTAGGTATTAACACCTATGAAGATTTTATCCAAACCGATGCAGCGATTAATCCGGGTAATTCGGGTGGTGCATTGATTGATGTCGCTGGGAACTTGATTGGTGTAAATACTGCGATTTTCTCACAGTCAGGTGGGTCGCTTGGGATTGGTTTTGCCATTCCAGCCAAAATTTGCCAACAAGTGATGAACTCGATTTTAAAAGATGGTCGAGTGGTTCGTGGTTGGTTGGGTATTAGTTTGCTCCCAATTCAACAAGAAAATATTTTAGAACCGCGTATCAACGGGGTAGTCGTTGCAGATGTATTACGTGATGGCCCTGCGGCACAAGCGGGTTTAAAACGTGGTGATAAAATTGTGAAAGTAAATAATGAAGTGATTACTTCAACTTCACATTTGATTAACTATGTCGCGCAGCAAGCGCCTTTAAGTATCATGCAAATTTCAATAGAGCGTGATGGCAAGGCAATGACCTTACCTGTACAGGTTGGCGAGCGCAAAGCGCAATCACAAAATAGTGATTCGCAGTACATTCCCTTACCGCAGTAATCTATAAAATAAAAATCCCTCATAAGAGGGATTTTTTTCACTCTAGTCAAGCAAATGACCATTGAATAAAATTGGTGTGAAAATTACAAAAATGCTATGCATTTTATGCTCAATCTATCTTAATTTAAAACGAAGAATAATGAGATAAGAGTATAAAAATATGAGTTTTTTACCTGCCGAACATGCCAAAGTGTTATCGAGTCAAGCCAATTTAGATATTGCCTTATATAAGGCACGCTTGGCGTTGCTGATTGAAGAAAATGCCAAGCAGGGCAACACTGCAGTATTTACAGTATTACCCAAACACTTACCGTTAGAAGATATTCGAAGTCTATCTGCTGAATTAACAGAATTAGGTTATCAAGTCCGTTTCGAATTAAATGAGTTTTTCTATAATTTTAATGTGTATTGGATTTAAAAAAATTAATGGAATACTAAAAATTGTAGATTCGAATATGTTTCTAAACGGCATGTTTTTTGCTGAATGGTAAAAACAATGTTTAGGTTTATTTTGTATTATGCAATTTCAATTTTATTCATGTCTCAGTAAGCCTGCGGCACAAATTGTTGTATTGTCTTCTGGCTTAGGTGGACGCGGTTCCTTTTGGCAGCCTCAACTTGCTGCCTTACAGCAAAATTATCATGTAATGACCTATGATCAAGAAGGTTGCCACGCAGATGCAGCTCCGCTAAATACGGATTATGCCATGCAAGATATGGCTGAGCAGGTTGTTCAATTACTCAAACACATCGGTATTCATAGTTTTCATTTTATTGGACATGCTCTAGGTGGGCATATTGGGATTGAACTTGCGCGCTTGCTTCATGAACAAGCTGCCATAAACATGCTGAGTTTGACCTGTATTAATGCGTGGGATCGTTTAGACCCGCATACCGAAAAATGTTTTTCGACACGTATCCATTTACTCAAAAATAGTGGTGTAGAAGCTTATGTGCGGGCACAGGCATTATTTTTATATCCACCACAATGGATATCAGATCACATTGAACTTTTGACACAAGCGGAAAATACTCAGCTCCTTAATTTCCCACCAACACAGAATATATTGGCACGCTTAAAAGCACTACAAGAGTTTCAGGTTACCAAAGCGCATGCAGAAGCCTTGCAAAATATCCCTGTGCATTTGATTGCTAATAACGATGATTTTTTAGTCCCCGTGAAAAAATCCTCGGACTTACAACACTGTATAGGAATAGGAACATTAAGTATTTTGGAAACAGGTGCGCATGCATCTACCCATACGGAAACTGAAAAAATCAATGCGATGATTTTGAGTTTTTTAGTGAATAAATGCGGATAATTTAGCCTATTTGTTAAATAAAAACCCGAATGAAAATTTGGGTTTTTTAATGCTTGTTCAAAAAAATAGAACAGTGAATTCGGTAAAAATGAAGGCAATATCTTGGTTCGAAATGTGCACTATTTTAAAACAAAGGTGTCTAAAACAGACCAGCCCACTAGGGTATATTTTTTACTAAAAAGTAAAATAAATAATTTATAAATAATTGATATATATTTAATTAAAAATATTGGCACGGCAATTGCTAAATATCTATCAAGAATAATGAACTTCAATTTAAAACATTATTTTAAATTAAATCTTATAAAAGAGGTGGTGAATATGAAAATTGGTATCTTCTGTCCAATCGGCAATAATGGCTGGCTGCTCTCTGAAAATGCACCACAATTTAAGCCTAGTTTTGAAATGAACAAGCAAATTGTACAACGTGCTGAACACTACGGTTTCGACTTTGCTTTATCCATGATCAAGCTGCGCGGTTTTGGTGGCAAAACTGAATTTTGGGATCATAACTTAGAAACATTTACTTTAATGGCTGGCCTTGCAGCTGTGACCAGCAAAATTAAAATTTATGCGACTGCGGCAACATTGGTCATGCCACCTGCAATCGTGGCGCGTATGGCATCAACCATTGATTCTATTTCGAATGGTCGTTTTGGTTTAAACGTGGTTACAGGTTGGCAAGCACCTGAATATACCCAAATGGGCATGTGGCCTGGGGACGAATATTTTGGAAAGCGTTATGACTACCTTTCTGAATATGTACATGTGCTTCGTGACTTATGGGCAACGGGAACATCAGACTTTAAAGGCGAGCATTTTCAAATGGAAGATTGTCGCGTGAGTCCAGTACCACAAGCGGATATGAAAATTATTTGTGCAGGTCAGTCAGATACAGGTTTAGCGTTCTCAGCACAATATGCAGATTACAACTTTGTTTTTGGTAAGGGGCTGAATACGCCAACAGCTTATGCAGAAATCAATGATCGTTTGAAAGTGCATACCGACCAAACAGGTCGTGACGTTCAAACCTATGTGTTGTTTATGGTGATCGCTGCTGAAACTGATGAAGCCGCATTTGCAAAATGGCAAAGCTATAACGATGGCGCAGACGTTGAAGCAATTAATTGGTTGATGAATCAGGGTGGAAAAGATACCCAATCAGGTACAGACACCAATATTCGTCAAATGGCATCGAGTGTTTCACCTGTCAATATCAACATGGGGACTTTGGTTGGTTCATTTGAAAAAGTGGCAGCCATGCTGGATGAAATTGGTGAAATTAAAGGCACTGAAGGCATATTGCTGACTTTTGATGATTTTATTCAATGTGTTGAAGACTTTGGACAAAAAATTCAGCCCTTAATGAAATGCCGTGAAGGCGTAGTGGTTGATGGTGATTTTTCTGCAATGCCTATTTTGGAGAAAACAGCATGAGCTTAAACACCTTAGATTTAAATAAGCAAAACGTTGTATGCAGTGCATTTACTGCACAAGCGGGTACAGGAAAAGTGCTCGCCGCTGAACCTGAAGCTTTGACACTGGCACCTGAACAAACAGCTTTAATCGTCATAGATATGCAAAATGCATATACGTCGCAGGGAGGGTATTTAGACCTCGCAGGTTTTGATGTATCAAAAACAAAACCTGTGGTTGAAAATATCAAAACTGCCGTAGATGCTGCACACGCGGCTGGCATTCAAGTCATCTACTTTAAAAATGGTTGGGATGATCAATACCGTGAAGCGGGTGGAATCGATTCTCCGAATTTTCATAAATCTAATGCCCTTAAAACCATGCGTAAACGACCAGAGTTGCAAGGCACTTTATTGGCAAAAGGGCATTGGGATTTTGAGCTGATTGATGAACTGCAACCTTTGGCACAAGACATCGTGATTGAAAAGCCACGTTATAGCGGATTTTTTAATACGGCTTTAGACAGCATCTTGCGTTGTCGTGGTATTCGAAACTTGGTGTTTGTTGGTATTGCCACAAATGTCTGCGTTGAATCTACTTTACGAGATGGGTTCTTTTTAGAGTATTTCGGTGTGGCACTTTCAGATGCTTGTTACCAAGCAGGTCCAGTCGAAGCGCATGAAGCGAGCTTATTCAATATCAAAACCTTCTTTGGTTGGGTCTCAGACACCGCAAACTTCGTTGAAATTTTTCAGCCACCAGTGGCATTCGAAAAAACAGCATAAATCAATGAGATAAATTTGGAGAACACGATGCCAAAAAAAATCATTTTACCAGAAGGAACAGGCAAGCCACTTGCACCTTATGTCCCTGCAACTCAGGTAGACAACATTGTATATGTTTCAGGCACATTGGCTTTTGATGAACAAAATAATGTCGTACATGTTGGCGATGCCGCAGCACAAACACTACACATTTTAGAAACCATTAAAAAGGTAATCGAAACTGCAGGTGGCACGATGGATGACGTGACTTTTAATCATGTTTTTGTCAAAGATTGGGCAGACTACGCTGCAATTAATAGTATCTATGCAGAGTATTTCCCGGGGGATAAACCTGCTCGATATTGTGTACAAACAGGCTTAGTGAAACCAGAAGCTTTGGTGGAAATAGCGTCTATTGCACATATTTAAATCAAATTAAACAACGCGAAAATAAACACTTCAATACGAAAAGTGGGTCATGGAGAAAGTCATGAACAGCAAAATTCAGCATACCGAAATCGCCAATACACATGCAGTATCAATGCAACCTGCATTTAATGAATTACAAAGCATCGCTCAATTGGAAAAGACTGAAGTGGACCAACAACAATTTAGACAAGGCATGGCCAATTTGGGTGCAGCAGTCAATGTGATTACCACGCAAGGTCCAGCGGGATTGGCTGGGTTTACTGCCTCTGCTGTATGTAGTGTGACTGATACGCCACCGACACTTTTAGTCTGTTTAAACCGTTCATCATCCGTTTTTGAAACTTTTCAGGCCAATCAAGTATTGTGTGTAAATACTTTGAATGCCGAACAAAGCCATTTATCCAATTTATTTGGTGGAAAAACGCCAATGCATGAGCGTTTTGCACAAGGTACGTGGCAGACCCTAAGCACTCAAGCACCCGTTTTAGAAGGTGCGTTGGTGTCATTTGACTGTGAAGTGGTAAAGAGCATGTCGGTAGGCAGTCACGATGTGCTGATCTGTGAAGTCAAAGCTATTCAACAACAACAAGGTCAAAACGGACTGATGTATTTCAATCGTCGTTACTGTGAAACTCAACCAATGAACTGATATTAATTTTCCCATCTCAAGGAGGGGAGCCTCATGAATGCAAAAGAATCGTGGTTTCCGAAATTTAAGCCTTATCAAGGCAATTTAGATACAACACCTGTGCAAACAGATGAATATTTGCCTGCATCAAAAAGTATTGTGTTAGGTCTTCAGCATGCTTTTGCAATGTTTGGGGCAACGGTACTTGCACCCTTGTTGATGGGTTTTGATCCCAATTTGACGATATTTATTACGGGTATCGGGACAATTTTATTTTTCCTGATGACGGGTGGACGCATGCCGAGTTATCTCGGTTCAAGCTTTGCATTTATTGGTGCTGTTGCTGCTGCGACAGGCTATAGCGGTGTAGGATCAAATCCTAATATCGCTTTGGCTTTGGGCGGAACGATTGCCTGTGGTCTGATTTATGCAGGTATTGGATTGGTGGTGATGAAAACCGGCACGGCATGGATTGAAAAACTTATGCCACCCATCGTCACAGGCGCAATTGTGATGATTATTGGTTTAAATCTTGCTCCTGTCACAATTAAAAGTGTATCAGCCAATACATTTGATACTTGGATGGCTGTTGTGACCATTTTATGTATCAGTGCGGTTGCTGTATTTACTCGTGGCATGATTCGACGTCTATTGCTGCTGATTGGTTTAGTCGTGGCGTATTTTGTGTATTTCTTATTGACCAATGTTATGGGCTGGGGAACTGCAATTGATTTTGGCACCATTGCCAATGCCGCTTGGTTTGGTCTGCCGACTTTCCATGCACCTGTTTTTGAAGCCAATGCCATGCTGCTGATCGCACCTGTAGCACTGATTTTAGTTGCTGAAAATTTAGGGCATTTTAAAGCGGTGTCTGCCATGACAGGTAAAAATCTTGATCCCTATATGGGACGTGCGTTTCTTGCAGATGGTGTATGTACCACAATGTCAGCTTCAGTGGGCGGCACAGGTATGACCACTTATGCTGAAAATATTGGAGTGATGGCGGTTACGAAAGTTTATTCAACAACAATCTTTGTAGTGGCTGGTGTATTTGCGGTTTTGTTAGGACTTTCACCTAAATTTGGCGCTGTGATTAGTACGATTCCTGTGGCGTTATTAGGCGGTGCATCTATTGTTGTCTTTGGTTTGATTACGGTGGCTGGGGCAAAGATTTGGATTGATAACAAAGTTGATTTTACCAAAAACAGTACCTTAATTATTGCCGCTGTGAGTTTGATTATGGGCGCAGGAAACTTTAGTTTGCATATTGGCAGTTTTGATTTGGGTGGTATTGGAACCGCAACTTTAGCAGCTGTATTTTTGAACTTTGTCCTCAACCGTAAAGAAGATGTTGCAGATGATATGAGTGAAAAAAAGCATTCAGCAACTGATACAGCTGTCGTACATCATTAAGTCGCAAGCTGATAAGAGGAGTCTTGAGTTTGAAACAATCCGTGGCATTTATTGGTTTGGGGGCGATGGGCTGGCATATGGCGAGCCATTTGCCAAAGTCAGGTTTGGATGTATGGGTATGGAATCGTAATTTTGATAAAGCCCTTGCACATGCTACAGAGTTTAAAACTACTGCGGTGAGTTTGCCCAAAGCTGTGCAGGCAGATTTTATTATTTCCTGCTTACCAACCAGTGCTGATGTAGAAGCATTGATTGCAACACATGCACCTAAATCTGGCAGTATTTGGATTGACTGCACCAGTGGTGTACCTGACTCAGCACAGAGACAGAGTCAGAAATTACAGCAAATAAATGTGGCGTATTTAGATGCGCCTGTTTCGGGGCAAACGATTGGTGCGCAGCGTGGCACTTTAACTGTAATGGTCGGTGGTGATACCGATGCTTTTGAGCGGGCTGAACCAATTATCCGTAGTTTTGCGTCGTTAATTGAGCATGTCGGTCAAAGTGGAGCGGGCTTTGCGGTCAAGGCTGTAAACAATACTTTAATGGCAACACATCTTTGGGCATTGGCGGAGGGTTTGACTTTACTCAAATCTAAGGGAGTGGAACTCAGTTCTGCATTAAATTGTATTAATCATTCAAGCGGTCAAAGCAGCATGTCTGAAAATATCATGGCACAGCGTGTACTTAGCCGACGTTTTGATAAAACATTCGGGCTTGATTTGCTGCAAAAGGACATTGGGATTGCCATGAATCTAATTCATCAGAAAGATTTAGATCTACCGACACTGAGTTTGATGCAGCATCAATATGCAAGAATTGCCAAATCGCAAGCCGAAAATTTGGACTTTTCAGCGGTTGTATGCAGTCTAGAGGCGATGAATCAGATTGAGTTAGTTTGATTTAATCTATTTTATTCAGCAGGTTTCTACAGCACTATTTTCATCAGTGATATTTCAATTTGCATTACTCAAATGCACAAAAACCGCATGGATGCGGCTTTTGTACCAAACACATTATTCAGTTTTTTGATATTCATTAATCACTTCTAAAGCAGCTCGAAATGCTTCTTGTGTCGCAGGTGCGCCGCAGTAAGGTAAGCTGTGCAATAACACTTCCTGTATTTCTTCCACAGTTGCACCATTATTTAATGCACCACGAACATGTCCTTTGAGTTCAGTTGGACTTTTTTGTGCTGTTAAAAATGCGATGGTAATTAGTGAGCGATATTTACGTGGTAATACGCCTTCACGTTGCCATGTCGAACCCCATGCATGTTCATTGATCCAGTCTTGTAAGGGTTGGGTAAATGGCACGGTATTATCTTGTGCACGTTTCACAAAACTTTCGCCCATCATTTCGGTACGGACTTTTAAACCATTTTCATAATCTTGCTGTGACATGCGAATTAACCCTCTGAGCGTTATTTTTTATTTCAGTGCTACACAGGGTACGCCTCTATGACTCATATACCATTGGCGGATGGTCGAACTTATTGTGAATTTATAAACAAATATAAAAAATAAATGTATTGCAAGATAAGCTTGGCTTAATTGTTTTAGGCATCGAAAAAGCGATGTCGAAACATCGCTTTTAACTTTGAACATGTTGTAAGTGATCGATTAAAAACCAAGCTTAAAAACGTAAAAAAGCTTCAGGCTCATCATCGGTTTTTTGTTGATAAAGTTGTTGATCCTGCATTTTATGTCGTTCAGCTTCTGGTAAATGTGGATTATCCAAAGGTAGATTTTTATCCAGTTGCATATCAAAAATATCGGTCAATAAGCTGTCATAACGTTTGGCATTGTAAGTTCTAAGCTGTTCGGCTTCGAGCTCATTGATAAAGCCTTGGCTTAAGGCATCCAAGATATGTGCTTCAAAGGTGAGTCCGCTGAATTTAGCTTTGGACTCTGCCTTTTTGAAGCGATCCCAAAGTGGTTCGATCTCCAAGAGCATTAAGAATGTCGACTCCATACGCCCAGTTACATCATTAGCTTCGGTTGTGTAGTAGACATGCTTTTTCAATTCATTTCGAAATGCATTGTCTTCCATCATACTTTCAGCGACTTGTTGTTTGAGTCTGTCAGTCGGTGCTTGTAGTGGTCGACCAAAAGGGAAACATAAAGTTTTGACGAGACATGCTGCAATCGGCTTAGGAAAGTTGGCAAACAATCCATAGAAAGCTTCTTGTGCATTAAACAATGCTTTTTCTACTGCTAATTTTGCATGTAATGCTTCAGCATCAGTTTTTTTACTGTGCTCAAAGTATTTTAAAATCGCAGTTGCAATAAACAAATGTGCATGTATGTCAGCCAAACGACCTGACAGCATTTCTTTACGTTTAATATCTCCAGCCAAAAGTCCCAAACACATATCCGCAGTTAAGGAGAAATTGGCACTTAAACGGTTAATGACTTTGTAATACGGAATGGTGAGCTCCGTTGCACTTTGAGGTGAATCATTTGCACCCCCTGTAAAACCATAGGCAAATGAACGTGCAGTTCGGTTAAAGGTATAACCTAAATGTTTGAATAATAATTCATTAAAGGTTTTGAGTGCAGTGTTTTTATCCTCAGCTTGTAATAATTGCAATTCTTCATATAAATAAGGATGACAACGCATTGAACCTTGACCAAAGATCATTAGTGAACGGCTCAGAATGTTGGCACCCTCAACAGTGATGGACACAGGAATGGCTTGATAATTGAGTGCTAAGAAATTTCGCGGCCCCATTTGAATTGCACGACCACCGACTATATCCATACCGTGGTTCACCACTTTACGCATCGTTTCAGTGGCATAGTATTTTGCCATTGCAGTCATTACTGCAGGTTTACCACCTTGGTTCAGACCACAAGTCACCAAGTAGCGAAATGCTTCAAGCATATACGCATCACTGGCAATATCACTGGTGGCTTCTTGTACACCTTCAAATTTACCGACTGAAATTTTAAATTGTTGGCGTATACGTGCAAATGCGCCGACATTTAAATAAGCCATTTCGCCTGCTGCTGTAGAAAGTGCAGGTAAGGAAATCCCACGCCCCACAGCTAGACATTCCATGAGCATGCGCCAGCCTTTACCGGCATTTTTTACCCCACCAATAATCCAGTCGAGTGGAATAAATACATCCTCACCATCCACTGTACCATTCATAAATGGAGAGCCTGGGTTATGTCGCGCACCAACAATCACACCATCATGTGAAGAAGGCAGCAAGGCGCAGGTAATGCCATATTCTTTCTTATTGCTATCACCCAATAGTCCATCAGGATCATACATTTTAAAAGCCAAGCCAACGACAGTCGCGATTGGGGCAAGGGTAATCCAGCGTTTTGAGAAATTCATTTTCAAACCCAGAATTTCTTTGCCTTCAAATTCACCATAGCACACCACACCTGTATCTGGGATGGCACCTGCGTCTGATCCTGCTTCTGGGCTGGTTAAACCAAAACATGGAATTTCTTCACCTTTGGCTAGGCCGGGTAGGTAACGGTCTTTTTGTTGTTCTGTGCCATAGTGTAGTAATAATTCACCCGGTCCAAGTGAGTTGGGCACCATACAACTAACCGCAGTGGTGAGGGAGCGAGAAGCAATTTTACTCATCACACGACTTTGTGCGAAGGAACTAAATTCTCGGCCGCCATATTCTTTGGGAATAATGAGGCCTAAAAAACCATTACTTTTGATGAACTGCCATACATGGTCTGGCAGTCTTTTATGTCGATGGTGAATTTCCCATTCATTGATCATGCCGCAGAGTTTTTCGACTTCATTGTCAAGAAAGGCTTGCTCTTCGGCAGACAATTTTGGATAGGGGTAGTTATTAAAGGTTTCCCAGTTAGGAGCCCCCATAAACAGTTCTTTTTCCCACCAACTTGTACCCGAGTCTAATGCCGCGCGTTCCGTGCTACTCATGGTTGGCATTGCATTGGCGAGAACTTTATAGGCAGGTTTGGAAATAAATGCCATTCTGAGTGGTTCAATGAGTACCACAAGGCTAACGAGGATCAGTGGTAAGCCCAATATCAGTGACCAAGGACTTAAGAAAGCAAGCAAGATTGAAATGACAATCAATGAGATTGCCCCAACAGCTCGGGATAGGCTAAAGAAGAAGACCGCCCATAAGCATAGAACTAAGATCAAAATACTGATGATGAAATACATTGCTTACCCTCCATTTGAATATGCGATTAACGCGAGAGAGGGGGATTTAGAGATTTTGGGTCGGTACAATGTCATTATGGACTGTATATCGTCCTAGAATGATCAAAACCTAAAACGCCCTTCTCGGGTAGCACAGTGAATTCTAATTAGTGAAGTATTATTAAATTAATATGGACTCAAATTTAGTGTGGATATCAACTTTAGCGCCTCTTTATTTTTGCATTTGAAAACGCAATAGCAGCAAAATTGAGATGAATACGCACATAAATCTGAATATGATTTATTTTAAAATAGAGTGATTTTTAAGCGATGTAAAAGTGACAACTGTGAGATAAATGTAGACTTAAGTAAGTTTTAAATGAAATGAATCATTTAACAGGACATAAAAAATCCCTCACGAGGAGGGGTTTTGGGGCTTAACTCAAAGTAGCATCAAGCTTCAATGGTTTGCACAGCAATTTTCTTGGCAGGGTCAACTTTACGGCGTACAGCTGGAACTGGTTCACCATAGTACTGGCGGTCAGCGAAGTAACTTGAACGCACCATTGGCGCAGCCCAAATATTTCTGAAACCTAATTTTTGACCATGTTCTGTATAACGATCAAATTCTTCAGGAGTTACAAAGCGGTCAATTGGAGCATGTTCTTTCGAAGGTTGCAGATATTGACCAATCGTCACATAGTCCACGCCATGCGCATGTAAATCATCAAGCAGTGCAATCACTTCTTCTTCAGTTTCACCAATACCCACCATCAAACCACATTTGGTTGGAACATCTGGGCAGTATTCTTTAAACATTTTAAGTAAGTTCAAAGAATGTTGATAATCTGAACCCGGACGCATCGCTTTGTATAAACGAGGCACAGTCTCAATGTTGTGGTTGAACACGTCTGGTGGGCACTCCGTCATAATACGAAGGGCAACATCCATACGACCACGGAAGTCAGGTACTAAAATTTCAAGTAGCGTTTTAGGGCTAAGATCACGTGCTTCTTTAATACAGTCAACGAAATGCTGTGCACCACCGTCAATCAAGTCGTCACGGTCTACAGATGTGATGACCGCATATTTCAAACCTAAATTGGCAATCGTTTCTGCCATGTGACGTGGTTCATCAGGATCTAAAGCATTTGGACGGCCATGGGCAACGTCACAGAATGGGCAACGACGTGTACAAATGTCGCCCATGATCATAAAGGTTGCAGTACCACCACCGAAGCACTCTGGTAAGTTCGGGCATGCCGCTTCTTCACACACGGTATGTAATTTTTGTGCGCGTAAAGTTGTTTTAATGCGTTGAACTTCATCAGGAGCAGCCATTTTGACCCGAATCCAGTCAGGCTTACGAGGCGTTTCAACCGTTGGCACAACCTTCACAGGTATGCGAGCGACTTTTTCTGCGCCACGAAGTTTGACACCTTGTTCAGGTTTACGGTTCTCAGACATATTCAACTTTTCCACTGTTTTTGACGAGGAGATATTCAAAAAAATAGCTCGTTTATTATAACGGACTTGAGCTGAAATAGGGGGGAAACAGTATTCATATAATAAATGTGGTTATCACATAATATGTGTGAGCTAAATATCCAAAAAAGTTAGGATATACGTCATAATAGAGCCCAGACTAAAGAAATATTTTGTAAGGAGCTTTGAATGCCACGTAAGAAAGAGGTCGTAAGTGGAACTTTCGTGAAATACGATGCGGTAGTTCTTGGCTCAGGCCCTGCTGGTGAAGGCGCTGCAATGAAACTTGCTAAATCTGGTAAGCGAGTTGCCATTGTAGATATGCGTGAACAGCTTGGCGGTAACTGTACCCATGTCGGCACGATCCCTAGTAAAGCGTTGCGTCAGACAGTTTCAAGCATTTTGCGTTACCAACGTGACCCAATGTTCCAAAAAGTAGGTGAATGGAAACAATTCACCATGAAACAGGTGTTACGTAATGCACATAAAGTGATTCAACAGCAAGTTGAAACTCACTCACGTTTTTATGACCGTAACAAAATTGATATCTATCATGGCCGTGCATATATTCAAGATCAAAATACAGCACTAATTTTCACCAATGAAGGCATGACTGAAACTTTAGTTTTTCAGCAATTGGTGATTGCGACAGGTTCACGTCCGTACCGTCCCGCTGCACTTGATTTTAACCATCCTCGTGTCTTTGATTCAGACAAAATTTTGGATTTGGATTATTCAATTCAAAAAATCATCATTTATGGTGCAGGTGTAATTGGTTGTGAATATGCATCTATCTTTATTGGTCTTGATCACAAAGTTGATTTGATCAATACACAACACAAGTTGCTCAGCTACTTAGATGATGAAATCTCAGATGCATTGTCATATCGTTTACGTGAACAAGGTGTATTGATTCGTCATAACGAACAAATTGATCATTTAGAAACACATGACGACCATGTTGTGCTTCATCTACTCAGTGGTAAGAAAATTAAAGCTGATGCAATTTTATGGTGTAACGGTCGTTCTGGTAATACAGATGGCTTGGGCCTTGAAAATGTTGGCATTAAACCAAATAGTCGTGGTCAATTGACTGTAAATGATCAATACCAAACAGAAGTAGAAAATATCTACGCTGCGGGTGATGTGATTGGTTGGCCATCACTTGCCTCTGCTGCATATGACCAAGGTCGTTGTGCAGGTTCGAATATGAGTGGTGAAGAAGGTATTGCTCCTGTAACGGATATTCCAACAGGGATTTATACCATTCCGGAAATTTCATCAATTGGTAAGACTGAACAACAGTTAACTGAAGAAAAAATTCCGTACGAAGTTGGACAAGCATCATTCCGTCACCTTGCACGTGCGCAAATTACAGGTGATACCGTGGGCGAGCTTAAAATCTTGTTCCATCGTGATACTTTGGAAATTTTGGGCGTGCATTGCTTTGGTAATAACGCAGCGGAAATTATCCATATTGGCCAAGCGGTAATGAATAGTCCTAAAAATACTATCAAGTATTTTGTGGAAACGACATTCAACTATCCAACCATGGCGGAAGCTTATCGTGTTGCCACCTTAAATGGTATGAACCGTTTATTCTAAGTTGAGCGTTTAAGTCCTCATTTTCACTAGCTGAAAATAGAAGATTTAAACTTTTCAATTCTAATGAAAGCCTGTGAGTGTCAACTTGCAGGCTTTTTTATTTCGAGTAAAATCGCCATGATCATCGTAAAAAAATAGCGACCATAACACTAAGCCAAAAATTTAAAAAAATAGATTAGGATTTTTATGACCATACGTTCTCTGTCCATTCAAGGATTTCGTTCCATTCATAAGATGAACTTGGCATTGTCACGGCTGAATATTATTAGCGGTCCCAATGGTTGTGGAAAATCCAATTTATATAAAGCAGTGCGTTTATTACATGAAGCTGCAAATGGGCAGTTGTCGCAAGCGATTGCCAATGAAGGTGGCATTCAAAAAATCATGTGGGCGGGTGGTCACCGCGCAGGTGATCGAGCCAAAGATCCGAAACGTATGAAGCTCGCGGTTGAGATGGAGCATTATGAATATCAATTAGAAATCGGTTTTCCTGAACCTTTGATTACGATGTTTGCACTCGATCCTTTGGTGAAAAAAGAAAATATTTGGTTAAGTGGTTATCAACGGCGTTCAATGAGTGAGTTGATGGATCGGGTGAACCAAGCTGCTTTTTTAAAAAATGTCGATGATCAGCGAATTTCCTACCCCATGACGTTGACGCAAGAAGATTCCATCTTTGGGCAATTGTCCGATCCACATTTGTATCCTGAAGTGTCACAAGTACGTGAGACAATGCGGAACTGGCGTTTTTATCATGAATTTTCCGTCAGTGGCAATTCACCCATGCGGGTTCCACAAGTGGGGATTCGTTCACCCATACTTTCACATGATGGTACAAATTTAGCTGCAGCATTTGAAACCTTACGCGAGCGTGGGCAAAGTGAAACGCTCTTTGAGGTGTTAGATCAGGCATTTCCACACAGTCAATTTTTTGTACAGGAAATGGGTGGTCGCTTTCAAATGATGATGCAAAAAGAGGGGATTTTACGTCCTTTAGAAAGTGCAGAATTTTCAGATGGTACATTAAGGTTTTTATGTTTAGCTGTGGCTTTACTGAGTCCACGTCCTCCCAATTTTATGGCATTAAATGAGCCAGAAAATAGTTTGCATCCCGATTTGTTACCAGCTTTGGCAAGGTTGATTGCTGAAGCCAGTCGCTATACTCAGTTATGGTTGACCACGCATTCCAATGAATTGGCGGAAATGATTAAACAATATTGTGAAGTGCAGCATTATCAGCTTGATCAAGAAAATGGCGAAACGGTAGTGAAGGGCGCACGTTTTGTTGAGGATGATGACTTATAGTGTATTGAGGATATTCAACAGCCCAAAATACACAGCAAAGCTAACCATTAAACTCACCCATACGGGTATTTTGCTCCGCAAAAGAACAATGACGAACACGATAAATAAGACGTCTACAGCTTGTAGGATGTACTTTTGTCCCATTTGAATGAGTAAGCAGAGTAATAATCCAACAACAGCGGCATTAACGGCTTTAATCACATTAAAAATGATCGAATAGTTCATCAGCTTTGACCAATAAGGTAAAAGCCCGAACAGTAAAAAGAATGAGGGTAGGAAAACTGCCACCGTTGCCAGTATGGCATTTATCACGTTGGATGAGCTTATGGGTAAAAAGGGACCTAAATATGATGCAAAACTAAATAATGGGCCGGGCATGAGCTGTGCAACAGCATATCCTAAATCAAAAGTTTCGTTGCTAATCATGCCATTTTGCACAAAATCTTGATGCAAAAAAGGCAAAATAATATGTCCACCGCCGAAGACTAATGAGGCCGTGCGATAAAAGCTTTCTAAGCTGTAGCAAGAAGTGGCATGACGGGTTATTTCACATAAGTGAAAAATCAAGAAGGGGCTAATAAAAGCAACTAGCCATAGCCAAGACCATTTTAGAGTTCTGAAGTAGAGATTTTGATGCTTTAAATCGATGGGGTTTGCTGCAGTGGGTACAGAAGCTTGCCTAGTCTGAAAACAATTTTTTCGATACAGGAAAAGCCCGATGAGTGCTGCAAATAGAATGACTAAAATTTGATTGAATGCAGTGGTCGTGAAATATACAAAAAATCCTGCACAAAGCATTAATAAATATTGTGATTTTGTCTGACAGAAACTACGCATCATTTGCCAAAATGCCCATGCAACCACAGCAATGACAATAAGTTGAATCATATGAAAGAATTGATTTGAAAATAATTCAGCGTATTGCAGTCCAATTAATGCAATGACTGTCATAACTACAGCAGAAGGTAAGGTAAAACCAAACCATGCGACTATCGCACCTTGGTAACCTTTGAGTGAATAGCCAATCGCCATACCGACTTGGCTGCTGGTGGGACCGGGAAGTAATTGAGCCAAAGTCAAAAGATGTGAGTATTCATTTTCAGAAAGCCATTTTTGCTGCTGAACAAAATAGCGATAAAACAATACCAAGTGCGCAGCAGGGCCACCAAAAGCAATGCAACCGAGTTTAAAAAAACTCATCCATAAATGTTGATATGAAATTGGTAAGGCAAACTTTTTATCCATTTTTAATTTTAAGTGCTGTTGTGAATTTGATTTTTTAGAAGCAGTATCAATGAACAATTACCAATGATAGAACAAAATTATGACATCTTGATGTTGTTAGATATCGTCAAATATCTGCAAAACTTATGGTCTGTATAGATATCGAGATGTCCTAATTAGTTAGAAAAAATGCCGCTCAAACATGAAAAAAGCATTTTATAAGGCCAAAAAAAGCCCATCTTGTGATGGGCTTTTTCATGTGATTCTCAACATCAAGTTGAGCATGGTGTATCTAAGCTTAAGCAAAATGACCATGTTGAAAGTCATAAAAGGCTTGGCGGATTTCGTCTTCTGGATTCATGACAAATGGACCATGTGCTGCAATGGGTTCATTTAACGGCTCACCACCAAGAATCAACAGTTTGCTTGCTTCATTGGCATGAATTGACACCTCAGTTGCATCTGCATTCACATACAGTGTTTGCATTGGTGTATAAGACTGACCATCAATCTCAATGGAGCCACTGAGGACGAAAATCATGTTATTCCACGCAGGGTCCAATTTAAAACTTTGAGTCGCATCTGCATTTAAACGAATGTCCAGTACATTTAAAGGACTATAGGTTTCAGCTGCGCCTTGAGTCGATTCGTATTCACCTGCAATTATTCGAACTATACCTGCGTTATTCTCCAATTCAATTTGGGGAATATTGGCAGCGGTCAATTCCTGATAACGTGGTTCAGACATTTTGGCATGACTTGGTAAGTTGACCCAAAGTTGAACCATATCTAAAGTACCGCCATGTTGAGCAAAATGTGCTGAGTGACGTTCTTCATGCATGATGCCGCGAGCTGCTGTCATCCATTGCACTTCATTTTGACCGATTGTGCCGTGATTGCCTTTTGAGTCCGAATGCTCAAGTTCACCTTCATACACAATCGTCACAGTTTCGAAACCACGATGTGGATGCATACCTACACCACGCTTATGTTGACTTGGTGAAAATTGGTACTGACCGGTATAACCCATAACAAGAAACGGGCTGGTCTGATTGCCTAACTCTTGCATGGGCAACATTGAATTTGTTGGGAATCCATCACCGACCCAAGTACTCCGATCACTTTGATAAACACGTTGAATTGTATTCATGTTATTAACCTCAATCTGTTGTTTCATACTTCTATTATTGAGGTATAGTTTGTGAATGACAGGGCGAAATCATCAACAGATTATTCTAAAAATGAAACAATCATGCAAAATTTGAATGACTACTACTACTTTGTGCAAGTAGTGAAATATCAGGGATATACTAAAGCCAGTGAAGCGCTCGGTATTACTAAATCTAAACTTTCGCGCCGTATTTCGGAATTGGAAGCGCGGTTAGATGTGCGCTTAATTCAACGTAATACTCGTAAATTTACGGTGACTGAAATAGGACAACAGTTCTATATTCATTGCGTTAGCATTTTAGATGAAGTGGAAAAAACTGAAAACTTTGTCTATAGCACCTTGCATGATCAGCTCTGTGGCGTCATCAAAATTTCCTGCCCAGTTGCACTGGTTGAGATGCCTGTGGCGCAAATGATCACTAATTTTATGCAGCGTTATCCTGAAGTGAATGTGCACTTATGGGCAACCAATCATCGGGTGGATGTGATTGAAGAAGGCGTGGACTTAGCCATACGTGTGCGTAATATGCCTTTAATGGATAGTGATTTGATTGTGCGTGATTTAGATGCGTGGAAGCATGTATTGGTCGCATCACCGCAATTATTTCAAGAACATACATTGCCTGAAAATTTAGAGGATTTAGCAGATCTACCGACCATTGGTTTTGATCGACCAAAACACTATTGGGATTTTCGACATCGTGAAAAAAGCCAAACTCAGCAAATTGAGTATAGCCCACGGCTGAGAACCGATAGCTTTAGTGCTATGAAATTCGCTGCCATGTCGGGCATTGGTGTCGTGTCTTTACCTTTGGTTTTTGTAAGGGAAGAACTTAAAAGTGGAGAACTCATCGAGCTTTTACCAATGTGGCAACTACCACAAGGTGTCATCCATGTTGCCTATGCAACTAGACAAGGCATGTTGCCTGCTGTGAGAGCATTGCTAGATTATTTGATTGCGGAGTTTAAAGCGCTAGAAGTTGAATAAATGGGGGACAGATCTTCAAGCAGTATGATTATTTTTATTCTAAATTTATGTTTTTATACGCTACTGAAGATCTGTCATTTTAAAACGTCGTTCTTGTTCTTGTTCTTTTATCGTTTAGCTATTTGATTATTTAATCCTTAGTAAGGGCGGCCTCCTGCAAGACTGATGCGTTTCAGTAATCGTCGTTGATCTGATGGAAATGGGCGGCGGGCATGTAATGTAGCTTGGTTATCCCAAAAAACGATGTCTCCTTGTTCCCAATGATGTTCATAACGAAATTCAGGTTTTAATAGGTGTTCACGGAGGTTGGCAATTAATTGACTACCTGTTTGATCGTTATAATTAACCAATTCAACTTCAGAACGTTCATTTAACCATAAACCTTTGCGACCACTTTCAGGATGGGTACGTACCAATGGGTGAGGGTAAGCATGTCCAACGATCGGCTGATCTTTAAAACGATAGAGTGGCGTTGAACCATAACCCGTTGTGCCCTTGTTACTTTTGGCACGGACAAAGGGGTTATAGGTGATCAGCTGTAATGAGTCTATATGTTGTTTAGTGTCTTCACTTAATGCCTCATAGGCTTTAATGGTATTGAACCATGAAGTTTGTCCGCCATCCTGTGGCAGTTCAATGGCATATAGCAATGAACCAAATGAGGGTAGAGGTGTCCATTGATGGTCTGCATGTGCAGCCAATTCGCCATGACCCGTGTAGTCGCCTTGACCTACCGCATTAGACACTGGAACCACATCTGGAGGAGTACCTGTATCGTTTTGTGATGCGAGTACGGGAATGTCTGCACCCGGACGGAATATAGAACCAAAGTAGCTGGTGAAGGCGAGATATTGCAGGTCATCCAAACTTTGGTTTTTAAAAATAAGAATTAAATGCTCTGCTAATGCTTGCTTTAAACGATAAATGGTTTCGCCTGCTTGTGCTTTACGGGCATCTAAACCATAAACGACTGCCCCGAGAGCTTGGTCATGTTGTGGTTCAATTCTAATTTCACTTGGGTCTTGGTAAAGATCTGCTTGATGCCAAAGGGGTGCATCATGAATCGCTTGCGATAGTTGAGTTAAAGCGGTCATTTCAAAAGTTCTCAATTTATGTTTTGTTGAGTACTAATCTAAGAAATAACCTCGATGCTGAAAAATTAAAAAATATTCTAAGTATATGAAAATATGTATAAATTAATTTATGTGCTTGAAAATACAGCTTTTAATAAAAACTGTATTTTATTGCAAAAATTTTGCTGTTGAACTGTTTGATTATGAGCATGTGGAAGGCATTAATGCGCACAAAATGCTTGATTGAAATATTCAAATAATTCAGGCGTATTGAACCAAAGCAGTAAAGCCAATGACAGTAAAACAATAATGGCAAAGCTTATGCCAATACGAAGCCAAAGCAGAGATTCATTCATTTACCACGCTCTCCTCATTTACGAAGAAATGGACAAAGACACCAAATAGACTTAAGACAATCGAAAAAATCCAAATTGCGTTGTAGTCGCCCGTCATATCGTGATTCACGCCACCGAGCCAACCGCCAAAGAATGACCCAACTTGATGGGTAAAAAACACTATGCCGCTGAGCATGGTTAGGTATTTAACGCCAAACATGTTGGCAACAATGCCATTGGTGAGTGGTACGGTCGATAACCATAATAAACCCATAATGACGCCAAAGGTATAGATTGTCCATGTGCTCAGGGGAAGTGCCAAGAAGGCAATGATGGCAATACTGCGTAGTCCATATAAGCCCATAAGCAGTTTCGGTTTTGAATATTTTCCACCTAGCCAGCCAGCAGTGTAGGTACCCACGATATTAAACAGTCCAACCAGTGCTAGGAAAATCGTGCCTGTAGTGGCATTAAAACCATGATCAATCAAATAACCTGGTAAATGAATGCCAATAAACACCACTTGAAAACCACATACAAAGAAACCTAAAGATAAGAACCAAAAAGGTTTATGTTCCCAAGCCAATTTTAAAATGTCTTTTAATCCCAAGGCAGGCTGAGTAGAGGCTGGAGCATTTGCTGCGACATACATTGGGGCTTTAAGCATCCAAGCCAATGGTATGATGAGTGCAATTATAATGGCGCTAACGACCAAAGCTGAAGACCAGCCGAATTTTTGTAGTAGTAAAAGGGTAGAGGGCAACATGATAAATTGACCAAAAGACCCTGCTGCACTGGCAATGCCCATCGCTAGACTACGCTTTTCAGGATGTGCTGCGCGCCCAACGGCAGACAATAAAACAGGAAAAGACGTTGCTGAAAGTGCAAGACCGAGGATTAAACCCGCACTTAAATTTAACAACATGCCTGTGGAACTGACAGCCATGAGTAATAGACCCAGTGTATAGAGTGCACCACCAACGGCGACAACCACTTTACTACCATATTTGTCAGCGAAAGCACCTGTAATAGGTTGAACTGCACCCCAAATTAGGTTCTGCATGGCAATCGCAAGACTGAAAACATTATGCCCCCAACCAAACTCAGTACTCATTGGCACCAAATACAAACCAAAGGCATGACGTACACCAAGCGATAAGGCCAAAATAATGGCACTACCAATAAGCATATAAATGAGTGGTTTAGAAAAACGAGTATCAGACATCAAGTGGTCTACAAACTTTAAATTTATACTAATGGTATTCGATTCAACTTTGACTTGCGATTAAATTTAATTCACCAAACGATAAATAATTTTTATGGATTAGTCTTTTTATAAAAAGCGTTTTGAGATAACTGTCGCAATAAAAAAGACGACCGAAGTCGTCTCATTTTAATTTTGAACTGGCAATTAGAAGCGCATACCAAAGCCTGCATATGCCATGATTGGATTTACTTCAATATCAGCTTTGGATTTAATCAATTCACCATGTGTGGCATCTGTAACGGTAATGGTTGTTTCATTCTGAAGGTGTGCATAGCTGACAGAACCTACAGCAAACCATTTATCATTGAAATCATAAGTGAAGCCCGCTGTTAGCACAGGTGCAAAAGCATCGGTTGCTTCCAATTTAACTTTTGGATTTGCCTTACTGGGTTTTCCTTCTAAAGAAGCGCCTGCATTACCTTCTTTAATATTGGCAATCATGTGACCTGCGGCAATCAAATCTTTCTCAATTTGTGGATTCATTTCCAACTCATTAAAGTAAGCATACATCACGCCTAGCCCAACATAGGGACGGAATTTATTTACCCCAGTTTTACCAAAGTGATATTGGATTTCTGCTGCAGGTGTCCAAGCACGTGCAGAAGCTGCTGCACCATGTGCGCCTAAGTCGGTAATGAAAATATCATTTTCAAGTTCAAGATTTCCCAGTGCGCCGCCTAGTGGTTTTGCAATTGCAGAAAATGGCGCGTAAATTTTCCCTGAACCTTGTAAATCAACTTTTGGCGGAATACCCGCTTTCATTTCTAGTGATACGTTGTCAGTGAAGAAATAGTTGGTCATGATCCCAAGAGTGGTGACGTCGTCTGCTTCAAGGCCTGTCCCTGGATTGTCCCATTGCTCAAGTCCTGAAATGGTGGCTTTACCACTCATTGAAGCAGGAACTGTGTCCAAAAGGTCTAGCGCACCGGCTAGCAGTGGAGGGACTTTGTATCCTTCTCGAATATTGTCTTTTACTGTTTGTGATTTAACATCACCAACGTCTGCCTCATAACCTTCATTGATAGCAGTATTCACGCGAAAAGGCTGTGCTTTACCCTGAGGCATAACATGTAGAGCACCAACAGAGACAGAAAAACGTTTGAAGCCATCACCATCTTTTAAACTAAAATATGGTGAGTCTGCATGACTGAGCATAGGTAGGGCAGCCATAGAAGCAGCAATGCACAATACACTTTTTTTCATTTTAAAGGACTCCATGTCCGTCAATTGATAATAATTTTTCTAGGTGCTCATTATTCAAAAATAAAATGCACTAAAATGTTATAGAAAACAAGAGTTAGCGTAATGGTTCTGTAATAATTTAGAGTATTTGTTCTAAAAATGACGTTTAGATGTGTTTTTATGTAAAAAGTTTTGTGATTTATTGAAGCGACACATTTATATCTTATTGTTTAGATTAGAAATTTATTGGCATGAATGACAGGTTTTTCTGTCATATATGTCAATAAGCGATGTAAAAAAGCAGTAATTTTTAAGATTATGACCATTTATCATTCGGCGTTTTTGGGGCTTTCAATAAGCAGTATTTTAAATGGTTATTGTATTTGTAAAATTAAATTTTTTGCTTCGATTTTGAGGAAATGAACACAGCGATTTACACCCCAACCGATTTTTTTTGTACAATAGCGCCAGATTCAATTGAGTTATTCCAATGAGTACGCAAAATCCTCCCAAGAAAAAGGCTTTAGTTAATCTGCCTTTTCCAATCAAAAAAGCAGATGAAAACGCATCTGATGAAATTTTTGAAGACATGCGCCCAAAACCTCAACGTTATGCAGATCGTACATGGATGCCACCTCGTGGTACACGTCGTTCTATGGGGAAACGTTAAAATAAAAAAGCCAGTCTCATGACTGGCTTTTTTTATGCTTTACATACACAACTTATTTACGTGCTTTATTTGCTGGACGTGGTGGCTGAATTTCACGTTTTGCCATCCAAACATCAGCAAAATCTTGCTCATTAATATTATAAAGTTCCAATAACGCTAAAATCGCACCACCGAAAATCATCGGTCCTTCTGAATTGCTTTGAAACTCAAAAAGCTTGCCGTTGAGTGCATGTAAAATATCTTCAATTTCAAAAATACGATCCCGTCCATTACTATCGGTTGGATACATTTGCGTATTGAGCACAATTTTTGCCAAACTTTTTTCATTTTCAGAGAGTGCAAGCACATCGACCAATTGATCGGTAGACGTCGCAAAAATCACTGAATCGCGATAAATCGTATGTAAAAGTTTTGAAGTGAGTTTAGGCAGAGCTTTTTCAACAAATGGACGAAACGAAATAGGGAAAATCACGTTATGTGAAATACCTTTAAACATAGGCGCAATTTCTTCGACTTTATATCCAGCAACACCACAGCCAATCGAAGTAATGAAGTATTTCGATTTAGGGTGATTTTTGGTGTAAATTTTAAAATCATCAACATAATGCTGAATCTGAGACAGTGGCATTTGTTGTAAATGTTCATTCATTGTGGGAATTGCAAAACTTTGACCTGCCCAACCACGACCTACACCATTCATCGCACCAAAATGCTCAAGTGCGGTTCGTGCAGCGCCTCCTGCATGCTGACCTGCCATATTACTGCCAAATACAAATATGGTGTCATCAGCTAAATCTTTAACGATAGTTTCGTCATGGTATTGGTAAGTCATCATATTTTTATCTTCGCCATTCTTCGATTCATGTTGCAGCCGAAAGCAAAATTGGTCAAGTATCAAAATCGTTTAATATTGCAAGAAATATGCTTGAAAATAGATGTCATTTCATTTTGTAAATAAATCTAAGCGCGTTGTTTTTGAAGATTGATAAATAATGACTTATTGAATTGAAGTGCTCAGACGTAATTTACATTTCTATGCGATGTCTGTCTTTCAAGCATTATAGAAATTTAACGTTGTTTTGCTGCGCTTTGCCCTCATAATAAAGTCTGTGATGAATTGTTGAAGAAGAGTGTGATGCAGGAACAGCCTTTTGAACTGGTAACACAATATCAACCCGCTGGGGATCAACCGCAAGCCATTGAGAAATTGGTGAATGGGGTTGAAAAAGGTATGCATAATCAGTTGTTACTTGGGGTAACGGGCTCAGGTAAAACCTATACCATGGCGAATGTCATTGCACGCACCCAACGTCCAACCATTATCATGGCACACAACAAAACTTTGGCAGCACAGCTTTACGGTGAGTTTAAAGCATTTTTTCCGCACAATTCGGTGGAATATTTTGTCAGCTATTATGACTATTACCAACCCGAAGCCTACGTACCATCTTCCGATACTTTTATCGAAAAAGATTCATCGATTAACGATCACATCGACCAAATGCGACTGTCGGCGACGCGCGCACTATTAGAGCGTCGAGATTCGATTATTGTTGCTTCCGTGTCCGCAATTTATGGTCTGGGCGATCCTAATGCTTATATGAGCATGCTCTTACATATTGTTGAAGGTGATCGTATCAGCCGTGATGACATTATTCGTCGTTTGGTTGAGATGCAATATACGCGGAATGAACTTGAATTTTTACGGGGTACTTACCGTATTCGCGGTGAAATTATTGATATTTTTCCTGCGGAATCAGATCAAAATGCAATTCGAATTGAACTGTTTGATGACGAAGTGGATTCGGTTCGCTGGTTCGATCCATTAACAGGCAAATTGGTGCGTAAAGTTCCGCGCGTGACGATTTATCCGAAAAGCCATTATGTAACACCAAAAGATAACTTATACCGCGCTATTGATACCATTCGGGATGAATTGAAAGAGCGCCTTGGTTTTTTCCGTGCCAACGATAAATTGCTGGAAGCTCAGCGTATTGAGCAACGTACACGCTATGATCTTGAGATGATGCAGCAGCTTGGCTATACCAATGGTATTGAAAACTACTCGCGTCATTTATCAGGTCGTCCAGCAGGGGAAGCACCTCCAACTTTATTCGACTATATTCCAGACGATGCACTCCTCATTATTGATGAATCGCATGTTACCGTTCCTCAAATTGGCGCTATGTATAAAGGTGACCGTTCACGTAAAGAAAATTTGGTGAATTATGGCTTCCGTTTGCCAAGCGCTTTAGATAACCGTCCGATGAAATTTGAGGAATGGGAGCGAATTGTTCCGTCCACAATTTATGTCAGTGCAACACCAGCGCACTATGAGATGGAAAAATCCGAACAAATTGTAGAGCAGGTGGTGCGTCCAACAGGTTTGGTTGACCCTGAAATCGAAATACGTCCTGTGTTAACACAAGTCGATGATGTGCTTTCAGAAATTAATAATCGTAAAGAGTTGAATGAACGTGTATTAGTGACAACGCTCACTAAACGGATGGCGGAAGATTTAACTTCATATTTAAAAGAATATGGTGTGAAAGTCGCTTATCTGCATTCAGATATCGATACTGTTGAGCGTACCAAAATTATTCATGAGTTACGTTCGGGTGTGTACGACGCGATTGTCGGGATTAACTTATTGCGTGAAGGCTTGGATATGCCAGAAGTTTCTTTGGTGGCTATCTTGGATGCCGATAAAGAAGGTTTCTTACGATCTGAACGCTCATTAATTCAAACCATTGGTCGTGCTGCACGTAACTTAAATGGTAAAGCCATTTTATATGCCGACCGAGTGACCGACTCTATGCGAAAGGCGATTGATGAAACGGATCGTCGTCGTAACTTACAAATCGCCTTTAACTTAGAACATGGTATTACGCCGCGCAGTGCTGTACGTCAAAATCATAAAGATATTGATACGGGTGAGGTGTTGGCGGATGACGAAATTGATGAAAAAATCTCTCAACAAGCCAAGGCTTTGAGTGCAGATGAACGTCATTTAATGTCTGATCCGAAACTTTTGGCCAAACACATGAATAAGCTGGAAAAAGAAATGCTGAAAGCATCAAAAGATCTTCAGTTTGAGCAGGCGGCACGATTACGTGATGAAATTTTGCGTTTAAAAGCACAAATGATTCAGTAATTTTTGTCTTACAAGAAATGCATCTCTTGTCTGAATTTCACTACATAATTCAGACAAGAAAATGTCCTAGAATCAAAATAATAAGCTACAGTTAAAATGAAAAAACAAAGTATTCGCTTATCTTTGCGACAGTTTGCATAGAAATGAGGAGTCAAAATGACAACAAAAGAAATTCCGAAAGCAGGTTTTAAACTGGCAAAAATTGCCGTGGGTGCAGCTGTGCTCATTGGACTGGGTGCTGCCACGATGGCATATGCTCAAACTAAACCCCTGCAAACTGTAGACAAAGTAGAGCTGGATCGTTATTTGGGCGTGTGGTACGAAGTAGCGCGTAAGCCGATGGTCTTTCAGAAAAGCTGTGATCGAGATGTTACGGCGGCATATACCTTAAATGAAAACGGAAACGTTACTGTAAATAACCGCTGTGTATCTAAAGATGGAAGTAAACAGCAGTCGGTAGGTGAAGCATTTGTACAAAATGCACCATTTAATACTAAATTAAAAGTTAGCTTTTTACCTGAAGCGATTCGCTGGTTACCTGTCGGGCGTGGTGATTACTGGGTTTTAAAAATTGATGATGATTATCAAACGGTTTTGGTGGGAGAACCACGCCGTAAATATATGTGGGTCTTGTCGCGTTCAGCACATCCTGATCAAAATGTGATTCAAGAATATTTAAATTATGCGCAATCAGTTGGCTATGATTTGTCCGACATCATTCATACCAAGCAAACAGTGAAATAAATATTTTAACGATTTGAACAAATGCTAAAAAACCATGCCTGCGCATGGTTTTTTATTTGCTAGAATGCTTAATTGAAGATACTTGATTCATCAAGTAAAAAATGATTTCAATTTAATGATTTGCTTTGGAGTGAAAGATGTATAAGGGCGTTGCATTGTCTGTATTGGCATCAGTCACTTTTGGCATATTGTATTTCTTTACAATTTTTCTTAAACCCTTAGACAGTGAGCAGACTTTTGCCTGGCGTATGCTAGCAACACTGCCTTTTTTAACGGTCTTTATGTGGTGGATGAAAGATTTAAATAAAGTGAGCGAAATCTTTAAGCGCGTCATTCAACAACCTGTTTTTTTGCTGTGGTTAATCATCAGCTCACTTTTATGTACCACTCAGCTTTGGTTATTTCTTTGGGGACCGATTAATGGTCGCGGTCTGCAAGTTTCGTTGGGTTATTTCCTGTTACCACTAGTGATGGTCTTGGTCGGTTGTGTGTTGTATAAGGAAAAACTTTCCAGATGGCAAATGGCGGCAGTTGCATTGGCAATTTTAGGTGTGGGTCATGAAATATGGCGTATAGGTAGCATTGCATGGGAAACCGTTTATGTTGCAGTGGCATATCCGATCTATTTCTTTTTACGTCGAACCTTTAAGACTGATCATCTCGGTGGCTTTTGGTGGGATTTGTGCTTAATTCTTCCTGTTGCGTTTTATCTCGGCTTTATTCATAGCAACACCTTTAATTTGATGGTGGCATTTCCACATCTCATCTTGGCTATCATTGGTCTGGGTTTTTTAAGTGCTTTAGGTCTGGGCAGTTATATGTTGGCAAGCCGATATTTACCTTTTGTGATTTTTGGTTTGCTCAGCTATTTGGAACCTGTGCTACTTGCCTTTGCCTCAATTGCTTTAGGGGAACGGGTCGAAGCTGAAGAATGGTTAACCTATATTCCAATTTGGTGTGCAGTACTATTATTGGTTGTTGAAGGCATTTTGCATGTCTATAAACAAAAAGCAAATGCACGCGCTTTAACGCAAAATATTGAACAACTCAATAAACGTATCGATTCCTAAAACGAAGCAAGAATATTGCAGCTATTTAAAATAGGTTGGAAGTGGATTATGTTCAATTTAATACAGCATTGAGCGCTAAATAACTGATGCGTCAAAATCTGTAGTTGCTGTTTGATAAGAAAAACTTAAACTACAACCATATAAAAACATCAATGATGCTATTTAGTACAAAATTCAGGATGAATGATGTTGAATAGCAGATGCGAAATTATTAGCATTTATTTACGATAAAAAACGACTGATTTTTGACGAAAAATGGATATTTTTCCAAGGGCAAAATATGCAATCCGTGGTTATTCCTGTTGAAGTACGCGTGCAACTCGCACAATTGGTGCCGACGTTAGATCTGCACTGGCAGGATGTATTGGCTCAAATTTGGCCGCAGTTAAATATGGATCAAATGGAACTGGTTCAGCAACAGATCCTAATACCGAAAGGGATCGTTTGGAATAGTGCAAATCATCGATTTGAGCATGAGCCACCGCTCAATTTCGCCAAATTGCTAAAAGTATTGAATGATGAGCAAATGCGTGAAAACGCACTATATCTAGCAGAGCAACTTGAACAGTTAAGAACTTTCAACGACTGTTACCAGATTGCACAATTATTAGAGCAGAGCCTAAGTTTTATTCGGGATATTGATGTTGAAGAGGACTTTGAATTACAGCATGAAAAAATTTTGCTACATCATCATTTTATTTTAAATGCGGCGCAGATTATTCATGCGATAAACATCGAAGTTCCTCAAGATGATCGACAACTCAGCAAACGACAAGTTAAAAGTTTTATTGTTGAAATTTTTCTAAAGCAGCAACTATTGGGTCAGGCATTTCAAGCAACCGTCCGTCAAGATGCTGCTGTGTTGAAACATCCTATATTTAAATATTATCTAAAGCGTGAGCAGAAAGCTGCACATTTTGGATTATTACAAAGTGCAGAATTTGTATTTGTCTTGGCACCGAATTTTGCTGAAGCTTCAGCATTTGGCATAACTTATTTTCTAAAGTCAGAATCTCATGATCAATCCATGTTTAATGGATTGGTGGTTGATTTAAAAACGACTTTAGAAAATGACTATATTGAACAGATCAAAGCGCAAGTCTTACAACTGTCTCGAATGCAGGGCTTTATTTCCCTTGAAGTACAGAGCATGGTGGAGCAGTTACAGCAGGTCGTCGATACGCAGTTAATTCCACTTTTGTATACTCTAGAACATACAGAACATGCATCACAGGTACTTAATCAGTTTGAGCATATTTTAAAATCGGAAATATTAGAACCATTACAACACAGTGTTAAATTTCAACTGACAGATTCAGTGCAATTTGATTTTGTCTATTTCAAAATGTTGGGTCTGTGCCAAAATCTGATTGCTGAATTCAATGCACTACAACTTCAATTTTTTGCGATTGAACATATTGAATTAAACCATCTCAAACAAAAACTACAGGCGTGGTTATTGCTCTTAAAAAAACGTCGTTACGAAATATTCACGCCACATAATGAAGATGAATGGGAAAAATTTCACGCTTTGTCTCAAGCGCCAAGACTTGAGTTAGCAAATTTGCTGCGCCAAATTTTAAGTGAATATCAGCAATTAAATACTGAAAATACATTGAATGATTTAGTTGCTCCTACAGCATCGCATGTTGGTTTTTCCAAACGTATGACCAAATCGGGTGAATATGAAAGCAACGCTTTAGCATTAACCAAAGCGAAACAGCAATTAAAACGCAATGCTTTTATGCAGGTGTTAAGTGTGTTCAAACAACATGCAGCATATATTGTGACGCTCGATTTTGAGCTTATGGATGAAAATATAAAAGCTGAGCCAGAGTATCGTCGCTTTGCATTAGCGCAAGGGGACAATGGACTGGATAAATTGCCGCAATTGGTTGAATTTAGTACGCGTTATTTTGATTTTGACATCGAACAATTTGCCCATAATTTTGAAAATTGAACGCATTTACCTGTGCTTAAAATTGAGTTTTCAAGCTGATAAAAATAAATCAAATTAAGATTAAATAAATCGCTTTTGCTTTTCAATTTAAAAAGATGTACACACAACTGACCGATAAAGCTCCAATTAGAACTTTGTGACAAAAAATCTGTAAAAAGGAGTTTTTTGCACTTTCAGTCATAAAATCATCATGCTAAAAGCAACTATTTTTAAAATTGATAGTGAATATAATGGAAAATAACTTGTAGGAACTCTGCTTTTAGATTCATTAATTTGCAGATTTCCATTACAATTGTGGGGTTTTGAAATTTAGCTTAGATTTACAATTAATTAGAGGACGTATCTGTGAGCAAAGACACTATCGTTGCCCTACATGCAGAGCACCAAGGTCGCTGGAAAAACCGTGAAGAACTTGCGGAACGTATGATTGCCCTAGTGGGTCAGTTATATCGTGAAAAAAACATCGTAGCTACAGTATACGGTCGTTCTTTAATTAACCGTTCGGTTATCCAAATTCTTAAAGCTCACCGTCGTACTCGTGTATTGGATGTTGAACTTTCTGTAGTAAACACATTCCCAATTCTTGAAGCTTTGGCAAAAATTGACAATATCGGTACTGCTGAAATTGATCTTGGCAAACTTGCTGAAGAATTTAAAGCAAAAGGCGGCGATGTAGATGCATTTGTTGCTGATGCTGTTAAATCACTTGAAGGAAATGCAACGAACGTAGAAAACAGAGACGTTGTTCTTTACGGTTTCGGTCGCATCGGTCGTATCCTTGCGCGTTTAATGATTAGCCAATCAGGTTTAGGTCGTGGTCTTAACCTTAAAGCAATCGTTGTTCGTAAATCATCTGATGGCGATTTAGAAAAGCGTGCGTCATTGTTACGTCGTGATTCTATCCACGGTCCATTTGCTGGCACAATCTCTGTTGATGAAGAAAACGAAGCAATTATTGCAAACGGTAACTTCATTAAAGTGATCTATGCATCTAACCCATCTGAAGTGGATTACACTGCATACGGTATTAACAATGCACTTGTAATCGACAACACTGGTAAATGGCGTGACTCAGAAGGTCTTGCTCAACACCTTAAATGTCCAGGTGCTGCACGCGTTATTCTAACTGCACCTGGAAAAGGTGACATGAAGAACGTTGTTTACGGTGTGAACCAAGCTGACATCCTTGATGAAGATACAATCATCTCTGCTGCAAGCTGCACAACAAACGCGATCACACCAACACTTAAAGTGTTAAATGACAAATACACAGTGATTAATGGTCACGTTGAAACAGTTCACTCGTTTACAAACGACCAAAACTTGATCGATAACTACCATAAAGCTGACCGTCGTGGTCGTGCTGCTACTTTAAACATGGTGATCACTGAAACTGGTGCTGCTAAAGCGGTTGCTAAAGCACTTCCAGCGCTTCAAGGTAAATTGACTGGTAACTCAGTACGTGTACCTACACCAAACGTATCTTTAGCAATTTTGAACCTTACATTGGGTCAAGATGTTGATCGTGAAGAAGTAAACGAATACATTCGTCAAATTTCAATCAACTCTAGCCTTCAAGGTCAAATCGGTTATACAAACTCTACAGAAGTTGTATCTTCTGACTTTATCGGTTCACGTACTGCAGGTGTATTTGATGCGCAAGCAACAATCACTTCAGGTAACCGTTTAACTGCTTATGTATGGTACGATAACGAAGTAGGTTATAGCTGCCAAGTATTGCGTATTGCTGAACAAATGGGCGGCGTAAGCTATCCAAAAGTTCCTGCTGAAACTAATGCTTAATTAGTGAATCGCAAAAAAAGAGCCTCATTTGGGGCTCTTTTTTTATGTTTTTAGTTTATGTTTAGGAAATGAATATATTGGAAGCCTACATATAGGGCTAAAAAAGTGATTGATCAAAATGATCATGTATATTTGTGGCTTAAGCCAGTGTAAGTATAATTTTGCTTAAGTATAATGAGGAAAATTCTTTTAATATTTTAAATTAAATAATTGAAATTTATTAATAAATAGCTACAAAAAATTGCAAAGTTCGACCCATTATTCAGCCAAGATAAGTCTGTATAAATACAAAAGCAAAAGGATTTGGTTTGCAAGTAAAACACATGCTCAGTGGATTGGCATTTATCGTGTTTGCTGCACTCATTGGTGTGCTCCTCGCCATATGGGTGTTTAAACACTTCAATATTTATATTCCACTTGAAAATCAAAGCGTCAATATTGACCTGCAAGAGCCGCTACAAGCAGAAGTGAAAATTCATGATGCGCTTGATGTAGACGTAACAGGGCGGGTGAATGCCGAGATTCCGATTCATGAAAATCTAAATATTCCGCTTACCCAGACGCTGACCCCAAGAGTGTATTTTGATAATCAAGTACCGATTAAAACCACGATACCTGTAAGGGAAACCTTAAAAGTTAATCAAAGTTTGCCTGTAGATACTCAAGTTCAAGTCAAAGTTTTAGGGCAGGATGTGACTTTGCCATTAAAAGGGAATATTCCGATTCAGCTAGATATCCCCGTTAATATTAATATTCCGCTAGAACAAAAAGTCCATTTGAAATTTGATGCACCAGTCAAAACCGTATTGAAGGAAAATTTACATATTCCATTGAATGCCAATTTAAAAACCAATATCCCAATTCAAGGAAACTTGAATGTGCCGATTAAAACGGCATTAAAAGCCACGGTTGATGTGCAAAATACGCTGCCTGTTCAAATTAAAAAAGGGGAATTGGTGATTCCCTTGAAAACATTGCGACTCAACAGAGAGCATGCCAAAACTGAAGCGAAAGCTCAGGAGTAAGCCATGTGGATCTTTCAATCGCCAAAACGCATCATTTTAAGTTTTATCGCAGTTGTGCTATTGGTTGCGGTGCTATTTTGGTTGTATTTAAATATTTATGCGTCGATGCAAGTGCGTGCAAAAAATGCCGACATTCAATTGTCACATTCATTACCGACGAAAATTTCTGTGGGCAATTATTTGCAAACTCAGTCCATCGGGACTTTGGATACCCAAATCGCTTTAGACCGTAAACTACAGCTACCGTTAAAAGGCAAATATCTGGCGGATTTACAATTTAGTGTAGAAGTCCCAATTTCGGTAGATATTGATTATTTGACCTATATCAAGATCAATCAAATAATGCCTCTAGAAGCCACTACTGATTTGGTCGTTAAAAATAATTTAGTACCGAAATTACCTTTAAAAATGAACATTCCGATCCACCTCGATGTGCCATTTCATTTAAAGCGCCGCTATAACATACCTATTCGTATCAATTTTAATGGGCCTGTGCATTTTCAATTTGATGAAAAGGTGGACTTACATGTGGTACACCAATTTGCGCCGAAGTTAAAACTGAATGATCCGATGACGATGCGAAAAATTGCCAGTTTTAATGCAACCATGTACAACGCAGAACGAAATACCAAAGCCAATTTAAATATAAATATGGATTTGCCGCTGAAAAGTTTAAGACCTTAATCCATGCACTCAAATCAAAAAAGCCCTATACAGTCATAGGGCTTTTTTATCAGATTTAATGAATTAGTTTTAATTGTGAATTGCAGCTTTGACAGCATCAATAACAGTGCTGGTTGGATGGCCAATCAACTGCTCTAGGGTTTTATCATCACTATACATCGCGCCATTTGTTGTGTGGACATCAGCATCGACAATGACATAGACCAAAGCTTCAGGTAAGCCTGCGTGTAAAAGTCCTTGTGTATAATCTGTCGCTGACAGATTTTGATATTGAACTGCTTTGCCAGAAACCTGCGCAATGGTTTGTGCTAAATCTGCCAAGCTAAAACTTTCAGAGCTAGCGAGTTCATAGGTTTTATTGTCATGGCCAGAGCCACTTAATACCTTTGCTGCTGCTTCAGCATAGTTAGCACGTGTTGCGGCATTAATTTGCCCATCCTTCGCTGCACCCAATAAAGTGCCAGTTTCTGCAACATGTGCAACGCTCGCGAGATAATTTTCGATATACCAATTGTTGCGTAGAAAGGTATAACTTAATCCGCTATTTTTTATTAGGCTCTCTGTTTCACGGTGTTCTTGTGATAAACCGAGTGGCGAAGTATCTGCACGTAAAAGACTGGTATAAGCGATATACGGTACTTTTGCGTTTACAGCAGCTTCAATGACTGCTTTATGCTGTGGCGTGCGGCGGCCAATTTCATTTGCAGAAATCAAAAGTAATTTATCAATCCCTTGTAAGGCAGGGACTAATGTTTCTGGCGCATCATAATCAAAATGACGAATTTCCACACCTTGAGCTTTTAAATTTTCGGCTTTTTCAGGACTACGGACTAAAGCGACAATATTTGCTGCAGCTTGTTCTTTCAGTAAATAGTGAATGACCAATTGACCAAGTTGACCTGTTGCACCAGTAATTGCAATTTTCATTTTTCAAACCCTCTTTTTGTTGATTAAATGATCTTGATGATTAAATCTTAATCTGATAACTTACTAAATGTAAGTACGTACCAAAAAGTAAGTAAGTGAGCCTGAGGAAAGAATTAATGAATACCTACGCTACAAGTAAATTACTTGGTCAAGTTTTATCCACGGATTGTCCATCACGTGAAATATTAGAACACCTCACCAATAAATGGTCTGTGCTTGTACTGCGTTGTTTAACTGAAGGTGTACATCGTTTTAGTGAGTTAAAACAGCGTATAGAAGGGATCAGTGAAAAGATGCTCGCACAAACTTTAAAAATGCTAGAGCAGGACGGTTTTATTTTAAGAACGGTGTATCCAGTAGTGCCGCCTAAAGTGGAATATCAATTGACTTTAATGGGTTCGCAGGCAGCAGAAAAATTAATGCATCTGATTGGTTGGGTTGAAAGAAGCTTACCTGAGATCATTGAATCAAAGGAAAATGCGCGTAAATAGCATTTAGAGTTTTATGAAATGAGTCAAAAATTAATCATGTGTGCCCACAATTTGGGTTTATAAATTTTTAACTTATGTGCGGATTATCTTAAAAATTTGCATCAGCACGAAGATGAATGAAATTTATAGTATTGCTGAATAATATTATTCGAGAAATTCTTTAAAATATGGCAGAATAAGCGGTTTTAAAGTTTTTAGAGGATTGGCAAATATGCGCTTTGTTGATGAAGCAGTCATTACCGTAGAGGCTGGCGACGGTGGCAATGGCGTAGCCAGTTTTCGCCGTGAAAAATTCGTACCATTTGGTGGTCCAGATGGTGGTGATGGTGGCCGTGGCGGTAATGTATTTGTACAAGCCGACAACGACACAAGTACCCTTGTAGATTATCGTTATACACGTAAATTCCGTGCAGAACGTGCTAAAAATGGTCGTGGGGCAAACTGCTCAGGCCGTGGCGGTGAAGATACCGTATTGCTCGTTCCAGTGGGCACAACTATTGTAGATACAGAATCTGGCGATATCATCGGCGACTTAGTGGCTGACGGTCAGCGTGTGTTAGTGGCAGCAGGTGGTGAAGGTGGCTTGGGGAATACTCACTTCAAATCTTCAACCAACCGTTCTCCTCGTAAATGTACACACGGCTCAAAAGGCGAATATCGTGAAATTCGCCTTGAATTAAAAGTACTGGCAGATGTTGGTCTGTTAGGGATGCCTAACGCAGGTAAATCAACATTTATCCGCGCAGTTTCAGCAGCAAAACCAAAAGTTGCAGATTATCCATTTACCACTATGGTGCCAAACCTAGGTGTGGTTGATGCGGATAGTCACCGCTCATTTGTCATGGCTGATATTCCAGGTCTAATCGAAGGCGCTGCAGAAGGTGCAGGTCTTGGTATTCGCTTCCTGAAACATTTGGCACGTACTCGTATTTTATTACACATTGTCGATGTTCAACCGATTGATGGTTCGGACCCTGCATACAATGCGAAAGCCATTTTGGAAGAGTTGAAAAAATTCTCTCCGACACTTTCAAAATTACCAATTGTGCTTGTATTGAACAAAGTCGATCAACTTGTGGACGATACTCGTGACGAATGGTGTGATCATATTCTTGCTGAATTGCAATGGGATGGTCCAGTCTTTAAAACTTCAGGTTTAACCTTTGAAGGCACTAAAGATGTTGTGTACTACTTGATGGATCAAATTGAACAACAACGTGAACGCGAAGTTGAAGATCCTGAATATGCTGCAGAAATTAAAGCATTCCGTGACCAGCTTGAAGCTGAAACACGTGAACAAACAATTGCTGCAAAAGAAGCATATCGTGAAATGCGCCGTCAACAACGTCTGGCAGATCAAGGTGATGACTTTGATGATGAAGATGATGATGGTGAAGATGAAGCAGAATCGTACTACGTACGTTAATAGCTGAACTAGAGTCAAAGCAAATAAGTCTGAGGACAGGATGATAGAAGTGGTAGATGGTCAGCGTCAGCTCAAGGGTTGTAAACGTATCGTTGTTAAAATCGGATCATCTTTACTCACAGCAAACGGAAAAGGTTTAGATCTGGACGCGATCTCGCATTGGGCGGGTCAAATTGCAGAACTACACAATGCAGGGTACGAGATCATTCTTGTGTCTTCCGGTGCTGTGGCTGAAGGTATGGTTCGTATGCAATTAGACAACCGACCCACAGATCTACCCAGTCTACAGGCTTGTGCTGCCATTGGTCAGATGGGCCTCATTCATACTTGGTCGAGTGTTTTAGAGCAACGTTCTATTCGCACCGCTCAAGTGTTATTGACCCATGATGATTTGGCTGACCGCCGTCGTTACCTCAACTCATGTGATGCTTTGCAGAACTTGATTGAGTGGCGCGTGATTCCGGTCATTAATGAAAATGACACAGTATCTACCGATGAAATTCGTTTTGGCGATAACGATACTTTGGCTGCGATGGTGGCAGGTCAGGTTCATGCAGATTTGTTGGTGATTTTAACTGACCAAGAAGGCATGTTTGACTCAGACCCACGCTCGAATCCAAATGCAAAATTGTTCCATACCGTGCGGGCCATGGATGAAACCTTATTTGATATGGCAGGCGGCGGCGGTAAATTCGGTCGTGGCGGCATGTTGACTAAAGTCCGTGCAGCACGTTTGGCAGCCAAATCGGGTTGTCCAACTGTGATTGCGAGTGGTGATAGTGATAACGTTCTTTCACGTGTAATGGCAGGTGAATTGCTCGGTACCTTATTCATAACCGATAATGACCGTGTCACAGCGCATCAGCAATGGTTAGCGGCTCATTTGCAAACCGCAGGTCGCTTGGTCATTGATGATGGTGCGGTTAAAGCTATTCGTGATAACCATCGTAGTTTATTGCCCGTTGGTGTGCGTGCAGTCGAAGGGCATTTTGAACGTGGTGATGTGGTGGAATGTGTCGATACACAAGGTCATCGTGTTGCCGTCGGTCGTGTGAACTTTAGTTCGCGTTCGGCTGAAATTGTTAAAGGTCTGGCTTCGGACAAAGTTCATCAAGTACTTGGTGAGGCTCGCTCACTTGAGATGATCCATCGCAATCATATGTCGATTTACTAATTTTAGAATTATTTCCTTATATAAAAAATCCCGCTTTCGAGCGGGATTTTTTGTTATAAATTTCCCTGATTGACCCGTTTAGAAAGTTTGTCAGCACTTTCTAGGCGTTCCGAATAGCGGTCTGTGAGGTAAGCGGATTGACCACGAGTCATCAGCGTAAATTTATAGAGTTCTTCTATTACATCTACAATGCGAGTGTAGTAAGAAGAAGGCTTCATTCGATCTTGTTCGTCAAACTCTGTAAAAGCTTTCGCTACAGAAGATTGATTTGGAATTGTAATCATACGCATCCATCTCCCCAAAATTCGCATTTGATAGATTGCATTGAAGGACTGCGAACCACCGCAAACTTGCATAAGAGCCAGTATTTTGCCTTGCGTGGCACGAATAGCGCCAGCTGCAAGTGGTATCCAATCAATTTGTGCTTTCAAAATGGAGCTCATTGAACCATGGCGTTCTGGTGAACACCATACCATGCCTTCTGACCACGCTAATAATTCATGTAGTTCTTGAACTTTAGGGTGAGTAATTTCAGCATCTTCAGGTAAAGGAAGGCCTTTAGAATGGAAAATCCGTACATCAGCACCAAAATGTTCAAGGATTCGACCCGCCTCCAATACCGTTAGGAGGCTAAATGAGCGTTCGCGGTTAGACCCATAGAGCAATAATATACGTGGTGGATGAGCCAGTTCTTGTGCTTGAATCTGCTTAAATTGCGGCGTCTTCAATAAGTCGATATTAATATTTGGTAATTTCATGTTAAGACTCCGAATACAGTTTTCGTTTGAGCCAAAGCGAAACACTGACTAAAGCAATCAGGACTGGAACTTCGACCAAAGGGCCAATGATGGTGGTAAATGCAACAGGTGAGGCTATACCAAAAGTCGCAATCGCAACAGCTAAAGCCAGTTCAAAATTATTCCCCGCAGCGGTAAATGAAATGGCAGTTGTCTTAGCGTAATTATTACCCATATATTTGCTCATTAAAAAGCTCATAAAGAACATGGCAACGAAGTAAATCGTCAGCGGAATGGCTATACGCAGTACATCCATCGGAAGGCTCACGACATCTGCACCTTTGAGGCTAAACATCACCACAATGGTAAAGAGTAATGCGATTAAACTGATGGGGTTGATTTTGGGTATAAATTGATTTTTATACCAAGCCAGACCTTTTTGTTTTACCAATATTGCACGCGTCAGGAAACCGAGCAGGAAGGGAATACCTAAATACACCAATACTGAATGTGTGATGGTCCAAAAGCTGACTTGGATCACTTGTGCTTCTATACCAAAATAAGGTGGTAAAAAACTCAAAAAGAGCCATGCGTAGGTACTAAAAAATGCAATTTGGAAAAATACTGTTAAATGCCACTAAAGCCGCAACATATTGGTTATCCCGGCAAGCTAGATCATTCCAAACTAGAACCATCGCAATACAACGTGCTAAACCAATTAAGATCAAGCCGGTCATGTATTCTGGATACTGCTGTAAAAATACGATTGCCAAAATAAACATTAAACAAGGTGCAATGACCCAATTTTGTAGTAATGACAAAGTTAAAGTGCGTTTATCTTTAAAAACTTCAGGTAGTGTTTGGTAATCCACTTTGGCTAAAGGTGGATACATCATCAGAATTAAACCAATCGCAATGGCGATGTTGACATTGCCCACAGTGATTTGATTTAAACCTATAGAAGCTCTTGGAAAATAGATGCCAATTCCTATGCCTAAGCCCATCGCAATAAAAATCTATAGCGTTAGATTGCGGTCCAGAAAAGACAGTTTTGCAGCAGCCATTATTGGATCTCTGAAATTTTTTGGATTTCTTGGTTGAGTTCTTCACAACTTAATTGCTTAAAATCGAGCGCAAATAATGCATCTAAACGGCGGTTAATATGCGCCACAGTATCTAGAAATGCTGCAAGTTTTATGTCATCTGCAAGCTCTAAATGGGAAGGATCTTCTAAGCCCCAGTGTGCTTTGATGGCAGAACCAAGAAAAATAGGACAGGCTTCTTGCGCAGCTGATCCACAAACAGTAATCACCACATCGGGTTGGTATTGTTCACATGCTGCGATGGTTTTACTCGACAAGCCCTCAGTAGGTAGATTGAGGTTGTGCAGGGTTTTTAAAGTAAACGGGTGGACTTGTCCTGAAGGTTTACTACCTGCGCTATAGGCACGGAAACCTTCAGGGGCACGCTCATTAAAAAGAACTTCAGATAAAATGCTACGGCAGCTATTGCCAGTACATAGAAATAAAAAATTCATAGTGTTTCACACAATGTTGTTGTGTTTTTTTGGGAATTTAAATCGAGGTTTTTAAATCGTTCTTGGTGACGCATAACATCAAGTATTTGTGTACACCAAGTAGGCAGTGCAGGGTGAATGGAGTAATAGACCCATTGACCTTTACGCTGATCACTCAGCACACCCGATGAACGCAGTAATGCCAAATGACGTGAAATTTTGGGTTGGCTTAATTCAAGGGACTCGGTGAGTTCGCAGACACAGAGTTCACCTTTACATGCCAACAGCATGATGATGTTCAGACGAGTATCATCTGCAAGTAATTTGAAAAATTCAGTTTGTTCCATGTCAATCTATATATATGGATTTGCATATATCTTTACATATGAATATATGGATGTCCATATGTGTTATTCAATAAAAATCCCACACGCGGTGGGATTTTATATTTAGACCAGTTTAAAAGTCGAAAGAAGTCTGTAAGAAGAAGGTACGTGGCTGCCCGATATATTTACCACCTGTTGCATCTGATGAACGGGTGAAATACTGTTTATCAAACACATTCTTAATACCAGCAGCAACTTTAACCCCTTGTAGCGAACCACTAAAGTCATAGCCGGTACGCACAGCGAAAGTTGAATAGCCTGGAATATTGCCCAGTTTACCATTTTCAGTTTCTTCAGTTTGGTAGATCCCCGAATCTTGGTTACCTGGGGCACGTTGTTTAGATTGTGCGTACATATCGGCATTGATTGACCAAGCATCATATTTATAGCCTAAGCCAAAGTTTGCGACATTTTGTGAATAGAAGGGCAAATCCTTACCTTTAAAGTTACCTGCTTCAGCAACAGCTTTGGTATAGGTGTAATTACCATAGGCTTTCAAGCCTTCGAGATTGTCAGCTAAATGTCCAAAGTCATAGCTAAAACCGGTTTCGATCCCTTTATGACTTGTAGCACCGAGGTCAGTCCATATGCCATTATTTGCAGCATCGCGTTCTAAAATCAGTTCTTTGTCAAAATCTAGATAAAACGCAGTCAATTCAGCGCTCAAACCATTGCCTAAATATTTGGTACCAATTTCATAGTTATTAGACTTTTCAGGATGTAAGCCATCTAACGTAGTGACCGCTGTAGTGCCTTGCGTTGTTGCTAATTGGTTATATTGCTGTGGACCAAACGAAACACCTGCGTTGGCAAAGAAATTCCAATGGTCAGTTGCTTTATACAGGACAGCTAAACTTGGTAAAAATTCATCTGATTGAATCGATGGATGAACAGTATTTTGTAATACGCCATTTTTATAGGCACTAAAACTGTTTTGCGTATTAATCGATTCAAAACGAACGCCGGGTGTAATATTCCATTTACCCAGTTCTATACGGTTATCGATATAAGCAGCGTGTGCTTTGGTGCCACCCGCACTACGGGTACGTGCAATAAATTGACCGGGTTCAGCAGCTTCTGCGTATTCAGTACGACCTGCGAGCTCGGTGCTTTCTTCATCCATATAACGGTAGCCGACAGTCACTTCATTCAGCGTACTCCCTAAGCTATAGCTACGTGAATAACGTGGCTCAATGGCAAAGACCTTATAATCGCGCGGTGAAGTATCTAAGCGATGATTGCCATTGGCTAAAATGGATTCAAGGTTACTAGTACGGAATGAGTCGATGTAATAACTTAAAAGTTCAAAGTTGTTCGTGTCATCTTTATGTGTATAACGTAAGGATACGTCTGAACGACGGCCAGTGAAAAAGTCACGATAATGCGACGTTTGATATGGATTTGCTTCGAATTCAGCAGCGCTTAAACCTTCAGGCATTTCACCTGTACCATCGTAGTGATGGAAATTTAATGCGATTTTATCCTGATCAGTTATGTCATAAGCGGTTTTTAACATGACATCATCAATGTCATTTTTATTGTTCGCTTCACGATAACCATTACCTTTAGTACCTGAATAAAGCAAGGCAAGACCTAAACCATTATCTAATGTACCACCAACAAACAGACTAGGACTTAATTTTACCTGATCTGTGCCTGTTGCATATTCAGAGTTTAATGCCACTGTACCTTTAAATTCTTCAGGAATGCTACGCGTGGCAAAATTAATAATACCGCCGACATTTTGTGGCCCAAAACGAACAGAACCTGCGCCACGGACTACATCAACAGATTCCACATTTCCCAATGAAACTGGCGCCATCGAAAGCTGTGGTTGGCCATACGGTGCAAATGACATTGGTATGCCATCGATCAACACAGTTGAACGTGGAGAGAGGCGAGAGGTTAATCCTCGAACGCCAATATTTAATGAAACATCGCTACCGCCAGTACCATTATTTTCTTGAACCTGAACACCGGGAACTTGGCGTAACGCATCTTTAAGAGATGTTGCTGCGCTTTCATTTAAGCGTTTAAGGTCAATGATGGTTCGCGCACCGGCATGCTTTTGCACCTTTTTTTCATTGGCGTTTTCCAGCCAGTTACCTTGAGTTTCAATGGTGATGGTCGGCAAAACATCAGCTTGTGCTGTCTCTGTATTTTCAGCAGCAGAAGCCATAGTGGTAACCATGCTTATACCTACGGCAATACTCAGCGGTAATAACGGGAAGTTTTGAAGCTTTGGAGATTTTTTGCTTGAACTATACATAAAAGTGTGAGCAATGGAGAGAGCGCGTATCATAATCTTGAGTGTGATAAATTTAAATAAGGATGATTATCATTTAAAACTATGAATTTGATTAAGCTAATAGACTTTTTAATTTAAATAAAGAATAAGTGAAATTTGTAATCAAAAAAAACCGCGCTAAAGCACGGTTTCTTAAAATGAATTTAATTATTTAAATTGAATCGAACCATTGGCATTGACAGTAATATTTGATTCACCAGCTGCCATTTCTTGTTCAGGCACGGCATCTGCCATCGCAGCTTTCATCATTGCCATGCGTGGTACGGGCTGACCGCCATAATTGCTAGTATTTAAATTCAGATTAACCAAATTATAACCTGACTTACTCCACGCTTGTGCTAAGGCTTGAGCGCGTTGTTGGAAGTTTTTTGAGGCTTCTACCATCAATTCATTTTCCACTTTTTTACGTTGAGCATCGGACACTGTAAAATTGATCGATTGAGTTTGGAAGTTTTGTTGTAACTCACTGATCAATTGGCTTGCCGCTTTAAAGTCTGTACTTTCTAAACGCACTTCAGCACGACCACGCCATTCTTTTAATTTACGATTGTCATTGTCATAAATGGGGTAGGTAGATTGAGATCCTGTTTCAATTTTAACTTGTGGGTATTTACGCGCTGTTGCAACCGCTTGACTCATCAACTGATTAATTTGAGTTGCGAGTTCAGCAGGTTGTTTGTTGGATTTTTCAATAAACAAAACCGCAAGCATTTCATCATTTGAAACTTTGCGAGTAGCATCGGCTTGAATATTCACAATGTTGTAATTTAATGGGTCAGCAGCTTGTGTAAGCGTCGCAAGACCACATGCAGATGCTACGAGGAGACTAGATAAGATAATTTTACGCATTGTTATGACCTATTCTTCTTTAAGAATGATTGATTTGGCTTATGGATTTATATTAAAAGGTGATTGTGCTGGATAAAAGGAAAATCTGTGGCAGCTTTGTAAATTTACCAACAAAATATAATCACATTATATTTTAAAATTCATTATAAATTATTAATTTAAATTAATATTTATTTGAAAATTACAATAATCCTGCATAAGTAGTAAAAAAGCATAAACTAAAAGGGTTTTCTTTGTTTTGTCACACGTTAAGATGATAATTCAAACAGTAAAAAGGGATGATCAATTTTTTTGCAGAATTATCCAATTATTTGATCATAAAAGTGATTTATTTTTCTGAAAAAAACTGTATCATCCGCCGTCTAGTTAGCCATTACACAAAGAGCTTTTAAAACTAACTGGAAACTCATAAAGCACCGAGTCAAAAGACCGAAAGTCCCCCGACTTATTTCTTTTAACCCATATCAGAGATGGTAATTCGATATGAGCGTTTCTTCAGTAAATTCTGCCCCTAAGTCTACTAACGAATACTATTTAACTCGCCAAAGTCAGATGGAATCGAATGTTCGTAGCTATCCACGTAAACTTCCACTTGCGATAGCAAAAGCCTTAGGTTGCTGGGTTACCGATGTTGAAGGTACAGAGTACCTCGATTGTTTAGCTGGGGCAGGGACCTTGGCATTAGGCCATAATCACCCTGCGGTCGTTCAAAGTATTCAAGACACACTTGCTAGTGGTCTCCCTTTGCATACTTTGGATTTAACAACACCTTTAAAAGATGCTTTCACTGAAGCACTACTTGAGCAATTACCAGGTGGTAAGGAAGAGTATTGTCTACAGTTCTGTGGCCCGTCTGGTGCAGATGGTACAGAAGCAGCAATTAAATTAGCCAAAACCTACACTGGTCGTAGTTCAGTAATCAGCTTCTCAGGTGGTTACCATGGTATGACTCACGGTGCTTTAGCAATGACAGGTAACTTGTCTGCGAAGAACGCTGTGAACGGTTTAATGCCGGGTGTTCAATTTATGCCATATCCGCATGAGTACCGCTGCCCATTGGGTCTTGGTGGTGAAGCGGGTGTTGACGCATTAACGTATTATTTCGAAAACTTCATTGAAGACGTAGAAAGCGGTGTAACAAAACCTGCTGCTGTGATCTTGGAAGCGATCCAAGGTGAAGGCGGTGTAGTGACTGCACCAGTAAAATGGTTGAAGAAAATCCGCGAAGTGACTGAAAAGCACAACATCGTGTTGATTCTTGATGAAGTTCAAGCGGGCTTTGCACGTTCAGGTAAAATGTTTGCCTTTGAACATGCGGGTATTGAGCCAGACGTCGTTGTAATGTCTAAAGCTGTTGGTGGTAGCTTACCGCTTGCAGTGCTTGGTATTAAACGTAAGTTCGACGCTTGGCAACCAGCGGGTCACACGGGTACTTTCCGTGGTAACCAATTGGCGATGGGTACGGGTCTTGCAACGATCAAAACCATTAAAGAACAAAACTTGGCTCAAAACGCGCAAGAACGTGGTGATTTCTTACAAGCTGAAATTAAAAAATTAGCGGCAGAATTTCCATGTATCGGTAATGTGCGTGGCCTTGGTTTGATGATTGGTGTTGAAATCGTTGACGAACGTAAACCAGCTGATCACATGGGTTCATTACCAGGTGATGGTCAATTGGCAGCAGCAATTCAAGCTGCATGTTTCGATAACAAATTGTTATTAGAAAAAGGTGGTCGTAACGGTACAGTGATTCGCTTACTTTGCCCATTGATCATCAATCAAGCTGAATGTGAAGAAGTCATTGTTCGCTTCAAGAAAGCACTTGCTGAAGCACTTGTTGCAACTCGAGGCGCATAAGACATGGTAGATTTTGCAGAACATCGTAAAGCGTTATTCTGCAATGATGCACAATCCATTGCTGACTATCAGTCGGCAATGGATTCAGCTGTAAAAGCTGTATCTGCATGGTTGCAAAATGACAAAATGTACACGGGCGGTAGCATTAAAGAGCTTCGCTCTGCAATCGCTTTCAATCCTTCTAAAGAAGGCTTAGGTGTACAAAAATCTCTTGATCGTATGGTTGAGCTTTTCTTAAATAAAAGCTTAAAAGTGCATCATCCGCATTCACTTGCGCATTTGCATTGCCCAACCATGGTGACCAGTCAAATCGCAGAAGTGCTAATTAACGCAACAAACCAATCGATGGACTCATGGGACCAAAGCCCTGCAGGTTCATTGATGGAAGTTCAGTTGATCGACTGGCTTCGCCAAAAAGTAGGCTATGGTGCAGGTCAAGCAGGTGTATTCACTTCTGGCGGTACACAGTCTAACTTGATGGGCGTTTTGCTTGCACGTGATGCGTGCATCGCGAAAAACTGGAAAGACGAAAACGGCAATCCGTGGTCTGTTCAGCGTGATGGTGTACCAAGCGACGCAATGCGTAACGTTAAAGTCATCTGTTCTGAAAATGCACATTTCTCTGTGCAAAAGAACATGGCGATGATGGGCATGGGCTTCCAATCTGTGGTGACTGTTCCTGTAGATGCAAATGCACGCATGGACATGGACGCACTTGAGAAAACCATGGCGCACCTTCACGCGGAAGGTAAGATTGTGGCATGTGTGGTTGCAACTGCGGGTACAACCGATGCAGGCGCAATTGATCCATTGAAAGAAGTACGTGAAATCACCAATAAATATGGCGCGTGGATGCATATCGACGCTGCATGGGGTGGTGCACTGATTCTTTCAAATGACTATCGTTCAATGTTAGATGGTATTGAGCTATCTGACTCTGTAACGCTTGATTTCCATAAGCATTACTTCCAAACGATTTCATGTGGCGCGTTCTTACTGAAAGACGAAGCAAATTACCGTTTCATGCACTATGAAGCTGAGTATTTAAACTCTGCTTATGATGAAGAGCATGGCGTTCCTAACTTGGTGTCTAAATCACTACAAACAACTCGTCGTTTTGATGCGTTGAAATTGTGGATGACAGTTGAAGCATTGGGTGAAGAGCTTTACGGTTCGATGATCGATCACGGTGTGGGTTTAACACGTGATGTTGCAGCATATATTGATGCAACGGATGGTCTTGAAATGTTGGTTGATCCACAATTCGCATCTGTATTGTTCCGTGTAATTCCAGCAGGTTATCCAGCGGAATTGCTTGATACACTGAACCAAAACGTTGCAGACGAATTGTTTGCACGTGGCGAAGCGAATATTGGTGTAACGAAAGTAGGTCAGGTTCAATCATTGAAAATGACCACTTTAAGCCCAGTGGCAACTTTGGACAACGTGAAGAACTTGCTTGCACTTGTGCTTGCTGAGGCAGATCGTATTAAAGATGCAATCGCTGACGGTACATATACACCTGCGATTGATTAATCGTCATTTGGTAGTTGTAGAAGAAGGGGCTCGTAAGAGCTCCTTTTTTATTGTCTTTCAACCGAAATTTTTGGGATTAACATGTCTTTGTAATGTGTGGTGAGGCCTTACTTTTCAAGGATGAAAAGTAACAAAAATCCTTTGCAGCACTGAAGGGATGTCCTATCCCTCAGTGCTGCTTTGCGGCATCCATGCCGCTTGTCATGTGATTTGATAATCATTAAAGATCTGATGGTTAAAATAGATTTTGCAATTAATTTAATGAAATCAAATGATATTGAGTATGACTTAAAATTAATCTCCGTAGTTCCTTCTCCTTTGGGAGATGGTTGGGATGAGGGGGCATAAATGTGATAGATAAAGAGCGTCCATTCACTTTTACAAAATCGGTGATATTACTTAAGCCGCAAACAATGGACTAAAACCTTACTTTTGCAATAGTTTTCGGTACATACTCGAACAGCGATCGGCTGGAAAATGTGCTTCTATACTCAAGTCTAGTGGTAAGAATTCAGGCTTTTGCGATTCAGAGGCTAAACGGTCTTCCTCAAATATTTTTAGCTTAAAGTCCTAAGCATCCTCTACAGGCAATTCATTGTGATAATTAGACATATGGGCCCAAATAGGCGTGTAGAACGGGCTGTCATAGCTGAAGTCGCATTCATAATCACTAGTTTGCTATCGTTTGAAAAATGAATCGTCAGCGTTTCGGTAAAAGGCAGATGTATTTCACAATACCGCAACCATTGAAAAATAACCTACTTATCGCATTTGAAGTTTAGATCAAGGTTGAATGTATTCATGACTTAGTGATTTATACATCTGTCTTCATTTCACCTTTGATAAGTATGTAAGGTAGTGGGCTGTTATGAAAAATTTAATTAATGGAATCCGCTGACCTAAAAACGAACGTTAAACTATTTCACTTATATCGTTTTCGCATTCACAAGAATGAAATATTGCAATCAATGAATTGGAAGATTTGCGGATTTCATTCGAAAATTGAAATTTAAATTAAGACAAAATGTGACATATGCGTGAAATATTACCAATCTTAAATTAGAAATTAAACAGATTTATACCTTGATAAAATTTATTACATATTGAAAATTAAGGAAATATATTTAAATCAAAGGCCAATCATCAATTATCATAAAAGCGTCATAAAGGTGTAACTTAACTGTCATACTCTAAAATCAAAATGCAGGTATCGAAAAAGTACAAGACTTTAATAAAAAGTGGCGTACTCCAATAAATGCATCAATAAAGAGAGATGAGAATGCGCTTAAATCATATCGCACTTGCTGTGGCAATCACTGGGGCAACTGTTGCAACAACTGCAAATGCAGCTCGTGACACGATCCAAATTGCTGGTTCTTCAACTGTACTGCCTTATGCAAGTATCGTTGCGGAAGAGTTTGGTAATACATTCCCACAATTTAAAGCACCTGTTGTTGGTTCAGGCGGTACTTCTGGTGGTCTGAAACAATTCTGTAATGGCGTTGGTGACAACACAATCGACATTGCAAACGCATCTCGTAAAATTAAAGACACTGAACTTGCTGCTTGTAAAAAAGCCGGTGTAAACCAAATTTTAGAAATTAAAATAGGCTATGACGGTATCGTCTTTGCTTCAAATGCAAAAAAAGCGGCATTTAAATTACGTCCACAACACGTATATGCTGCCTTAGCTGCTGAATTACCATCAAACGGTAAAATGGTTGCTAACCCATATACACGTTGGAACCAAATTGATCCGACATTACCAAACGAAGCAATTACTTTAGTCATTCCAGCATCGAACCACGGTACACGTGAAGTATTCCAAGAAAAAATGGTTGATGCAGGCTGTGAAACGTATGCAGCAATCAAAGCTTTAGATAAAGATGCACAAAAGAAAGCATGTTCAACTTTCCGTAAAGATGGTCGCGTGATTGAAATTGCGGGCGATTACACAGAAACATTGGCACGTTTAAAAACTTCACCAAATGCAGTAGGTGTATTTGGTCTAGGTTTTTATGACCAAAACCGTGACAAATTACGCGTAGCGACAGTGAATAACGTTGCGCCATCAGAGAAAACAATTCTGAATGGTTCTTACCCGGTATCTCGTCCATTGTTCTTCTACGTGAAAGGCGAGCACTTAAAATCAATTAAAGGCTTAAAAGAATTTACAGAATTCTTTGTGAGCAAAAAAGTTTCTGGTAAAGGTTCTAAGCTTGAAAAAGCGGGTCTGATTTCAATGTCAGACAAAGAACGTGCTGCGGTTCTTGCGAACTTCAAAGCGGGCAAAGCCGTTAAATAATAGGATTGAAATAGCTGATGGCAGGGATGACCTGCCATTGGTTTTTTGCAAAGAAACAGTTTTTTCAACGTTTGATGGTTGAAAAAACAGTGGAGATTACATGAATCTGCTACTCATTGGTGTATTGCTCGCAATCATTGCAGTTGCTTATCAAGTGGGTTTGACCAAGAGTCGTAAACTTGCAGGCAAAGGCAATAATTCAGCAATGTTACATTCAAGACCGGGTTACTACGGTGTCTTGGTCGCGCTCTGGTGTGGTATTCCCGCTTTTTTAATTCTGATTGTATGGAACTTGGTTGAACCCAGTATTTTCCAACATGTTATTTTAAATAATGTTCCTGAAAATATTCGTGCAAGCTTAGACCCTGCGACGACAAGTGTCATGGTCGATCGTGTTCAAGCGATTGCTTCGGGCTTTGGGGTAAGTGATACACCAGCAGCATATGAAATTGCAGCAGCGGAACAATTAAAGAAAATTGAAAATATAGGTTCGTTTGCAAAACTTGCAGTTGTAATTTGTGCGGCATTGATTGGTTTAGTTATGGCTAAACGCCGCATTGCTGAAAAATATCGTGCCCGTAACCAAGTTGAAAAAGTCTTAAATATTGCATTGGCACTATGTTCAGGCGTGGCGATTTTGACCACTGTCGGCATTGTGATGTCAATGTTCAGTGAAGCGATGCGCTTCTTTAGCTTTGTGAGCCCACTGGATTTCTTCTTTGGCACAGAGTGGAACCCCGGTTTTAGTACATCGGGAAATGCAGAAGGCAGTTATGGTTTGCTTCCATTGCTATGGGGAACACTCATGGTCAGTGGCATCGCGCTATTGGTAGCAGTGCCAGTCGGCTTAATGATTGCAATCTATCTAGCTGAATATGCTAAACCAAGTTTCCGTTCTTGGGCGAAACCAGCAATTGAAGTACTCGCAGGTATTCCGACCATTGTCTATGGTGTGTTTGCCTTGATGATCATTGGCCCATTTGCTAAAGACTTGGGTGCAATGATTGGACTGGATATTAATGCAACAAGTGCCTTAACCGCTGGCTTTGTGATGGGGATTATGATCATCCCATTCGTATCATCTTTATCAGATGACATCATTACTCAAGTCCCTCGCGCGCTGCGAGATGGCTCACTGGGCTTAGGCGCAACCAAATCTGAGACCATTCGCCAAGTTGTTCTTCCAGCGGCACTGCCGGGGATTATCGGCGCATTCTTACTTGCTGCGTCACGTGCCATTGGTGAAACCATGATTGTGGTGCTTGCAGCAGGGAATAGTCCATTGCTACATATCAATCCACTTGAAGCGGTTTCTACGGTAACGATTACCATCGTGAACCAATTAACAGGTGATACAGACTTTGCAAGCCCGCAAGCACTAGTTGCCTTTGCGCTTGGTTTGACTTTGTTTGTCATTACTCTGGGCCTGAATATTGTTGCACTGTACATCGTGCGTAAATACCGTGAGCAATACGAATGACGACTACGAATACATCAAATATGGATCAAGGCTTTGATCCACAAGCGGCGCAAGCGCTACGTGAAAAACGTAAGAAAACGATCGAAAGCTCATTGGCAAAGCGTCACCGTAAAGAAAAGACTTTCCGTGTACTTGGCTTTAGTGCTGTGATAACGGGTTTACTCTTTGTCGTATTGCTGTTCGGCAGTATTTTAGCCAAGGGTTTACCTGCATTTTGGCAAAGCAGTATGACGGTTCCTGTTTATTTTGACCCAGCGATTATTAATGTTGGTGCTAAACCTGTACAGAAACAAGGTGAATCACCGGCACAGTATCAAGAGCGTTACATTGCTTGGCAAACTGAAATGGGTATGGTGGATTGGGATGCGTTAATCGTAAATGGCATCGTTGCCAAAGATCCAGCAATTGCACCGCAACGTGACGAATTAAACAGTCTTTATACCAGTTCAGAATCATATCGTTTACGTGACATGGTCATGGCTGATCCATCATTAATTGGTAAAAAACAAGACTTGAAAATCCTTGCAGATGCCAATGTCGATGTGTGGCTAGCAGGAAATATTGACCGTAGTTTGCCAGATGATCAACAACAGCTCAGTCCTGAAGTTCGTCAATTGGCAGACAACCTAAAAGCTAATGGCGTCATTAGTAGCACCTTTAATACAGATATCTTTAAAAATCCAGACTCACGTAGTTCACCAGCAACATCAGGACTTGCGGGCGCATTTATGGGTTCATTGTTCATGATGCTGATTGTGATCGTAATCTCGATTCCTATTGGTGTGGCATCTGCAATTTACCTTGAAGAGTTTGCGCCAAAGAACTGGATTACCGATGTTGTTGAAGTCAACATTAACAACTTGGCAGCTGTTCCTTCGATTGTCTTTGGTTTGTTGGGTGCAGCGATCTTTATTGGTTGGATGCACATGCCATTGTCGGCCCCTGTAGTCGGTGGTTTAGTACTGAGTTTAATGACTTTACCAACAGTAATTATTACGACTCGTGCATCACTGAAAGCAGTACCACCTTCGATCCGTCAAGCTGCTTTAGGTCTAGGCGCATCACGTTTACAGACGGTTTTCCACCATGTACTACCGCTTGCACTGCCGGGTATTTTAACTGGCGGTATCATTGGTGTAGCACAGGCTTTGGGTGAAACCGCTCCATTATTACTCATTGGTATGAGCGCCTTTGTGGCGAGTGTACCAGCAACACCATTAGATCAATCAACTGCTTTACCTGTTCAAATTTTCTTATGGCAAGGTAATGAATTACGTAACTTCTTTGAAGCGCGTACTTCGGCAGCAATTATTGTACTTCTTGCGCTCATGATCGGCCTAAACAGTTTGGCGATCTGGTTACGTAAGAAATTTGAAGTACGCTGGTAAGAGGGCGCATGATATGAATACAGTTGCTACATCTAAGCAGAATTCTTTAGATCAGGATAAATCCGTGAATCAAGAACACACACAATTTACCTCTGCCGAAGGCAGTCAAACGCAAAAGACCACATCTTTCGTTTCACAGTTCGACACGCAAGCAAGTCAAAAGAAAGATGCAAAGTCGGCAAATGTGAAAATCAGTACCAATGATGTGCATGTGTACTATGGTGAGTCTGAAGCGATTAAAGGCATTGATCTCAACATTTATGAAAATGAAGTGATTGCATTTATTGGACCATCGGGCTGCGGTAAATCGACTTTCTTACGTACCTTAAACCGTATGAATGACACGATTGATACATGTCGCGTTACGGGTAAAGTGATGTTAGATAATCAGGATATCTATGACCCAAACCTAGACGTGGTTTTACTTCGTGCACAAGTAGGTATGGTTTTCCAGAAGCCAAACCCATTTCCAAAGTCTATTTTTGACAACGTCGCTTATGGCCCAAAACTACATGGCTTGGCACGTGATAAATACGATATGGAAGAAATTGTGGAAAATAGCTTGCGTAAAGCAGGTTTGTGGGATGAAGTAAAAGATCGTTTAAGCCAGCCGGGTACGGGGCTTTCTGGTGGTCAGCAGCAGCGTTTATGTATTGCTCGTACCATTGCAGTGTCACCTGAAGTGATTTTGATGGATGAGCCGTGTTCTGCACTGGATCCAATTGCGACTGCAAAAGTGGAAGAATTGATTTCTGAACTTTCCAATCAATACACCATTGCAATTGTGACACACTCAATGCAACAGGCAGCACGTGTATCAGACCGTACTGCATACTTCCATTTAGGCGATTTGATTGAAGTGAATGCCACTGAAAAAGTCTTCACGCAGCCAGATCATCAATTAACAGAAGCCTATATTACCGGTCGTTTTGGTTAATTTATCTAGATCAGTGAAGCTAAATTTAAAAAGAGTCATATGGCTCTTTTTTATTTTCTAACTTGCTAAATATTCGAATAAACATTTGGAATTAATGAGTAAGAAATCCAATTGACCGATTTAATGAGAATTATTTTTAGATACACATTGAATTTTTGTGACGAAACCCACATCTTATAAATCATAAATATGAATTAAATGAGTTTGAAATTTTATGCTATTTCATAATCCCAAATTGCCTGCTGAAATTCGTGTCAGTCATTTGAATGCACGCATCAACGAACAACGAAAAAAAATTGCGCAAACTACAGCATCAAAATTAGAGCTATTACAATTGGCTCAGCAATTGTCTAAAGAGGCACGTGCCCGTAAAAAGACCAACGAAAAAGTATATGTATTGGACTTTAAAGGTGATACCGCCGCTTCAGCAGTTGAAAGCTTACGTGAAGAAATTACGCTTATTTTAGCCACGGCTAAAGTGGGACGAGACCGTGTGGTGCTTCGTTTAGAAAGTCCGGGTGGCATGGTACATGGTTATGGTCTGGCAGCTGCACAATTAGTTCGCCTACGTGATGCAGGTTTTAAACTGACGATTTGTGTCGATAAAGTCGCTGCAAGTGGCGGTTATATGATGGCATGTATTGCCTCTGAAATTATTTCAGCACCATTTGCCGTTGTTGGTTCAATTGGTGTGGTTGCTCAAGTACCGAACTTTAACCGTCTATTGAAAGAAAAGCATATTGACTTTGAACTGTACACTGCGGGTCAGTTCAAACGTACTGTGACTATGTTTGGTGAAAATACCGAAGAAGGTAAGGCGAAGTTTGAAGAAGAGTTGCAACAAACCCATAACTTGTTCAAACACTTTGTTGAAAAATACCGTCCGCAGCTCAATGTTGAAAAAGTGGCAACAGGTGAGCATTGGTATGGTCAAGATGCACTCGATTTGAACTTGGTTGATCAGCTCAAAACTTCTGATGAATACTTGTTGAGTTTATTACCTCAGCATGATGTTTATGTAATCGAAACTCGAAAAAAACCAACTTTGGGTGAAAAGTTAGGTCTACAAGCGGCACAAATGGCAGATTCATTGGTTCCAGCCGTGATGTCAAAAGTCATGGAATCTTTGAGTAAAGCCAATGCAAGCTTGGTTCAACTGCGTGATCCAAAACTATAAATCTTTTTAATATAAAGTATTTAAAGCTCACTTCGGTGAGCTTTTTTTATGTAAAGCGATAATGTCTGCTTTAAATATTTAGATAAGTTTGAATATTCAGATTTGGCTGAATCTAAAATTTTAAAATGGATAGATCCAAAGGAACAGCTATAGTCGATTTGATTTATATTTGGAGGGTTCGTTTACATTGTGATTTTGTTAGCAGCAGAAATGCTGGCGGATCTTGCTTGTTTCCAAAAGTTAATCAATGCTTCACTTCATAGTAGAATTTAAGTTGAAATTTAAATAATAATATTTCTGCCGAATAAACATCCAGAATGGTTTGTCTGTTCAGTTTCAATTTGATAAGGTACTTAACTAATTATTTATTAGATGTTTATTTCAAAATAACACTGAGGAAGAAATGACAAAAATTGTCGTGATATCGAAGAAAGATCAAACGATTTTAAAAGAAACTCAGGCTCCAAAAATACAAATATCTCAACCGTCCATCATTCAGTTAGAACTTAAGCCAGAGGATATTCAATCGATCCATCGGGTGGGTAATCAATGTGTGATTACCCTGAAAAATGGTCAAAAAATTGTGATTGATCATTTTTATACAGATGACTTTGGTTCTGAAAATTCTCTCGTTTTACATAGTGGACCAGCCCAATTTGAACTGGTTGAAATGGATGTAGATGGCAAAACAATTAGCTATCGTTCTGTAAATGAATTTATGCAGCCTTTATCATCAACTCAGTTAAATCAAGCAGCAACGCCGGTTCAAGCCACTGAAGTGGCAAGTGAGGACGATGGTTCGCCATCGCTACTTAAGGCGGGATTAGCAATTTTAGGTGCAGAAGCGGTATACCTACTTGCATTTGATAAAGAAGATGATAAATCCTCAAGTGATGACAAAACACCGCCAAGTACCCCAACAGGTAGCTTTGATATTGACGGAAAAATTGTAACTGGCAAGGCGGAAGCTGGTGCAACGGTTTATATCGTTGATGCTAAAGGCAATATTATTGGCCAATCTAAAGCAGATGCTGATGGCAACTATACAATTACTTTGAATGAAGCGATTACAGATGGTAATCGTGTGATTTTGTACGCTAAAGACCAAGCGGGAAATAGTTCGCAAGCGACGATTTTAACGGGTAGCAAAGATACGATTGCTCCTGATTCCGCAAATGCACAAGTAGATGAAAGCGGTAAGTTTGTCTCAGGTTTGGCAGAAGCTGGCGCAAAAATTTATGTTTATGCTGCCGATGGTATAACGCTTTTAGGTGGGCCAGTTATTGCAGCAAGTGATGGTAATTTTTCCATTTCATTAAGTGATTCTTTGCAAGCGGGTGAGACTGCTAAAGTTATTGTGGAAGATAAAGCGGGCAATAAATCTGAAGCGCAGACGGTTGAAATGGGCAAAGATACGCTGCGACCTGATCAACCCAAGATTGAAGTTAATAAAGCTGGAACAGAACTTGTTGGTACCGCCGAACCCAACAGTACCATTCAAATATTAGATGCAAATTCACAAGTTATCGCCACCACTACGGCCGATGCCAATGGTCAGTTTAAAATCACATTGAATCCAGCGTTGTCTGACAGTAATAAAGTGACCATTATTGTAGTTGATGATGCAGGGAATCAATCTACACCTTTAAGTGTCACTGCCGGAACTGATAATACACCGCCAGTTGCACCAACAGCGACGATGAATGCTGATGGCACAGAAGTGACAGGAAGCGCTGAAGTTGGAGCAAAAATTATTATTAAAAATAGTGCTGGTAATACGCTTGGCACAGCAACTGTCGGAGATGATGGTCTCTATACAGTGAAATTAAGCAGCGCAATTACAGATAAGAATGTTGTACAAATTACTGCCACAGATGCATCTGGAAATATCTCAAAGAGTACACAACTCGTAGGTACTAAGGACACGATTGCGCCATCGGTACCAACATTGCCTACGGTTTACGATGATCGAGATACAACCAAGCTAACCATTAAACAGGGTGAAAGCACACAAGATTCGACACCGAGCTTTGAAGGTAAAGGAGAGGCAAACGCCACGATAACCATTTATAAAAATGGGATCGCTGTGGCATCAGTCAAAGCAGATGCGAGTGGAAAATGGTTGTATACACCTGAGAGCGATTTGGCAGATGGGAAATATAGTTATAGTTTTACCCAAACGGATGTGGCTGGAAATACCAGTGCTAAAAGCTCAGCATTTGAGTTTACTGTTGATACGGCAACGGCTGCTAAAACGAGCTTATTATTCTTGTCAGATGAGTTACATGATCAGGCATCGCTGTTAACAGATGATAATAGTGTGTTCGATATACTCGCGCAGCAAAGTGTATTGAGCTTTAGTTTAAACAGTGAAACAAGCTCATTTATTTCTGATCAGCAAATAGATTTGAATGACTTATTGAGTAAATCAGAGCCAAATATTGCTCTTGATGGAATAACAGATGAATCATCAAATTTAAATACGTCTGTAAATCCTGTATCGGATGTTACAGAGGTTTCAAATACTGAGCTTCAAACACCATGGGGCGCTTTAGATCTGTTAGATCAATCATTAAATGTGCTACCACTATATTAATAGATCCATTTATTAATACAGTGATTTATAAAAAAGCACTTGGATGAGTGCTTTTTTTATTTAGGATTTTTTCTGATTGAAATATAAAAGACCGCCGGTGATCATTGCACCAAGCATTGCAAGTAGCATATCTTTATGCGCATCCCAAATATCACCTTGTTGTCCATTATAATTTTCAGCTTCTTCTGGTGATAAGCCGATAGCAATTAGCCATTCGATCCATTCATAAAACAAACTTGTTGCCATCACAAATTGCACAACCAATAAAAATAAAGTGGATGCTTTAAGTTGTGGAAGCCAAATTTGAAAAATGCGGTAGAAGAAGGGATATAGAAATAGACCATAAGCCAAATGTACCAGTCGATCGTACATATTTCTCGTCCAGCCCATTGCTTGGTCTAAATTAAAGCCAAAGATGGATTGCGTCCATTCAGCATAAGGCACATATGAATATAAATAATGTGCACCAACTATATGAATCAGTAAAAAGCCAATATATAAGCAAACACTCGCAAAACTTAGTCCTAATTTATAAAGACAGACCAATAAGACCACAAGCATGAACACTGTGCCAATTTGATGCAGTAAATAAGGTGCCATTTCAAGTGGATTGATACTGGCTATAGCAATGGCAGTAAATAGAACGAGTAAGGGGAAAATATATTTTGAAGAAAGTTTGTAATCGATCATGCGTCTAGCTGCGTTCAATTATTATGAAAGATGAAAATTTAAAAGTGGCGCAAGTATAGCGATAATTTGAACTAAGCTGTTAGAGCACAATATCATTTTGAACTCACAATCACTTTATATCGCATCATGATTCGAAAAACCGTTGTGTAAGGTATTTCATGAATGAATCCTTTAAACTAAAGTGATATTTTTGTTGTACTGAGTTAGGTAGATGGCCGTAATAGAAGCATTTGAAGCAAAACAAAATTGCTATTTTAATTATGATTTTGAAGAACTGTATTTGACGGATGATTTTCCAGAAGAACTTTCTGTGTCCTTACGCGGTATGCTGTATCGCCATGAAATTCAGTATTCAGATGCGACCTACTATATCTATTTCAGTGATGTATTAACGGACTGTGAATTACAACGTATGAAAGATGATTGGGCGAAATATTGCCCTGCGGAATAAAAATTCCTTCTAAATTTCCCTTCTCCTTATAGGAAAGGGTTAGGGAGAGGTGGATACCCCTCATCTCCTTGCGGAGCATGCTCCTTATCCAAAAGGGAGAAGGAGTATATAGGTGGAAATAAAAAACGAGGCATTAAGCCTCGTTTTTTTGATCTATCTAAGATTAGATTTTAGAAATTAGATCTTAGAAATCAAATCAGCAACTTGTTTTGCTTGAGTTGATGCATTACCTGTATACGTTGCAGGAGTCATTTCTGCAAGGCGAGCACGGTCAGCAGCAGGAACTGCTTCAAGCTCTGTACCATTTACGAAGTTAACCATCATGTCGCGAGTCATTGCTTGACCACGAGTAAGGGCTTTAAGTTTTTCATATGGTTTTTCAACTGCATAACGGCGCATAACAGTTTGAATTGGCTCTGCAAGAACTTCTTGAGCGTGGTCAAGATCTTCTAAAATGCGTTGAGCATTTAATTCAAGTTTGCCAATACCTTTAGAGCAAGCTTCAAAAGCGATTAAGCTTTGTGCAAAACCAACACCCATGTTACGAAGAACAGTAGAGTCAGTTAAGTCGCGCTGCCAGCGAGATACAGGAAGTTTTTCGCCTAAGTGCGCAAGTACTGCATTTGCAATACCCAAGTTACCTTCAGAGTTTTCGAAGTCGATTGGGTTAACTTTGTGCGGCATAGTTGAAGAACCAACTTCGCCTTCTTTCAAACGTTGTTTGAAGAAACCAAGTGAAATATAGCCCCAAACATCGCGGTTAAAGTCGATGAGGATGGTGTTGAAACGACGTAGCGCATCAAAAAGTTCCGCCATGTAGTCATGTGGTTCAATTTGAGTGGTGTACGGGTTAAATTCTAAACCTAAAGATTCAACAAAAGCTTGTGAATGAGCTGGCCAGTTGATTTCTGGGTAAGCAGAGTAGTGCGCATTATAGTTACCTACAGCACCATTGATTTTGCCTAGAAGTTCAACTTGTTTGAATTGTTTGATTTGACGTGCAAGGCGGTAAGCCACGTTCGCCATTTCTTTACCTAAAGTTGTTGGGCTTGCAGTTTGACCATGTGTACGAGACAACATTGGTTGTTCAGCGTGTTGTTCAGCCAAAGCTACGATTGAATCAATAATTTGTTGCATTGAAGCAACTAAAACTTCACGACCATTTTTTAGCATTAACGCGTGAGACAAGTTATTGATGTCTTCAGAAGTACATGCGAAGTGAATGAATTCGCCTGCATTTTTAAGTTCATCGATGTGTGCAATTTGTTCTTTTAAGAAGTACTCAACCGCTTTCACGTCATGGTTAGTCGTACGTTCAATTTCTTTAATGCGGTTTGCATTGTCTTCAGAGAAGTTTGCAACGATTGCGTCTAGTGCAGCATTCGTTTCTACTGAAAAAGCAGGAACTTCAGTGATTTCTGGACGGTTCGCAAGCGCTTGTAACCAACGCACTTCAACAGTCACACGAGCATGGATTAAACCAAACTCAGAGAGGAAGGGACGTAGAGCATCACATTTGCTAGCGTAACGTCCATCTAATGGAGAAAGTGCGGTTAAAGCGTTCATAGCGATTCCTTAAATTTTGGAATTAAACGTAAAACAAAAAGCCCGATTTGCATCAGTTAAACCACCTGATACTGTAATCGAGCAAGATCTTGAATATCTTGGAGCAGCTTACGCTTGCTGAAAATCATACCCCACGAGCTTCCACCAAGTTGACGCCATAAATGCGCCATTTGTAAGCCAGTAAATAAGGAAGCACGAATGCGATTGGTATGAGCGGTATCTTTAAAAGCTTCAGCATTGCCGCGAACCATAATGCGTGGATTAATTGATCCCGCAGTTTCAATATAGGTTTGGGCAAGATTGGCAATAATACTTGGATGTAAATAGTTATTATCGAAAAAGGAGAGCTGTCTTAGAATTTTTTGTTGGGATTGCTCAATAATTTCAACGAATTGAGGGTTGCTATACACTTTCTTTTCCAATTGCAACAATGCCATTGCGTAGGTCATTGGAAGTTTAGTGTTGGCAAGTTTAGGAAGTCTAGATTTTGGGGATGTATTGAAGGGTTGGGTAATACTACTTTCTAAGGTTTTTAAGCCGAGTGAAATATCCGCCAACTTATCAAAAAAATCGAGGGTCTGAGTAGACTGGTTCGATTTTGGACGGATATTCAAACTGGCTTTAATCAGATGTTCAAAATAAAAATTACCGCTCTCACCAATACTTTGTGTACCCGTTAATGCAGTCATGTGAGTGAGCTGTGTTGCTTGAAAAACAGCAGCTAACGCCAATGCACGATTTTGACGAGTGTTCAGAGTTTGAGGCTGTTGAAACGGTAACTCTGTCATCCGAGACAATCCTTATTCTATAAAATCCGGTTTAGGCGCATTGGTATGATGAATCACACCGCCACCTAAACAAACTTCATCGGTGTAAAACACCACACTTTGACCCGGTGTTACAGCACGTTGTGGTTCATCGAACTCGACACGTACACCATTTGGTGCTGTAGGGTCTTTAAATAATGTACAGTCTTGGTCAGGCTGACGATAACGGGTTTTTGCTGTACAGCGGAAACCTGATTCAGGAATCTCTTGTTCACCTGCCACCCAATCAATTGCTTCAGACCATAAAATAGTACTTTGCATAAGTGGGTGTTCATGACCTTGACCAATAACGAGGCGGTTACCTTCAATGTCTTTATGCAGAACAAACCAAGCGCCTTCTTCAGCACCTTTGAGTCCACCAAGACCAATACCACCACGTTGACCGAGCGTATAGTACATTAAGCCGTGATGTTCACCAACCTCTTTACCTGTATCTAATACGATTTTTCCGGGTTGGGCAGGTAAATATTGTTTTAAGAAGTCATTAAAGCGACGTTCACCAATAAAACAGATCCCTGTTGAATCTTTTTTCTTCGCGGTGGCTAAACCAAGTTCTTCAGCAATTTTACGAACTTGCGGTTTTTCAATTTCACCCACTGGGAACAAAGTTTTGTTAATTTCACGACCATGTACAGCGTGTAAGAAATAAGTTTGGTCTTTATTTTGGTCTACACCACGCAATAGTGGGGCATATTCTTCACCACGTGAATTTTTTAGTGTTTCACCGCGACGGCAATAGTGACCTGTTGCAATAAAGTCAGCACCTAAGTTCACAGCATGATCTAAGAAAGCACGGAATTTAATTTCTTTATTGCACAGAATATCTGGGTTAGGGGTACGGCCTGCAGCATATTCTTGTAGGAAGTGTTCAAAAACACGATCCCAATATTCCATTGCGAAGTTCGCTGTATGCAGTTTAATACCAATTTTGTCACAAACAGCTTGAGCATCGGCAAGGTCTTCCATCGCCGTGCAGTATTCCGTGCCGTCATCTTCTTCCCAGTTTTTCATGAAAAGACCTTCAACCTGATAGCCCTGTTGAAGTAGAAGTGCAGCAGAAACAGAAGAATCTACACCACCAGACATACCGACGATGACACGTTGTTGCATAGGATTAAGCATCCAAATTTGAAATTAAGGGAGAGTTTTGGTGCTCGTAAATGAGCGATAAAGGATATTTTTGACCTGAAAGGGCATCTTGTACGGCTTTAATCACCAATGGACTGCGCGCACGTGCTGATTCTACTAATTCGTCCAAAGTCATCCATACTGCACCGACGATGCCTGTATCTAACTGAGCATCTGCATGGTGTTTGAGGTCTTTAGCTAAGAAACAGAAACGGAAATAAGTACGATCAGGGAACATTGGAGGTGTATAAGTATACATGCCTAAAAGGTTCGTGATTTCTACATCGTGACCTGTTTCTTCCATGGTTTCACGAATGGCTGCTTCAATAATGGTTTCGCCACATTCGACATGACCCGCCGGCTGATTAAATACAGTATGGGTCACACCTTCTGTATGTTCTTCAACAAAGAGGAATTTTCCGTCTTTTTCGACGACTGTCGCAACAGTGACATGAGCAGTCCAAGCGGTCATAGAAAAGCACCATGGTAAGGGATGGGCTATTGTATAAAATTTTGGAGTGCGTGGCTATGTTGTTTAACCAATTCAATTGTTTTGGGTTCCTAACATGAAGCTTAAATCATCGCTTTGGTGGCTTTGATAAAAGAAACGGTCGCTAAGATTTCGCATTAGGCTTATTCATGCAGTATATGTCTGATTCCAAAATTTAAAAACAGAAGTATTGCGAATGTACTTTTGTGGGGCTGATCTTAAAATATTTAAAGATGCTCACCAGTACACGGACGAATTGTTTAAATGTCTATTTGTTTTTCTTTTTAAGTAGGGTGAATGTTCTGATGAATGACGCACTTCAATTAGCAATAATAAATATGAAAATGCTTTGATAGAAGCTGAAACGTAATAGCGTACAAAGGGCTATCGTTTTATAGTACAAAGACTCTTAAGTAGATTAAAAATTATGCCTAAACATGAAAATGTAAAAAATAGCTATGATGTCATCATCATTGGTGCAGGTATTTCGGGTTTAGCCTGTGCTAAAACACTGCATGATGCAGGTAAAAATGTCTGTGTGCTAGAGGCTAAGCAGCGTATCGGTGGAAGATTACACTCGGTACTTGATCAGCAAGATGTTTTAGACTTGGGCGCATCTTGGATTCATGGTATTGAACATAATCCTATTTGGGACATAACTCAAAATAATAAAATTGAAACCTATGTCTATAATTACGTCAATTCGGACTATTTTTTTGATGGTAGCCGTGCGTTTACTGATGAACAGAAACAACAATTCTTAAATGCAGTTCATTTTATAGAAAATGAATTGGCACAGTATCCTAATCACTGTGCAGCAGATGCACTTAGATTAATCTTAAATAAATTAAATGTAGATGTCTCTGCATTTCATCTAGATGAATTAAGAACCATGTTAGAGGCTTATTTTCAAAAAATAGCCAATGATCCATTTGCGACTGAACTTGAATATTTGTCTGCACAATATCCACAACTTGAAGGCTATTTTGCAGGCGATGAGGTTATTTTCCCTCAAGGTTATACGCAGATTTTAGACTGTATTTCGAATGGTTTAGACATTCAATTATCAACGCAAGTAGAGCAAATTACGTTGCTAAAAGACACGGTTCAAGTACGTACTACAACAGGTGAAATCTTTATCGCAAAACAAATTGTACTTAGTGTTTCATTAGGTATGTTAAAACAAGAGAAAATCCAATTTATCCCTTCGTTACCTGAGGCACATTTAGCCGCAATTTCAAAGCTTGGCTTTGGTTCATTTAATAAAGTCTTTTTTGAGTTGAATGAATCTTTAAACTTACAGCAAGATATAGATGTAAACAGCTTTTTTTATTATGTAAATGAGCAATGGTTGAATCTTTTGGATTTATCCAAAATTTATAATAAACCAATGTATTTAATGCTATTTGGCGGGAAATCCTCAGAATTTATTGATCGTTCTACTGATGTAGAGGTATGGCATTTCATCTATCAAAATTTAAAGTTAGCTTTGCCTAATCTGCCAAGTCAACCTGAGAAGATGGTGGTTACTCGTTGGGGTGCGGATGAACATTGTTTTGGTGCTTTTAGCTTTCCTACAACAGGGCATAGCGAATTGTGGGTGAATACATTAAATGAACCAGTATCTAATCGTATTTTCTTTACGGGCGAGCATTGTAGCGTGCAGTATGCAGGGACCGTACATGGTGCATATCTGAACGGCGTAGAAAAAGCGAACAAGTTGCTCGCTCGAGATACTGTCTTTGAATCCTAGTTATTAAGATAATTTCTAGAAACCTTCACATAATTCTGCGCTGAATACGGTAAAAACGTTTTTTCTTTATCTGTTAAAGGGCGGACTTTTTTCACAGGACTCCCCACGTATAAAAAACCACTTTCCAAAACTTTATTGGGTGGAACAAGGGAACCTGCGCCAATCATCACATCATCTTCAACAATAACATCATCTAAAATAATGGTACCAATACCGATCAAAACACGATTACCAATGGTACAACCATGTAATTTCACATGATGACCAATTGTCACATCTTCACCAATGATCAGCGGCGAACCTTCAGGCTTGTCGGCTTTTTTATGGCTCACATGCAACATCGAATGATCTTGCACATTGGAGTTTTTACCAATACGAATATGATTTACATCACCACGAATCACAGCAAATGGCCAAACCGAGACATTCTCGCCTAAAACAACATCACCAATCACCACAGACATTTCATCGATATAACATGTTTCATCAATCTGCGGCGATGTGTCTAAATAGGGACGAATATTTTGGCTCATAGGAAAGTCATCTATAGGTTTAAGGGTAGTATAAAATAAAAAAGCACCTAGACCGAAATCTAGATGCTTTCACTTTAGTCTTAAAATCTAAATTTCAGAAAACTTAGAATAAGTTGCTAAAGAATTGTTTGATGTGATCAAGCATTTTTGCAAAGAAACCAGCTTCTTCAACATTTTGTAGAGCAACAAGTGGTTTCTCAGCAATCACTTTGCCGTTTAAAGTTGCAACGTATTTACCAACCACTTGACCTTGTTTTAAAGGTGCAGTCAATTTAGGTTGAACAACCAATTGGGTTTTAATTGCGTTTGCATCGCCTTTAGGCATGGTTACGTTAAAGTTTTCAGCAAGACCAATTTGAACTTCGTTTTCTTTACCGTACCAAACTTTTGCTTTAGCAAGAACTTGTTTCGCAGATTGAACTTTTACAGTTTCAAAGTTTGCATAACCCCAAGCTAAGATTTCACGTGTTTGTGATGCACGTTCATTCATGCTTGGCGCACCAAAGATCACTGAAATTAAACGAAGTGGACCACGTTTAGCTGAAGTTGTTAAGCAATAACCCGCTTCTTCAGTATGACCAGTTTTTAAACCATCTACACTTGGGTCAGTATAAAGAAGGGCATTACGGTTGCCTTGTTTAATACCATTAAAGGTAAATTCTTTTTCTGAATAGATTGGGTAGTATTTTGAACTGTCATGGATAATGTGCTGAGCAAGTGTCGCCATATCTTTTGCTGTTGAATAATGACCATCAGCAGGCATACCTGTTGCATTGATGAAGCTGGTATTGGTCATGCCAATACGTTTTGCTTCTTGGTTCATCATGTGAGCAAAAGTGCCTTCATTGCCAGCAATATGTTCAGCCATTGCTTTAGAAGCATCATTACCTGACTGAATAATAATGCCACGTAACATTTCTAATGCTGTTGCTGTGCCATTTAAAGGAACGTACATACAAGACTCAGTGCTGCTACCGCGACACCAAGCTGATTCATTCATACGAACTTTTTCATTTTCTGTCAGTTCGCCGCTCAATAACTTTTGTTCAATGATGTAACTGGTCATCATTTTAGTCATTGATGCAGGAGCTAATTTCTCATTTTCATTTTTTGAAGCAAGGATTTGCCCTGTCTCATAATCCATCAGCACATAAGATTTATTATTTAATTCTGGTGGTGCAGAAAGGACAGTTGCCGCGAAAGAAAAACTAGGTGCAAGTAGTAATGCGGCAAGGGCGGTTTTTCGGGTCATTCTGGGTGGTTCCAATAACTTGTTATAAGCTCGACGAGCCTAGCATTTTAGGACAAAGCTAGGCTGACTTCTATGGGGTGTAAGCGCTTATTTTAAAAGTATTGTAACCAATTGGTATTATTTGCTGTAAGCAGTCAACTCTTTACAAATTTCACCGTTTTTCTTGTTGCCCGCTTTCTTTGCATCAGACTTAGCTTCGTTCAAAGCTTCTTTGAAACTTTTTTGTTTGCTGAGCTGTTGTAATGCATTTACTGGGTTTTTTTCACTAGGCAAATATTCTTTTGCAAGCTTCGCATAACCTGCATCGAATTTTGGTTTGTCATTATCACTGACTAATTTTGGACATACTTCTGAGAGTACATAAATCGCTGCTAGTTCTTGTTTTGTTACAGATGGAGTTGGTGTAACTTCAATTTTCTCATCTGCTGCATGAACAGACATTGCACCCAAAGTAAAAGCAGAGAAAGTCAGTGCACAAAGAGATTTTACAAACATGTTTTTCATTCAAATAACCTGAATCAATTCAATAAGACAAAATTCAATAGCAGTAGCTTAATCCCAATTCAGATAGAGGTCAGTAGAAAATTGTATTGAAGCTGTTGAGAAATCCACAAAATGTGAAAGAAAAAAGGATGAGCGCTAAAGCATCATCCTTTTTTAACTGAAGACTTAAACTTATTATGCTTCTACATCATCGACATGATGCGTAGCATTTCATTTGTTTAGCCTTCGTAGTTCAATACGTCTTCGCAAACTGATTTTTGTTCAGCTTTATCTGTATCTTTTGCGGCTTGGCGAGCTTCTTCTAGTACAGATTTATATTCACTGTCAGACTGTAATTTTTCTAAAGTCATTGATTTATCTGAGTAATCAGCAAGGTAAGATTTTGTAAGTGATGAAATGTTGCTGTCAAATTTAGCATTTTTACCAATGATCGCAGGGCAGACTTCAGACATCACTTGTGCAGAGGCAATATCTTCTTTTACGATGGTATTAGCTTCTTCTTGAGTGAAGTCATTGTTTGCTACCACGGTTTGAGACATGCACGCTGCTAAAGCTAGGCCCAATAAACCACGAAGTGCTACAGTTTTATTCATTTTGTACACACACATTTATGCTGGATGTTAAACAGTAAATATATATAATTATTCATATATTTCAATAAAATGTTCTTGCGAGTCATTTTAATTTTTTAGTCATGGAATTTAGTTGTGAATATATTGATTGCTAACGATGATGGTGTTTTTGCTCCCGGTATCCAAGCACTTGCACAAGCCTTGCGTCCTTTAGGTCGCGTCGTCATTGTAGCGCCTGAAAGTGAACGTAGTGGATATTCAAGTGCTTTGACCTTAGATCGCCCGTTGCGACCAGTCGAAATTGCACCAGACATGTGGGCAGTTAATGGCACACCAGCAGACTGTGTGTATCTTTCTATGAATGGTTTATTTGACTTTGAATTTGACCTTGTGGTGAGCGGGATTAATAGCGGTGCAAATTTAGGTGATGATGTTTTGTATTCGGGTACAGTCGGTGCTGCATTTGAAGGTCGTTTAATGAAACAGCCAGCTATCGCTTTATCTTTGGCGGGACCGAATGTGCGAAGTTATAACAGTCCACAAGACTATGCAGTGGCTGCAAAATGGGTGCATGATTTTATTGCACGCGGCATTCCTAAAGTTCCGCCGCGCCATATTTTAAATATTAATATTCCAGATGTGCCCGAGCTTTTGGGAACCAAAGTAACGTACCAAGGTCGTCGTTTACAATCTAAACCTATTACCAGTCATGTCGACCCACGTGGACGTCAAGTGTATTGGATTGGCTTGGCAGGTGAGGCAGTCGCCGACCCTAAAAAAGGTTTAACACACATTGAGTCTGATTTTTTTGCAGTGGCTAATGGTTATGTCAGTGTTACGCCTATACAAATGGATGCTACAAACTACGAGATTTTGAACAACTTGCACGCAGAGTTGTCGAAATCATAAGTATTAATGTTATAACTTTGTGAAAATGGCTAAGCCGCAACTTTTTTAGAGCGGTTTTTTGCTAATCTTAGCCCATTCATAATGACTATAGTTTGAATTATTAGTGAGGAAGATGATGTCCCCGGTGTCACAAAATCGCATTATTGCCGCTCCTGCAGCATTGTTTAAGACCCTTGTTTTATCTGCTGCGGTGATTACCACTGTTGTAATTACTGGCTGTGCTTCAAAACCACAAATTAATAATGCGACTCGTTATGCGACTGCACCAGATTATTATACAGTTCGCTCGGGTGATACATTGAGTGGTATTGCTGCTCGTTATGGTTTGAGCTATGTCAGCATTGCTGAAATGAATGATATTGCCCAGCCATATCGTATTTATGTGGGGCAATCCATTCGCTTGAAAAATGGTGGTGCACGTCGTACGACCGCCACTCAAGCGATGACGCAAGCAGCGCCAATTCAACGTCAAACCATTGCGATGCCAACGCAAACTGCACCAGTTACACCAGCAACTACATCACCTTCTACTATTACACGTACACCAGTTCCGACACCTGCTGTGACTTCATCTAGTCTGCGTTGGGTTAGCCCAGTGTCGCGTCCAACTGTATTGCAAGGTTATAACTTAGCTTCAAATGTGAAGGGCACTCGTTACTCTGGTAATGTGGGGGATGCGATTTTTGCTGCTGCAGATGGTCAAGTGGTTTATGCCGCAGATGGCTTAAAAGAATATGGTAATTTGATTCTGATTAAGCATATTAATGGCTATATTACGGCTTATGCGCATAACAACAAAATGATTGTTAAAAGTGGTGAGACGGTGAAAGCAGGTCAGCAAATTGGTGAGATGGGTTCATCGGGTACAAATCGTACAATGCTTGAGTTTCAAGTACGTTTAGACGGTAAGCCAATTAATCCGACAACAGTTTTACCAAATAATTAAATTTATAATGCAAAACATGGATATCCCCGTATAATACAATGAGTTGCTTTTATCATTTGATGAAGCTTCTCATAAGTTTATGAGGGAAATTTATGTTAGATCAACTCCGAGCAATGGGTGTTTTTGCTTGCGTTGTGGAAAAAAATTCGTTTAGCGGTGCTGCTCGTGAGTTAGGAATTACCACCAGTGCCGTTAGCCAGCAAATACGCTCTCTTGAGCAAGATATGGAAGTCATACTTTTACATCGTTCTACACGAAAGTTAAGTTTGACTGAAGCTGGACAGGCTTTTTTTCACAGCTGCCAAGAAATGCTTTCAGCTGCCGAGCGCGGTAAAATTAGAATCAATGAATTACGAGATGATCTCGTAGGTGATTTACGTATCGCTTCAACGCCTGAGCTATGCGAAAATCACGTCATTCCAGCCTTATCACATTGGATGTCGGCACATCGTGGCTTAGCTGTGCATCTTGAAGCAGACAATCAATATATCGACCTAATTGATGGACGTATTGATATCGCATTAAGAATGAGCTCAAACATTGACGATCAACAATTCCATGTTGTTCCATTGGCACATGTTGAACAAGTTTTAGTTGCTGCACCAAGTTATATAAATCAAACGCCGCATATTTCAAGTCCAGAAGATTTGCTCAACCACGATATGGTTCATATCAATTTGGTTAAAAATTATCAAAAATTAAATTTTGAGCACGTAGTGACTAAAGATCACGTGAATATTGAATTAAATTCACGCTTTACCACAAATAATGTGCAGGTTGCAAAAACAATGTGCTTACAGGGTCATGGGGTTGCAAAAATCTTATACCTTGATATTCAGAAAGATTTATTAAACGGTTCGTTGGTTGAAGTTTTACCTGAATGGCGTTTACCATCATTTACTTTATATGCGGTAATGTCTAAACGTGATCAGCAGCCAACAAAGATTCATCGCTGTTTAGATGCATTGAAACAATATTTTAGCCAGTTACCTGGTGGGCGAATTTACCAAGAAGCATCATAAATTTATTATAAGTTTTTAAATAACAATAAAAAAAGCCGCGTAATGCGGCTTTTTTTATAATAATCTGAGCGTTAAGCTAAAAAGTTTTTAACCATTTTAACAATACGTTCTATCAATTGATCGGCTTGGTCTTTGTTAATATTTAATGTAGGCAATAAACGAATGACGGAGCCTGCGGTAACATTGATAATCATATGATGTTCATCACGTGCAATCGCAACCAATTCACCACATGCTTTTGGTAATTCAATACCCACCATTAAACCAAAACCACGAACAGTGATATTTTGATCAGCTAATTTTGCTGTAAATTGATCAACAAGGTATGCACCCATGTTGGCAGCATTTTCAACGAGGTTTTCTTTTTGGATCGTATCAATAACAGTATAAACCACACGTGAACCCAAAGCTGTACCGCTATAAGTTGAACCGTGGTTACCCGCTGTTAAAACACCAACACCACGACCTTGAGTCATGACTGCACCAATCGGGAAGCCATTTCCTAGACCTTTTGCAGTTGTTAATACATCAGGAATGATGTCTGTGTGTTGGTATGCGAAGTATTTACCTGTACGGCCATTACCTGTTTGCACTTCATCTAACATCATTAACCAATTGTTTTGGTTACAAATACGACGAATGTCTTCAAGGTAGCTAAAACCTTGAGGTGCAGTATTTACACCGCCTTCACCTTGAATCGGTTCAATCAAGATAGCCACAATGTCAGGGTGGTTAATCGCAGCTTCTTCGATAGCTTCAACATCACCAAATGGAACGCGAATAAAACCTTCAACCAGTGGGGCAAAACCTTCTTGAACTTTTTTGTTACCAGTTGCAGATAAAGTTGCCATGGTACGACCATGGAAAGAATGATCCGCTACAATAATTTTAGGGGAAGCAACGCCTTGCATATGACCAAATTTACGTGCAATTTTGATTGCACCTTCGTTTGATTCCGCACCACTATTTGAGAAGAATACTTCTTCCATACCCGCGACTTCAGCAAGCTTTTGCGCCGCCGCAGTTTGCCAAGGCACTTCAAATAAGTTACTGGTATGAATAAGTGTTGCAGCTTGTTCTGCAATAGCAGCAGTAATTGCAGAGTGAGAATGACCTAGACCACATACTGCAATACCTGTTAATGCATCTAAATATTCAGTGCCATCTGCTGTATATAGGTGAGCACCTTGTCCTCGGACGAAGCTGATCGGTTGGCGGCCAAATACCGGCATCAAATGTGATGGTTGATCAGTTTGTACAGGGGCAAGGGTAATGTTATTCATGACTAACTCTATCTGTCAGGTGATTGAAATAATATAGAGGTGACGCCATATCAATATAAGCGTCAAGAGGACTATATAATCAAAATATGCCTCGAATGAAAAGCTGAAATGTAAATAAAACGTGAAATATTGCTTTAGACATATTGTTTTACTCAGATTTGGGTATAATGCGAAGCAGATTTATTGAGGATATATCAATGACTGATCAAGTACGCGATACAGAAGCGTTAATTCGTGACCAAATTGCTAAACACGCAGTTCTACTTTACATGAAAGGTACTCCACAGTTTCCACAGTGTGGTTTCTCTGCTCGTGCTGTAGAAGCACTCAGTCAAATTGGCCGTCCATTCGCTTATGTAAATATTCTTGAAAATCAAGATATTCGCGCAACTCTCCCTAAAATTGCGAACTGGCCAACTTTCCCGCAATTATGGATCAATGGTGAATTGATCGGCGGTAGCGACATTATGCTGGATATGTTCCAAAAAGGTGAATTGAAAACTTTGGTTGAAGAATTCAGTCCAGCTCCAGAAGCTTAATTTGTATAAATTTAAGCTGTAAAAAAAGCGCCAAATTGGCGCTTTTTTCATGGCAAAAATTCAATATGCCCATAATTTTTTTACATTTTAGTGTCGATATACATCAATATTTTGATGTGTATCGACGAATAAAACGACAATTGAAGCATTCAGGCTGATTTATTCAGTTTCAGCTGAATCACTCTTCTCATTATCCTGCGCGACATTTTCTACTTCTGTTGAAGTATCAGTTTTCGATTCAGACTTTTTTGCCTTTTTGTCCTTTTTAGCTTTCTTCTTTTTTTTCTTTTTCTTCGGCTCTTCTTCCTCAAACTCAGCACCATCTTCAATGGCTTGCCAATATTCAAGTTGTGCCATGACTGCAGCATAAATTGAGTCTTTGCTATAGCGACCTTTTTTATCCAATGTGCCCACAGGACGTGCCATTAATATTTCTAAGGCCTGATCAATGGTATCTATGGCATGAATATGGAATTGACCATTTTGCACAGCTTCAATCACATCTTTACGTAGCATTAGATGCTGCATATTTTGACGTGGAATAATCACACCTTGTTTACCCGTTAAACCTTGTAGCTTGCAGGCATCATAGAAACCTTCAATTTTGGCATTTACACCACCAATTGGTTGAACTTGTCCAAGCTGGTTCATTGAGCCTGTAATAGCCCAAGACTGATCAATTGGTAATTGGCTAATTGCAGAAATTAATGCAGAAAGTTCGGCAACTGTTGCACTGTCTCCATCGACTTGACCATAGCTTTGTTCAAAGGCAAGGGCAGCAGAGAAATGTAAAATTTGTTCACGACCGAAGTGAGCTTTGAGGAAGCTCGACATGAGGAGCACGCCTTTGGCATGTAATGAGCCGCCAAGTTCTACACTACGCTCAATATCTAAAATATCACCACCACCTTGGTAAACCGAAGCAGTTAAACGGGAAGGTAAACCAAATTCAACATCTGCATATTGAATGACAGAAAGCGCATTAATTTGTCCAAAACGATGGCCTTTTGTTTCTATTAGCTGCGTACCACGACTCAGGTCCTGCCAATATAATTCACGTAAATAACCGAGACGATATTTACGGTGATCCAGTGCTGTATTGATGTGATTTTCTGTCACCATCTTGTCACCGGCAAGGGCCGCGTGATGATGTGCTTCTCTTATTAAATCTCCGAGGGTGAGCGCATGTAATGACAATGAACTTTGGTCTTCAGCTTGGCGACTAGAGTCAGTAAGCAAAGCTGCTAAAGCAGAACGATCGAAAGGTAATAACTTATCTGTTTGTACGTAATCTGCGATGAGCTGCATATAGGCCTGCTCATTAATGTCATTACGTTGTAATGTATCTGTAAAGTCAGCACGGATTTTAAATACACTACCGAGTTCTGGTTCAAGCTCTAAAATATCGTAGTAAATATCAGGTTCAGCCAACAAAATTACTTTGATATTTAAATCAATTGCAGCAGGTTCAATGGAAATACTGCCGGTAAGTGTCAGCATATGTTCAAGTGACGACAGCTTTAAATGTCCAGATTTAAGTGCGCGTTTTAGCCCTTGCCATGCATAAGGTTGTTCTAGCAATTGTTCCGCTTCTAAAATTAAGAAGCCACCATTGGCTTTATGCAATGCTCCCGGACGAATTAAGGTAAAATCTGTGGTGATCGTACCATTTTGAGTAAGCTGTTCCACATGACCCAATAAGTTGTAATGGGTTGGGAAATCTTCAAAAATAACAGGTGCGCCAGTGTTCGGTTTGTGACTGGCAATAATGTTAGCTTGGTAGCGTGATGGTACACGGTTGAACTGACCTGGAGTGAAATCATCTTCCTCTTGCTCAAGTACAAACTCCACATTATTAATAATGTCATCTGCATAGTATTTTAAATAATCTTCGAACCCATCCACAGAGCTAAATTTATTGAAAAGCTGATCAATACGTGGCATCACTACTTGTTTGGCAATTTCACGATTTAAGACTTGGACTTTATCGCGAGCATCATCTTCAAGATCACCCAAATGCAGACCTAAACGCTCTAATTTTTTGTCCATATAACGCATATTAGAGGCAATTTCTGCACGTTCTTTATTACTTAATGCGTTTATATCTTCTTTGGACATCTCTTGATATTTGTTATCGACCAAATGTACAGGGACAAAACAATGTTCATCTTCTTGAGATATAAGTTTTAAATCGAGTTCTTCGCCTTCACGGGTTAAATCGACAAGGGCTTGATGTTGCTCGTCGCCAGCATGTTGGCGAATCATTTCAATTCGGTTGTGGTAGGTTTCTGCTGTAAATCGACGTTCCAGTTGCTTTAACACCGTTTGCCAAGTTTGATGCAGCAAAGTTTGAAATTTGGTCGCTTGTCCGGCAGGGAGCCTAAGGGCTAAAGGTTCACGCGGAAATTTAAAGTTATTTACATATACCCAATCTTCAGGAGTAGGCATATTTTTCGCGTGTTGTTGCAGTAAACGCTTTATCATGGTGCGCTTACCTAAACCTGCGGTTCCCACAGCAAAAATGTTGTAGCCTGAATAAGGCAGGGCAATACCCGCTTCTACAGATGCACGTGCTCGATCTTGCCCCAAGAAATCGTTTAGCGGTTTAATGCGTTTAGTCGAGGTTGGAATTTTTTTTAAATCAGGTGTATGGGTTAACTGCACAGGTTGCAGCTGAGTTTTGGTTAAGGTGTTTTGAATATCAGGTTGATCAAAAGCGCTCTTGAGTGACGTTACTGTATCTTGTGGATTATTCGTGCTGGTGTCTTTTACGGTTGTTGTTGCTAAAGAAGAGTGAGTTTGTTCAAGTCTCTGGGTCACTGTTGAATCCAAAACATAAGATAAGGGATATAGATTAAAGGTATACAGGTTTAGTGGTAAAGATCAAGCGAGCACAGCCGAATAATCGATAAAAATAGAACAATGATTTCATAATTGTGGTTGAAACCAAGGCAATTAAGCGATTGAATAGCAACATTCGATTTTTGACAAAAATAACTGAGTCATGACAACACAAGCTTCAGGATGGAAATCTGCTTTTACAGCATTTTTAGACCGCCGTGCATTGATTATGCTGTTCCTTGGTTTTTCAGCCGGTATTCCAATTCTTTTAATCTTTTCTAGCCTATCGCTTTGGTTGGGGGAAGCCGGAATTGATAAAAGTGCGGTGACATTTTTTAGTTGGGCCGCACTGGGCTATTCATTTAAATTTGTTTGGGCACCATTAATTGATGAGCTTCCCGTTCCATTTTTAACGAAAATATTGGGACGACGTCGCGCTTGGTTGCTCATTGCTCAGGTACTTATTATCTGTGCCATTTCAATTATGGCATTTTCAGATCCAGCACTTGGTCAAAATTATATTTACCAAATGGCGGCTGGAGCTGTGTTGTTGGGCTTTTCAGCGGCTACCCAAGACATTGTGATCGATGCATACCGTATTGAGCTTGCAGAAACTGAAATGCAAACGGTGTTGGCTTCAACATACAACGCTGGTTATCGTATCGGAATGATTGTCGCGGGTGCGGGAGCACTCTTTCTAGCAGCATATCTAGGGACTGCCAAAGGCAACTACATTTATGAAGCATGGAAGTATACTTACCTCGCTATGGCTGCGGTGATGGTCGTAGGTATTGTTACCACACTTTGTATTCGTGAGCCGCAAGTTGACCGAATTCACAAAGAATATAAACGTACAGATTATTACAGGTTAGTTGCTGTCTTTTTCTGTGCGGTCATTACTTTTGTGCTGAGCTATATTTATTCAGGTGCAGTTGTAGATGCCCTAAAATCTGCATGGGAAATCACAGATTCATTTTTATTATTCTGTATGGAGGCGGTTCGTTTTATAGGATCTGGTGCAGCAGCTTTAGCTGTGGGTACACTTTTGGTGAAAGCGGGCGCTGTCAATAAACAGATGGCTTTTGAAACTTGGGTCAACCCGATTGCTGACTTCTTTAAACGCTATGGCATGAAACTCGCTTTAGTCTTGTTATTGCTCATTGGTTTCTATCGTATTTCAGACATTATAGCGGGTGTAATTTCCAATGTGTTCTACCAAGATTTGAACTTTAGCAAAGAACAAATTGCTGAAGCCGTAAAAGTTTATGGTGTCATTTTCAGTCTTGTCGGTGGGTTCTTAGGCGGTTTACTTGCACAACGTATGAACATCATGAAGCTGATGTTTGTAGGTGCGATCTTGGCGAGTTCAACGAACTTGATTTTTATTGGACTGGTTAAGTCGGGTCAGCCTTTAAGTGAGGTTGAAGTCACTGCTGGTGGGCAAAAGTATACAGTGCATCCTGATGAAACAGGGGTTTGGAAAGTCAATGTTCCTGTAGCAAGTTTAAAATCGGCACAAACGATTCAGGCCAGTGCGGGCTACTTAAATGATACGTCTGCACCAGTCAATGTTGCTATGCCATATTTGAATGGTGCAACTGTAAATGAACTGCTGATATTGCCTGTTACTGCTGATAACTTAATTAATGCCAATGAAAGTCAAAATAGCATCGTGGTTCGTGGACAATTTGCACAACAACTGAGTGAAAATCAAAAGTTACAAGTGCTTTTGGATGGGAAAACGTTTGATGCCAAACTCGACAAAGAAGGTATTTTTAGTGCTGTGATTCCGGGTAAGGAATTGGCTGCATCTGCAACTAAAAAAGTGACAGTACAATTGCTAAACGGTACAGATGTAATATCGAGCCAAGAACACAGCTATACAGTAAATACTTCTGCAAACATGTCAGGTACATTGGATATTGATATTCAGCCGATAAATTTGGCGACAGCAGATCAGGGGCAAGTAGAGCTAAAAGGTAAAGTGATTAAGTCTTACAGTTCACTGTGGTTATATTTTGCCATCATTGTCGATAACTTGGCTTCAGGTTTAGCAGGTGCCGCATTTATTGCTTTTTTATCGAGCTTAACCAGTGTTTCATTTACAGCCGTTCAATATGCTATTTTCAGCTCATTGATGACCTTAACCCCGAAAATTCTGGGTGGTTACTCGGGTACGATTGTGACCAATATTGGCTATCCAAACTTCTTCTTAATGACCACGTTAATTGGTATTCCAATTTTGATTTTAGTGGTTTGGGTTGGAAAGCTTTTAAAAGAGCATGAGCAAAAATCTAGTTAATTCATATTTTGTAAAAAAAGCCACTGACTCAAGTGGCTTTTTTAATGCTTACATGCGTTTTTGAAATAGCCTAAGCAAATCAATTCCATTATTTGGGTTATACCCCTTTAAATAGCTTATGTTCTAGCTCGCTTAAATTGAACTTTCCAGCTTATATCCCTATAGTATTGATCAAGAATAATCGACTGTGGAAATACAATTATGCGCATGTTACATACCATGCTACGTGTAGGCAATTTAGAACGTTCTTTGGCGTTCTATACTGAAGTACTCGGTATGACTCTGCTTCGTAAACGTGACTACGAAGAAGGGCGTTTTACTCTGGCATTTGTTGGCTATGGTGATGAAGAAAATCACACGGTCCTTGAATTAACCCATAACTGGGATACAGACCATTATGAGTTAGGTAATGCCTATGGACATATTGCGATTGCTGTGGACGATGCCTACAAAGCCTGTGAAGACATTAAAGCGCGCGGTGGCAATGTGGTACGTGAAGCTGGTCCAATGAAAGGCGGTGTCACAGTCATTGCGTTTGTTGAAGATCCAGATGGCTATAAAATTGAGCTTATTCAGCAGGATTCAAATGCTCGCAATAATTAATTGAAAATTCAGTATCAATAGCCTCATTCGTATTTATAAGGGTATCAATCTACTAAATAGTGAATATGGGCTTGAAATGCTGGCTTTATTTTAGATGCCCAGTAAGATGAAATTTACTCTAAGGTAAATTTGGCTTACAGGGCATTTTTATGTCTGTAATCCATATTTAAAGTAATTCATATTTAAAAGAAATACAGGATGTAGTCATGTTAAAACTTCTGGCATTGGATCGCTTTACGATTTTACTTTTTATCATGGTAATACTAGCAACTTTCTTTCCAGTCAGTGGGCAGGCAGCCGATATTTTTGGGGTGATTACCACTGCGGCGATTGCGATTCTATTCTTCTTGCATGGTGCTAAATTATCACGTGAAGCGGTGGTGGAAGGCATTATGCATTGGAAAATGCACGCTTTCGTCTTTGCGTTTACTTTTGCAATATTTCCGATTCTTGGGTTGTTAGCGAAACCTATACTTTTGCCGATGCTTGGACAGCAACTGTATTGGGGTTTCTTGTTTATGTGCTTTTTGCCTTCTACCGTACAGTCCTCCATTGCATTTACTTCTGTGGCACAAGGCAATGTTGCAGGCGCAGTATGTAGTGCTTCGTTTTCAAATTTGATTGGCATGTTTATCACGCCAGCATTGGTGGCGTATTTTATTTTGGGTCAATCGACACATGGTTATGATCCAACAGCATCGATTATCCAAATCACTTTGCTGCTGTTGGTCCCATTTGTACTGGGGCAGATTTTACGGCCTTGGATTTTCCCTTATATGAAAAAAATGCCGAATATTGTGAAGGTTTTCGATCAAGGTTCAATTTTGATGGTGGTCTATGGTGCATTCAGTAGTGCAGTTGTAGCAGGGCTTTGGCAACAAGTTAGTGGTATGACTTTGTTCTTGCTGATTGTGGCATGTTCGGTCTTGTTAACGATTGTCATGCTTTTAGTTCTTTATGTGCCAAGATGGTTGGGTTTTAATCGAGCAGATCAAAAAACCATTTTCTTTTGTGGATCAAAAAAGACTTTGGCAAGTGGTGTACCAATGGCGCAAATCTTATTCATTGGCCAACCATTGGGGATGATCGTTCTGCCGATCATGATCTTTCATCAAATCCAGTTGATGGTCTGCGGCGTGATTGCGAATTTATGGTCTAAGCAAAGTCGTGGTATTGAATAAATTGCATTTGATCTAAGAATTGTCGTATGAAAAAACTCGGGATGTTCCGAGTTTTTTATGGGGCATGTAAACTGCGTTTGTTGTATAGAGTATGTTATATATAGCTAAAATTTAAAGCAAAATGGATAAAAATGAAAAGAAGAATTGCTGTATTCGTTTTAATGCTCAATATTGGTCAGTTATGCCATGCTCACGAAGATTTAACGCTACAAACTAATCGAGATATATTGGAAAAAATGCCTTTGCTGACGCTACAGCCGATGCTAGATTTTTGCCGTGATAAACAACCACAGCGCAATGCTGAGCTTGAACAAGCTTATGCAGATGCTAAAGAAAAAGTGCTCAAAGCTGCAAAAGAGGGGGTAATCTCTGTCCGTAAACAAGGTGTAGCAACATTGCAAGAGCAGGATCTTAATTTACCTATAGCAGCTGACTTTAAGCAACAGAGCCAAGAAATGTTGATAATAATGAGTAGATCATTACAACAGTTAGATGCAGCCACCTATTGCCCAGTGTTGATTCAGCGGTTGAATCAATTTGATCAACACGCTTTCCAACAAACCTTAGAATTACAGTACAAAGCAATGTTTGAGCGAGTGGAAGCCCAAAGGAAAGCAACGCAACCACAATGAGCTATTTATTAACAGTAAAAAATCAGCTATAATTTGCCCCAACTTGTTGTGCTTAGCTCTGACGGAAGCCGTCTCGGTGGGCCAAAAGAATGGTCTGTTATGGTGTTGATCTGCTGGTGACAGCACTTCCTTCTGCTTGCAGAAGAGTGGTCAATTGCGATGACAGCAAAACCTTCTTAAATTTTATGGAGTAATCGACGATGCGCGCCGATATTCACCCAAAATATGACACTTTAGTTGCTACTTGTTCATGTGGTAACGTAATCGAAACTCGTTCAGCTCTTGGTAAAGAAACTGTTTACCTAGACGTATGTTCTGCTTGCCACCCATTCTACACTGGTAAACAGAAAAACGTTGACACTGGCGGTCGTATCGACAAATTCAAACAACGTTTTGCTGGTATGTCTCGTTCAATCAAACGCGACTAATCCTCAAAATGAGAAAAAACGGGCATTTAGCCCGTTTTTTTATGCTAGAGATTTAGTAAAAGATAAATTTGTAAAAGCAATATAAAAAAGCCGGGTCATTTGACTCGGCTTTTTTATAGATGGTGATTACTGATCTTGGACATCAATCAAGTGATCGAGTTTTTTCTGGAAGTAATCACCTTGAATAAAGCGAGCTTCAACATTCCATGCGTTCGCGAATAAAGTCATATCATTTAATTCGCGTAGCAATATTTCAACATTTTTAATTTCATGATATCCGTTGATTTTCTCTTGGAGCTCTTGGCATGATTTGTCATTTGCCAGCATTTTGGTCAAGCTGCTATCTAGCGTTAAACAATTCACATCTATTTGACGTAACAGAGTTTCGCTATACATGGAGTGACCAAAATTACGTAAGGCTAAATCCGCGCCATTCTTACGCAATTCAATAAAGGCTTTCTGGGCTGCCGCAACATTTAATTGAATGTCTTCTTCTGCAAATTGTAAAATCAATGGATTTTTCAGCTTACTACGAATAATTGTAATCAACTTAGAAATAAACTCAGGGAAGGTGCGATCGTTATATAACACTTCCTTGTTTAAATTAACGATCAACTTAGCCTCAGGGAATTGGGTGATAAAATTATGCAATTGTTTGCATGATTCAACCAAAATCCAACGATCCAATTTAATTGAAAGTTCTGAGTCTTCTGCCAATTCACGTAGTTGAGCGATATCTTGCCATTTATTTTCGAAAATAAATCCACTCGTAACTTCATAGGTATAAAGATGAGAGTCTTCTTTGTCGTACAATTGTTGGTATTTTAAATGAAGTTCACTGCGTTCTAGGCAACCACGAAGTGCTTTTAGAATAGGCGCTTCATCATTAATTGTGATAGGGGTAACTTGTACGTCTGGCGTGCCAAAATCTAGTGTTGGAATATCTAACTCAAGTGGAATGTTGAGGTCGATTTCTGGCGCCTGCTGATTGGTTGGTAGGGCAGTAGCAAAAGCATGTGAAACATAATTTTCAAATTGTGCATCATCTCGAATTTCGTTGTCGATGACGGTATAACCAATACGAAGATTTAAAGGATAAGACTCATGATTGACATTTAGTAATTGAGGCTTACTTAAGGTATTGAGACCAATCAATTTAGATTCTAGCTTCGCCTGATTATCAGCTTGGAATAATGCGATAATTGCACCATTGTCTAAACTAAATAATGGCGCATGCGTTTGATCTTTTAAGAAATCCTTGATGTTGCTGAAATAGCTTTTAAAGGTATTCCAATCATTTTGTAGAACTGCGTCAGTGCAAGATGACAGGGTGAAAATCACCAGTGCATTGATGTTTGAAGGTTGTTTGGTAATCGTACGGTTGATTTTCTGGAAAACTTTTTGTTTTTGTCCATTGGCTTCAACGGCAGGACTGCTAGATGTAGCCGAACCTGAATTATTCATCTCAATGGCTAATTGCAGTGCATCTTCTTCGGCAGCAGCAAGAAACTCAAGTTTCAGTGGGTTTTGACCTGATACAGCATTGTTTTGTGATGAAAGGTCGAAACGTCCAAGATCTAGCTGACCTTGACTAATTTTTTTAAAGCGTTGTTTAAAATCATTAAGATCATTTGGTTGTAATAAATCGAGTAAAGGAAGACCAATAATTTCGTCTTCGTTTTTAAGACCAAATAAAGTTAAGTATTCTGCATTGGCTTGAATGTGAATCCCTTCTTGAATCACGGCAACAGCTTTACGGCTATCTTCAACCAAAGACTGGGTTTGGATTTGGGCTGTTTCCAGCTCTTCCATTAAATGTTGCTGAGATTGCTGCAAACGACTGAATGACAAAGCACGAATCAGACCGATATAGAAATTTTCAGGTTCTGCTAAATCGACGATATCATATATGCCTTTTTTGATTAAGCCAGCATATTGTTCAGCTTGGTAGTCTTCAGGTTTAAGTAAAATAATTGGTAAATTGGGTTGGCTAGACAATTGAACGAGGCTAAGCGCTTGCTCATATTTTAAATCATAAGCTCGGCCGAAAATGATTAAATCCCAATTGAGATTCAGCTGCTTTTCAAAGTTTTGAAGATCATCCAGTAAAGTGGCATGAACTTGATGCTCGCTGTCGGTCAATAGATCACGTATCTGATTAAAACGTATTTGATTATCATCAATAATGAGTAATCGGGTTTCTGTACGTTTTAGCTTTTTGGATAGTAATGGATTTCTCACTTCAATGCTTCCCATAAGTCATTATTTTTGATTTCATTGCTCTGTTTTGCAATAAAGTCTTTAACGACATTTTCTTGCTCTTCATTCAATAATTCATATTCAAAACGTATAAAGCTTTGCGTCACCAGTTGTGATTTGGTGAGGTAAACTTTCAAATCTTCTTTTCCTAAACGAAGGTGAATCGTTTGCTTTTCGCGGAAAAGATTTGCCCCAGGTAAAATTAAAGTTGTTGAAACTTGGTCGAGTTGTGTGGTTTGGACCAATAAAGCGGGTTGGTGGTTGGTCGAGTTACGATCTGTACGGATGTGGGCAGAACATGGATATAAATCTTGTGCCAATACCTCCAGTCCTAGTTCAAGACTCTTCTCTGTCGATTGTTTAATCCAACGAATAACACCGCCACGCCATTGGCTTTGCTCATTTTCTTGAATCAGTATGAATTCACCCGTTTTTAAGTTTGCAGGTGTGCTACCCGACCATTTAATACGATAACCATTCACACTGATATCTAAAACTTCAGCAGAGTAAATTTGTTTAGCTTCACGGTCTAAGGCTTTAGCATTGGTCATACCCGTTGGAATATTGGAATCCGTCGAGTTTACAAATGATGCTTCATTATGGAATTGGTAATTGCCCTCTAAATCTAAAGTTTCTGAAAAGTTTTTACCTTTAGATAAGTAGAAGTGGGCGACCATCAAACTGAAGCAAACATTAATTTGTGCTGAATACTCATAACGCTCATGACGACGTTCTGTATTATTGGTCAAGATGTTATGAATGTGGAAATACAAAGCTGGTGTTAAAAATAGCTTTTCATTTTTCGATAGATAATTGCCATTTTTCGTTTGTGTTTCAGTTAAATGCTCAAGTAAATTTTGTGTCGAAATATACACATTCGGTTTATAGGAATGATCTTGTTTCGAATTATAAATTGGTGGGTGATCTTTTGTCGTGTCGACAATATAGCGTGAAAATGTAGATTCTTTCGGTAAGATCTGAACCAGTTTTGCCCAATCAAAACTACATAGATACAGACCTTGGATTTCAGCAGGACGGATTTGGTTGTTATTAAAAATATCCAGCAATATGAGTTGCGCATATGCCTGTGCAATATTGGCAATTGGGTGTTGTGTACCCAAGAGTTGATTTACATTGCTTTGATAGAAATTATGCTCAATTGCACATTCAATCAATTGATGTGCTGCAATCCATTGCCCAGTTGTAGGCGTGGTATAGAGCATGTGTTGTTGATATAACAACAGGCTTAATTGTTGTAGTGCGTAATAAATTGAGGCAATACGAGCGGTTTGTAAGCTTTTTTTATGTCCAAACGAAAAAATCGAAAATTTTTGCTGATTAAGTTGTTCATTACAGCGTTTGGCGATATCAATATAAATTTTAGCAAAATGGCTACGCAGCAACATTGCCAATTCAATAATTTGATCATTACGATCTGTCGTAATCAAACTTTGATTGGTGAAGTGCTTTTCTAAGCTAGTTAGGACACTTTCGAGCGTAGGATGCAAAATCTGAACTAAATCAAAGCGAAGCATTTCTTGGCATTTCAACTCTGAAATTTCAAGTAATGCATTAAATAACGCCTTTGAGGAAGTCCCAAGCTGCAAAATGGAAATGCCATTTAACCACTCTTGTAAACCTTTGGCATTGGTTGGACAAAAGCTCAGTTTATCCAGCTTTAATTCAGTCGGATTGTAGAACGTATCTGAAGTATGCATGGTCATCGTTATTATTTAACTCAAAAAGTTGAAGCCCCAAAAAGCGGTGTCTTGTTTTTTTCGCCCGCAATTTCCCGTACAAGTTTAGGAACCAAATAACCCGGTAGATTCTCTAAAACTTTTTTATAAATTAAATCTATGTTCTTTGCTGGTGTATCAAAATGATGAGCACCTTTAACTTTGTCTAGAACATGTAAATAATAAGGCATTATGCCAGCGTCGAATAAACGATAACTTAACTCGACGAGTACATCAGCAGAATCATTGACCCCTTTCAATAATACGGCTTGGTTAAGCACGGTAATTCCACATTTTACTAGCTGTTGAAGCTGGCTACACGTGAAGTCATCAAGCTCAGATGCATGATTTGAGTGTACCACCAGAATAATCCGTAGCCTACTGTTTTTTAAAATAGAAACAAGCTCTTCATCGACACGGTTGGGGATTACGATAGGAACCCGTGAATGAATTCTCAAAAATTTTATTTGGGGCAGAGACTCTAAGCGTTCAATCCAGACTTTTAATTTCCGATTTGACAGGGTGAGTGGGTCACCACCGCTTAAAATAACCTCATTGATATCGGGTTGCTCTTCTATATATTGCTTAATATTTGGCCAATCATCATTTTTAGGTAGGTTTTCTTGATAGGGGAAATGACGTCGGAAACAGTAACGGCAATGAATCGCACAGGCACCCGTCAGCGTCAGCAAGAAACGTGATTTATACTTATGTAAGACACCTGGTTGTTGATTGGCCTGTTCTTCACCGAGTGGATCTGTGACAAAGCCCGCATGTTCTTCAAGTTCTAAATGGTGTGGCAATACTTGTAATAGAAGTGGATCTAACGGATTGCCTTTTTGCATTTTTCCGACAAACGCACGTGGTACACGTAAGCGAAATTGGTCTACAGCCAGTATTGCACCCGAGAGTAGTTGCTCTTGAGAAAGCTCAAGTGTTTCGAGTAATTCTTGAGGATCAGTGATGAGATCACTCAGCTGAGTTTGCCAGTTTTGCTCTTGAAATAAATAGTTTATCATGCCGAAAGTTTAAAAATGCAGGGTAGTGATTGAAGTAAAAAGTCGAAAGTCAGTTGTAATTCATTTATAAATACCTTCAATTTTTGGGCAATTTATAAAAGAAAAGATTTGAGAAAACTGTCTATTTAACTTTTCATAATCGCTGATTTTACCTGTTCATAAGCGTTGTATAAACAAAGTTCTTTGATGTCTGTGTGTAACTTAAGCAGCTTAGCCCCTTTAAGAGGGAATTTTTCGTTGCGACAAAGTGCATTGGTCATTTAGAATACGCAATATCACATTAATGTGCATGCGGCAGCAAATGTTCAAGTCAGTCCTTGCTAAATGACATGTTACAGCCCATAGCATCTATAGATTAAAGTTAGTAAGTTTGGAGTGAGCCAGTCATGGCCTATTATTCTACGAATGATTTCAAGTCGGGCCTTAAGGTCATGCTTGACGGTAACCCATGTTCAATCATGGAAAATGAATACGTAAAACCAGGTAAAGGCCAAGCTTTTAACCGCGTAAAATTACGTAACCTACGTTCAGGTAAAGTGTTAGAAAAAACATTTAAATCTGGCGAATCTCTTGAAGCTGCAGACATCCAAGAAGTAGAAATGAACTACTTGTATAACGATGGCGAAATGTGGAACTTCATGGACCCTGAATCTTTTGAACAAATTGCTGCAGATAAAGTTGCTATGGGCGACGCTGCAAAATGGTTAAAAGACGACTCTAACGAATTGTGCACAATCATGCTTTTCAATGGTGTTCCATTGAACGTAAGTGCACCGAACTTCGTGGTATTAAAAATCGTTGAAACTGATCCAGGTGTACGTGGTGATACTTCAGGCGGTGGCGGTAAACCTGCTAAGCTTGAAACTGGTGCAGTTGTACGTGTTCCATTATTTGTACAGCAAGAAGAAAGCGTTCGTGTAGATACTCGTACGGGTGATTATTTAGAACGTGCATAATGGTTTAAAAATAGACTATTATCGAAAGGGATGATGAAAATCATCCCTTTTTTTATGCCAAAGTATTAGATGAAAAGTAAAACTTGAGGAGTAGAGTCGCAAGGGAAGAAACAGCAGTACCTCGAACAAGAAAAAATTAAAGCTGATTTAATGCAAACAGATATGAGGGATTGAAATGGAATCTATTCAAAAGAAACCTGGACTAGCTTCAAAGCTGATCTGGATACTTGTCGCAATTGTGGGTGCAGTTTCCTTTGGGATACTCGCAGTCAGCCGCGGTGAGCATGTCAATGCTGTGTGGCTAATCTTGGCAGCAATCTGTGTGTACAGTATTGCTTACCGCTTTTACAGCTTATTTATCGCGACCAAAGTTTTTGAGCTCAACCCACGGCGTTTAACGCCAGCGCATCGGCTCAATGATGGTTTGGACTATGTACCAACCAATAAAAGCGTATTGTTTGGGCATCACTTTGCCGCGATTGCTGGAGCAGGACCATTAGTTGGTCCAATTCTCGCTGCACAAATGGGTTATTTGCCGGGCACAATTTGGCTTTTAGTCGGTGTGGTTTTGGCAGGTGCAGTGCAAGACTTTTTGGTCTTGTTTATATCGACACGTCGAGATGGCCGTTCACTGGGTGAAATGGCTAAGCAGGAACTTGGTTCCTTTGCTGGTATCGTTGTCATGCTCGGTGCATTAGGTGTAATGATCATCATCCTCGCAGTTCTTGCATTAGTGGTGGTAAAAGCATTGACCAATAGTCCGTGGGGTGTATTCAGTATTGCTGCCACTGTGCCTATTGCGATTTTCATGGGCATCTACATGCGTTACTTGCGCCCAGGTAAAATTGCAGAAGTCTCCATCATTGGATTTGTGTTGATGATGGCAGGTATTATTTTCGGTGGTGATGTTGCTCAACATCCATACTGGGGCCCATTCTTTACTTTAAGTGGTACTGAATTAACGTGGTGGCTGATTGGTTACGGTTTTGTGGCTTCAGTATTACCTGTATGGTTATTACTCGCACCACGTGATTATCTATCAACCTTCTTAAAAATTGGTGTGATTGCAGGTTTGGCAGTCGGCATTATGGTGGCGATGCCAATGCTGAAAATGCCGTCTGTAACGCATTTTGTGGATGGCACAGGTCCTGTATTTGCAGGTTCGATGTTCCCATTCTTATTCATTACCATTGCTTGTGGTGCGATTTCAGGTTTCCATGCCTTGGTTTCTTCAGGTACGACACCAAAACTAGTTAACAACGAAGCCGATATTCGTGTGATTGGTTATGGCGGCATGCTCATGGAGTCTTTCGTTGCGATTATGGCAATGGTTTGTGCGACTGTGCTTGAGCCGGGTGTGTATTTTGCAATTAATGCGCCTGCAGCAGTACTGGGGACAACGGTAGAATCTGCAGCTGAAGCGGTTCGTAATCTTGGCTTTGTAGTAACACCAGAAACGCTTAGCTTACTGGCTCAAGAAGTGGGTGAAAGCTCGATTCTGTCACGTACAGGCGGTGCACCGACTTTTGCTATTGGTATGGCGCATATCATCACGGAGATCTTTAATAACCGTTCAATGATGGCATTCTGGTATCACTTTGCAATCCTGTTCGAAGCATTATTCATTTTAACGGCAGTAGATGCGGGTACTCGTGCTTGCCGTTTCATGGTGCAAGATACTGTAGGTATCGTGATTCCAGCGGTGAAAAATTCACATAATTTCTTTGGTAACTTGCTCGGTACAGCGGTTGCAGTTGCTGGCTGGGGCTTCTTCGTCTATCAAGGCGTAGTCGATCCGCTCGGTGGTATTAACAGCTTATGGCCACTATTTGGTATTGGTAACCAAATGCTTGCAGCAATGGCACTGATTTTAGGTACAGTCATTCTGTTTAAGATGAAGAAAGAAAAATATGTGTGGATCACCATTCTTCCAACAGTTTTCCTATTCATTACCTGTATGACCGCCGGCTGGCAAAAAATCTTCCATGAAAACCCGAAAATTGGTTTCTTGGCACAGGCAGATCGTTTTAATGCAGCGATTGCTAAAAATGAACTTTTAGCACCAGCAAAAACCATGGCAGAAATGCAAACGGTTGCGTTCTCAAATCAAATTAATGCCGTACTTTGCGCATTCTTTATGATTGTTGCTGTGGTAATGGTGGTTGCTGCAATTGGTGTGATTCGTAGAGCATTGGCAAGTCCTGTACCAACAGTGAATGAATCTGAAGCGGTTTATCGTGACCCTGAAGACATTGTTGCATCAAATCAACATTAATGCGGAGATGGTGATGAATCTAAAATTTGCAAAAAGTGGTAAAACGGTGATTTATAAAATCATCAAAATGACCATCATGTCGCAAAAGGATTTGATCCTGAATCCTAAAAATTGGTCACGGATTGCGACGCTTTGGCAGCGCTTACAACAAAGCTTTCGTCTAATGGTGGGTGTTCCAGATTATCAAAATTATTTGGAACATATGGCAAAACATCATCCAGACTTGGACGCGATGGATGCCAAAACCTTTTATCGTTACTGCGTAGATGCGCGTTATCCATCTGCAGGGCGCGGTATGAAAAAGTGTCCTTGTTAATGAAATGATTTAAGTTAAAAAAGCGCTTTTCGAAGCGCTTTTTTATTAAGATTTAACTTTGCTAAGCTTAAATCATTAAAAAAAATGTATTTAGATAAGCATTAAAAATAGACCTCTGCCATGTCAACGTAGCGCTCCATGAATGAAAATATCAAGCTTAGAATGATGAAAATGTCGATGGCAGCTTTGGATAGAAATACCAAAATATATTTCAATTTCCAAGCTTGAAAGATAAACACTGTATTTCTAACTAAAAACCTGTATGTTAGTGCAATAGCGACTTTTTTATTGGGGAATAAAAGGTGTTTTGGGGATCTGACCAGAAGCAAGAACAACAAAAAATAACATCCTTGGATGAGCAAAAGCTTGCGACTTTTTATCCCAAGATTAATACATTTTTGGATCAAATTAATCAGATCATTTTAGATAAAAATCAACAAACCAAATTGGCTTTGACGTGTTTGTTGGCGGGTGGTCATGTGTTATTTGAAGATTTACCCGGTCTGGGAAAAACCACATTATCGAGCGCACTTTCTCATTTAGCAGGACTAAAATTTCAACGGATCCAATTTACCAATGACATGCTCGCCAGTGATGTCATTGGGGTGAATATGTTTAATCAAAAAGAACATCAGTTTGATTTTAAAGCAGGGCCTATATTTACCCAAATTTTATTGGCAGATGAAATTAACCGTTGCAGCCCAAAAACTCAAAGTGCTCTATTGGAAGCGATGGAAGAGGGTCATGTTACTGTCGATGGGGTTCGCTATGCCTTACCACAGCCATTTTGGGTGATTGCAACGCAAAATCCGCTGTTCCAAAGCGGCACGTATGCCTTACCCGAATCTCAACTGGATCGTTTTTTAATGCGTTTGTCTCTAGGAATTCCTTCAAGACAGGCCGAAAAAATTCTTTTACAACAACAATCACGCCAAGCTTTAATTGCACGTTTACAACATGTATTTACGGATTCTGAAATACTTGAGCTACAAGCGTGTGTGAATGATATTTATGTCAGTGAACATTTGCTGGATTATATTTTAGATCTAGCTGAAGAAAGCCGTAAGAGCAGACATGGATTATCAACTCGTGCTGTATTAGCACTCAAAAAAGCTGCACAGGCTTATGCATTGATTGAACAACGTATTTTTGTCACACCCGATGATGTACAAGCGGTATTTGCAGCAGTAGTGGCACATCGAATTGGCATGTCGGATGTTGAAGCAAAGCAGTTGCTACACCGAGTTGAAATTCGATAGGGAGCATTGCTTTGTCAACCATGTGGCAAAAATGGGTCGCCAAACGTTTTTATTTTCAGGGTCAAAAACAGTTGTCTCAAAAAGACGTACTGATTTTTATTTATCAGCAAGGTTATTTATATTTGGTCCTGATTTTAATTACATTTGTCGCAGGTGTGAATTACGCGAATAACCTGATACTTGGCTTTTGTTTTTTAATTACAGCGGTGCTATGTATTAGTTTTTATATTACATTTAAACAACTGCATGATTTAGCAATTGAAGTGGAAAGCAACGACATTCCGAAAGTGGGTGAAACACTACAATTAAAAATTTATTTTAAACAAAGTTCAGCACAGCAGCGTTATCTTTGGATTAAAACCGAATCACAGTTACATCAAGTTCTCATAAACGAAAAAAAGCACAGCTTTATTTTAAATTTTAATGCTGAAAAGCGTGGTGAGTTTCAATTTCCACCCATCCAAATTTTTAGCGTTTATCCCTTTGGTTTGGTGCGTGCATGGACGTATCTATATTTAAATAATAAAGCTTGGATTGCACCTAAAGCATCAACGGGTTCTTCTGAAAATAAACACCATCAAAAAGCTTACGAACCTGATTTGGATGAATTTCGTGAATTACGGAATTATCACTTGGGGGATTCATTCAGTGCTATTTCATGGAAACAAGCGGCTAGAGGGCAAGGCTTGTATGTGAAAATCTTTGAACAATTTGAAGACCTACATCGAATTGAAATTCATTATCAGCATATGCCTGCGAATTCACATGAAGAAAAACTGAGTTTGATGATGGGTTTGGTTGAACAGGCTGAGCAATTAAATTGTCAATATGCATTGTATTTACCCAATGCCGAACTGACCCTCGGTAATGGGCAACAGCAATGTGCTGCGGCAAAGTTATTATTGGCACAGGCATAGCTTATGATTCAATCGTCGATACAGTATTCGATTTTAATCACACTGGCTTTGGTTGGTGCTGCCCAAGTGTTGTTTATGCCAACGGCAACATCTGCTGTTTTATGCTTAATATGGCTTTGTTTGATTTGGAGTAAAGTTAAACAGAAACCATTGGCAAAAGTATGGACTTTTTTGCTAACAATCATTGCATTGTTCACGATATATATCAGTCATCGAACGTTTATAGGTGTTGAGGCCGGGGTTGCTGTACTGACCACATTTCTATTTGCCAAATCGTTAGAAACCAAAACACGTCGTGATGTTATTGTATTATTGAATTTTGCACTTTTTGTGATTGCCAGTAGCTTCTTGTTCAGTCAATCCTTTGCCATGGCATTCATGGTCATATTGGCTTTATTCAGTTGTTTTATTGGCTTATATCGCTTACAAACGACAGATTTTGTTGCTACGACAGATATCGAGCTGAAGTCCTTAAGGCAAGATTTTCGGCATGTTGCGAAGTTTCTGTTATTGGCAGCTCCATTTTTTATATTGCTATTTTTATTTTTTCCACGTTTACCACCGCTGTGGCATATTCCAATCCCCGAAAACAAAGCAAGCACTGGTATGAGTGACAGTATGTCACCAGGTGATATAGCTGAACTTTCACAATCAAGTCGTTTAGCCTTTCGTATTATTGGTGATATGAAGGCATTACCTGCGCGTAATGAGTTGTACTGGCGTGCAATGGCTTTAGATGAATATGATGGATCAAAGTGGACGAGCCATTTTTTTAATCAGCAAATGATCAATACCGATAAGCTGACATATTCCAAAAATAAAGCAATGGATTATCAATATTTGGCTGCTGATCCCAGTGTGATGTGGATCATGTCGTTGGAAAAGTCTATACCCAACGAGCCACGTTACTTCTTAGGACAAGATTGGAGAATTACCCCATATCGTTTAATCGCGCGTAATGAGCCTATTCAATTAAAATGGTTGGGGAATGCAAATTTAAAAGATCAGGCGACATCTCTCAGTCCTTTAGTGCAAATGAATAGTCGATATGTACAACAATTAGATCCAAAATCTCAGCAACTTGCGCATGAATTATGGCAGAAAAGTCATGGCAATCCTGAACAATATATTGCGCAGGTATTAAATTGGTATAAGAAAAATAATTTTAGCTATACGCTAAATCCGGGGCGTTTGGGGCAGAACCGTATTGATGATTTTTTATTTGGTAAAAGGCAAGGGTTTTGTGAACATTTTGCTTCAAGCTTTGCCATGCTGATGCGATATGCAGGTGTTCCTGCACGTATAGTTATTGGGTATCAAGGTGGTCAGTTAGCTCCAGATGCTAAAAGTTGGGAGGTTCGCCAACTCGATGCGCATGCATGGACAGAGGTATTATTGGATGGTAAATGGCGACGCTTTGACCCAACAGCGATCATCGCTCCACAGCGTATTGATGCTGGTATGCAAAATTATATGGAAGAGGAACAAGAGGTATTTGGAGGTCAACAATCAGTTTGGGCCTATCGACATTTTTCAATGATCAAAAATTTGCATGTCTGGAGTGATTATGCAACTTATCAGTGGCAAAGCAAAGTCGTGGGATATAACGCAGATACGCAAAAAAAATGGTTTAAAAAGATAGGAATGCATTCTAGTTATGCTGGTGTACTATTGCTTGTGGTGAGTATTAGCGGTTGTGTGTTGATCTATTATTTATGGCATCTTAGAAAAAATTATAAGTCAAAAACCGATTATGATCATGCTATTCATTCTTTTTCCAAGCCCTTGCCTGAAGATGCCAAGAAAATGCCTCATGAAAGCTTTAGAACATGGCTCATACGCTTGTCATTAAATTTACCTGAAGATGAGCGTCAGCCTTTTTCTGAGGCGATTCAAATTTATGAGCGTTCGGTTTACGGAAGTAAAGGACAGCAATTTGAAAATATTCAATTATTTAAAACATTGCTGAAAAAATGTTCGCAAAACTTAAAAAAGTGAGATAGGGGCTTGTCTTAAAAAATAAAAATGAATATGATGCTACGCATTCTAGGTGTATAGCTCAGTTGGTTAGAGCGCTACGTTGACATCGTAGAGGTCTCCAGTTCGAGTCTGGATATACCTACCAAGATTTTATTGAATATAATCAATAGTATAGGGTGGAATTGTAGTGATTTCGCCCTAATTTAAATAAAAAACTATTCATAAAAACTTCATCAGGCCACCATTAATAAAATCAATGCAATCAAATATGAAAAAATAAATATACCTCTCCCCATAATCTCTCCATAACTACTATCCTCATCAATTGAACTCAGCATCAAAAACGAGACATTCCACAACGCCATAAGCAATAAAATAAAAAAAATAAAACTACCTAAAATATCTCCAAAACTATTTTTTTCTATAAAAATCATTAACAAAAAAACATAGATAAAAACAAATAAAAATGTTGTATACCATTTATATTTAAACATTAAATTTAATATCAATTTATCCATATATTTCTCTATTAATTAATTTAGATCTATAATAAATCTCTAAGAGACTTTAGCCTCTACATATCATAACTTATCTTTAACAACTAAAATCATAATGTGTATTAGCCCCGTAAAAAAGGACAGTTAACTTACTAATTTTAGTGATCTAAATTCCAGCGAGGATTTCATTTTTAGCTCACTATGGAGTTGCTTAGAACAATTAAATATTTAGGCAGGATATTATGGAAAAAAAGGTCAGGCTATCATCGGCGAAGTTTGGTCGAAACCAAGATGCATTGCATCAAGTTATTAGGCGATAAACTCAGTGCCAGAAATTTTGACAGTCAAGTGAATGAGATCTATGCACGCGTAGCCGTATTAAATAAATTTACTGAATTAGGTAGATCTCATACCTAAGTTGTAACTTAAATTTTAGCAACTTAGGTGAAATTTACCTTTAAAGGATTGATGCAACAAAGTCACTCTGGATCAGAGTATACCAAGATTCCAAACGATTGAAGAACAAATACAGGGCTTAAAGTTGGTATATCGTTAGTATGAAAAGTAAAATTAAAAAACATATCTTTGGTTATGATATATTTAAACAGGATATTCCTTTTTCTCATTTAGAAGAAGGAGATATTTTGCTGACAGTAGAAAATGACTCTAAACGAAATCATAATTGGTCATTTATCAGCATGAATGATGATTATATTGAATTGATTGATCAGTCTTATGCAAGGCTAGGAAAGGGGCTAAGTGGTTATCTCGTTATTTCTTGTTTTTTTGTTCTTTATTTTATAGCTATATTTATCATCTGGAATGAATATGGGCAAATAGATTTAAAGTCAATAATATGTTTTTTTATCTCATTTCTTTTTTTTATTGTCTTACCTAGTTATTCATTCTTAAAGCCTGTTTATAAATATGATTATAAAAAAACTATTTGTAAACCTATTATTTTTAACCGAAAAACAGGCAAGGTATTTTTCTATATTAATGATCAAGAATATATAGAAAAAAAATGGACGGATGTGGTGTATATCATGGGTAGTAGTTTTGGGCTTTCTGGTATTCCACTACGAGAACTTCGAGCACATATCGTTGAAGACGGCATATTGAAACATACCTTTGTGATTGGCTTTCCAATGATTGGAATATTCCGCACCCAAGGTTTATGGACCTTTATCTGTCACTTTATGACGAAAGGGCCAGAGGAGTTATATCCTAAACCGCATCCTATGTACGGTACCATCGATCCGTTTACCCAACTAACTTATTGTCAAAAGGTCGTGGGTGCAAAAGAAAATTGGAGAGATACATGGAAATCATTTCGAATCATTTATCATTATAATTGGGTTCCAGCTTTATTTGCTTATCCATTTGATGTGTGTAACTTTGTCGCACGAAGAATTTTACTGCATATCAAACCATTACCCGTTTGGCATGAAGATGTAGTCCGAAAAAACAAAATGGATTTAGAGCACCCAGAAGAAATCAGCGCAAAAGATAATTTTGAATTTACGATGTTTAAAATGAAGGATAAATAAAAAAGTTCCTTGGATGATATGATTGCATCTCCAAAGTTACGTTACGTGGCTTTGTTGCACAAAGCCTTTAAAGGTAAAATTTTCCTAAGTTGCTATAGTTTAAGTTACAACTTGGGTATGAGGTCTGCCTAATTCTGTAAATTTATTTAATACAGCTACGCGTGCATGGACCTCATTCCCTTGGCTGTCAAAATTTCTGGCACTGAGTTTTAGGATCAAACCAAATGGAAATTTCTTTGGTTTGATTAAAATTCGATAATAGGAAGACCAATTATTTATACGAGAGTTTTTGGGTGTAGGGTTATCCATTCGAAAATTATATTGCTGAATAAGCCTTTATCGACAAGTTTGTACAACAAAACCTCTTACAGATCTCTTTTAGCTTAGAGATCTGCTGATTTTTATCATGTAGGGCTTGATGAATATCATTCGAGTAAATCTTTTGTTATGTGTTAAGCATTTTTTTGCCAATAGGCATTGGCATAATTGGAAGGATTATTGCGCTGTAAAACATCACTGATATTACGGCTGGTCTGCATTAACGCGTCCAATTGAATGCCAGTTTCAAAGCCCATATTAGAAAGCAGGTAATACAGGTCTTCCGTCGAGACATTACCTGAAGCACCTTTGGCATAAGGACAACCACCGAGACCGGCAATTGATGAATCAAAGACTCGGATACCTTGCAACAGCGACTGGTAAATATTGGCGATAGCCATGCCATAGGTATTATGAAAATGTCCAGCTAGCACTTTGGCATCGATTTCTGACAGGCAGGCATCCCAGACTTTTTTCACCCGATTCGGTGTTGCGGTACCAATGGTTTCACCCAAAGACACTTCATAACAACCCATATCCAGTAAACGCTGCGTAACTTTAACCACTTGCTTCGGATTAATCGCGCCTTCATAAGGGCAGTCCACCATGCAGGACACGTAGCCGCGAACCCGAATATCATTAGCTTTGGCAGCTGCCATTACATCTGAAAATTTCTCAAGGCTTTCATCAATCGAGCAGTTGATGTTCTTGCGGGTAAAGCTTTCGGAAGCTGCTGTAAAAACCGCAACCTCTTTGCAACCTACGGCCAAAGCCGCTTCAAAACCCTTTAGGTTCGGCGTGAGCAAACTGAACTGAATATTTGGGGCTTTGGGTAAGCTGGCAAACAGTACATCGCTGTCTGCCATTTGTGGAACCCATTTCGCCGAAACACAGGAGCCGACTTCAATCGCTTGTAGGCCAGTTTTCATCAGATCAAGAATTAGATTTTTACGATTATCCAGTGTCAAAGGTGTTTTTTCGTTTTGCAGGCCATCGCGTGGCCCGACTTCTACAATTTTAACGAAATCAGTCATGCAACTTCCTCCGTCAGTGGCTTGAACTCCACCAGCTCATCGCCAGCCTTGACCTGATCGCCTTTCTGGAAGTATGAGCTTGCAATGATGCCGTCATGCGGTGCACGAATCGAATATTCGATTTTCATGGCTTCCAAAGTCATTAGTACATCGTCTTTTTTGACTTTATCATTGGCTGCCACAAGTACTTGCGTGATCACACCAGGCATTGGCGCAGTCAGGTTATTTGCAGTACTTTGTTCATCCTGACTATTAAAATTAGATTTTAGATAATCAAATTTATACGTTTGACCATTGTGGAATAGGGTAATGCCATGTTCGGTTTGGCTAAAGGCCAATTTTTGCTGTTTACACGCCATTTGTAGCGCTAAGGTGTGTGCATCAATCAACTGGCCTTGAAGCTGAATCTGCTGACCATTGTAGTTGGCCACAAAACCTTGATCTTGTGTGCTGAACTGAACTTTTAGAGTGATGTCATTGTGTTGTAATTGTACTGTATATGCATTTTGCTGATTCAGGCGCCAGAATGGTTTCTGCTGCCAGACTGGATTAGTCGGAACAGGATTTTGTGCTTGGCGTGACAGCAGTTCAATCAGTGCAGCACTGGCAACTAACTCAGCACTGAGTTCAATCAAAGGCTTGAGTAAAAAATCCTCTTCACGCTGAATCAGGCCCGTATCTAATTGTGCATTTTTAAAAGAGTCACACAGCACTAGGCGATCTAGAAATGCAATGTTATTTCCTAAGCCATCAACATGAAACTGGCCAAGTGCATGATGCATTTGGGTTAAAGCAGCTTCACGGTTTTTGCCCCAGACGATCAGTTTGGCAATCATCGGATCATAATAGGTGCTGATTTCATCACCTTCGACAATGCCGCTATCAACACGTACACAGTCATTTTGCTCTGGATAGTGCAAATAACTGATCTGACCGATTGCTGGAATAAAGCCTTTTTCAGGTTCTTCGGCATAGACACGCGCTTCAAGTGCATGACCGTAAATCTGTAATTCGTGTTGTTGCTTCGGCAAGGGCTCACCGTAGGCGACACGTAATTGCCATTCCACCAGATCCTGACCAGTAATCATTTCAGTGACCGGATGTTCTACCTGCAAACGGGTATTCATTTCCATGAAATAAGCCGTACCATCCTGTTCAACGATGAACTCCACTGTACCAGCACCCACATAGTGGACTGCACGTGCAGCATCGATTGCAGCCTGACGCATGGCTTCAAGTTTATGTTCTTGCATTTTTGGTGCAGGAGCTTCTTCTAGCACTTTCTGGTGACGGCGTTGCACCGAACAATCACGCTCGAACAGATGCACATAATTGCCGTGAGTGTCTCCGAAAACCTGTACTTCAATATGACGCGGTTGAAGTACATAGCGTTCAATCAGTACATCTTCATTACCAAAACTTGAACGTGCTTCGCTCTTACATGAAGTAAGCAGGCTAAGGAAATCCTCACTGCGTTCTACCAGACGCATGCCTTTACCGCCACCACCAGCACTGGCTTTGATCAGTACTGGATAGCCAATATTATCTGCCTGTTGTTTCAGGAAGTCGGCATCCTGATTGGTGCCATGATAACCCGGAGTTAATGGCACACCAGCTTTTTCCATTAAGGCTTTAGAAGTCGCTTTCAAACCCATCGCCAGAATGGCATCCACTGGCGGACCAATGAAGACAATATTGTTATCCTGACAGGCGAGGGCAAATTGATCATTTTCAGACAAGAAGCCATAACCAGGGTGGATCGCCTGAGCACCGGTGCTTTTGGCGGCCTGAATGATACGTTCAATTTGTAAGTAGCTTTGTGCTGCGGGTGATTCACCGATATAGATCGCTTCATCAGCCAATTTGACATGCTGTGCTTGAGCATCGGCATCGGAATAGACTGCAACGGTGGCGATGCCTAACTTTTTCGCTGTACGAATCACACGGCACGCAATTTCACCACGGTTGGCAATTAAAATCTTTTCAAACATCGTACGATCCTTCTTGTTGTTATGCTGTGGTCCTGATCCAGACCGGGATTTGTTTGTTTAAAAATGCATTCAGTCCATTTTTTGCTTCATCACCCTGACGAACATGGGCAATATGCTGTGCTGTTTTAAGCAGGAGATCTTCGGTCAGGACTTGCTGATCGACCAGTTGAATGAGCTGTTTTGATGCGTTTTGTGCCTCAGGACCACCAAGTAATAGTGCTTCAACTATCTCATCAATTTTGCAGTCGAGCTGTTCCAGTGTAGCGACCTCATGCGCAAGTCCAATCGTTTTAGCTTGTTCCGCAGAAATACGCTCTGCAGTTAGGAAATAACGTGACGCCTGACGCGCACCAATCGCACGAATTACATACGGGCTGATGGTCGAAGGGGCTAGCCCTAAGCGTACTTCTGAAGTGGCAAACTTGGCATCTGTACTGGCTACGCAAATATCACAGGCAGATGCCAGACCCATGCCACCGCCAAAGGCAATTCCTTGAACCCGAGCAATCGTCGGCTGCTTCAACGTCGCTAAACTTTGCAACATTTTTGCAAGTTTTAAGGCATCGGCTTCGTTGTCTGCTTGTGAAGCGAGCCCCGCCTGTTTCATCCAGTTCAGGTCAGCACCAGCAGAGAAATTTTTGCCTCGTCCCGCCAGAATTACAACACGTACATCATCACGCTCATTTAAAGATTGAAAGCAGGCATGTAGCTCTTCAATCACATGGGTATTAAAAGCATTGTGCATTTCAGCGCGGTTAATCCAGACTGTTGCTACCTGATTTTTCTGTTCGAGTTGTAAAAATTGATATGTCATTTTTGTCACCTCTTACATGCGGAACACGCCGAATTTGGTTGGTTGAATTGGTGCATTCAGCGCTGCAGCCAAGCTCAAACCCAATACTTCACGCGATTGTATCGGGTCAATCACACCGTCATCCCATAAACGTGCAGATGCATAATAAGGATGGCCTTGACGTTCATACTGATCACGAATCGGTTGCTTAAATTGGTCTTCTTCTTCAGCAGACCAAGTGCCACCTTTTTGCTCAATTTGATCACGCTTCAAGGTAGACAATACGCTAGATGCCTGTTCACCACCCATGACTGAAATACGCGAGTTTGGCCAAGTCCACATAAAGCGCGGCGAGTAGGCGCGACCACACATACCATAGTTGCCGGCACCGAAAGAACCGCCAATTACCAAAGTCAGTTTCGGAACATTGGCTGTCGCTACTGCCATTACCAACTTGGCACCATTTTTGGCAATACCTTCATTCTCATACTGGCGACCAACCATAAAACCGGTAATGTTTTGAAGGAAAATCAGCGGAATATTGCGCTGGGTACACAGTTCAATAAAATGAGCGCCTTTTTGTGCCGACTCTGAAAATAGAATCCCGTTATTGGCAATAATCCCGACAGACATACCATAGAGTTTGGCAAAGCCAGTGACTAATGTCGTGCCGTAACGAGCCTTGAACTCATCAAAACGTGAACCATCGACAATACGGGCAATCACTTCACGGATATCAAAAGGCTTACGTGTATCACTGGGCACAATGCCATACAGCTCTGAACTATCAAAACGCGGTGCTTCGATATCATCCGCAGTTTTGTTCGGTTTTTTATTTAAATTGGCCACAATATTGCGCGCAATCGCGATGGCATGTTCATCATTTTCTGCTAAATGATCGGCCACACCAGAGAGGCGGGTATGGACATCACCACCACCTAGATCTTCACTAGAAACGACTTCACCTGTTGCGGCTTTGACCAAAGGAGGGCCACCTAGGAAAATAGTGCCCTGATTACGGACAATAATAGTTTCATCAGACATTGCAGGCACATAAGCACCACCAGCAGTACAACTACCCATCACCACGGCAATTTGGGCAATGCCTTGACTTGACATACGTGCCTGATTGTAGAAGATACGACCAAAGTGATCGCGATCTGGGAAAACTTCATCCTGTAAAGGCAGGTAAGCACCCCCAGAATCCACCAGATAAATACATGGCAGATGATTCTGTTCAGCAATTTCCTGAGCACGCAAATGCTTTTTTACAGTGAGGGGATAATAGGTTCCGCCTTTAACTGTGGCATCATTGGCTAAAATCATGCAGGTCACACCATTGACCTGTCCTACACCCGCAATAACGCTGGCCGCAGGTACATCATCCTGATAAACCTGATAGGCAGCGAGCTGACCAATTTCCAGAAAAGCAGTCCCTGGATCAATCAGGTGGTTAATCCGCTCACGTGGTAACAGTTTGCCGCGATCCAAATGTTTCTGGCGAGCAGTTTCTCCACCACCAAGTGCAATTTTTTCGACTTTCTGTTTAAGGTCATCGACTAGGTGCAGCATGGCATTTTGATTGATCTTAAATTCTTCACTACGAATATTGATCTTGCTCTGTAACTGATTCATGACGAACATCCTTGTTTTATTCTGATTATTAAGATTTAGGCTGTTTCATTGAAAAGTTCACGGCCAATCAGCATACGGCGGATTTCTGAAGTACCGGCACCAATTTCATAGAGTTTGGCATCACGCCATAGACGGCCAGCAGAAAATTCGTTGATATAACCATTGCCCCCAAAGGCCTGAATGGTTTCACCTGCCATCCATGTAGCTTTTTCAGCGGCATATAAAATGGCACTGGCCGCATCTTTACGCAGGCTACGTTTATGATCGGCCTTATCACATTCAGCACCAACCGCATATACCAGTGCTTTACATGCAAGCCAAGTTGAGTACATGTCAGCGATTTTTCCTTGCATCAGTTGGAATTCACCGAGTGCCTGACCAAACTGTTTACGGTCGTGAATATAGGGAATCACGGTATCCATGCAGGCATCCATGATGCCGAGTGGACCAGCACTTAAAACCGCACGTTCATAGTCCAAGCCGCTCATGAGCACTTTAGTACCGTTGCCAACTCCACCGAGTACGTTTTCCTTTGGTACCTCAACATTGTCAAAAAACAATGGATAGGTATTGGAACCACGCATGCCCAGTTTGTCCAAATGGGTGCCGTGACTGAACCCCGGCATATTTTTTTCAACTAGGAAAGCGGTCATGCCTTTGGCACCAGCATGTAAATCGGTTTTGGCATAGACCACCAGTACATCCGCATCGCCACCATTGGTGATCCACATTTTTGAACCATTCAACAGGTAATGATCGCCTTTGTCTTCGGCTTTCAGCTTCATGCTGACGACATCTGAGCCAGCATTTGGTTCTGACATCGCGAGTGCACCCACATATTCACCAGAAATTAGTTTAGGCAGATAGCGCTGCTTTTGTGCTTCATTTCCATTTCGATTAATTTGATTTACACATAGGTTAGAATGTGCGCCATAGGACAAACCAATGGATGCTGAAGCCCGGGAAATCTCTTGCATGGCAATAATGTGCGCCAGATAACCCAAATTCGTGCCGCCATATTCTTCACTGACCGTTAAACCGAGCAACCCCATATCACCAAATTTTTTCCAGAGATGAGCTGGGAACTCGTTGTCACGGTCAACCTGTTGAGCAATAGGGGCAACTTCCTTGGCGCAAAAAGCAGCCACTGAATCACGAAGCGCAATAAGAGTTTCATCCAAACCGAAATCCAAGCTTTGCAAATTCATTCTTCTTCCATCCTGAGGTTATATTTGTTGTGTCCAAAAGCATTTTTGTTGTGCTTGTTTTTAAACATACAACGAAAATTTAAAAAAGTGAACTATAATTCACAAAATGATTTAGAATTCATTTTATCTTGTTGAGAATAATTTTATGAGTTATAAAAGATCGTCACTGATGCGGGAACGAATGGAACAAAATCGCTTGTCGATTTTACAGTCTGCTCGTGAACTGATTACTCAAGGGGGCTTTAAGGAGGCATCGATTCAGGCGATTGCAGAACGTTCAGGTGTTTCTACAGGGCTGGTATATCGATATTTCGAAAACAAAAACCAGATTTTGATTGAGGTTTTATCCGCAGCGATTCAGCATGAAGTCGGAATTTTGAACCATATTGCTGGGTCAGATTTGTCACCAAAACTGAAATTACAAAAATCTGTTACAACTTTTGTGAAGCGTGCCATGAACAGCCCCCAATTGGCGTATTCACTCATGTTTGAACCAGTTGATCCGGAAATGGAACATGAGCGTTTTCGCAGTAAACAGTTGCTCAAACAAAGCTTTAAGGAAATTTTGGCAGAAGGGAAGGTGAACGGAGAGTTCGAATTTGAAGATTTAAATACTGCCGCTTTAGGCGTGGTAGGTGCCATGACCTTTGTGGTAATTGAACCTTTGAATCCGTCCCGTAATGTCATGTTTGATCAGAAGTATAAGGATCACTTTGTCACACAGATTGCCAATTTTTGTGTTAACGCAGTACGTCGACAGGAGGTAAATTCAGAAGCATAAGCACACAAAAATAGGCATATAGATAAGGTCGTCGTGGTTTTAAAACAATTAGTAAAGTTGAAAATCAGAATTACAAAGAATCAAGGAGATCGATTCAATGACACAAGCACGGTTAAGCTATGCCTATGGAACCAGCAGTCAACCTTTATTGGGCATGACGATTGGCGAAAAATTTGATCAGGCTTGCGAGCAGTATGCAGATCGCGATGCAGTCGTCAGTATTCATCAGAATATACGCTTGAGTTATCAGCAGTTACAGGAACAAGTCAATGCCTTTGCTTGTCAGCTGCTTAAACTGGGTATGAAAAAAGGTGACCGTCTGGCGATCTGGTCGCCGAACTGTGTGGAATGGACCATTACGCAGTTTGCAGCTTTTAAGGCGGGTATTATTCTGGTCAACCTGAATCCAGCTTATAAAAGTAATGAGCTAGAATATGTCCTGAACAAGGTGTCCTGTAAGGGGCTGGTGATTGCATCACAGTTTAAGACCACAGACTATCAGGAAATTCTGACCAAAATTGCCCCTGAGCTGAAGCAGTCTGAAAGCAAATTATTAAAAGCAGAACGGCTGCCACATTTAAAGCATGTTATTAAAATTGATGACCAGCAGCATAATGGCATCCATTGTTTTCAGGATTTACTGACCCCGCCAGATGCTAAAGCACTGGAAATACTGCAACAGATCTCCAGTGAATTGCAGTTCGATGAAACCATCAATATCCAGTTTACTTCGGGGACGACTGGTAATCCTAAAGGGACCATGCTGACCCATAACAATATTTTGAATAATGGTTATTTTGTTGGAGAAGCTATTCATTTAACTCCTGAAGACCGTGTCTGTATTTCCGTACCATTGTTCCACTGCTTTGGTATGGTGATGGGTAATCTGGCGTGTATTAGCCATGGTTCAGCCATGATTTATCCTTCAGCTGTGTTTAATCCGCTTGAAACCTTGAAAGCCATTCAGCTAGAAAAATGTACAGCAGCTTATGGTGTACCAACCATGTTTATTGCCGTGTTGGAACATGAACAGTTTGATGAATTTGATCTATCAAGCTTGCGTACAGGCATTATGGCGGGTAGCCCATGCCCACAGGAAATTATGCAACGTGTGATTGAACGTATGCATATGACTGAAATTACCATCTGTTATGGTATGACGGAAACTGCTCCAGTGAGTGCTCAAAGTTCTACTGAAGACAGTGTAGAGCAACGTGTCAGTACCGTTGGTCAGGTTCATCCGCATCTGGAAGTTAAAATTGTCGATGAAAATGGTATGGTCGTTCCACGTGGCCAATTGGGTGAACTCTGTGTGCGTGGATATTCCGTGATGCTTGGTTATTGGGAAGATCAGGATAAAACTCAGGAAGTGATTGACGCAGCACGCTGGATGCATACTGGTGATATCGCACAAATGGACGATGAAGGCTTTATTAAAATCAAGGGCCGCATAAAGGATGTGGTGATTCGTGGTGGTGAAAACCTATTCCCGAAAGAAATTGAAGATTTCCTATATACCCATCCGGCAGTTTCAGATGTGCAGGTGGTTGGTGTGCCAGACCAACGTTATGGTGAAGAACTCTGTGCCTGTATCATTCTGCATGAAAATGATCCGTGTACCGAAGAGGAAATCCGTCAGTATTGTACTGAGCATATTTCACACAATAAAGTGCCACGCTACGTGCGCTTCTTCTATGAATTCCCGATGACGGCATCAGGCAAGGCTCAGAAGTTCAAATTACGTGAAGTGATGCGTGAAAAGTTGAATTTAAAAGAGATTGCCTAAATGATGAGACCGTATTTGATCAGATGATCTGGCGGCATGTTTGTCACAGTTTCAGTGTATGTCATGGATGCCATACACTGAAACATGGGTTTTTGGTTACTTTGTTGAGTCAAAAGTAATCTTTTATCTATGTAAGTATTTGTTACATATTGATATATTTTTAGAACCTGTACAAATGCGGGAGAGCTGTGCCGTTTCAGTGAATACGTAAAAAACGTCAGTGATCTACAGCTTCTTAGTGATTTATTAAATCAAAGTTCACCTGTTGAGCGAATTGAGTCTGTTTATATAGATAGGGTGTATGGCGCAAAACGATGTCGTCAGGTCATTGTATATCGGCAAGCAGATGTAGTGATTCCATCTAGAAATACAGCGAGACCTAGAAAAGATACAAAAGTTCTTTTCATGAGAGAAATGAATTTTTGATAACAGTCAAACGCTAAGGAAGAGCATTTGGGAAAAAGTGGTTAGGCTCTCAGCAACGCAGTTTGCTCAAAACAAAAATGCATTGCATCAAACTGTACGAGGCAGCGTTTTTCAGGTGATAAAATATCAACTATGAATTTTTCAAGTCAGTTCCACGAGATACATGTGAGGATTGCAGTTCTGAATAAATTTACAGAATTAGGCAGACCTGACACTTAAGTTGCATCCTAAATTTAGTCAATTAGGGAAACTCTATCTTTCAGTTCTTTATGCAACAAAGTACATTGATACTCATTTCAAAAGCCCTTTAGATAATAATGTCGGGTTTAAGAAATCAATATAAAATATCCGCAGCTTTAAGCAACCTGAATATTTGTCGTTATTAGCGTTACACCTGTCGCTTTTTGAATTTGTTCCAAACTTACATCTGTAGCAAGTTCAATAAGTTCAATACCAGCATCGGTAATATCTAAAACGCCTAGGTCTGTGATCACTCTGCTGACCACACCTTTGCCAGTTAATGGAAGCGTACACTGTTTTAGAATTTTCGGACTGCCATCTTTGGCGGTATGTTCCATCAGAACAACAATCTTTTGTACGCCTGCAACCAAATCCATTGCACCGCCCATACCTTTGACTTTTTTACCGGGAATCATCCAGTTGGCTAAATCACCGCTTACTGAAACCTCCATTGCGCCTAAAATTGCCACATTGACATGACCGCCGCGAATCATGGCAAATGATTCAGAGCTAGAAAAAAAGGCAGCACCTGAACGTGCAGTTACTGTTTGTTTGCCTGCATTAATTAAATCTGCATCAACTGTTTCTTGAGTCGGAAATTCTCCAATACCCAATAAGCCATTTTCAGATTGCAGCCAGACATTAATGTCTTCAGGAATATAATTAGCGACTAGCGTTGGCAGGCCAATACCTAAATTGACATAAAAACCATCTTCAAGTTCTTGAGCAGTGCGTTGCGCCATTTGATTACGTGTCCAAGCCATGATTTATGCCTCCACTTTCAGTGTCATTTGTTCAATATGTTTATTTGGGGTGGCATTGAGCACTAAGCGATTGACGTATATGCCTGGTAAATGAATCTCATCAGGGTCTAGCTCACCAATTTCGACAATCTGTTCAACTTCAACAATTGTGATTTTGCCAGCCATGGCACATTCTGGATTAAAGTTTCTTGCGGTTTTTCTAAATACTAAATTTCCAGCTGTGTCTGCTTTATAGGCCTTCACCAAGGCAATGTCTGTGATGATGCTCGGTTCTAAAATATAATCTTTACCGTTAAAGTTACGGACTTCTTTACCTTCTGCAATTAAAGTACCGACTCCAGTTTGAGTATAAAATGCAGGAATACCTGCTCCACCTGAACGGAGTTTTTCAGCTAAGGTGCCTTGCGGTGTTAATTCGACCTCAAGCTCACCTGTTAAAAACTGACGCTCAAACTCTTTATTTTCACCGACATAAGAAGCAATCATTTTCTTAATTTGCTTACTGCTTAAAAGCTTTCCTAAGCCAATACCATCAGTACCCGCATTGTTTGAAATACAAGTTAAGCCTTTAACCTGTGTTTCCTTTAAAGCATCAATTAGCATTTCGGGAATGCCACATAAACCAAAACCACCGACAGCAATACTTTGATGATCTTTGACAATATCGGCTAATGCTTTTTCTGCTGTTGCAAAGACTTTATTCATTCCATGAATCCATTTTTTTATTGATGTCTTATAACTAACACTTACAGTTGATTTTTAGAAATTGATATTTTTTAAGGTGTAATGAAAAAAACTAAACAATCGTTCAATGCGCATATTTACTGCAATGCTCAGGATACGACTTGAAATACTGAAATTATTAAGTGCATGAGAAGTAAAGCCACTCAGACAAAAGAAAAAAAATCAACGATAATAACTAGTGATCATGTCGAGAAATTGAGCCGATATATTCGACAGTTGCAGATCTTTTTTATACAAGATACCAAAATCTAAAGTGATCTCTGCATCGGAAATCTGCAACACAATATTTTGATCGGATTGAATCATCTTTTCAAAGCGATTTGGAATCACGCTAACACCCAAACCTGACGCGACAAAGTGTGCTAATGAACTAATTTGATGGCATTCAAGTTTTAAATCTAAGGTCATACCATGTTCCATCGCTTTTGTTTCAACGATCTGCCGGATGATAGATGGACTTTGTAAAGTAATAAAAGGGTATGACAGCAACTGCTTCCATGTGACTTGTGCATGTTCGGCCAACGGGTGATGCTTGGGTACAAGTGCAAAAAAGGTTTCTTGGAACAAACACTGAAAATTAAGCTGATTAATATTATCTGGTTTAAAGCAAATCCCTATTTCAAATACGCCTTCTTGGATTTTTTCAATAATTTTTTCATTGGGTACATCATGGATGGAAAAATGAATATTGGGATATTGTGTGGAAAATTCATGCAATATTTCGGGTAATACAGAATGTGTCGCAAAAGGCATTGAGGCAATATTTAAAGTGCCGCGCTGTAATTTAAAGCGCTGTTTAAGATCTTTTTCCATGTCGTCCCAATTGGCCAAAAGTTTTTTGGCATAAGGGATGAGAGATTCACCCTCGGGTGTAATTTCCACACGGCGGGTATTTCGTTTAAATAATTTTCCACCTAGTTCTTCTTCTAAGGTTTTGATGGTGATACTGAGTGCAGATTGACTAATACATAGCTCATCAGATGCATGGGCATAATTTAAGCTGCGTGCCAAGATTAAAAAAGCTTTTAATTGTTTAAGAGTCATGTGCTTCTCTCAGTGTTTATTTGCTTATTGAGTGAAATATATCGTTTTAATATTTCATGGATTATTACATCCATTTGGCATGATTTATAGACATTTTTGTCTTTCAGATACATCTATAGATCAATATTTACAGTGAAAATTTTAAAAATATTAAAGTTTTAAATAATTGAAATTTATAAAATAAAAAACTAAATCTTTATTTTTAAATTAGATATCTGAATTTATCAAATAATGGTGTCGCAAAATGCTAAGTCGATGTCGTGATATGTAAAGTGGTCTGTCTTCTGTGTGATGTAGTTTTGCTAAATCGTTTATGGCATGAAATAAAAACAGCAGGGATAGAAGATGAGCAGCAATCAAGCAGTACGCTTTAATGAAGTCGGCGCACCAGATGTCATGTACCTAGAAGAAATTGAAGTCGGTGAGCCAGCAGCAGGTCAGGTTCGTGTACGCCATGTTGCAGTGGGTCTGAATTATGCAGATACCTACTTTCGTGATGGAACGTACAAGATTCCGCTGCCAAATGGGATGGGCGTAGAAGCTTCAGGTGTTGTCGATGCAGTCGGTGAAGGCGTGACCAATGTTCAAGTGGGCGATAAAGTTACCTATACAGGTTTCATCAATACATTGGGCGCATACAGTACAGCTCGACTGGTTGATGCCAACGTATTGATCAAATTGCCAGAAGGCATTTCTTGTGAAACGGCAGCAGCAATGACCATGCGCGGCTTAACCTCAGCCTATTTAATGCGCCGCATATATGACTTTAAAAAAGGCGACACCATTTTATTGCATGCAGCAGCAGGCGGTGTAGGTCTGATTGTTTCTCAATGGGCAAAACTGCTTGGTTTAACCGTCATTGGTACAACTTCATCGGAAGAGAAAGCTGCGATTGCCCGCGCACATGGCTGTGATCACGTGATTAATTATAGCCATGAAAATGTCGCAGAGCGTGTACGTGAACTCACCGATGGTGCAGGTGTGCATGTGGTATTTGACAGTGTTGGAAAAGACACCTTTATGTCGTCATTAGATTCACTGAAACGCCGTGGTTTGTTGGTTTGTGTAGGTACGGCTTCAGGTCCAATTCCAGATTTCAATCCTGTTTTGTTGGCAATGAAAGGTTCACTCTTTATCACACGTCCTGCGTTGGCAGACTACATTGCAGATCCTGCGGAAAAACAGGCTTTGGCAGATGAAATCTTTGAGCATGTCAGCAGTGGCCGTATCAAAATCGAAATTAATCAGCGTTATGAACTCAAGGAAGCAGTTCAGGCACATCGCGATTTAGAAGCACGTAAAACCACAGGATCATCCATTTTTGTGATTTGAATTTGAAAAGGATTTCATATGCAAGTTGAACAATTAAGCTGTCATATTGGTGCCGAACTCAAAGGTATCAATATTGCGGATGCGATTCAGGATGATGGCTTATTCACTGAAATTCGTAGCCATTTACTCAAGCATCGGGTTTTATTTTTAAGAGACCAAAATATTAGCCGTGCAGAGCATGTGGCATTTGCAGAGCGTTTTGGTCAATTGGAAGATCATCCTGCTGTTGGTAGTCATCCAGATCATCCCGGCTTGGTGCAGATTTATAAAAGTCCAGATAGCCCAATTGACCGTTATGAAAATGCATGGCATAGCGATGCAAGCTGGCGAAAAGTCCCACCGATGGGTTGCGTACTACGCTGTATTGAGTGTCCAACTGTTGGTGGCGATACTATGTGGACCAATATGGTCATGGCTTATGCAAACTTACCTGAACATATTAAAGAACAAATTGCAGATCTGCGTGCTTATCACAGCATTGAAGCAAGTTTTGGTGCAGCGATGCCAATCGAAAAGCGTTTGGCATTAAAAGCACAGTTTCCAGATGCGGAACATCCTATTGTGCGTACACACCCTGAATCGGGTGAGAAAATTTTGTATGTGAATGCCTTCACCACACATATCAGTAATTTTCATACCAAAGAACATGTGCGTTATGGGCAGGATGCCAATCCGGGGGCATCTGAGTTGCTACGCTATCTGATTACTCAGGCCTATATCCCGGAGTATCAGGTGCGCTGGCGTTGGCAGCCAAACAGCATTGCCATTTGGGATAATCGCAGCACACAGCATTATGCGGTGATGGATTATCCAGCTTGCCATCGCAAAATGGAGCGAGCAGGCATTATTGGTGATGCCACTTACTAAGTAGTACCGCATTACTTTTCATTTATTTAACGATTTAAAATATATAAGGAGATGCACATGCAATTCTTTGATGATTCTTTGCACCCAGAAAACATGGAAAAAGTGGTGATTACTGTTGCGCCTTATGGCCCTGAGTGGATGCCTGAAGATTTTCCTGAAGACATTCCTGTGACGATGGAAGAGCAAATTCAAAAAGCAGTAGAATGCTATGAGGCGGGTGCATCGGTTTTGCATTTGCATGTACGTGAACTCGATGGCAAAGGCTCGAAGCGTTTATCAAAATTTAATGAGCTGATTGCAGGTGTACGTAAAGCTGTACCTGACATGATTATTCAGGTCGGTGGTTCTATTTCGTTTGCACCTGAAACTGAGGGTGAGGCTGCACTTTGGCTGAGTGATGATACACGTCATAAACTCGCTGAACTTGATCCAAAACCAGATCAAGTGACCGTTGCAGTAAATACCACGCAAATGAATATTATGGAGCTTTTATATCCTGAATATTTGAAAGGCACATCTTTAGAACATCCAGCGATTCAAGCCGCTTATGCAGAAATGACTGTTCCTGCAGGTCCAGAATGGCTGATTGAACATCTTAAGCGCTTAAGCGTAAATGGTATTCAGCCACATTTCCAGCTTACAGGCATGCACGGTTTAGAAACCTTAGAACGTCTTGTACGCAAAGGATTATATAAAGGTCCAATGAACATTACTTGGATTGGTATAGGCGGTGGTTTTGATGGCCCGAATCCATTTAACTTCTTTAATTTTGTACACCGCGTTCCAGACGGCTGCACCTTAACCTCTGAGTCTTTGCTAAAAAATGTATTGCCTTTAAATACCATTTCAATGGCGATGGGCTTGCATGCACGTGTGGGTAATGAAGATACGATCATTGATCATAAAGGTGAGCGTTTCTCTTCAGTTGAGCAAATTAAGCAAACTGTTCGTATTGCGCATGAGCTTGGCCGTGAAGTTGCAAATGGTAAAGAAGCACGCGAAATCTACCGTATTGGTGTGCAATACGGCACGATTGAAGAAACCTTATTGGCTAATGGCATGGCACCAAACCGCAAGCCGGGTCAAAAAGGTGTACCTCAGCGTTAAGCCAACCTCAGACTTGAGTGAGACGGATTTTTGAACTCAAGTCAAAACTGAAGAGCGCACAAAATTAAATCGCCGTTCTTCAGTTTCAAATACACCAATTAAAATACAAGGAGGTTGTTATGGGTGCACATGAGTATTCTGCTCCAGCAACTGGTATCGATACGTCTATTGGTATTCCACGCCGTTATGCTTGGATTGTTTTTGCCTTGACCTTTGGTCTGCTAATTTCAGACTACATGTCACGTCAGGTCTTAAACGCCGTTTTCCCGTTGATTAAAAATGAATGGACATTAACAGATAGTCAGCTCGGTTTATTGAGCGGTATTGTCGCTTTGATGGTCGGTTTATTAACATTGCCATTATCTATTTTGGCTGACAAATTCGGTAAAGTGAAAAGCTTAACCCTCATGGCTGTACTATGGAGCTTGGCAACATTAGGTTGTGCGATTGCAGAAAGTTATGAGCATATGCTGATAGCCCGCTTTCTTGTCGGTGTAGGCGAAGCGGCTTATGGCAGTGTGGGTATTGCCGTAGTTGTGGCAGTTTTTCCACGGGATATGCGAGCGACTTTAGCCAGTTCATTTATGGCAGGTGGTGTTTTCGGCTCATTTCTAGGTATGGCACTTGGCGGTGTACTTGCTCAGCATTTTGGCTGGCGCTGGGCATTTGGCGGGATGGCGATATTTGGTTTGATTTTGGCGACTTTATATCCGATTTTAGTCAAAGAAAAGAAAATCGGAACAATTCCAAAAGAAGAATTGGCTACACAGAAAAAAGAAACGCAGAAGAATCATTTAAGAACCATCTATTCAAGTCGTTCAGTGATTGCGACCTATATTGCCAGTGGTCTACAGCTGTTTGTTGGCGGCTCAGTCATCGTTTGGTTCCCAAGCTATTTAAATCGCTATTATGGCATGGCAACAGATAAAGCCGGGGTGCTAGCAGCGGTCATCGTGTTAAGTAGTGCAGTCGGCACAATTTTATGCGGTATGTTGTGCGACCGCTTAGGTAAGGATCGTCCAGATCGTAAAGTGACCTTAGCCATTATCTATTGTTTATTGGGCTGCATTTTATTATCCATCGCTTTTGCATTGCCTACAGGAACTGCTCAATTGGTGATGATTGCGCTTGGTATGTTTATGGCTTTAGGAACCAATGGACCCTCAAGTGCAATGGTTGCCAATTTAACTCACAACGCTGTGCATAGTACTGCTTTTGCCACTTTAACCTTAGCCAATAATTTTCTTGGTTTAGCTTTAGGGCCTTTGGTTATTGGAAAATTATCCGATGTCATAGGTTTGCATAATGCATTTCAGATCATGCCTGTGGTGAGTATTTTATCTGCAGCAGTGTTCTTTTATGCAAAAAGACATTATTTAAAAGATGTCACACGGTTTAATTTGCAGGTGGCATCAGAACAACTTGCAGCACGTCACTCATCATCAGAAGCAGGTGAACATAAATGAAATCAAAGATTGATATTGACGTATATTTTGATTTTATTTGCCCTTGGTGCTTAATTGGCAAACGTCAGCTACAGCTTGCTATCGATAAGTTGAAACGAATGCATCCAAAAGTAGATGTGAATATCAAATGGTACGGCGTTCAGTTACTTCCAGCAATGCCTATAGATGGAATTCCATTTAAGGCTTTTTATTTACAACGCTTAGGTAGCTCTATGGCTGTGCGTCTTCGACAAGAACAAGTTCGTCAAGCCGCAAAGGTTGTCGGGGTTGATATTGATTTTGAACGCATACCACGCATGCCTAATACCGCGAAAGCACATAGCTTATTGAGTAATGCGTTGAAGTTAGCAGATGCTAAGCGGCATGATTTACTGCTTGAGGGAATTTTTTCGGCTTACTTTCATCATTCTGAAAATATTTCAGATGCTTCAACTTTAGAAAAAATCGCAACCTATTGTGGTTATGAAGCAGGAGCGATTAAAGCGATTTTAGATTCACCGAATGTTCCTTTTGTTTCGGCAAGCACCGGAGGTAAGGGAGTTCCATATTTTGTATTTGATGGAACTTTTGCACTTGCTGGAGCACAGCCTGCAACGATGTTGTATCAGGTCATGCTGGAATCACTTGAGGCAAAGGAGGTTGAAGTATGACTCTCTATTTCGAAGTACCCCAAGACAAAATTCCGAGCGCAGGTCAGCGAAGCTATTTAAAAATCGGTGAGCAAACATTCATATTATTTAATGTAGATCGCCATTTATATGCCATAGAAGACCAATGTCCACATCAGGGTGCATCTTTCTTCAGCGGAAAATTAGATGGCTGCACGATTCAGTGCCCAGCGCATGGATTACGCTTTAATTTAACTGATGGCTGTATGGTCAATTCAGCACTGCTGAAACTGAAGACCTGTGCCATAGAACACAAAGATGAACGCGTATTCATTGTACTTGAGAGTGAGGTGCAAGTATGACTCAAGCAGAACAGATTGAAGTGAATTCATCCGTTAGTTTAGGACAGCGCATTCGGGAACTTGTGCCAGGCTTTTCAGTCAGTTTGGTGGTTGCCGCCGCAGCTACATTTTTGTCAGAGCATTATACAGCGCCAGTCATGTTGTTTGCCTTGCTACTTGGCATGGGACTAAGTTTTTTAGCCACAGAAGGACGATGCAAAGCTGGCATTGAATTCACAGCACGGACGGTGATGCGTCTTGGTATAGCATTACTTGGTATGCGGATCACTTTGGATCAGATGACCGCTTTGGGCTGGCAGCCTATTGCTTTGGTGATCACTCTCATCATTGTGACTATTTCTGCTTCAATGATTGCGGCGAAATATATGGGCTTTCAGCGTTTATTTGGTATGTTAACTGGCGGCGCAACAGCAATTTGCGGTGCATCGGCAGCTTTAGCCTTGTCCGTTGCTTTGCCCAATCATCCACAAAAAGAAAAAGCGACTTTATTTACGATTATTGGTGTATCTGCACTGTCTACGCTGGCCATGATTGTTTATCCGATGATTGCCAAATGGCTGGCCTTGTCACCACAAGAAGCAGGTATTTTCTTGGGCGCAACGATTCATGACGTGGCGCAAGTGGTCGGAGCAGGCTACAGCATGTCTGCTGAAACGGGTGATACTGCAACCGTAGTGAAGTTGATGCGTGTTGCGATGTTATTACCTGTTATTGTCTGTGCTGTGATGATCACACGTATGCAAGGTGTCGAAAGTACAGGAAAACGTCCACCGCTTTTACCTTGGTTTGCAGTCTGCTTTTTATTGCTCGCATGTATTAATAGTACAGGTTGGGTGCCGGTCATGGGACAAAGCGGTATGAATGAACTATCGCGCTGGTGTTTAGTGATTGCCATTAGTGCGCTAGGCATGAAAACGCAATTAAAAGAGTTGGCGACTGTGGGTATAAAACCGATTATTTTGATGGTCGGGGAAAGCATATTCTTGGTGTTATTGGTGCTGACTGTAATGCATTTTCTTTTTTAAAAAGACGTATTTTCAGTGCATTCATGAATGCGGTGTTAAATAAAAAAGCCTTTGGGAAAAAAGGCTTTTTTATTGGGCCGTCAGCAGATTTTTATAACCAATGATCAAGCTAAATAGATCCTTATTTATGCTTCATTAGACTTCTTTCATAAGTCAATTTTTAATCAATACTTCATTCACAAAAAATATTCTCTCATTTACAAGGATGAGCATTATTACGCACAAGAGGAAGAGAATTAATATGAAAAATTTCCCTCATCCTCTTGCGAAGCATGCCCCTCATCCTAGAAGAAGGAACTTTCAGAATTAATCTTGCTACGAATGAATGATCATTTTTTGAGTATGAAAGACATCTATTATTTAGAAGTTTGTATTTAATGGCCGATGTGATTGTTGCGCCAAGTCGTTGGAGAAATACCAAACTGACTGATAAACCAACGGGTAAATGAGCTTGGCATTGAGTAACCCAAAATATCAGAAACTTGACCCAATGAGTAATTGAGGTTTTTTAAATATCTGAAGACTAAGGTTTTTCGTACTTCATTAATTAAGATACTAAAACTGGTTTCAGCCGCTTCTAAACGACGTTGTAAAGTTCTGACATTTATGCCATGGGTTATGGCAACTTGGTCGATGGTTGCACGTCCCATTGGTAAAAGCAGATAAATACTTTTGCGGATATCAAAAATGATCGATGATTCATTTTCATTTTGCAGAATATCAATATCTAAGTAGCGCTGAGCATGATTTGCCATCCCTTTGTCTGCATGCGGATTAGCTTTATCTAATTCAGCAGTCGTACAGACTATACCATTGAATTCACTGCCAAATTCTAAGGAGCAGCCGAATATGCGTTGATGAACACTCAGATCACGTGGTGCTTCATGAGTAAAATGCACAGCCAGAGGACGCCATTTTTGTGACAGTAAAGCTGCGCAAAAACGGTGGGTAATACCAACAGCGAGTTCAATTGCCTGACGACTATACTGAATTGAACCTGCAATAACCTCTACACGGATAATAACCGTACCATCAATTTCTTCGATGTGCATTTCTAATGCACTGTTAATCACATTGCGATATCGGACAATGGTCTGTAAAGCATCACGTAAGGTGTGCTGATAACTGAGCAATAAACTCAATTCGCCAAAGTCTGCAAGCTGCCGCTGTTCCGCCATGAGTAAGCCAAAAGTATCGCAGTGGCTATTTAAGGCAGACAGTTCAAGCAATTGAATTGCTTTATCAACAGAGATTCGCTGTTTACTGTCTTTGAGTTGCGCAGGGTATATGCCTGCATCAGACAGTAAATGGTAAGGATTCAGATTAAATTGCTGACTGATATCCATATAGTTTTTCAGGACAGCAGTATGGGCTAGTGGAACCACTGAGCATCTCCCTTTCTTATTTGAACCTTCCTGGTCAGACTTCAGTTATAGCGAAATTAAGCGCTGACGAAAAGTAGAGAAAGGTATATAGCGAAAGCATGCCATTGGTGGAGCAGGTTTAGAACGCAGTATTTCTGCAAAACTTATTGAAATCTATGAAATCGATTTCGAGTTTTTGTCGTCAAATGAAAAGCCTGTGACGTCTCAAGTCAACTGCATAATTAAGCAGCAATTTATTGTGAATATGAAAGCTATACCAACTCGTTCTGATTAAACAGCTTGCTTAGGGTGTATTTATGGCAAAACTATTCACAAATTCAACAGTACTGATTATCCCCGGTTTACGTGATCACGTAGAGGAACATTGGCAAACACATTTATCCACTAAATTGCAAAAAGTACGAACGGTTGAACCAGCAGAAACAAATAAGTTGAACTGTGCGAATCGCGTGGCACGTATAGAAGCCGAGTTAAAGAAAATACAGGGACCTGTCATTTTGGTTGCACATAGCGCAGGTGTGCTCATGACCGTTCATTGGGCATTTAAACATCAGGCGAATATCCAAGGTGCATTATTGGTGGCTCCGCCAGACTTGTCACAAAAGTGGCCAGAAAATTATCCAAGTTCAGAATCATTACGTGAAGAAGGTTGGGACCCATTACCGCAAGAAAAGCTGTCTTTTCCGAGCATCGTCGTGGCAAGTACCAATGATCATCTCGCGAGTTTCGAATCTGTGGCCTATTTGGCAGCTTTATGGGGCAGTGATTTGGTCAATGCAGGCGCGGTAGGACATTTAAACCCTGCATCTGGTTATGGTGACTGGCCTTTGGCGGAAGAGTTAATTCTAAAACTCGATCAAAGTTATAGAGACAGCATGCAATCTGCTTAGCACATTTTTTCAGCGGATACATTTTTATAAAGCGGTATTTTCAACTCATCGATTTTAAACAAAGCTGCGTCCAATGATGACCAAGCTGAACAATAAAACAAATCCATTTTTAACATATCGATAAGGAAATGATATGAACGGTTATAAGAAGCGTGTATGTACTCAAAAAAAATTAGCATTATCTGTACAGCGAGCAGGTATGTTGATGTGTACAGCAGCAGTGGTGTCTACGGCTTCCGCCAAAAGTTTTGATTTAAATGAGCAATGGAAATTAGAAACTAAAACGAATCTTAGTTTTGGTCATAGCTGGAGCACACAGGATGCTGACTCAGCTTTATTGTATCGTCCTGATGCATCGAGTATTGGTAAAGAGGGAACAAGTATTGATATTAATGGGGATAATGGGCGTTTAAACTTTGAAAAAGGCGATGCAATTTCACAAATAGTTAAAGGCCTAACTGAATTTCGTTTAAATGGACAGCAGCAAGGTGCGGTTTTGAGCGCAAAATACTGGTATGACCATGCATATGAAACAGGGCGAGGTGACTTCACTTCTTTTGATGATTCAACTTGGCCACGTTTGGCAAAATTTAAAGGTATTGATTTGTGGGATGCCTATATTTGGAAAAACTTTAGTTTTGATAATTCAAAAAATTTAGAACTGAAGCTAGGGAAGCATGCCTTGAATTGGGGGAAATCTCAATTTTTCCAAAACGGAATTAATTCAGTAAATGCTGTGGATTATGCAGCAATGAATCGGCCTGGTGGTGAGGCAAAGGAGCGTATTATCCCTGTAGAAATGTTTTCTTTTTCATTAGCATTAAATGACAAACTTAAAGTAGAAGGTTTTTATCAGTTCAAGTTTCGTCCATCTGTCATTGATGGCTGCGGTACATTCTTTGAAATTTCGGATGTATTTGCTGAAAACTGCGGGCCTTTATTAATTGGTGGGCCTGGTTTTACAACGGATGAAGCGATTAATGGTCCTTTGGATTTTACAGTATCCCGTTTAGCCAGTGAATATGCCAAAGACAGCGGTCAATATGGTGTAGCAATTAAGCAAATTATCCCGCAGTTGAATAATGCCGAGCTTGGTGCATATTTTGCTAATTATCATAGCCGTATGATGCATTTTGACGGCATAGTTGTCACTGCGCCCGGTGCTCAAAATTATCATACTGCGCGCATTCTTTCGGTATATCCCGAAGACATCAAAATGTACGGGCTGAGTCTGACTGGAAAAGTTGGGAAAGTCGCTTATTTCAGTGAGTTAAATTACAAGCCAGATATGCCACTGCATTTTAACAGTACCGATATGGTCTATGCTCAAGCTTTATTTAATGACACGCCACTGACAGCACCGGGGGAGACGCTTGAATTAGGGGAACGGATTAATGGTTATGCACGAGTTCCAGTGACTCAGTTTACACTAGGTGCTGCGACTAATATTCCAAATGTATTGGGCGCAAGTACATTGTCCTTAGTTGGTGAATTAGGCGTAAACCATATTGGTGATACTGATAAGTATCATTTTGGACGAAGCGGTGCATTTGGGCGTAGCGGACTCACGACAGGAGCTTATGATCCAAATGATGTAAATACCTATTGTATTGCACCTAATACGGGGGATTTATCAGATGAAGAGGTTCGTAATTTGAATAAAAAATATTGTAATGATAAAGGTTTCTTTGAGGAATGGTCAGCAGGTTACCGCTTAAGAGCGGCGTTAAATTACAATGATGCGCTACCGCAAACTATTGTGAGTCCAAGTTTAGTATTTAGACATGATGTCAAAGGCTATGGACCAAATTTTCAAGAAGATCAAATTGCAATAAGCGCAGGTGTTTCTGCTACCTATCAACAAAAATATACTGCTGAATTGTCATATACCAATTTCTTTGGCTCAAATGAATTCAGCGTATTAGACGACCGTGATTTTGCATCTCTAGTGTTTAAAATGAATTTTTAATTCATGAAACTGCTGTGCTGTTTATTCTGCCGAGATTATTGATTTGATCTCGGTTTTTTATTGCATGAATTGTACATTTTATCTCCATTGTGTGTCCAAATGATAAGGATTTGTCGTGAAAAGATAAATGGAGGAACACAAAACTGGGTAATTTAAGGGGCAGATGACCGCCAAATAGCAGTCTAAGGATACCAATAAATTAGTCTAAACAATGTGAATAGGGATGTTTTAGATGATCGGAAATATGATGTTTCAGCCACTGCTAATTAGTAGCCTTATTGAGCATGCCGCGCAGTATCATGCCGATACCGCAATTATTTCTAAAAATACAGATGGCTCCATAACTGAAACGAATTGGGGGGAAATTGCAAAAAATTCAAAACGTTTTGCAAATGTTCTTCAGTCTTTTGGCTTAACGGTCAGTGATCGTGTTGCTACGATCGCATGGAATAACCATCGCCATATAGAGACTTGGTATGGGATCTCAGGCAGCGGTTTAGTTTGTCATACGATTAATCCAAGATTATTCCCTGAACAGCATAAATACATTGTAAATGATGCCAATGATAAGGTATTGATTTTCGATAAAACATTTTTAAATTTAGTGTTATCTATTAAGGACTCGCTTTTATCTGTAGAAGAATACATTTGTCTCGATGCATATAATGAAGAAATTCATCGCGCCTTCCCAGAAGTCTTATTTTATGACGATTTAATTGCAAAGCAGAGTGATGTCTTTGAATGGCCAGATCTGGATGAAACCAAGGCCAGTTCTCTGTGCTATACCTCTGGAACCACAGGAAATCCGAAAGGGGTTTTGTATAGCCACCGTTCAACAGTTTTACATAGCTATGCAGCTAGTCTACCGGACTCGTTTCATTTTTCGGCACAAGATCGAATTATGCCAGTGGTCCCAATGTTCCATGTGAATGCTTGGGGTACGCCATATTCTGCGGCAATGGTGGGATGCAGTATGGTTTTACCGGGGCCAATGCTAGATGGCGAAAGTTTGGTTAATTTAATAGATCAATATAAAGTCACCAATGCTTTAGGTGTGCCGACCATTTGGCAAGGGCTGTTAAATGCAGCTTATCAGTCTGGCAGCAAACTTGAAAGTTTGGTCCGCAATATTGTCGGCGGTGCAGCTTGTCCGCCGTCTATGCTGAAAGCATTTAAAGATGACTTTAATTGTGAAACGATTCACGCGTGGGGCATGACGGAAACCAGTCCTTTGGGTGTCGTCAATCAATTGAAAGCAAAACATATTGAACTTAATGCGTCTGACAAATTTAAGCTTCGCTTTGCTCAAGGTCGTCCGCCGTATGGTGTCAGCGTACGCGTTTGTCAGGATGAAATGGGTACAGTCGAGTCAGCGCGTGATGGTCATTTATCAGGGCATTTACAGATTAAAGGTCACTGGATTGTAGAATCTTACTTTGATGCATTTAAGCATAGTCTGACGGAAGATGGCTGGTTTGATACAGGTGATATCGCCACACTTAATGAAGATGGTTATATGCAGATCTGCGACCGCTCTAAGGATTTAATTAAATCTGGTGGAGAGTGGATTTCTTCTGTCGAGCTAGAAAATATTGCGATTGCACATCCAGAATTAGAGATGGTTGCCGTGATTGCTGCGACACATCCAAAGTGGGATGAGCGACCAATTTTAATTGCGAAAAAATTAATTGAAAGCAGCATTTCTGAAACAGAAATATTGGACTTCTATTCAAATAAAATCGCCAAATGGCAAATTCCTGACAAAGTGATTTTTGTAGATACAATTCCTGTGGGCGGGACTGGAAAAATTTTAAAGAAAGACTTACGTGAAACGTATGGTTCAATTTTATTGAACAACGTTGTTGCCTAACGATTTAACATTCACAACTGATATTCATGGAAAGGAATATGACACAACAAACATCTGCAGGCTTAAGATTTAGACAAGCACTGGAAGTAGAAAAACCATTACAAATCATTGGGACGGTAAATGCCTATGCCGCGATGATGGCCAAAGAAGTTGGCTATAAAGCAATTTATTTATCTGGTGCAGGTGTTGCGAACTATTCATACGGTTTACCTGACTTGGGTATGACCAGTCTAGACAATGTACTTGAAGATGTGCGTCGTATTACTGAGCGTGTTGATACGCCACTTTTAGTGGATATTGATACTGGTTGGGGTGGTGCGTTTAACATTGCACGTTCTGTGAAACAAATGATTGCAGCTGGCGCGGCAGCCGTACATATTGAAGACCAAGTGGCACAAAAACGATGTGGTCACCGTCCAAATAAAGAAATCGTTTCACAACAAGAAATGGTTGACCGTATTAAATCTGCGGTAGATGCAAAGACTGACTCAAATTTTGTTGTAATGGCACGTACAGATGCTTTGCAAAAAGAAGGTCTGCAAGCAGTGATTGATCGTGCATGTGCATGCGTAGAAGCAGGTGCTGATGCGATTTTTGCTGAAGCGATGACCGATATCACCATGTATAAAACAGTATGCGATGCGGTTGGTGTACCCGTATTGGCCAACATTACCGAATTTGGCGATACCCCGTATTACACCAAAGAAGAATTAGGTGAACAAGGCATTTCGATGGTGCTATATCCATTGTCAGCGACACGTGCAATGCAAAAAGCAGCATTAGAAGTGATGCATGCAATTCGCAATGATGGTACACAAGTAAATGTATTAGACAAAATGCAGCAACGCAAAGAACTCTATCAATTCCTTGATTACCACACATTTGAAAACACATTAGATAAACTCTTCACTGAAGGAAAATAAAAATGGCTGAAGGAAAAGTACTCACGGGCGCAGGATTGCGCGGACAAGTTGCAGGTAAAACAGCATTGTCAACTGTAGGCAAAAGTGGTGCGGGCTTAACCTATCGTGGTTATGACGTTCAAGACTTGGCGGAAAATTGCCAATTTGAAGAAGTTGCGTACCTGATTTTCTTTGGTGAATTACCAACGACAGAACAACTCAAAGCTTATAAAGCCAAGCTGAAATCACTACGTCAATTGCCACAGGCATTGAAAGAAGTACTTGAGCGCATTCCTGCTGACTCACACCCTATGGATGTGATGCGTACAGGCGTTTCAATGTTGGGTAATCTTGAAACTGAAAAATCATTTGATGAGCAGCAAGATGTAGCCGATCGCATTTTAGCGACACTCCCTGCAATTATTTGCTACTGGTACCGTTTCAGCCACGATGGCGTGCGTGTAGAAGAAAACACCGATGATGATTCAATCGGTGCGCAATTCCTGCACTTACTTCGCGGTGAAAAACCAAATGAATTGCATGAACAAGTGATGAATGTATCGTTAATTCTGTATGCAGAGCATGAGTTTAACGCGTCTACATTTACAGCGCGTGTATGTGCTTCAACACTATCAGACATGCATTCATGTATTACTGGTGCGATTGGTTCACTGCGTGGTCCATTACACGGTGGTGCGAACGAAGCTGCGATGGAAATGATCGAAAACTGGACGTCACCTGAAGAAGCTGAGCGTGAAATGCTCGGCAAATTGGAACGTAAAGAAAAGATCATGGGCTTTGGTCATGCGATTTATAAAGACAATGACCCACGTAACGGCATCATCAAAATCTGGTCTGAGCGCCTAGCAAAAGACGTAGGTGATACCGTACTTTATCCAGTCTCTGTACGCTGTGAAGAAGTGATGTGGCGCGAGAAGAAATTATTCTGTAATGCAGACTTCTTCCATGCATCGGCATATCACTTCATGGATATTGCAACTAAGTTATTCACGCCGATCTTTGTGATGAGWCGTGTCACAGGATGGGCTGCACACGTGATGGAGCAGCGTGCCGACAACCGTATTATCCGTCCAAGTGCGGATTATACAGGCCCTGAGTTACGTAAAGTTGTACCAATTGCTGAACGTTCAGCCGCTTAAGTACTGTAAATTTAAAAAGCCTCTTCGGAGGCTTTTTTTATACAAAAATAATGGACTCTTATTTCGATAAAAGTACTGGATCTTCAACGGTATACCCAGTTTCAAATGGAATACCTAGATATTTTACAGTCACCAAACGGTAAGGAAGCTGTGCGATTTTATAAGTTTTAGAAATATTAATACCTTCTTTATAGGTTTCAGCGGATTGAACTGAACTTTTATACTGAAAACTTTTGACTTGATATTGATAGTTCCATTTATCAATCGTCTCACTGGGATCGTACCAAGACTTGGCTGTGCCATTCATTGTTGTAATCAGTTGAATTTGTGCATTACTATTACTAATTGGAGTCAACTTAATTAATCGCTTTTTTATATTAGCGATGCTTTTATCAAATTGAGTGCTGTCTTGGTCATAATCAATTCGTTTTGTTACCGGATTAATATAAAGCGATCTTACTGTAATTAACTGTGTGGGTTTTTTGCTATTTAATTGATAATAATAAAGTTGTGGTAAGCGACCTCGACCGTCTTCAAAATGTCGCATCAAATAAATTTTTTGATCCTTGGAGTCATAACCAAGGACTTCAATATTTTGTGGTCCGCCAACCGTAGCAAAAACTGAGCATGAGAGTACTGAAAATAGCGCAAAACTAGAGAATTGACGAAAAAGCATAGCTAGCGCTCCTATAATATTATTTATTTACATTATCATAGGCTTGGATAAACAATAAAATATGAATTTTGTGTATCGTTTACCCAGCATTTAACAAAGTTAATATATTTTCAGCAACGTGCTCGGTTAATATATTTAAACGATCTAAAGGTGTTCCTGAAATAGAATAATCATAATTAAAAATTTGATAATTATAATAAATTGAAATATAAAATGTGCCTTCAGGCTTCTCTATAGTTGCACTACCGCCAGGTTTTAGTAGTCCTGTACACGCCACCACAAAATTTGCATGGCTAAAAAGTAACTTGCCTTGTTTGGCCATGGCTTCCGTAACTTCTTGGGATTCAGCTGTATATTGCTCAATCAATTTAGGACTGACTTTTAGGATTTCTCGTTTGATTGAAGGATCATAGCTGATCAGTCCACCAAGTAAGATATCTGCACCACTATTTTTATAAATAGAAAATTGACTACAAAGATATCCTGAACTGGCACTTTCAATAAAAGCCACCGTTAAATTTCTTTGTTCTAAAGCATCACAGCACTGTTTAAGCATCGAACTTCCCCTAAAGTGTAATATCAAATCTTAATTTTTGAGTTTAATTTTAACATTCATAACGGCTTAATAGCTGATACAAATTAAATTTGGACGGTTTGTACGAATTTTAGGAACAAAACAAACTGATTGATTAGTCCATAAACGAAATTACGAATTAAAGGTTTCATCCAAAGAGAAACGATGTTAAAACTTAAAATAAAGAGCGTATCAAAAGTGGGTTTATTTCAATGAAAACGATTGTTAAATATGTAGTATTAAAAAGCCTAGACTATCAATTAGGCACGCCACTTTTTCAAGAAGAACTTGATGCGGAGGGTTCGTATTTTGATCAAATTCCATCAGTGATCCAATATCAAAACCATCAATTCAAAGTGAAAAGCAAAGAATTAAAACGTATATTTTTAGCTGAAGAGAATGAAGATACACAAACGATTATCGTTAAAGTCTTAGCTATTTAATTGTTAAATAAGAAATACTCTCATTATTAAATGGGAGTATTTATTATTTTTTTATATAGTAAGATAAGTATATTAATCGATAACTATTTTATAATAAAATAAAAGTATATTATTTGATCATTTAATTGTTTTTAATGTGGTTGATTGCAAATTCGTCGCTTTTTTATCAACATAGCCAAGAATATTTACTATAATTAATTCGTTATATTGTTTGGTGTTGAATTAATGGATTTTTTAAAATTTTTCAAAAGTTTTAATACAACTGGCACTTATCTTGCCTTTTCTTTTGTTTTTTTGATATTTCTAGTAATTTATTTCTATTTTGTTGAACCAATTTAAAATATTGGTTTAAAAAATATAATCAAATTCCAAGAGATTTAATCGCCTTAACTTGATTTTATTTGAAATTATTCCCCTTTTTTTATGTAACTGATTTTCATTATTTTATAACGATTCATAAGTTTTAAATTTAATATGAATCATAAATGTTGGTCAAATAGGGTAGTTTAATTTTAAGTTGGTTGTATTGTATTTCACGCTTGCTTAAATGTTTCGCAGCATATTCTAAAGAAGGAATTATAATGAAAAAATTGTTATACATTTTTGTATTTACATTGGGCTCTGTAGGCTGTACCGCGAGCAAGCCTCAATCAAATCCTAATCTTTCTTTAGCTAATCCCGCTAGTGTGTATTGTCAGCAACATGGAGGTAAATCAATCATTCAACATACAACTCAAGGTGATGTTGGGTTATGTAAACTTACGAATGGTAGTGTTGTTGATGAGTGGGAGTTATTCAGAAAGGGTCAGACTAATTGTGAGCCTGAGCTAGCTAAGATTTTAATAGGTCAAAAAAATTTAACAGAGCTCCAAATTCAACAAATTTCAAAAGCTTCAATTGTTCGAATAGTGAAACCAGGACAACCTGTGACTATGGATTATCGTGTTGAGCGTGTTACGGTGAGTGTTAATCCGATTAATAAAGTGATTATGAATGCTTCGTGTGGGTAAATGCAAAGGGCTTTGTTGCATAAATCCTTTAAAGGTAAATTTCTCCTAAATTGCTAAAATTTAAGTTACAACTTGGGTATGAGGTCTGCCTAATTCAGTAAATTTATTTAATATGGCTATGCGTGCATGGATCTCATTCACTTGACTAGGAAAACTCATTGCCGTTAATTTCTCACCTGAGAAGCACTGCTTCGTAAGATTTGATGCAATGCATCTTGGTTTCGACCAAGCTTCGGCAATGATAGCCTGACTATTTTTTCCATAGTGTTCTGCCTACATGTTTAACTATTCGAAGTAATTCATTTATCTCCTGAGAATGTACTTTTGTATCTTTCCAATGTCTTGCATTTTTTCTGGGTGGAATCACTGCATTCGCTTAACGATCTGAAATAACCTGACGACATCGTTTTGTATCATAAGCCCCGTCTGTATAGACTGAATCAATTCGTTCATTCTGGGGAATTTGAGCAAGTAAATCATCTAGTGCTTGTGAATCACTGACATTATTTGTGGTGAGTTGTACTGCACGTATTTGCAGGGTTTCTGCATCTATAGCAAAATGAAGCTTACGCCATTGGCGACGATATTCAGGTCCATGTTTCTTTCGTTTCCATTCACCTTCACCTAAAAACTTCAAGCCAGTAGAGTCCACGAGTAGAAGGAGACCATCACGACTTTTTTTGATAGCCAATAGCAAAATTAATAAGCTTTTGCATTCTACAAAGCGTAGTGTAATTTGGGGCTGTCTAGTCTAATCCGTAAAGTTTAATCAGACTTTGAACAAAGCCTGTAACCATCTGTAGAGAGAGCCGAATGAGAGATTTGATCATTAAACAGCATTGAATAGCTGTATCGGAGTAAGTTTGATTTCGGCCTTGTTTGCCTTGTGATTGTGCAGTACCACTGCATCTTTGGATCAAACTAAATTGTGAAATATTGCCTCGGTTAATTAAAGCTTGATTATAAGAGGATCAATTGGTTATACGATAAATTTTAGGGGCAAGCTTATTCATTTTGAAAGTATATTGTTAAAAAAAGCTTTAACAATAGGTTTGTGCAACAAAGCCAGTTTTAGAGAGTGAAATAAAAAAATCTCAACCACATCAATAACATACCAAAGTAAATAGACCAATCTTGTTGATTGGATTGATCATGATATCCGTACGTCTTACGATATAAATGATAAATCATTGTTGATGTTTGGAATTTCACATGATTTAAAATGACTAGTTTTAAAATGGTATACAGTGATGAAAAAAATAACTTTGTTAGGTTCAATAATCTTAGCTTTGTCCGCGGTTTCACTAAGCGTATCTGCCACGCCTGTAAAACCTATTCAGTTTGCAAAAGGTGCAATAGGTACTACAGTTGCAGGGTCATTTAAGGGCTATGACGATATTCAGTATAGTTTGAATGCTAAAGCTGGGCAGACTTTAAGCTATAAGCTGACAAGCAATCATGATTTAGCCCAAATCAATATATATGCTCCTGGTGATAAACCTGGAAAAGCAGAAGCTTTAGTGATTGGATCTACAACAGAAACATCTGGAAAATTCAAGCTGCCAAAATCAGGAAATTATTTGATTCAGATCTATCAAATGAGAAATACGGCACGTAATAATAGAACGGTTAATTATAAATTGCATGTTGAAGTAGTTCGCTAAACACGTTATTAACAATAAAGTCCTTAATCTTGGCAGACTAGGAGCTTTGCTCTAAGTCTTCTAAGGAGATTAGAAAGTATTCTTAAGTAATAGTTTTTTGAAAAGGGCTAATCGTAAGAGATTGGCCTTTTCTTATGTTTGAACTATAGACACTTCCACATGCAAGATACAGATTATTGAAGTAAGGAAGAGACCGCCTTCGGGTGATTTTTTATTTATGAGAGAAACAGTGATAAAATTGTGAAAATTAATGAGTTTTTAGAGAAGTCTACAAAAAATCAAAAAAATTATATTTTTGCAATTTGTAGACTATTGAGTTACAGATATAGCCAAATGAGTGCAAACTTATACAATCTTTAAATTTATTAAGTGATTGAAAATACAAGTGAATACAACCTGATGCAATCAATTCCAATCCAGTCCAAACTAGGTGGATTCTACTTTTTTTATAGCACTATTGTGGGCTTACATAAAATAATATAATAAATAAAAACAAATACTTAAATTAAAAAATTATCGGTTAAAATTATTAAAAATTGCCGATGTATACGATTTGTATACTCTCCCAAAAAATAATTTAATTCTCGTTTTTAGCGGGATGGGTTAAGTCTATGAGCATCAAAATTAATAAGCAATACGTAGATGAATTAGAGTTCACGACATCAGGGCAAAAAATTTATCGTGACAGTGAACTTACTGGCTTTTGTATAAGGGTAACACCTAACAGTAAAACTTTTATTGTCGACAAAAAGTTCAACAATAAATTGTATAGAATCGTCATTGGCACTCTAGAAAATATTACTGCTGCGGGAGCGAGAAAGAAAGCACAGATCATTTTGGCTCAAATTTATAATGGCCAATACGAACATAAAATGAAAAGTAATGAGGATGGTTTCAATCCACTGAATCTCACTGTAGGTGATGCTCTGGAAATTTATCTAAGTAAGAATGCCTTTAAGCCTAAAACAGTAAGGCAATACAATAAGTATATAGATCTGTATGTGAAGGGTTGGAGAGAGCGAAAAATTTTCGAAATTTCCAAAGACGAATTGCTGAATAAGTTTTTAGATGCAACAGAAGTGAGTCCATCCAGTGCGAATGGTGCAGTTTCTTTGGTTGGTACACTCTGGAAGTATATGCATGTACTTTATTCAACTAACGAAAATCCAATTCTCAAATCAAACCCTGTAGATGTGATTTCAGTAACGATTGGATGGAATAAAATTGCACCCCGTGAGCGTTACCTCAGTAAAGATGTAATCTTTAAATATTATCAGGCGGTTATGAATTATTTTAATGAGCTGAACTTAGAAGATACTGCTCGTAGTAACACCCACCGAGATATCATTTTATTTGTCATGTATACGGGCTGTCGTCGTGTAGAGGCTTGTAGCTTACGTTGGGATAATGTGGATCTAGAAAATGGTACCGTCGCATTTAACAATACCAAAAATGGTAAAAGTCATTTACTACCTTTAGGTGAACATCTCATTTCAATATTAAAAGCAAGATTTTTGCTTAAGGAAAATGATTGGGTATTCCCAGCGACCAAGTTGCCTACTTCATGGAATATACATGCAACGACTATCGATCGCACATTAAAAGAAATTGGTGATCAGGTTGGATTTTATGTGTCTACACATGACTTCCGAAGGACGTTCGCCACATTGTGCAATTTATTAAGATTTAATATTTATGTGACTAAGCGCCTACTGAACCATACTGCAAAGCCTCGAGTAGATGTTACTGGTGGCTATGTGCAAATCCCATTGGAGGAATTGCGCGTATGTATGAATATGATTGAAGGCGTTTATCAGCAAAAAATTGATTGTTTTAATTATGAAAATGTATGGAATAGTCGATTAGATGAGTTGAAAAAGGCGGGATAACCCGCCTTAGTATTAATATTGAGCCGTATTCGTGACTGTTTTAGACTCAAGATAAGCCATCACATCTTTTTTCTTGTAGGCAATTCGTTGGCCAATCTTTGAAAACGGAAGTGATTGATCTTCACAGCGCATCTTGGCCAAAGTCCAAGGAGAACATTGAAGATAAAGTGCGACGACTTCCTGAGGGAAAAGCTGTTCTTCATGTGCATTCAGAAACCGCTCTAAGACCAAATTTTTCTCATCGTCTGATGCTTTTGAATATGTTCTTAATGTCATGCCTTATCTCCAAGTAGCTTCCTTAAATTTTGCATCGATGATGAGCTCTTCAATTTCACCAGCACCTACATTGTTAAATATGTGAGTCATTTTTGCTCCGTATACAGTCAGTATTCGAGTGATTGTTGAGTATTTGAATTTCATTGAGCAGCCTCGCTTACTTGATTCTCAAGCTCGAAGCGACGCTTTTTAACATAGTCCATTAATTTTGGTTGAATTTCAGGACTACGCGCTGAAACATCAATTTCCAAAGCATTTAATGCCGTTAAGTCTGGTGCATTTTGAATCTGAACCATCAGTGAAGGTGGAGTCTTTATTTCTGCTTCCGTAGGTGCAAGCTCACGGAGGCGCTTATGAATAGCATCCAACAATGGTTTGCGCTGTGCTTCAGTCCAGTTGCGTGTATAGCCGGTAAGGGCGGTGGCTTCTCTAGGCGATGGAGCATTTGTTGCACGTGTTAGTAGATCATTTAAAAGATTTTGATAGTCAGCCTCAGCTGAATCACAAGCTAACTTTTTATCTGCTGCTAACTTTTCAGCCTCAATCTGCAAACTTTTAAGTTCTTCAACACTTAAGTTGTCAGCCGTATGGTTTGGCTTAGGGGTGTATTGCTTAGGATCTAGTTCAAGTAGCTTGTCCTCAGTTAATTTACACAAGTGCTGAGTGTGTTCACGTTCCAAGTGACCATTAGCCATGAACACCGGTCGTAAGGCCAAGACCGCGTCATTGGTGTTACATGCATTAATTTGCATTGTGAACTTTTCAACCAGTTTCACTGGATCAGTTTCAATTTCTTCAACTGCAGATTGCTTAAATGGCTTTTCTTCAACATCATTTGCTGTTTGAGTTTGAACCTTATTTGATTCGTCAATTTTAGATTTACGCGTGCGTTTTTTAGATTGCTCTGGTATATCAATAACATTCGATGTACGGTATTCACGGTCGAATAGCTTACAAAAAGCTTCGGCTTGTAACTTGGCGTTTTCCAAATCACGTTGTGCAAAGCCTCGAGCAATTGATTGATTCAAAATTTCATGGCATTCCACATATTTATAGTGATGAATTTCACCGCTGGCCTGGACAATATAAATATCATCACCAACCTGAACTTCATCCAGCTTAAGAGGTTTAGTAAAGGTGATGCCTGCAACTTCTATAGTTTCAATTTTGATGCAAAACTCATAACCCTCTTTAGCAAAAATTGTCGCTGGAAATTGATCCAAGTCATTAAAATTTAGCATGTCACCAACAGGGCGACACATAACATGCTTACCAGCCATTAGTGCTTCATATGCAAGAGAGCTCGTAATAATATTATTCATTTATAGTTCACTCCCTTAATGTCGAACATTACTTTGCTGTTGATGATTATTTTGCTGTGGAGGCGCTTCCGACCAATCCATCTGATCCGCACGAGCACGACATGCCTGACGAATTTGATTGTTGAATTTAGTATTACCAAAGGTATTAATGGCTTTATCTAAAGTTTCAGGCTTCTTCGCATTTCGAATAGATACCAACGCATCTTGATAGCGCTGATCTAACGGCTTTTGCTGTGCAGTGTTTACCGGAGCTGATTGACGCTGCTGACCTTGATTGGATTGGCCTCGGTTGGACTGCTGGTTTACTTGGTTATGATATTCATCAGTGTCATAGTCTTTTGTGTCGTCAATTAGGAACATGCCGTTAAGCGCATATTTCCTTGCATACGAACTAGAGGTACCAAATGTCTGTGCTACATCCATACCTTTCTTTTCAATTTCCACTCCAGCATGTGCCGTGACAACAGTTTCTTTACCCTCAGCATCTGTAAAAACTACTTTGGCAGTAACCACCACCACTGGACCAACTTGCTGAACTTCATCAGTGATAATTAACGTGGAGTTTGTGGCCTGGAGTAGTGGTTTAACAGCTTCAAGGATATCTTCGCAGCTACGGTAGTGAAATTTACCGAAATTGTTGTACTTACTTTTTGGTGCTTTAAGTTCTAACTGGATTTGTTGTAAGGCATTCATCACACTTCTCCCAACAAACGGTTTTTAATCATGTGCTGCACCAACATTTCATTGATGTTGCGGTGGTCGTTGTAGTCCGTGAAGTCGGGGAATGGATTGCCGTATTCATCAGTGATGTGATCTACAGATAGCTGGGTAATTTCAGCCGTATCAAATTCACTACCGGGTACGCCGTAACTGTCTTCAAATGGTTCAAAGTCAAAGCTTACGTCTAGGGTGAAGTTATCTAAACGGATAACAGCACTACCTGAAGTTTTGGAAGTGAGTTCCATTGCAGCGACGGTAGTAACTTCAGGAATGCTTTTGTTAAGCGCTTGAGTATTGGTAGCATGAGGTTTGTAGGCGAATGCCAATGCACCGATTGTTACGGTTGCAGCGACAAGTGTTACCTTGAGGCTATTGAAAGGGGTTAATGTTTTGTTCATACTTATCTCGCAGGTTTCTGTAAAAGCGCACGGGTTTCTCAGGTCAGTGCGCTTTTTTGTTGTCTGTGAGATAAATATGAACCAATAGTTCAATTTAGTCAAGAACCAATAGTTCTGTTTTGGCGGTAGATCTATAAGTTTTAATTAAAATAATATCTTTAAGAACCATTAAGCCTAAAATTGTAGGCTTAATGGTTATAGAAATGGGCTTTACTTAATACTTTTTAAGGTATGCATTTCCATAATGTGTGCAATTACGGGTTGTAATTTATTAAATTTATAAACAACATCAATCCCATTTAAGGTTGCATAATCTTTATCATGTTTGTTGAAATTTCCTTCATGCATAAACCATTCAAATTGTTTTTTAATTACTTTGATTTCTTCTTTATCAGAAAATGGATAATGTTGGAGCTTACCATTAAAATATCCACTAAAATTGTCACCACTATACGCTTTATCTATTCTAGCTAGACTATCTAGAAATGACCAAATCCCGACGATTGTTAATAAAGTATGTTGTTGTGGATCAATATCCAAAAGAGACTTATATAAGTTATTAAATTTAGCTATATCTAATCTGTTGATCATTTTAACTAATGGTTCATACTCAACTATTGACTTGGCTAGCTGAGGTTTTTTAAGTCTTTCTTTTCGTATTTTCTCTTTTCGCTCAGTTTCCGTTTCAACTCCAGCATCTGTTCCAGACTCGGTATCTGCTCCAGCATCTGTTCCAGACTCGGTATCTGCTCCAGCATCTGTTCCAGACTCGGTATCTGCTCCAGCATCTGTTCCAGACTCGGTATCTGCTCCAGCATCTGTTCCAGACTCGGTATCTGCTCCAGCATCTGTTCCAGACTCGGTATCTGCTCCAGCATCTGTTCCAGACTCGGTATCTGCTCCAGCATCTGTTTCTGTCTTCACATCCTTATTTTTTATATAGCGATTCTTAATTTCAGATCGGTAATTATCAGCAATAGGCTGAATTTCTTCAATTACATCTAAAAAGAGGGAAGCATCTTCTCTCATTGCACTTTTAGCAGTATTCCAAGGTAAATTACTAGGATCTTTAGATGTGAAACGAACTAAACACACAAAACCATTATATTCAGAGTGCCATTTTGTTTTCCAGCCATGTTTTTGTTCAGTACTAGATTTGACAATCACGCGGTCATTACAAATAAAGTAAATACCAAAGTCATTTGTTAGCTTTCTATTAATACTTAAAGAATATTTACTTTCAGTAGGGAAATAATATTGCTCATGAATTCCAGATTCAATAGTTACATTTACATCACCAAAAGTTAAAGGAGTTGTTTTAGGTAAAAATTTACCGTCTGTCCTTAAACTTGGTATGCTGTTTTTTAATGATAGTAATACATCTTTATCTAAATAGCGTAGGCTGACACTAAATCCTTTTGAAAAATAAATAGAATATCTGTCTTGTAACCCTTGGATGGCTTTATCTATCCATTTTTTGTTGAGTATGTCTTTTTTAACTTCATCTTTAAGTTCACTAACGGCAAAGAAAGTATAGGGTTTGCCTGTTGAATTAGTAATTTCAGCAATAAGATTTTTTTTAATACCGAAACTGTGATTATCAAAATTGGCAACATAGCATTCTTGACCATTATCAATTTTAAAACTGTATTTATTTCCTATTTTTAATAGAGATCTTTTTAAACCTATGCCATATTGACCAATACCATAATCATGATTTGATGGTTCAGCAATTACAAAGGTTTTATTAATTAGTGATTCTTTTGAAACTCCAAAACAATTATCTGTAATTGAAAAATAGTTTTCTTTAATATCAATATATACTTCATAGCCTTTATAGCTTTTGGGTAATCCAAACTTATCAAGCTCATTTTTATTTTTTAAAAAAAGATCATTTCTAGCTGCGTCAATAGAATTATCAATTAAATCATATATTGCTTCTAAAGTTGAAACATCCTTTGTTAGGATTAGTTCAATGAAATTTGCAGAAGTGCCTATTTTAAGTTCTAATTGCTTAGTCATAATTTCCTCAAAACCTTAAGCTGATTTCTTAAGTAATTTATTTTCAAGATTCGCATATATAATGGTAAGAATTTTATTGGATACGATTGGAGAGACACTATTTCCTATCATTCTAAAGCTGTGCCATTTTGTTGGATGAAATGTAAACCAGTCTGGGAACCCTTGTAGTCGAGCTGCTTCTCTAACAGTAATTACGCGCCCCTCTTCAGGGTGTAAAGGTCTCACTGCTTGATGACTCCCTTTATCTGAGCCAGTGCCTGCTCTTAATGTAGGGCATAAACCATCCCATGCTAATTTTTTTGAGCGGCTGATTGGATCAGTTTTTCCCGGAATAATACTTTTATACCTTTCTTTAACTTTTCCATTATGTATGGTTTCGAAGTAACCAGAAGTGTTATGAAATTTTAATTCAAGCTTTGCTTCATTTGTACCTAACCCTTTAGGAGGTTGCTCTCTCATAATGAGAGCATACTTAGATAAATTGTTGTTAAATCTATATGGTGAGAATCCAAAATCATTAGAATCTTTCGATTGTAAAATAGGAGATGATAAATCTGAAATGGCATCTGCTACGGTAGTAGTAGGCTCATTAAATACAAAATCTTCTTTTGATAATGTTTTCATCCGCTTTGGATCATATCCAATAACAATCACACGTTTTCGCGTAGTAGGTGCTCCACATTTTGAAGCGTCAATAATAATTGGATCTAATATTTTATATCGTTTATCGACTATTGATATCGCTTTGTCCAGCTGTGGGCGATTATTTCGGTCCATTAAACCTTCAACATTTTCCATTACAAAAAATTTAGGTAATAGAATATTAACATGCCTAAAAAACTCATCTAAAAGTTTACGTCTAGGATCATTAATATCTCCGGCACCCATTCGACTATAACCTTGGCACGGTGGGCCGCCGATTACACCATCAATTTCAATGTTATTAGTTATTTCTTTCCAATCGACATCATTGATTTTAGTTAAATCTGTATTAATGACTTTAGTATTGGGAAAGTTGTTTTTGTAAGCAGATTGTAAAGTTGGATCAATATCAATAGCTGCAACTGAATGAAATCCCGCTAACTCTCCGCCTAAGCCGAATCCCCCACAGCCACAGAAGAGGTCAACTAATGTTGGCTTCTTATTCAAAATTTCATACCCCAAAAATAGAATTTCAAAACTAATGTTAGCAACGTTATTAGTTTTTGTCGATCGTTTAAAATATTTTTTAATAACATATGGTTAAACATCTCGATATAAACCAACTACTTTTCCTACTAACCTACTGTCATTAATTAAAGGAATTGTTTGTTCAGGCCAGTTTGGATTTAATGGTTGTAAATACATATTGCCACTTTCAACGATAAGTTTTTTGAATGTTGCTTCGGTTTCACTATTACAGGCAACGATAACTAAATCACCTGTTTTTAAATCACTTATTTGAAAGTCAGGATTTACATATATTTTGTCACCAGGGCGGAAGTCTGGAAGCATGGACTCTCCAGATACCTCTAACCCGTAGCCATGTTTTCCACATTTAGGATTGGATGGTAGCCACTCTTCAAACTGTGTTCCTGCGGGTACTGCTTCAACCGTTGTCCAAGCACCTGCTTGGACCCAAGATATAACAGGTATTAGTTTGCCAGAAATAGGTAATGGCTTTGAAATATTGTCATCTATGGATTTTATATTTTTTGAGTTTGCATTCATTTCACCCATTCCTGAGATTAACCACTCAGAATTTACATTTAAAAAGTTTGAAATCAGTGGAATTTTAGACGTCTCAGGAATTGCATCGGCATTTAACCATTTCCCAGCACCTTTATCTGAAATTGAGAATGCTTTACTTAATACTCGTGCTCTTCCACGTACAGGGTAACCTGCTGCATCCATTGCTGTATGAAGTCGTTTTGCAAAATTTTCTTTTACTTTCTCTGTTTGGGTTGTCATAGGAAACCTTTATGAACCATTGGTTCAATCTTAATAAATATTGAAGGAACTATCAGTTCGTGTTAATGTTGAACTATTAGTTCAAATTTATGGTTTGGTGATGAGCACTGTTAAAGAAATTATTAACGATGCTGGCGGAGTATCGGCAGTAGCAATAGCTGTGAATATCACAGATCGTTCAGTTTATAAGTGGATTGAGAAAAACTCTTTACCACGTTCTGAATATACGGGTGAAACGGACTATGCCACTCATATAGCTACATTGAGTAAAAAATTTACAAGGAAAGTAATTTTAGAAATTGGTAATCCCTGTAAAGCCAAAACAAAAATTAAATCTAACCTCCTTAGTGTCCAATAACCACGTTCAAAGGATACCGATATGAACATATTGGATGCTGCTTACAACACTGTTCATGACTACCAAGGTGGAGCGAATGCATTGGCGCCACGAATGGGCATTAAAAGCCCAGCGGTACTGAACAGCAAAGTGAATCCCAATACGGAAACACACCACATCACCTTGCTTGAGGCTTCAAAACTTATGGAGCTGACAGGGGATTACCGAATTCTGCAAAGACTGAATGCTCAACACGGAAAAGTGGCCATTAACTTGCCGAATATTCCCGAATGTCGAGATACAGCGCTGACGGATTTAGTTCTGAGTTTTGGAATGGGCGGCGGGGATATCTACACACTGTTCAAAGAAATGATGGCAGATGGCCGGATCACTCGTGGGGAAGCCATAGACATGTCGAAGGTCATTCATGCATTGCATGAAATCTTGGCAGAGCTAGAAGTGCAAATAAACAAATGTGTCGAGCAATAAAAAAGCCTGATCTCGGAAATCAGGCTTTTGTATTCACAAACTTCTTTAGAGGGGAAATTAATGAACGAATTAAATGTACCACAAAACAAAGGCATACGCACTAATGAAAGTGCCGAGTTCCTAACTGGGGATGTCGTGGTCTTCACAGATTCAAATAAACCAGACCACCTAATGACCGTACACAAAGTACAAAGTGGTGGCGTTTTACTGGATGGAAATCACAACTTTGCACTGAGCCATCTAGTGCGACAGGCAACTGTTGCAGAGGTCTTGGCTAAGCGTCGATTGACTGCGGCTGAACAAGCATTGGCGGAGGTTCCATGATCACCAACAAGGCAATTAAAAAGCAGCCTGAGCATAAACATCTGCAAGGCGTTCAGAGTTGGTATGACCCAGCGCTACGCACGCTCAATGGATTATTGGATATCCGTAAGGCCAACTTACGCAAGATTAACCGTGACGAAGCCAATGCTGCAGTCACACGGGATGAGTTTATCGAGATGCTCACCAATGAACATCGGATCTCGGCCTGGTATGCCGGTGAAATTATCTCGAGTCTATTAAGAGCCAACATGATTTTGATGTTTGGTCGTTTTATATGGATTAACCAAGGTGAAGGTCAATGAGTTTAGATGCCAGTAAATGGGCTTGGGAAATTGAAATGCCCACCAAGAAAGGCGGCGCTCTAAAACCGCTTAAAAAACTTGTATTGCTCTCACTGGCCGACCGCGCTGGTGAAGATCATTGCGCATACCCAAGCATGTCTAGATTGGTCGATGACACAGCAATGGACCGCAAAACAGTTCTTAAGATCATCGATGAGCTGATTGAAGATGGATTAATAGAAGATACAGGTGAGCGTAAAGGTAGAACCAAGCAAGTCAAAGTCTATCAATTAGTGGGTGTTAAAGGCCGTGAAAGAGGCCCAAAGATGGAACCCTTTAAGGATGAAAATACCGATTTAAAGGGTACCAACAATGGAACAGTACCAACAAAGGAACAGTTCCAACAATTCCATGAAAGGGTACCAACAATTCCGTCAAAGGGTCCCAACGTTGGGACACGGAATCTACCAAAGAACCTACCAGAAGAATCTAAAAATAAAAAAGACTGGCTTTGCTTTAAAAAACTTCGTGAAGAAATTTATCTGGCAGATCCCGATTTGGATTTTGAATATCTCATGACGGCAAGCTGGGGAGATCGGGAAAAACGCGCATTTGAAATTTACAACGCTGACAAGAATCTCTGTGATGCACTGATGAATTTCCATTTTGCAGATTGGCTGATTCACGCTTACCGAACCAAGTATTCAAAACCTGCAGCTGGCCTACAAGCCAAAGCGGGAGATTCAAAACAGCAGCACCTCACTGAAAAACAGATTGCTGCATTTGCACAGAAACTAGCTCATCACAGTGAGTTCTCCAGCAAGTACAGCGAACCCGGTGACAGCTACGAAAAACTGGCTGCCAAAATTGCTGTCAAACTCGAAGATCCAGCACAAGCCAAAAAATGGGAGAAATACCTCAAGCAGGTGGGCTTCACAGGAACGATCGCAGGGGAGACGGCATGAATACTAAAAAAGATTCTGTGGATGACCGAATGCTCAAGCTTCATATCAACGTACCTAAAACGGCTGAACAGTTTGAGGTCAGACTAGGTGTGTTGAGATATGTGGCTCATGCTAATCAAGCAGTAAGTATCGCTGATATACAGACTGCTGAGACAGATAAAAGCGCACCGTTAATTCGTGGATATTTAACAGATCTGCTTCAGCTTGGATATGTCGAAAAAGAGTCTATCTGGACATACGTTGCAACCGAGAAAGCTAGACAGTTATTTGGAGTGAAGTAGTGACCAGCTACTCAATTGCTGAATACAAAAAAATGATCGGTGATGCCAAACCTAAACGAGGTACCAAAAGACCTAAGGTTAAAAGTCAAAAGGTACCCAATGAGTTTGACGCGAAATTTGCGCTGGAGCTTAAAGCATTAAAGATAGATTTCGAACAGGAATTTAAGTTTCACCCGAGCCGTAAATGGAGAGCTGATTTTCATTTAATTGATAAAAAGATTTTGGTTGAGATTGAAGGTGGGATCTGGAGTAACGGTCGGCATACAAGGGGTAAGGGTTATTTAGGGGATATGGAGAAATATAACGCGGCAACCATGTTGGGTTATCAAGTAATACGGTTTAGTACAGAGCAAGTGAAGTCAGGTTTAGCAATACAGCAGATTGAGAAGATGGTAGGGGATTTTAAATGACGGCAGCGGTAACAATTATTCAGGCAGTTGATTGGACACGTTTTGATTTAGAGGGATGGCTTTATCAGTTTGGGGCTTGGATGAATACCGTATCTGGGACATGTGGGAAGAGCGTCAATCCTATTGCAGTGGCTATGGATCAGGCCGTAGTGAAACAGAAAATCAAGAAACTCACGGAAGAGCAAAAGAAGGAGATCATAGCAGCTCATTTTCTCTCAGAAACTAAGCCTCAGTTGTCTCACACTAAGATCACTTGCCAGATAGATGATAATGAAGCTCGGGCCGTACAGCGCTTAATCTTGGATATGCAAGGGCAGTCAGAAGTGTTGGATGAATGGCTAGAAGCAATTATTGATCGCTATTTTTATGGTAATTCATGGGCAGTCATGGCAAATGAAGAACGTACACAGATGGATGCGCGCATGGATGTTAAGTGTGGTTTGGCGGCATTGCATGTGCGGTATGGGTTTATTGGGTTATCGCAAGGTACTTAAAAAAATTGAAAAAAATGACCTAGATTTGTAAACAAAAAAAGCGCCAAATTCGAAAAATTGGCGCTACTAATATGTATTAGAGCAAAAAAATTGTAATTTATCAGTTGGTTATTTGTATTAAAATTATTAATAAACAACGATTTACATCCTTGCATGTCAAAAAAACTATCGATATCTTATTCAACATGTTTGCAAACATAACAACTTTAACATTCTGAAATTTATAAATATTATGGTGAATTATGTTTATTTTGAATGAAGGCCGAGAAGCATTTAATAAGTTTATGACAACAGTACTTACCCAAATTATATATGGGGGTATTTCATTGTTAGTTTTATATAGGGCAACAAAACTCCCAGTGGAATTCAAAACAGTAGTGTTTTATTCCTTTACTTTTTTCTTATGGGTCTTATTTGCATTTTGGATAATTAGTACTTACAAGGAATTTATTGGATCATACCAACTTTACCTGAAATCCAAACTTCCAAATTTGGATAAAGCCACAGATAAACTAATGGTAAGTGATATTTGGAAAGCAGATAGAAGGCTCGCTCTTGAATATACATGCATCATAATTTTAACGATTGGTGTTTTGATTTTTGTTTTTTTTGGATCTGGCCTTAGTGCTGCTCAAATAGCAGAAACTATAAAAATAAAGTAACGACTTTAGATAGATTTCGACGAAAAATGCTGCTTGACCTTGTACAAGGTATATGGCATATTTCTGCTATAGTGGACGAAGTTATAGTAATTCACTGATCCTATTTAGTTCAATATGCAAGCTAATAGCCTAGCCTAGTCTGCTGATTAGGCTTTTTAATGAAATTTAATAGTTGATATACCCGACTTTCCTAGGCGGGTATTTTTTTGCCAAAAATTTAAAATTACCTTTAATAATGTTAAAAAATTATCAGTGGTTACCTATTGGTAAAGAATGAGTTATTAATAAAAAAAATTATAAATGCCTTAAGAAAAAATTATATAAAATAAAGAGTTATTTTGATAAAAGAAGTGTTATATATAGTTGACTAATTTAGTATGGTTTTAGATAAAAATGCCAGATAAGAATTCTCATTTGATGATTGAGCAAATCTATAATTTTGTATGCATGAAGCCAAGCATTAAATCTAAAAGTAAATACATGCAAATGTATATCTTCTTTGAAGAGCTTCACGAATCAACCAAAGATAGGTTCATTGCTTACAAACCATTTACTTACTTTGGTGTGTTTAATGGGGGTGAAAAAAAGATATATGCTGATGCGGCTCCAGAATTTTTTGATAAAGTAAAATTTATAAATTGGGTCGTAAAATCAATAAATTAAAATCTATGTATTCATTAATATTGTAATATTTTGCCAGTGTAAAGTTATGTAACAGATTGGAAAATAATCAATAGAAACCGCTGTAGTTTCTGTCACCCTAACGGGTAATCCTTCAAGCCTACTTCCCTGAAAGTAGGCTTTTTTTTATATAGGGGGAAACAATGTTCCAAGTTCTGATGTGTTTATTTGGATTGCATGGTGCGACGGAGATTGACCACACGATCGATGGTGATGAGATAAAAGTTTGTCGTAGTTGTTTGAAGAAAGTTAAATAACTCCATTTTGCAGAACGTATTACGGTACACAAAAGCCTTGTTATTTGATGGGGCTTTTTCTTTTCTTATTTGGTGGTAGGTATGGGTTGTATCGTTATAGGTGTAATGTCGTTCTTATTTGGGTATGGGTTGTGCTTTAAATGGTTTAAAAAAGACATTGTTGAAGGTAAGCCAATCGCGTTTAACGAAGGCATATATGTAGCATCTAAAAAGAAGATTGAGCTATGACAGACAAGGTGCAAGTGAAAAAAGACTTAGAAGTTTGCAGTGCTGAGCTGTCAAAGTATCAGAACTTGAGTCGTATAGGTTTAAGACATAGTGAGCTGATTGCAATTGATAACGTAATGGTTCGACTAATAAGAGCGGATTAAGAATTTACGCGAAGCTTTGTATATGTAGTTCAAAGTGGTTGGTTAAGATTATGTAGCTGCATATAATTAGGGAATAATCTAACATAGCGGACTAATATATAAAAAAGTAAATATTTAAAATGAAATTAAACGTTTGTAAGTTATGTAATGAAGATAAAGTCCTAAAAAAATCTCATGTGATTCCGAGATCAGTATTCAAAAATGCCCTAAAGGGTCAACCCTATGGGAAAATACTTGATAGAGCTAAAGGAATAGTTGTAAATACTCAAGATCAATGGGCAGCACATATGCTCTGTGGAGAATGTGAGCAAATTCTGAGTGCAAGGTATGAGAAATATTCACTAGAAGCATTAAGAGGTAATTCAAAAAGTACAAAGCTTCAATTTAAAAATGAATATATTCAAATTGTGGGAGTGGACCAGAAAAGAATTATCAACTTTGTTATTTCGATACTTTGGAGAGCTATTGAGTCTGACCATGAAAAATTTAGATATCTTAAAGCTTTAGGCATTAACAATCTTATAACAGACCATTTTAACGAATGCGTTTATAAAAATTCACTACCAAAGCAACAAAGTTTCACAGTCAGAATTTCAAAACTTATTACTGCTATTCCAGAATTTAAGAATATGGATCTAAGTTTTATTACAACTCTGTCCTTCAGTGTGATTGATGGTGATTTTATTGAAATTCTTTTTGTAATGGAGGGGTACTGTTTTGAGATTTTCCTACATACAAAACCGAATCTTAGAAAAATTGGACTAGGAATTTTGAATAAGAATAAAAGAATTTTGAAGATGCCATATATTGAGGCTTTTTCTATACCCGAATTAAGGCAATCTCTGCAAGAAATGATAAGTGCTAGCTCATAACATTAGATTTAACATACAACAAAAACCTCCTTCGGGAGGTTTTTTTAATGGGTGAAGTATGGAACTTGATGCCTATAAAACCCTAACTAAAAAGATACCTCTCAAGAAGAAACCACGCTCCAGGCCACTACCTAAAGCCAGTGAAAAATACTTAGAAGCATTCGAGCGGTTAAAAGAAATATTAGACCGCATGGAAATGAAATATGAAGAATACTTTCATTTCAAAAGCACGAAACATTGGCGTTTTGACTTGCACCTGATTGAACATCGCATGTTAATTGAAATCGCAACTGGTCCATGGTCTGGTGGTCGTAAAGGCAAACTTGCAACGAAAGCTTGGAGTGTGGATCGTTACGATCATGCTGAGGAAATGGGGTATCGATTTCACAGGTTTGAATTAGCTGATATCAAAATGGGACGTGCAAAGGCCTGGTTAAAAGATTTAAAAAAAGATTAATTATTTTAAATTATATATTTCAAAGCTTATTGTTTCAGGATGTTTGATTACTTTAACTTTCTCATAATATCCGTTAGTTTGGGATTTCAACCTTAACAATTATGAGAAGAAAGTTATGAATAAAAATTTTGAATTACATGTTTTAAGCCAGATTTATGATTTTCTAATAGAGCGAACTGAACATTCACATCAAGGTTTGCATAATAAGGTTCTTGAGTTTTTTAAAGAACTGAATTTAGGTAATGACGATGATTTTGAAATCGTCGATCCTAAAAAGATTGCGGGTAAATTTGGTGCAGTAAATTTCATACACTTAGTCAATGTCCCAAACTTTGATGATAAAGATAGATTTTTAAAATGGGCATACACGCAGGTGAATCGATAGTTAATATCAATATGCTTTAAAGATATATTTTAAATGTATATTTGATTAAATAGCCCTATAATACGCTGGCTCATATCAGCGCAAATGAATTGGGTGAAGCCTCACATGAATATGTGGGGCTTTTTATGCTGAAACCTTATATTTAATGCAGAATAATTAATTTGAACTGTTTAGTATTTCGGCATAATTTATTGAACTAAACAACGATTTTGCTCTTGGTAGGTTACTTTTAAAATCCAATTTTCAACACACGAATAACATATGTATCAGGATGTTTTAGATTGATTGTTTATATTGGTATAGCTTGATTATTAATCAGATTAAACAAGCGTATTCATCATTAATATTTAAAACATCTAAGGATAAGTAATGACTAATTTAACTACTGGCACCGTCAAATGGTTCAACGAAGCAAAAGGCTATGGGTTCATTCTTAGTGATGCAGGAGAGGATCTTTTTGCACATTATAGTGAGGTTAAAATTGACGGTTTTAAGGTTTTACGTGAAGGCCAAAGAGTAGAGTTTGAAATCATAAATGGAAAAAAAGGAAAGCAAGCTAGTAATATCAACATTATTTAAATCTAATTTCTCTTTAAATGACCCGTCATTAATTGACGGGTTTTTGTCATTAATTGCCATTAAGTTTTAATATTGAAATGCTTAAGTTAGGTGAAAATGACATTAAAAGAGCAATAAAAGTGACCTTTACTAGAATGCAATTATTGATTGGTGGCTTAATTATAAGTGTCTTTATTTCTACAATATGGATCTACCAAGAAAAGAAAAAACAACGTCGTGAAGAAATCCAAAAAATCATCATCGAAGCTAGAGCAGGATTAAGTCCCGCTCAATAACAGGAGCTAAACTTGTGGAATACTTTAGACCATTCCCACCGACTGAACTTATAGATCAGGCTGAGGAAGAAGACGCTATACGTCTAGCGCCAGCTCCAGATTTAAAGGCCTGGGTGAAAGATAATTATCTAACTATGGGTGGTCAACTACACAACCCAGACCATGACCATATTGCCGAGCTAATTCACGACAATGAAGAGTTTCTAGCATTTGCATGGGCATCATCTGCGGCTATGGCTAAAAAGCGCATGGTACTTGGTCAATGTGAAAAAGTGATGTTTAACCAGGGCGGATGGAAGAAAGCACGGCAAGAACAACAGATGCGGGACTGGTTTGGCTTTGTGCCTCAGTACTTAATCACTATTGATGCTGCATTTTGTGAGCAAACTTCTGATCGTGAATTCTGCCGTTTGATTGAACATGAGCTTTATCACATCGGTGTAGAGCGCGATGAAGATGGGGAAATCATTTATAGCGATATGACAGGCTTACCGAAGCACTACTTAGCAGGTCATGATGTTGAAGTTTTCTTTGGTGAAATACGTCAGCACGGAATTGATAGCTCAGTGCAACGATTATTGGATATTACTAAAAATGCTCCATTCGTATCGGAGACAAGCATTGCAGCTTGTTGTGGGAACTGTGTAATCGGTTAGCTTCAAAATTTTTTTGCCCACCTTCCTTGACGTACCTTGACGGATTGTGACTTATGGCAAGACTTAAAAAATTAGAAAAAGCCTTTATCGTGCGGTCACTTGCACAGTTTATGGAACCATCTCAGGTAGTAGATGCCGTCAAGGAAAATTTTAAAGTAGAAGTATCAAGGCAGCAGGTCGAATGCTACGACCCAACTAAAGTGGCAGGTGCAGATTTATCGCAAGAATTTGTTGATATGTTTAATGAGGCACGAAAAAAATATATCGAGCAACCCATCTGCAATATTGAGGGTGCAAACGATATTGTGCAGTTAAAAGTCTTGAGCTCTCTATTTATCAAGAAGCAAAATAATACCCGCGATGCAATCAAGCTTTCCGATCAGATTCAAAAGATTGTTAAAGGTTATTACGAGAAGAAAATAGAAATCACCGGTAAAGATGGTGGGCCACTACAAAGTGAAAATGTTACCTATGTGACTGCTACTGATGAGCAAGTAAGGCAGGCAATAGATGAACTCGAAAACGAATATTGATCCTGTAAAAATCAGAGCAAAGCGCATCAAATGTCAGGATGAGCATTTATTTTTCACACGAGCTTTCTTTAAGCCTCGTATGGGCTTTAAGTTCTCGATCAACTGGCATCATGAGTATGTGGCCTGGGCGATTGATGAAGTCATTGCTGGTCGCATTGAGAACTTAGTCATTAACGTTCCACCGGGTTCAGGTAAGACTGAATTACTGACCAATCTGATTGCACGGGGAATTGCACGAAACCAGCGTTCACGGTTCTTGTATTTGTCGTTTTCACAATCACTTGTAGAGGATGTTTCATCCACAGCACGAAACATCGTGAAATCGGATGATTTTCAGGGCTTATGGCCTGTGAAGATTTCGACCAGTACCGATGCTAAGGCAAGTTGGAAAACGACTGTGGATGGTTATGAAGCGGGGCATGTTTATTCCGCTTCGATGGGTGGTCAGGTTACAGGTCGCCGTGCAGGTACTTTGGCAGATGCTGGCTTTACCGGTGCAATTATCCTAGACGATCCGCTCAAGCCTGAAGATGCATTCAGTAAGATGGCGCGTAACAAGGCGAATCGTAAGATTCTGAACACGGTCAACTCACGTAAGGCTAAGTCATCGACACCAATTATTTTGATCATGCAACGTTTACACGTTGAGGATCCAACTAATTTTGTGATGACTGGTAACGTGCCAGGCCAGTGGCATCAGATATCTATTCCAGCATTGATTGATGATGAATATATCAATGCGCTGCCTGAGCATATACGCCGCAAGGTGCCACGTGATGTGGAACGTGATGAAAAGGGTCGTCAAAGTTATTGGCCGCTTAAAGAGTTGCTTCAATCTTTACTGCAACTGGAGAGAGGTGGTAAAGATAAAGATGGTGCTACGGTATCGCGTTATACGTTCAGCAGTCAGTACCAGCAGGAACCTAAAAAGCTCGGTGGTGATCTTGTTAAGGCCGAATGGTTTGATCGCTATCATGAATTGCCAGTCCTTAAGTGGCGTGCGATATGGGTAGATACGGCACAAAAAACCAAAGAGCATAACGACTACTCGGTATTTTTATGTGCAGGTCTGGGGCATGACAACCGCCTTTACATCATCGATGTGCGCCGTGGCAAATGGGAAGCACCAGAGTTGATTAAGGAAGCTAAGGCTTTCATCAATAAGCACAAGGAAAGCAATACTAAGATCGGCAAGCTTCGATACATGGCTATCGAGGACAAGGCATCAGGCACGATGCTGATCCAAAATATTTCGCGTGAAACCACATTACCGATTAAGGCAATCCAGCGTGATACGGACAAACTGACTCGTACCATGGACGTTGTGTTCTACGTTGAAGATGGTCGTGTCATGTTGCCTGTGAGCGCGCCGTGGCTATTGAACTATGTGGAAGAGATCGAAGGGCTGACTGCCAGCATGTCACATGAGCATGATGACCAGTGGGACCCGACCATCGATGCGATTAACGATTCACTTGCGAAAAAGCCGACTGTATTTGATTAGAGGTATTTATGGCTAAAGATAAAAAGTCTGATACAGGCGGTAAAATTAAGACGCTTGTAGCAGATGCAGTAAAACAGGCAATCAACGCCATTGGTGATGCAGGTGCATATACAAACTTGGTATCCAATATTGGTACCGAGCGTGACAAAGCCACAGGTGGCAAGTTCGTCCGTAAAGACATTGATGATGAACAGCTTGAAGCTGTGTATCAGAATTGGCTTGCACGCCGTATTGTCAATCGTCCTGCATCAGACATGCTTCGTGCAGGTTGGTTCTATGAAGGTATTCAGGGTGATGTTTTAAAACGGCTTGAGGAAGCGTGTAAGGCGTTTCACTTAGAGCATGTGCTTTTATCAGGCTTAATCCTTTCTCGCCTATACGGCGTTGTGTATATTCTGCTTGGAACGGCAGACGGTGGTGCACTAGATCAGCCTTTGGATATATCAAAACTTGGTCAAGGTCGTTTGGAGTTCTTTACGGTCATCAAGAAGAAATATATCAAGCCAGATAAATACTCGTATTTACCACCTTCAGCTTGTTGTGGACTGTTGAAACAGCCTGAATTTTACGACATGAAAATGGGGAATGAGACGAAAAAGCGCATTCACCATACTCGCTTAATTCGTATTGCTCATGCCGATGTTGTGAATGAAGAGCCCCAAAGCATCTTGCAAGAAGTCTATGAGGATCTACTTGATCACGCTAGTGTGAAGCGTGGTTCTGCCAGCCTGATCCATGAGTCGAAGATTGACGTCATTCAAACGCCTAACTTGGTCGATAAGATCAAAGAGGATATGAAAGGCGTCATGGAGCGCTTCATGTCCGTGGGTTTAATGAAAAGCCTTAATGGTATGCTAGTCCTTGATGCTGAGGAAGAATACAGCTCTAAGACGTATAACTTCGCAGGCTTGCCTGACATGATGCGTGAATTCTCAGTCCAGACGGCGGGCGCTGCAGAGATTCCTTATACGATGCTGTTTATGCAGTCTCCTGCAGGTATGAATGCCACGGGTGAATATGACACACGGAACTATTACGATACGATCGCCACTAAACAAGAATGGCACGTCAAGCCGATCTTGATGAAGTTCCTCGCAGTGATCTGTCAATCCACATTTGGAGGACAGATACCAGGCCTGGATATAGTATTCAATCCACTCTGGCAGCTGGATGCAAAAGTCCGTTCAGAGGTGGAAAAAGCCAATGCTGAACGTGATGAAAAGTATCTCGATATGGGCATCATCACTGAACCACAGATCGCACGTCAGCTTAATATCGACGGCGTTTACTCTGTGATTAGTGAAGATCACATCAAATTGCTGGAAACCATGGTGACAGCCAATGACGACGATCATACAGATCCTTAAGCCTCAGCTTCAGCAGATCAAGAAACGCAAGAAAGGTCGCAAGGCTAAGCCCAAGGCAGTTAAGGTCAATCGCCGTGTTGAGTTGTTCTACACACGTCAGCTTTTGGAAATCTCCAAGTATTGCCAGGAACAAACCAAGGATTTCGTTTTACCTACCGTTGGCCAGAACATGGGTGATAGCTGGGTGACGGATCTATTCACGGCGTTACGTGAAAAGATGGTCAAGTACACCATGGAAGTGTCGGTATCATTGGCCACTAAGGTGGTGATGGATACCAGCAAGGAAGTGGATAAGCAGATTGCAAGTCATACCAAGACCATTCTTAGTGTGGACCTTACGCCGTTCTTCCGTGGTGCTGACATTCAGGATGAGATTGATACTCAGATTGCTGCAAACGTCTCTTTGATTAAGTCCATTCCAAGTCAGTACACCGACAAGCTAGAAGCATTGGTGTTGTTTGCCTTGCAAACAGGGCAGACCAACGAGGAATTGGCTCAGGAAATTAAAAAGCTGGGTCATAGTACGGATATACGTGCACGACTCATTGCACGTGATCAGATGGGCAAGATCAACGGCGCTATCAATAAGAAACGTCAGGAATCCATGGGTGTGGAAACATACGATTGGCAAGATTCCAACGATGATCGTGTACGTCCGTTATGCCGAAGCCATCATGGTAAAACCTTTCGATGGGATTCACCGCCAAAGGGTGGTCATCCTGGTCAAAAGATTAAATGTCGATGCACGGCGGTGCCGAATTATGAGGATATTTTAGTGGATTAAGCTTGAAAAAAATAATTCCAACAGCACTATATTAATTCAACATCAACCACTTGAGAAAAACTAATGACAGAAGAACACATTCATTCATATCGTAGTGCTGTGATTAAACCAAATCATGATCAACATGTTTTGGACGCCTTGAAGGAAAATCTTCCAGAGGGTTATGAGCTTTTAATTGAAAAACCAAAAATAAACATTGGTGTTGATAAATATATTCATATTAAGACACCTGCTGATGATATACAGCTATATGTTTCTGAAGATGGTACGTATGCAGAAACAATTCATGTTTTTGAACAAGATAAGCTTGCAGTTCAACCAAGTTTACCTAATGACGAGTTATCTAAATTAGCTTTAAAACTTATTGCTACAGAAAATGTTGATATGCAAGTCTTTGCCTCGGTAAATGATTTAAAAGGTGAATAATTTATACTTTTAACTCATCGGTTTACAACTAAAACCCACCATACGGTGGGTTTTTTTATTGGTCATAATTTATGAAACTCATTTACCAACTCAAAATTGGTGACTTTGCACCAAGCGAAAGTACACGCTCATTTACTCAAGAAGGGTATCTGAAATGCGTCAACGTGCGCTTGGCCAAAGCGCCTCAGGTACGCCAGTACTACGCATTTGAATTTCCAAACTTGGAAGGCTATTCAGCAGATCAGGTCATCAATGTCTATGTGGCAGCTGAAGACCTGTTTAAACCGGATGTGATGAAAGGATTCGACGGCGTAGATGCTACGGACTATCACCCACCCAAAAATGAAATCAATGCTTCCAATTGGAAGGAATACCACATTGGCGACTGCGAGAACGTACGCCAAGAGGGTGAGTTCATGCTTGGTGATCTGATCATTAAAGATCAGAACAGTATCAATTCAATTCAAAAAAATGAGCGCATTGAAATGTCGCTCGGTTATGCGGCTGATTTAGTACTTGAGTCTGGTGTTGCGCCAGATGGTACACCGTATCAAGCCAAATTTATCAATTTTATAGGCAATCACGTTGCGCTGGTGAAATACGGTCGCTGTGGCGGTGATTGTCGCATCGGTGACCAAAACCCAAACCCAACAGAGGGAAAAACAATGGAAGTAGTTGTAAACGGTATTCGTTTTGACATTGGCGATAACAAGCCTTTAGCGGATGCCTTAAAAATCCAGCAAGACCAGATCGAAAACTTGAAATCAGCAAAACTTAATGTTGGTGACAAGCAATTTGCTATCGGTGATGAATTACCAGCTGTGCAAGCAGTGGTTAATACCTTGCAGACTGAAAATTCAGAACTTAAACAAAAAGTGGGTGATCTTGAGAAAAACCAAATCACGCCTGAAAAGCTTGATCAGGTCGTGGCTGAGCGTGCGTCAGTTGTAGCGGACGCGATTGCATTGGTACCAGGCCTTAAAACAGAAGGTTGTTCATGTGAACAAATCAAACGTGATGTGATTGCAGCCAAAGCAGGTGATGCGTTAGTGACTGCTGTATTGGGTGGTATCGCCGTGGGTGACGCTAAGCCTGATCAGGTCGACACGGTATTCCGTGCGTTGTCAGCACTGAAATCAACCACACCAGGCAATGCAGTCGGTGATGCACTACATCAACAGCAACAGCAGCAAAACAACAATCAAGACCCGAATGAAAAGACAGGTTTTGACAAGTCTGCGGCATACAAAACAATTTAAGGGGAACTTGAATCATGGTTCAGCAATTAAATGCGGTTGTCGGTCAGCGTGGCCGCTTGACCAGTAAAGAAGTCGTACTGTCATTACCGCTTTCAGGTCTAACTCTAGTCAATGAAGGTAATGTGGTTGTCCGCACGACTGATGGCAAATCTGTAACGGCTGTGGCAGGCGCTACACCGACACGTTTTGGTGTCGTGGTACGCCACGGCGTAGGCAAAACAGGCAAAACGGCGGCTGGTAAAGAAGCCTATAAAGCGGCTGATATGTTGCCAGTCATGTTTGAAGGTGCGATTTGGGTCAAACCTACAGCACCTGTCACAGACATCACTGCCAAGGTTTATGTGAAAACTGCCAATGGTACGACTGCAGCGCCGTTAGGTTCACTTTCCTCAGCATCGGCAGATGGCACCGAATTACCTGGTGCAGCATGGGAATCCGTGACTGGTGTCGATGGCCTAGCCCTTCTTAATCTTCGTGGAGCTTAATAACACATGAGCAAATTAGCAAAAATGAAAGCGCGTTTAACGCCTGTAGCAAGCGCGATTCAGTACCAGGTCGGTGATGCTTTCAATATGGATGCATTAGCACAGCTCTTCGTCAAGATTGAAGAGCAGAATGAAATCACCCCACAACTTGCACAGGTTCTTGATTATGCCAAGTACATTCCTGTGACTGACGTCCAGGCTGTTTATGGTGGCGGCGAAATTCTGTCTCGTAAAAAAGGCGTGGGCTTAGGTGAAGACTATGCGGGTACTGGTGATGATATCCCGCTTGCAGAAGTGGAATACGACACTGTAAGCCTGCCAGTAAAAATTGGTGTAATTGGCTATCAGTATTCAATTGTTGAATTAGCCACTGCGCAGAAAATGAATGTTCAGCTTGATACTGACAAAGTCCAGGCCGCAAATTTAGCGGCTGAAAAGCACATGTCTAATGTGGCCTGGTATGGCTATAGCAAAGCCAATGCCAGTGGACAGCTTGAGCAAGTGAACGGCTTCTTGAACCAAACAGGCGTAACCATTGTGACAGGTCAGCATGATTGGGCTACGGCGACTATTGAAGAGGTGTTATCTGACTTCAATAGCTCATTGGCCGATTCTTCAGACTTGTTTGATAGTGATGCATCTATTGAGCCTGATACCTATCTCATGGCATCAGCACAATATACGCATCTATCGACACGTGTCGTGCCAGATTCAGGCGGTAAAACATTCCTAAAGTACATTGAAGAAAATAACATCTTCACAACTCAGGGCAAGCCATTAACCATCCGTGGTTCTGGTCGTGGTAATGGCAAAGGTACTGCAAATGCTGACCGTTCAATCATCTATCGCCGTGATCCATCATGTATCCAATTCAAAGGAAACAGCGTTGAGTTCTTGACGGCGCAACCTAAAGGCCTGGATGTACTTGTGCCAGGCCACTATAAATACCAAGGCGTTTGGTTGAAGCGTGTTGATTCGCTTCGCTACCTTGACCATGCATAAGGATAAAAACAATATGGCTAAATATTCATACACATACAGCGGCTCTAATGCCGCTTTTGTTTTTGCAGGCCTGGTGACTTTACCTAAAGGTATCGCCGTAGTAGTTGAAGCCAATCACCACAAAGCTTTGCAAAAGAATAAATTTGCTAAGCATTTGATTGATGCTGGTGAGCTAAGCATTCAAGAAATTGCAGAAGTTGGTGATTCAAAACCTGCTTCAGGTCGTGGTAAAGGTGCTCAATCAGGTAAAACTGACGATGGCAAAGGCAAGGATGAATCCAAACCTGCTGAGCTCACAATTGATGATGTGCGTAAGGCACTGACTGATCTTGAAATCACCTTTGCTGAAGATGAAACCCTTGAGCAGTTGCAAGAAAAACTTGCTCAAGTGACTGAATAAGGTGAGCTATGGACCCACAAGCTTTTAAGTTGAAGTTTAAGTACGACACGGCGCTGATGAATCTATCGGATGCAGAAATTGCAGACGCATTAGAAGAAGCGGATCTCGTTGTGAAGTCACTTGAATTTGGTGATCTGAAAGAACGTGCTGTGGGTCTATATGCAGCACATATTCTCAAGGTTGCACTCAAATCAAAGTCAGGTAACAGCTTTTCAGATGCGTCGAGTATGACCATTGCAGGTCAGAGCGTGAGCTTTTCACGTTCGGGTACCGATGCGTTTTATAACCAAAGCATTTATGGCCAGCGTTACTTGGCATTAAAAAATTCAATTCCAGTTGGCAATGATGGTACCAATCCCAATCGTTTGGGCGTTGGTGCTTTCGTTGTTTAGGAGCAAGGCATGTCATTTAAGTATCAAGCGCCTGAAAATTTCAAAGCGACTGCGCTCGAAATTGCAGGCACCACATACAAGGTTGAAAAAGGTGTGATCGAGTCAGATGCTGACATTGCGCACATCTTGGCACCACATGGTTTTACACGTGCGGTACCTGAAACCAAAGCAGAACCTAAAAAGGAAACTGCTGCTGCAAAGTAGGTGATGTATGAGTGATTACCGTGTTGATGCTGATGTTGATTTTAACGAGGTCAATGAACGTGTACGTGCTGAAATACGGCGCACGGTAAATGCACTCACACTTAAACTTCAGCGCACCATTCAAGAAGACATGCTGACAGGTCAGCGTTTGAATGTGCAGTCTGGGCGTTTAAGAGGATCCGTTTCATCTAAGGTGGAAGAGGATAAGGACTGGATCGAGGGTACAGTCGGTGCAGGTGGTGCTTTGGTACCGTATGCCTTTGCTCATGAATTTGGGCTTAAAGGTGCGATGGCCATTAAGGCGCATCTTCGGATGATCAAGAAAGTCTTTGGTCAGCCGATCACACCACGTCAAATCATGATCAAAGCCCATTCACGTAAAGTGGATATGGAAGAGCGCCGTTTTATGCGTGATTCATTGGATGAAGTGGCGAAGATCGTGCCGAAGAATATTGATGCTGCAATTGAAAGGGGATTGAGCAGTGAATAGTGAAGCCATTTACCAGGCATTGTTTAATCGCTTGTCAGGCATCGAGGGGATTAAAACCACCAGTCGGCGCTTAAAGCACTTCAATCACGTTGCACCTGATGACCGTCCTGCTTTATTCGTGACGCAAGGCAATCAAACTGAAGTACCAGTAAAAGGCCTGGATGCTAAGGTTGAACTTGAAGCAGAAGTGTATATCTACATTTATGAACCAGATTCCACTATTCCGCCGTCTGTTCAGTTAAATCAGATGATTGATCAGGTTCGCCTAGCCGTTGCACCAGATCATCCAGAGGTGTGTGAATACCAAACCTTAGGTGGATTGGTCGAACATTGCTGGATCGAAGGCACAATCGAAGTTTTTGAAGCAGTTGAAAACATGCTCGATGATCAGGGGATTGCCATCATTCCGATTCGGATCCTCACCACTACCTAAAGCAATTCATAAATTTCATAACCGCCAATACGGCGG
>NZ_NEGG01000019.1 GCF_002135295.1 Acinetobacter sp. ANC 5054 | reverse complement strand
TGATTCGATATTAAGCAAAATGACTTGATTTAGTTATCGCTTAAGAACAAAATACGCAACTCAGATATGATCTGTTAATAACTCATTTGGTACGAAGTAAGGCATACACTACAAGGTAGTTAAATAAGACCCGAACAAGTCCATAACAGTTGTGCTGGCGACAATAGCAAGAGTGAACCACCTGATCCCTTCCCGAACTCAGAAGTGAAACCTCTTAGCGCTGATGGTAGTGTGGGGTTACCCATGTGAGAGTAAGTCATCGCCAGCTCATTATTCGAAATCCCTCAACCTAATGGTTGGGGGATTTTTTTATGCCTTATATTTATACGGAAATTATTAAAAATATTATTAAGCGGAGAAATGAATAGCGACTTTATGGCGTAGATTTAAAAATTTTCAGAATATGATTCAAATTTAAGTATTTAATAGATGATTTTTCACTTAAAGAACGATAAGCGTATACTGATTAGGTTTATTAGTGGAAAGACTATGTCCGATTTAACTTCCCAAACGACATATATTGAATATGGAACGCGTCCATTTCTTGCTGTTTTATTTTCATTGTTCTTGGCTGGATTTGCGATCTTCTCATCCTTGTATTGTGTACAACCGATGATGCCAATCTTTGCACAATATTTTCAAGTCAGTCCGACACATAGTAGTTTTCCACTGTCATTTTCTACGATTGCTTTAGCGATCGGACTACTTTTCACAGGGCTAATTTCAGATCGTTTTGGTCGAAAACCTGTAATGGTGGCCGCTCTCTTTTTAGCAGCATCCCTTTCGATCATCAGCTCAATATTAGCCGTATGGCATGTTTTTCTCATTAATCGGATTTTAATTGGTTTAAGTGTCAGTGGTGTTGCCGCAGTTGCAATGACTTATATTGGGGAAGAAGTTGCACAAAAAGATATCGGTTTTGCGATGGGGCTCTATATTTCGGGGACTGCGATTGGTGGAATGGGCGGTCGATTAATTGCAGGGGTACTTATTGATTACATAAGTTGGCAATCAGCCATGATGATCATAGGTGTCCTTAATTTAGGCGTGGCGACAGCATTTTATCTATTATTGCCGCAATCAAAGCACTTTCAATCTTATCCTATACGCTTTAACCGCTTTTATGAGTCATTCGTTAAAAACTTAGCCAATAAAAAGCTTAGATTATTGTTCTTACAAGGCTTTATTTTGATGGGTTGCTTTGTCTCTGTCTTTAACTATATGAGTTATCGCCTACTTGAAGCACCGTATCAATTATCTCAAACATGGATTGGACTCATTTCAATTGCATATTTAGCTGGAATCTATAGTTCACCTCGTGCTGCAAGTTGGGGGTGTCGTTTTGGGCGTCATCAAGTTTTGCCTACCATGCTATTTATGATGCTAGTTGGGTTGTTGGTGATGTTACTACCAACATTATGGGCTGTTTTGATTGGGTTGATTATTTTTGTTTTCGCTTTTTTTGCGGCGCATTCGACTGCAAGTAGTTGGGTATCAGTACAATCATTACAGTACCGAGCGGTGGGGTCATCATTGTATTTATTTTTCTATTACTTAGGTTCGAGTATTTTAGGCAGTAGTAGTGGTTTAATTTGGGAGTATGCTGGTTGGTGGGGCTTAACTTGCTTTATTAGTTTAATTTTATTTTGGGGATTATTTTTAGCCTTTCAATTGAAGCATTTAAAATAATAAATATGTGAATATTTTTCTATTAATGCTTGAATATACAGATTGTAAAAAATAAATTATTTAAATTGTAATTAATACCTTTAATTGTGATTTTAAACACAGTTTTAATTTTTATTTATTTTGTAAATGATTTAATTTTTAACTTTGAAATAGATCACAATAATTAGACATTAAATGCTTTACATAACAGTAGCTTAATTATGTTTGTTGTTTAAATAATTGTTTTTAATATTAAAAATATATATTTCAAGTATTGAGTTAAACTCCGACAAGCGGTTTTGCATTTTTTTTAGGAATTCATTTATATATTTATATTGATTTAATTATCTTGCGGTAGGTGATTATGAAAAATGTAAGTATTTTAATCATGTTGCTGAATTTTATATTATTTACAGGTTGTATGAGTACAACAAATTTAGGGACAGTAGGTGCAGATCGAAAGCAACTTCTTATCATTCCGCAAAAATCTTGGACAGCAAATGCAGACAAATCTTATAAGCGTTTTATTAATCAAGCAAAACATAAGCAAGTCTTAGTCATAGATCGCAAACTTGATCATGTATTGGATAATTTAAAGATTGAAACAGAAGTATACCGAAATGGTGCAAGCCATTGGGATTGGGAAGTAAATGGCAATCTCAACGGCAGCTTGGATGCGCGAGGATTTCCGGGAGGGAAGATAATTGTCAATACTGGTCTGTATTGGGGGCTTAAATTAACAGAAGATGAACTCGCATTTGTGATTGCTCATGAAATGGCACATGCGCTGCGGGATCATCAGCGGGAAAAAATGTCGACTATGTTGGTAAGTCAAGTGGCAGTGATGTCGACGACGGCAGGGCTTGGTACATTGGCTTCCGTTGCCAGTAGTGTAGCGAGTCAAGCTTCATTTACCCCAAAAATGTGGAATCTTGAAAGCGAAGCGGATGTATTAGCACTCGATATCATGGTGCGTGCGGGATATAACCCAGAAAGTGCAATTCATTTTTGGAATAAGTTTCAGCAAGAAAGTTTACGACGTGAAAAATTTGGTGTTAAACCAATGATGTCTCATGAAATCTATTTAAAGCGCATACATCATTTACAAAGCTATTTACCAGCATTGCATAAGACCTATGAAAATGCACAAGTCTTAAAATCAGAAGATGCTTCATTCGTGACACAAAATTTAAGATACGATTCATTGTTTTAACTTATACAAGTCACTGGCTAAGTATAGCTCAGCGATTCATTTCATTTGTTCCGTATAAAAGTTTTAAATTATTCATCAGATTTTGTATAATTTATAATCAAGCAAGATGAATGAAATTCATGGTAAGATGATCGGCTTTCATCTTTGACCTAAATTTAAGGTCTTCCATCTGCCAGCCGAGAATTGCTAGCCATGTCTACTGCTTATACTATGCAGACTGCGCCTAAAGCGTTGTTTGATTACGACAAATATTGGGCGTCATGTTTTGACCCTGCGCCATTTTTGCCGATGTCACGCGAGGAAATGGATCAACTTGGTTGGGACAGTTGTGACTTTATTTTGGTTTGTGGTGATGCTTATATTGACCACCCATCTTTCTGTTCAGGCATTATTGGCCGTACTTTAGAAGCACAAGGCTTCCGTGTCGGGATTATTGCACAGCCAGACTGGACGTCTGCCGAAGCGTTTAAGGTATTAGGTAAACCCAATATTGCTTGGGGTGTAACGGCAGGCAATATGGATTCGATGATCAACCGTTATACGGCTGACCGTAAAATCCGTTCGGATGATGCATATTCACCAGACAATCAACCAAACAAACGTCCGGACCGCGCAGCAACTGTGTATTGCCAACGTGTGCGTGAAGCTTATCCAGATGTACCCGTTTTATTAGGTGGTATTGAAGCATCTCTACGTCGTATTGCACACTATGACTATTGGTCAGACAAAGTTCGTCGCTCTGTATTGATGGATTCAAAAGCTGACTTGCTGATGTACGGTAATGGTGAGCGTTCAATCACTGAAATTATGCATCGTTTGGCACGCGGTGAAAAAATTCAAGATATTACCGATGTTCGTGGTACAGCATTTATTGTTAATAAAAATAATCGCGCATTGAAAGCCAAATTTGTTGAAATTGCCTCAAATGATGTCGATACCGTCGGCCGTGTTGATCCGATCATTAACCCTTATGTGATGACCGAAGACTTAGACGGTTGCGAGATTGAAAAAGATAAAAATAGCTTAAGTCAGTATCAAGGTTTCCAAAAAGAACCGGTTGCAAATCCAATTGTCCGTGAAGGCGATAACTTGGATGAAAATACTCAAATCGTACAGTTACAACCTTCATCAAAAGCGATTAAACATAAATTACCGCCACGTGAATTGGCAGTGATTCGTTTGCCTGCTTTTGAAGATGTGGCTAATGATCCTGTATTGTATGCACATGCTAACCGTATTTTGCATTTGGAAACTAATCCGGGTAATGCGCGTGCCATGGTACAAAAGCATGGCGAACGTGATGTGTGGCTCAATGCGCCGCCTATTCCATTAACTACGGAAGAAATGGACTATGTGTTTGACTTGCCTTATGCACGTCTGCCGCATCCGTCATATGGTGAAGCGCGTTTCCCAGCCTTTGACATGATTAAGTTCTCTGTGAACATCATGCGTGGTTGTTTCGGTGGATGTACTTTCTGTTCAATCACAGAGCATGAAGGCCGTATTATTCAGAACCGTTCTGAAGATTCAATTCTTCGTGAAGTTGAAAAAATTCGTGATACCGCACCGGGCTTTACTGGGATTATTTCTGATTTAGGTGGGCCAACAGCCAACATGTACCGTTTGGCATGTAAAGATCCTGAAATTGAGAAAAACTGCCGTAAACCATCATGTGTATTCCCAGGGGTATGTCAAAACTTACATACCGATCATGCACCGTTAACACAGCTGTATCGTAAAGCACGCTCTTTACCGGGCATTAAAAAGATTCTGATTGGTTCAGGTTTACGCTATGACTTAGCCGTGCTGAATCCTGAATATGTCAAAGAATTGGTCACGCATCACGTGGGCGGTTACTTAAAAATTGCACCTGAACATACCGAGAAAGGCCCACTCAATAAAATGATGAAGCCGGGTATCGGAACTTATGATCGTTTCAAACAAATGTTTGATCGTTTCAGTAAAGAAGCAGGGAAAGAGCAATACTTAATTCCTTATTTCATCGCGGCGCATCCGGGTACAACCGATTACGACATGATGAATCTTGCGATTTGGTTGAAAAAGAATGGTTTCCGTGCCGATCAGGTACAGACGTTCTATCCATCGCCAATGGCGACCGCAACCACCATGTACTACACAGGTAAAAACCCGCTAGCCAAAGTTGCGCGTTATACCGAGCAAGTGGATATTGTCAAAGGCGAAAAACGTCGTCGTTTACATAAAGCCTTCTTGCGTTACCATGATCCTAATAACTGGCCAATGCTACGTGAAGCCTTAAAGGAAATGGGTCGCCAAGATTTAATTGGTAATTCGAAGCAACATCTGATTCCAACGTATCAACCGGCTGGCAGTGCTGAGGGGCAATATCAATCTGCGCGTAAAAAGAACTCAAGCATTGCAGGTGATTCACAAAAACGTACAGGTGAACAAGGTAATCGCTCTAAAGCAGTTCAATCACGTCCATCAAATACCAAGAAGCGCCCAGAACGTGGGCAAATTTTGACGCAACATACGGGATTGCCACCACGCGAAACGGGTGATGCGAAAAAGCCATTTGGTGGTACCAAAGCAAAAGGTAAATCAAAATCACGCAGTTGATTTTGGAATCAAAAAATAAAGGCACTTCGGTGTCTTTATTTTTTTGCAGCATTCAATTTTAATGGCTGGTATTTTTTGCCCAATAAATGTGACAAAAGTTGATTGTGATGTCGCGTCAATAGGTCAGTTAAACATACAAATGTATATTAAATTCAATATCTAACTTATTTTTGTGCAAAAGGAGCTGTTCATCGGAATTGTTAGACAGTGTGACTAAATGCACTTGCCGAAATTTTAGCGGATGTTCTAAAGTAGCTATATAGCAGGATGCTATTGCTCTGAACTGAAGTGGCATGTGATGTTTGACTGTTGATGTATTTGCAACTTTTTGTCAGATTGAATATTAGTTGTGTGAAAGTTGGAGTTATTTTTTTTAATAGGAAATTAAAAAAATAATAGTGGTTGTATACTACTTCAATATAAGAAGTAGGTTTAAAACCAAAAATATAAGAAATATAAAGGATTATGAGATGACTATATACATAGTAATAGGGAGTATTCTACTCTTCTGTGTGCTCATAATGGCATGGAAAAGTCTAGAAAGCGACTCTAAACAACAAGATAGCGCACTTAAGCAACGCGCAATTTTCAACATTAATGAGCAACTCACGTATACGCGTTTGAAAGAAATTTTGCCTAATCATACGATTTTGGCACATGTGTCTTTTGATGCCTTACTGACGACCAAATATTACCGAACACGTAATAAATATCGAAATATGGTTGCGGATTTTGTTGTGCTGAATGAAAACCAACAAATTCAAGCCATTATCGCTTTAGATGACCCAATGGTATTGAAACGTATTCAGCCGATGCAATACCAAGATGCCTTGTTGCAAATGGCTGGCTATCGCGTTATTCGTTATGATGACGTGCCCGAATATTCACAACTGCGTGAAGACTTTTTGGGTAGCCAAGTGAAGTATAAGCCAATTCCTCAGGTCAGTGATTTGAAAAAATATCACTTATATTCAGACTTAGAGCGTAAAAAACTTAAAGTTCTGAGCTGAGGCTGAAATCAAAAAAGCATGCTCTTAACGGCATGCTTTTTTGTTGGTCGCTCTTATTTAGGTACTATTATTCGGGCTTGATTGCAACCACTGTGAGTTCTACCAGAACCCGTGGATCATAGAGCTTAGCTTCAACACAGGTGCGGGGCAGTGCATCGATGTCAGCGACCCACGCATCCCAAACTTCGTTGAAAGCAGCATAATCTTTTTCGATATCTTTAAGGTAGATGGTTACGGACATAATATTGCTTTTGTCCGTACCAGCATCAGCTAGAAACTGATCGATAATATTGAGTGTTTGCTGGGTTTGACCTCGAATATCTAATTCGAGATCTGAGGCGAGTTGACCTGCTAAATGAACCAATTGCCCTGAAATGGCAATTTCTGAAAAGCGTTGGGCGATATGCAGGCGCTGTACCGTCATGAGTATTCTCAAAGTATTGGGGTGTGTTGCAGTTTACGTGATGAATCGCGCTCTGCACATCTCATTTTTAAGCTTGGGCTACGTTATAGACGAAGTTATCAATTCGAATGAGTAGTTTGTATTTAAAAATAATGAGGCAATTCAACTCTGGGCAGGCGATGCAATTACCTAAATTTAAGAATTGAATGTGTGCTGCCCTTAATTGATTTAGACAGAATGCCAGTGAGCATTGCAGTGGGCAAAGCTGCTGGATATTCACGGTCTGCGGACATTTTTGCTGTAGCTCAGTTGTCATGGGAAGGCCTATGGAATTGGATTGCGCTGTGGGAAGTGCCGTACAAAAGGCGGATGGCCTGTCCATCCGCCTGCAGGTAAGTGAATTATTGTGGTGGTCTATAGGTTTTCAGTTCACGTTCAGGTCGACTGCTGATTTGATACCAATCAATGTGACGGGTAATAAACATCACCACAGCCAGCATGACAAAGGAGATGATTGAACCAATCAGGAAAGTTTTGCCGGAAGACTGCAACAGCAAGTACATGATGGCGTAGAGGGTGCTAAGGATGATGCCAAACAGCATGGCTGGTTTAATACCTTTCATCACATAGAATAAATACCACGTCATCAAGCCAACGCAGGCAATGCAAGCTACGATATAAGCCAAGACAAAAGCATAATATTCACTAATTGAAAGCAGGAGTACAAAGAAAATACCTTGCGCCATGGCCACCAAAGAATATTGAATGGGGTGAATGCGCAGGCTTTTGAGCACTTCAAACAGGAAGAAACAGCCAAAAGTAATGATGATAATGACGATGCCGTATTTGATTGCGCGGTCGGTTTGGGTATAGACATTGACTGAGTCTAAAAACTCCGTGGTTAAACCACGATCTATATGTGCTTCACCTATTTGACGGGAAACTTCCATTGCTCGGTCATTATCGCTTAAGAGGCGGATACATTCATCACTGCCACAATAGATGAGGCGATTCATATTTTGATTGCCTAATGCGATATTTTTCCATTTTGCAGTAAATTGATTTTTTGAACTGGTTTTTTCAAAAGGGAGATTTTGTCCTGAATATTTTGCATCCGCCCAATTACCATTGGCCTGATAGCTCACTACACGGCTGGTCGGGATAAGCGTAAACTTTCTTAAACCAATTAAATCAGTCTTTAAGTCAAAACTAAAACCATTTTGTATTGCTTGAATCAATTCAGGATATTTCGTTGTGGAAATCGCCATGAACTCGAAACCTGAATTTCCACTACTTGGGTTATTCATTTCAAAAGTGTATTTTTTATTCAATATTTGTATTGTTGGATGTGCATTTAGACCACGTGGATCATGAATTGGAAATAAAATCTCGGCTTTATTCCATTGATAGTTTTTCTCTTTCAAGGTTGGTTTTTGGAATATGCCATTAGCATTTAGTTGAGCGTTATAACTTGTCGCACGATAAATGGTACGCTTGTAAGTATCATCGGATACATCGAATTTGGCTTGCCATTGCGTGTTATCCGCATTGATATACATCCATTGTTCTTGCGTACAAGGCGAGACAACTTTTTGTTTGTCTCGGCAAGTCGTTTGTTCTGAATAAGGAACGCGAATGTAGGGTGAAATAATAGTTTGAGGGCTAATATTATTCTTTGAAATCTCATTAAAAAAAGATTGTTGGTAAGCTTGTCGCTCCGCAACAAGGTGGCTAATAAAGAATAAACCCACCCAAAAGAGCGCCACTAATATGACAATAGCCATGATTTTGAGATTGAGGAAGCTGGATCGCATCACTGTTTTCCTGAGCGGTTGTTGTTGTCAGGAATTAGTGTGCAAAATGCAGATGTGTTTTGTTTGAGCTGCGTTTGTGCTTTAGGTGAAGTTTGGGTGAAGTGCTCAATTCATCTAGGGATTATTTAGGGAAATTCAATGTTGACCATCACCCCTGACTGATGGGGTTGAAGGATCGAAAGGGTATTGGCGGCAATATTTTCGATCTTGATGTGTCCATGATGTTGTTCCATCACGTGTTTGACGATACTTAAACCAATGCCCGAACTACGTTGCTGGCTCATGGGTCGCGGAAGCGAAAAATAGGTGTCAAAAACTTGAGTCAGGGCATAGTCTGGAATCCATTCGCCTTCATTGAAAATTTTTAGCTCAATGTGTTGGCCGTGCAGAGGATGTGAACGCCGCAATTGGATCAAAATCTTGCCATTCTCCAGTGAAAAATCAACCGCATTATCCAATAGGTTGGCAAGGGTTTGCTGTATCCAAAAACGATCCGCATTGATCATACAGTTGGCCTCAATATCTAATAAACATTGAATTTTTTTGGCTTGAATTTGACTAGCATATTGATCCAAAACCTGTTGAATCAGTTTAGATAAATTGAAGCTTTGAATGTCCAACAGATGCTTCGATTTCTCTAGACGCGTTAATAACAGCATGCGGTCAATCAAATTACGCAGGCGATGGCTTTGCGCATCAATATGTGCAGCAAATTGCTGCTGATCCTGCAGTGGCAAGTCCTCTTTGAGTAATTCTGCGCTGGCTTGAATAGCGGTCAGCGGACTTTTTAGCTCATGGGTCAAGGTATTCACGTAGTGTTCGACATAGGCGCGGTCTTCGAGTTGTTCACGCATATTTTCTACCGCTTGAGCAACTAAATTCAGCTCTTTAGCAGAGCGGAAATACGGCGTTTGATTGACTGGCGCCAAGGCCTGCGCATATTTACGGACACGGTCTATGCTGTGTTTGAGCCAATAGGCGACCAAACTGGCCAAAAAAAGGCTGAGTAAGGTAATCCACGCCGCTTGGCGAATTAATTGATCTTCAGCGCGCTGAATATAGGGTTGCACCGAACTATTTGGCTTGCCAATACTGACAACGCCAATCAGTTTGGATTGCTGATTCACTTGATAATAGATCGGCGCAGCAATAAACATGGTGCTACTGCTACTGTCTAGAACATTGCCTTTGGCATCATAATTGCGGGTTGAGCGCACGCCGTATTTGCCTCTTAAAGTCAGGTAAACATCATTCCACTGTGAATAATCCTGACCTTGGGCGACGCCTTGTGAATCATAAATCACGATGCCTTTGTCATCGGTAATATAAATTTGCTGATTGATTTCACTTTTATTGTGCTGCCAGATTTTGGCGTTAAGTTTACGACCCAAGGCTTGCTGAATTTTGGCATCAAATTGCGCTGAGCCGACCTTATTTTCATAGACATCCTCAGCCACCAACATCGCGATAATATTGGCATTTTCAGCCAGCGTATCTTCCACCACTTGGCGGACATTCGGTTTGACCTGCTGGTTAAAGGTATAGGACATAAACCAAAGACCAAGCAAAATAATCAGTCCAAAGAAAAACCAAATGCGGATGAAAATAGACATGTGCTAGTCCAGCCTTTTCATGCTGTAGCCAAAGCCACGATGGGTTTCAATGGGATCGTGTTGCGGTGCAATCTGTTTGAGCTTTTGGCGGATGCCTTTGATATGAGTGTCTACGGTGCGTTCTAAACTATGTTCTGGATGTTCCCAGACATGATCCATCAATTGCTGGCGGCTAAACACCTGCTGCGGATGATCGATGAGTAGCTTCAACAAACGGTATTCATAACGGGTAAGTTGCAAGACCGTCTTGAAATATTGAATTTGTAAGGATTCATCGTGGCATAACCAAGTTTGAGTAGGGAAGGGTTTGGCCTCTGTGGCTTGCGGTGGTTGTAGCTGACTCTGAATTTCCATTCTGCGCCAAATGGCTTTGATCCGAGAAACAATTTCCCGAGAGCTAAACGGTTTGGTACAGTAATCATCGGCACCAATTTCCAAGCCGACAATCCGGTCGATTTCATCTGCTCGGGCGGTTAAAAACAGTAAGGGAGTTTGATTGAATTGGCGAATTTTTTGACAGACATCAAATCCATTTAAGTCCGGTAAACCTACATCTAAAATAATAAAATCAAAATCTTGCTGTCGTATGGTTTCAATGGCTTGCAGCCCCGTATTGGCCCATGTGACTTGCCAATCTTCACGCTCAAGCGCATAACGTAAAGGCAAGAGAATGGCGGCATCATCTTCAACGCATAGAATTTGTTTTTTGGAATGGATTTGCATGGATTATTCTAATTCACAGCACAGGCCTGATCTTGAGTGTACTGAAATTAAAATGTAGAGGCGACTGAATTGAGTGAAGTTTCGGTGAACTTTGAATTTTTTGTTTATTGCGCAGGATTTAGAGAGATCTAGAAGATGTAGCGGGGGAGGTGTTCCATGCTTTGACAACAGAGTTGCCCTGTAATATTCGGATTTGATCGTCACGCCAATCACAGGACAGCATGCTGAAAGTAAAGGTGATTTTCAGCATCTCAGCGCATACACGGATAATGTAGTGCGCAGATAGAGTACTCTAATTTTAAACTTTGTGAATAGCTAATTGATTCATTTTTATTCTTCTGCTTAAAACTTATGCAAAATTTACTTTGATCTTAAATTAATGACAATTGCGTTTCAGCTTCTTGAGCGGTCAATTGATACAGCCCGACACCAATTAAACGAAATTGAAAATCATCTGGAATATGCATTTCTAGGAGTAGTTGCTGTAAAACGTGTGCTAAATCTTCACGACTTTTCAATGCCGTTTTAAAACTCTTACTGTGTTGTAAAACCTGAAAATTTTTTAATTTCAATTTGGCGGATACCCCACGTGCATGGAGTTTTTTCTTTTCTAGACTTTGCCAAACTTGATCAATGAGTTTAGGCCAATACACTTGGCATTGATTCAGGGTTAAATCGTCATCAAAGGTGGTCTCTTTAGAGATTTGTTGGCGTTCTCGTTCAGGCTGCACAGGTCGCTCATCAATGCCTTGTGCATACAGGAATAATTGCTTGCCGTATTTACCAAAATGATGAATGAGCACAGATTCTTCGATTTGTTGTAAATCTCCCAAAGTGTTCAGCGCTAAAGCATGCAACTTTTCTTGCATGACTTTCCCTACGCCTGGGATTTTTTTCAGCGGTAACTCGTGAATAAAGTTCAACACCTGTGACGGCTTGATCACGCAAATGCCATTTGGCTTGTGCCAGTCTGATGCCACTTTTGCCAAAAATTTATTCGGTGCAACCCCAGCAGATGCAGTCAGTCCTGTGGTTTGAAATATCTCGGCTTGAATACGCATTGCTACCTCAGTAGCACTGGCAATATTCTGTAAATTTTCCGTGACATCTAAATAGGCTTCGTCAAGCGAAAGTGGTTCGATCAAGCTCGTATATTGACGAAAAATTTGATGAATTTGCGCGGAAACCGCACGATATTTTTCAAAATTCGGTTCAATCACCACCACTTGCGGGCAGCGTTTGCGTGCTTGAGACATGGACATTGCAGAGCGTAAACCAAATTCACGAGCAGGATAGGATGCCGCACAAATCACGGCCCGCGGGTGATGAGACGACACGACAACGGGGAGCTGTTTGAGTTCAGGACGTTCCCGCAGCTCTACCGATGCAAAAAAAGCATCCATATCGATATGAATAATTTTTCTCATGTCTGCTAAAGCAATAAGCACTGTAGATCATAGATGGTTGCAGTATCGCATAGTCTGCGAATGCTCAATAGCTATGAACCTAATTCAAACGACACAGGTTGACTGAGTAATATCAGTTGAGTTTTCTGCTGTTTTGCCGCTTGAATCAAAATGTTTAAACTTGCGGGGCTGTCATCTGCAACGCGCGGTAAAAACTCAAGTTCAGGTTCTAAGGGTGCAAAGAAATTATCCCAATGAATCGGCATGACCGTATGGGGTTTTAGCGTGGCCAAGGTTTCTTGGAGATAGCGATCTTGAAAATCAGCACTTTGTTTGGACAACTGGGCAATGCCTAAAAATAAATGATCGACTTTGAGATTTTTTAACTGATGTGGCACAGCACCAGTGCTGGCTTTGACTAAGCTGCGATGAGCGCCATGTTGAATGAGATAATCAAAAGAGCCACCTTCTTTAAAGGCAGAAAAACGTGCAGGCAGCGTGAGTGGCTGCTGAATTTCTTCACCAAGGTCATTGTTGACTGCGGTTGCAGGCGTATGTTGCGATGGTATTGCGGTAATGGTGAATGCACCGATTTGCAGGGGTTGCCATGCTTTAACAGACTTTAACTGGGACTCGGGAATGTGCATGCCACGAGCAATATTCAACGTGCTTTTGGATCCGATCACATTTGCTTGGGGGAGTTGTTGGGCTAAGTAGGGCACATCTAAGGCATGATCATAATGTGAATGGGTTACCAAAATTGCCCGAGTCCGTTTTAAATCCTGTACTTGGATGATCTGATCCACTTTGGCGCGATCACTCTCAATTTTTTTGAATATGATACGACTTAAAGATGGGCGACTAAAAAAACCGTCAATCAAAATCTGATCTTTGCCATCATCAAACAACAAGGTTGAAACACCAAAAAACTTCACGGTATAGGCAGCGTGTGCGGTCTGGGATACTGTATTTTGTAGCTGTGCTTGCTTTTGCCAGTGCTGAAAATCAGAAACTTTGCCCGAAGGCTGAAGTAGATAGAGGATGACCAGTGCAAATAGCAGTACGAGTGCAGCCATCATCCATAGGCTCATTTTTAAAATACGCATCCTGCGTCCAACATGTTATGGGTTATTTTTAATCTATGTTGGCTTGAATCGCCTTAAAAATCAATGTGCTTTGGTCTGGGAAATTCCATTTTTTTCTAAAAAAAGTATCCAAGCTTTTTGGTCACCTGAGAACACATTTAAATCCACAGTGGTTGGAATGCCTTGAATATTACCCTGATTGGTATGTTGCCAAATGAGCCATTTCGGATTGTTTTTGAGATCGGGGAGGCCATTATATTCACGCACCCAAAGCGGCGTTTGCTTAAATTCACCCGCTAACACAATGTTATAGAAGGACTTCGACGTATAAAAAATCGGTTGCTTGCCATAATGATGATAGAGGCGGTCGTGCATCTCGCTAATTTCTTTGAGTAGCTGTTCTTTGCTATAGGTGTTGATGCATTTACTGTCATATTCCAAATCAATGGCAGGGGGTAAAGCATCTGATTTTTTGGGCACGGAGGCTATAAAATTGTCCGCTTGGATTTTACCGTCACGGCAGAGACGATAAAAATGATAAGCCCCCACATTCAATCCCTGTTCACGTGCTTGCAGCCAGTTATCCTGAAATTTAGTGTCCTTAAAATCGCCGCCTTCCGTCGCCTTTAAATAAACAAACTGATATTTTTTCGGTGAAATTTTTGACCACTGAATGTCTTTTTGATGATGTGAAACATCAAAACCTTTCACGGGATATTCTTCAGCAGATGCAGGTCGATGCGGCATAATGCCCAAATAGCCCAACCCAATCACCGCAGTTAAACCCACAACGGCCAAAATTGGACGATAGATTTTCAGTGATTTTTTTGGGTTAGGGGCTTTGACTTTTTTAGGCATGAATATTTATCCGAGCATCGCCTTTATCATAGCAGATCCATATCGTGAAGATGTATGAGCTGCTGAACTTGGAGTAATCGATAGCTTATACCGCCACATCCTTCGGAATTTGCCAAAAAATCGCTGCGGTAATGAGGTTGATACAACCCAATAAAATCAAGGTCGTGTGAAAGGCTGAGACCATCTGCTCTGCACCATAATAGGCAGTGAAGAGATTGACCAAAGTTCCTGCCAGTGCCACACCAATACTCATTGAAACCATCATAATCATCGACAAAAAACTATTGCCACTGCTGGCATCTTGCTGTGGTAAGTCTTTTAAGGTCAACGTGTTCATTGAAACAAATTGCAGTGAATTTAAAATTCCGAAGATAAAAAAGTGCAATGCACGTAACCAAGTGGGTGTATCCGCTGTGGTTAAGGCAAAGCTACAGATACAGGCACCCACCAATAATGTATTGACTAACAGTACCTTGCGATAACCAAAGCGCTGAATAATTTGACGAATAATGGGTTTAGAAGCCAGCGAGCCGAGCACAGTCGGAATCATCAATAAACCAGTAATGAACGGTTCAAAGCCAAAAGCGACTTGTAGCATCAACGGAATTAAAAAGGGCATGGCATTGCCACCTAAACGGGCAAAGAAATTTCCCACAATACCGATCGCATAAATCCGATTTTTGAACAGTTTGCTTCTAAACAGTGCGTTGGCATGCGTGTGTGCATGGAAAGCATAAATCGCACATGCAATCACCCCAGTGATGATCAATGCCAAACGCCACCATAAAGGCAGATGCGGGCTAGCAAAATTTTCAATGCCGAGAGACAGCCCCACCATTGCCACAAGCAGCAAAATGAAGCCCCACAAATCGAAACCTTTGACGCTAGGTTCAGTGACGTTTGGCATGGCCTTAAAGGTAATGAGTACACCGAGCAGCCCCATAGGAATATTAATGAGAAAGATCCAATGCCATGTTATGACTTCTACCATCCAACCGCCAAGCGTTGGCCCAATCAAAGGCCCAATGAGACCTGCGAGACTCATCAGACTCATTGCAGATAGAAATTGAGTGCGTGGAATTACTTTAAGCATGGCAAGACGACCCACAGGCAAAAGTAATGCACCGCCAATGCCTTGAATCACCCGATAAACCAAGAGTTCATTTAAACTGGTCGCCATGCCGCAACCGAGCGAAGCTAAAGTGAAAATAATAATGGCACTAAAATAGGTATTTCTCACCCCAAAGCGATCTGCTAACCAGCCACTCAGTGGAATACATGCTGCAACCGACAACACGTAGGCCACGACCACACTGTGCATTTGTAGTGGATCTTCGCCTAAGCTGCGCGCCATTGCGGGTAGGGCAGTATTGACAATAGTGGTGTCGAGACCTTGCATGAAAAAACCAATAGACACCAACAGAACCAAAAGTCTGAATTCTGGTTGTAAGGCCTGATGCGATGGCGTGGTATTCATAATGAGCTAAGGCAGAGATTTTTATACAGTTTAAAGGATTAGTGCACTCAAGTTGTAGTAAAAGCTTTGCATGATTTGTGCGAGACTTTGCAAGAATACGGTCATAAATCCTTCATCAACCTGCAATCAAATATTTATAAATTGTTCATAATTTTAATAAAAGTTGAACTAAAACATGAGAATAAAGCTTTCGGCATTGATTGTATCTATACTTTCAGTGGGGTTGGTTGCGTGCAACGACAGTCAGGATGATATCGAGCAGAATACGCCGCCTGTGGTGGAAGAAAGCACGCCAGACAGTATTGAGTTAATCAAAATCGGGCGTTATGAATCTGGAGTTTTTGGTGCCAGTGCGGCTGAAATTCCTGCTTATGATGCACCTAGCCAACGCTTATTTGTGGTGAATGCCAAAGAAGGTGTGGTGGATGTTCTCGACTTTAAACAGCCTGCATGGCCTAAATACATACAGTCTTTAGATGCAAAAAAATATTTAGCACATTCAGAAGTGAATAGTGTAGCTGTACATAATGGCATTGTGGCTTTGGCTGTACAGGCAGAGGATAAAACGCAACCGGGAATCGTGGCATTTTTTAAGGCACAGGATTTGAGTTTCATTAGTCAAGTCAGTGTTGGTGCACTCCCTGATATGTTGACTTTTAGCCCAGATGGAAAGAAAGTTTTAGTCGCAAATGAAGGTGAACCGAATGAAGGCTATGCCGTTGATCCTGAAGGTTCAGTGAGTATTATCAACATACAAGATCTCAGCAAGCCGACGGTGAAAACTGCCAATTTCCAAGCATGGAATGCGAAAAAGCAAAGTTTAGTTGATGCGGGTGTGCGTATTTTTGGTCCTGCCACTGCAAGTTATACCGATGTGGCCAGCAAAGGTGTACATACCACCAGCGTTGCGCAGGATTTGGAGCCTGAATATATTGCCGTTAGCGCCGATGGTCAAAAAGCTTGGGTGAGTTTGCAGGAAAATAATGCCATTGCGGTTTTGGACTTAAACGCAGATGAATTTGTAGATATTTTTCCACTGGGCGCAAAAGATCATGGCTTGGCTGAAAACGCTTTAGATGGGAGTGATCGCGACTGCGTGGTTGGGGCACTCGATAGTCTCGGCAAAAAAATTGAAAACTGTGATAAAGATGCGGGCATGATCAACATCAAGTCATGGCCTGGGCTTTATGGCATGTATATGCCAGATGCGATTGCGCAATATCAGGTCAATGGGAAAAGTTATTTGGTGACCGCCAACGAAGGTGATGCGCGTGAATGGCTCAAAGATGAAGAGGCCTATTTTACGGGTCATGATCTTACGCAAGGATATGCTGAAGAAATTCGCATCAAGCATTTATTAAAAAAAGCAGGTTTTGACCTCAAAGGGGATTATGCCGCGCATTTGCGCCATTTAGTGCCAGGCGTAACTGGGGCGAAATTAGATCCAAGCGTCTTTAAACCTTGTGTCACCAGCGATATAAACGAAATTTGCGCAGATAATTTAATTAAAGATACTCAAATTGGACGTTTGACCATAAGTTGGACGCAAGGTTTTAAACGAGATGCTTCAGGCCAAGCTGTACTTGAAGATGGCAAATTGGTTTATGACAAACTATATGCCTATGGTGGTCGTTCATTCAGTATTGTTGATACTGAAACTCGCCAAATCATTTGGGACTCAGGAAGTGAGTTTGAACATAAAATTGCTGACATGTTACCCAATCAGTTCAACAGCAACCATGAGTCTTTTAAATTTGATGACCGTAGTGATAATAAAGGCCCTGAGCCTGAGGGTATAGCGATTGGTCAAATCGGGAAAAAAACCTTTGCATTTATTGGGCTTGAACGTACCAGTGGCATTATGGTGTATGACATTAGCAATCCGCAACAGGCGAAGTTCGTGCAGTATTTTAATGACCGCGACGTGAGCCAAGCCGATATCACTAAACAAGGCGACTTAGGTCCTGAGGGGCTGATATTTATTGCAGCCAAAGATTCACCAAATGCCCAGCCATTATTGGTCGTGGGAAATGAAGTGAGTGGTTCAACTGCAGTTTATCAAGTAAAACTGAAATAATTAAAGCTAAAAGTAATTGTTTTATTTTGATTTTTAATTTTGTTTGGATAAATCTATTGCGCTAAATTGTATGAACGCGAAATAAACTGTCATAATGCGCCCGAGTCCTTCATTTATTGGAGGGCTTTTTCTTTATGGCAAAGGTGTTCTGTTTTCATGACAATCGAAATTTTGATGGTCATAGGCTTCTGTCTCGCGGCCTATTCAATTGTCGGTAATGATGTGCCACAGACCTTGGGTACCTTTATTTCATCCAATGCACACCGTCCGTGGTGGTTGCTCTGGATTTATGTCAGTACGATTTTGGCCGTTGTTTTGGTCTATGGTTGGTATGCATCAGGTGTGGGTGATGCCTCTTATGGGCGACTAGAAACCATTCCATTCCCGAAAGAAGGGGTAACGTGGCTGTATATTGTGCCGCCAATCTTGCTGATCATTTTGACCCGCTATGGCATTCCAGTCAGTACCACTTTCTTGGTGCTCACGATTTTCTCGCCAAGCAGTTTAGGTTCAATGTTGACCAAATCGATGATGGGCTATGCCGTCGCATTTGTTGTGGCAATTATTGTCTATCGTTTTGTAATGAAAGGCATTTCAGTCTATTTCAGCAAAACCCGTGATGAAACACCGTCAAATATTTGGGTCGGCTTACAGTGGGTGTCGACAGCATTTTTGTGGAGCCAATGGCTAATTCAAGATTTAGCCAACATCTTTGTCTATGTGCCACGTCAGGTACCACTAGGCTTCCTGATTTTTGCAATTTTAGTGTTTATTGTGCTACTTGGGATCATTCTGTACCAACGTGGTGGTGCGATTCAGGGCATTATTGATACTAAAACAGGCGTTGCTGATATTCGTTCAGCGACCATTATCGACTTTATGTATGCCCTTATTTTATTGGTATTCAAAGAGTGGAGTAATATCCCGATGAGTACTACTTGGGTATTCTTAGGGTTATTGGCAGGGCGTGAATTTGCCATGTCGATGCATTTGCACGAAGTGAATAAATACCGAACCTCACGCAATGTCAGCAAAGATGCGATGAAATTAATGTTAGGTTTATTGATGAGTATATTCTTGGCAACCACATTGCCATGGTTCTATCGCATGGTATCCGGTTAAGTTGTCATACGGCTGAATCATTAAAAACGGGGCAAATTTGCCCCGTTTATTTTTATCAAAATATTGTGTTGATGAGTGACTTTAAACCACAAAGTGTTTTGGGAAATCGAGGTTTTTCAGTGCAGTGAAAATCTGTTGTGATGAATTACACACGATTAATTTTGCACGGTGCTGAGGGGGTAAAAAGCCTTCTAGTACCGCATGATCCAACTGAGCAATCAGGGCATCATAGAAACCGTTTACGTTATACAGCATCATCGGTTTTTGATGCTGATTGAGTTGACCCCATGTCGCAATTTCCAAAATCTCTTCGAAGGTTCCAAGACCACCAGGCAGCGCGACAAAGGCACTGGCACGCTCGGCCATCATGGCTTTACGCTCATGCATGGTGCGTACCACATGCAGTTCAGTTAAATGGCTATGAGCAATTTCATAATCCAACATAAATTCTGGGATGACACCAACGACTTCACCACCATGTTGAATGACGGTATCGGCCACTTGACCCATCAGGCCAATACTGGCACCGCCATAGACCAAACCAAGTCCTTGTTCTGCAATGCCCTGTGCCAATGCAATGGCTTTTTCTTGGTAAATGGGCTTGTTGCCTGAGCGTGAGCCGCAATAAAGCGCAATCAAAGGTTGAGAAGTGAGGGGAGAGGGATTTGTTAATTGTTCTGACATATTTAATCCACTATTCATTCAGTTTAATTTTACCTTAGCATGTTATTTTTGTTGGCTCTACATTGGCATGAAAATATGACCGTTTTATGTCAATCATTTGCTCAGAGATGCCCTGAACGAGATTGGAGTTTGGTAAAAAAGGATGAATTTTTAGCTTAACTTGCTATACTAAAAACCTCTTTTTATACGCAAAGAACCGACATGGGCAGTGGTTGTTGTCGCTCCGCACACATACATTCATTAGAAAAAACGCCATTAAAAGCGTTTCAGCAATTTCAATTGATTTCGACTTTGACACGAAATAATCCTAGCGCAGGAAACATTCTGGAGATACAGCAATGATCTTTGAATGGATGTCTGACCCTTCTGCGTGGGTCGGCTTATTAACGCTAGTGGTGTTAGAGATTGTTCTCGGGATCGATAACCTCGTATTTATTGCCATTCTTGCGGAAAAATTACCGCCAGAAAAGCGTAATACGGCTCGTATCGTCGGTTTGTTACTCGCACTCTGTATGCGACTGGTGCTTCTCGCGTCGATCGCATGGGTGGTGACCCTAACCAATCCACTGTTCCATATCTTTGATCATCCATTCTCTGGACGCGATTTAATTCTGCTGTTTGGTGGGGTGTTCTTGCTGTTTAAAGGCACCATGGAGCTGCGAGAGCGTCTTGAAAATAAACCGATGCTCAAGGAAGAAAATCCTGTGCATGCCACCTTCTGGATGGTGATCATTCAGATTGTGGTGCTCGATGCAGTGTTCTCGCTTGATAGCGTAATCACTGCCGTGGGTATGGTCAAAGAACTTTCGATCATGATGGTGGCTGTGATTATCGCGGTAGGCATCATGCTGTGGGCATCGAAGCCGTTGATGAACTTTGTGAACCGTCATCCTACTGTCGTGATTCTTTGTCTGTGCTTCTTGATGATGATTGGTTTCTCATTATTGGTTGAAGGCTTTGGTTTCCATATTCCAAAAGGCTACTTATATGCTGCAATTGGTTTCTCGGTACTGATCGAATTCTTGAACCAAACCATGCGTCACAATCAGGAAAAAATGGTGACAACGACTGACCTGCGCTACCGTACAGCATCTGCCGTGATGCGTATGCTCGGTGGCAAAAGTGTCACAGACAATACCAATGAACCTGAAGATGTATTGGCAACACGCGCATTTGCTGACGAAGTATTTGATGAAGAAAATGGTGCTTATCACAGTGTGATGGTGCAAGGGGTGTTGGGGCTGTCTGAACGCCCAGTGAAATCGGTCATGACACCACGTCCAGAATTGGAATGGATTGACTTAGACGAAGCACCTGAAGCAATTCGTGCCCAATTACTTAGTACTACGCATTCACGTTTAATCGTGGCACATGGTGAGCTGGACAATATTGCCGGTGCTGTATTGACCCATAAAGTCATGAACGATTATATCGAAACGGGCGTATTGGATTTCGAAAAACATTTACGTGATCCCGTTATTGTGCATGAAAATGCCCAAGTCTTGATGGTGATGGAACAATTACGTCAGGCCCCATTACAAATGGCCATTGTGTTGAACGAATATGGTTCGATCGAAGGGATTGCCACGCCGATTGATGTGCTTGAAGCCATTGCAGGCGAGTTCCCAGATGAAGATGAACCTGAAACTGCAGCAGAAAGTTTAGATGATGGTTCGCTATTACTAGAGGGTTCAACTGATATTCGCCATGTGTCTTTATTGCTTGGACGTGACCTTGTCGACGAGTCTGAACAGTATTCGACTTTGTCTGGCTATATTTTGTTCCACTTGGGTCGATTACCTGCGAATGGTGAAAAACTCAATGCCGATCATCACATCTTTGAAGTGGTGACAATGGATGGTCACAAGATTGAAAAAGTGCATATCATTCCGATGCCACGTGAAGATTAAAATCACATAGATTGAGTCTACGCACTGTCGCTAGATTCGTTAAAATAGCCTGTATTGTCGGGCTATTTTTTTTGGAAATTTCATGTCAGAAATTCAATGTCCTTGTGGACAGGGTGTTTATCGCAACTGTTGCCAACCTCTGCATTTGGGCACAGCATATGCAGAAACCGCAGCGCAATTAATGCGTTCTCGATATAGTGCATTTGCAGTCCATGACATCGACTATATTGTACAGACGACCGCTATGGGACAACAGAGCGCCCTCGATGTTGCTGCTATTCGTGAATGGAGTGAATCTAACCAATGGCTGAAGCTAGAAGTGGTTCAAGCGCAAGAAAAACTGGATAAAACCCATGCACAGGTTGAATTCAAAGCACATTATCATGATGGGCAACAAGCGCAGGTGCATCATGAAGTTTCGCATTTTGTAAAACATGAACAGCGTTGGTATTTCCTTGATCCAACGACAGATTTGAAAATTACCATGAAGCAGCCGTGTATTTGTGGTTCTGGTCGAAAATTTAAACAATGTTGCGCGCAATTTTTATAACATTTGACATAATTTAGCTTAGAATAGCGCGCATCTTAACCCTCAGTGGAAGAAGGGCGATGTTACTGATCATTTATATTATCGCAATTACGGCAGAAGCAATGACGGGTGCATTGTCTGCGGGTCGGCGGAGTATGGACTGGTTTGGGGTCACCTTAATTGCCTGTGTTACTGCACTGGGTGGCGGTTCAGTACGCGACGTACTGCTTGGGCATTATCCACTGACTTGGGTCAAGCATCCTGAATATCTCATTTTGACCTGCATTGCTGCATTTGTGACGATTATTATCGCAAAATGGATGCGTCAATTACGTAACATTTTCTTGGTGCTCGATGCATTAGGTCTGATTGGTTTTACCATTATTGGCTGTCAAATTGCCTTGCAAATGGGGCACGGATTTGTCGTTTCTGCAGTGGCTGGCGTACTGACTGGGGTGTCTGGCGGTATTTTACGTGACATCCTCTGTAATGATGTACCCTTGGTATTCCGCCGTGAATTGTATGCCAGTATTTCTTTTGTTTCAGTGATTTGTTACTGGGTCTGCATTGAGATTGGTTTATCGCTTGAATTGACCGTCATTGCCACTCTTATCTTTGGCTTTACCTTACGTCTGATCGCGATTTACTTTGGCTTAGAAATGCCTAAATTTATTTATAAAGATGATGATCATGATCAGTCCTCATCCTCTAAAGATATCTCATAATTATTGAGTTGTTCCGCAAACGGGGATAGACCCGAAAGACCGACGACATGTACGGTCTTTTTATACTATTTCATTAAAAATAGTACAGAATCATAAATCCTGTTGGGAAAGCAGTATGCACCCTTTCACCAGTTCAGAGATCTTATTATGGACTTAGTCTCACGTATACAGCGCTTACCCATCGGTAAGTTTCATTACACACTCCTTTGGGTTATTGGCCTTGGTTGGATGTTCGATGCCATGGATACAGGGTTAATCTCCTTTATCTTGGCGAAAATGGCTGAAGATTGGGCTATGACCCCGAATGACAAAAGTTGGGTGGTGTCGATTGGTTTTGTCGGCATGGCCATTGGTGCTGTCTTTTCTGGTGGTCTGGCAGATCGCTTTGGTCGTAAAACGGTCTTTGCCACAACATTGGTGATTTATAGCTTAGCAACAGCGGCCTGTGCCTTTGCACCGAACTTAACATGGCTATTGGTGTTTCGCTTTGTGGTGGGCTTAGGTCTGGGTGGGCAATTGCCTGTCGCAGTGACTTTGGTCAGCGAATATATTCCTGCGCATGTACGCGGACGTTTTATCGTCTTGCTGGAAAGCTTTTGGGGTTTAGGTTGGCTGGTTGCGGCATTGGTATCACGCTTTATTATTCCTGATTTTGGTTGGCATGCGGCCTTCTTGATTGGAGGAATTCCTGCACTGTATGCCATCGTGATTTGGAAAATGGTTCCCGAGTCTGTACCGTATTTAATTAACCGTGGTCGCTTTGATGAAGCCCATGCTTTGGTGAAAAAAATTGAAGCCAAATGTGGTGTCGAAGTCGTCGAAATTTTTGAAGTGAAACCTGTTGCTGAAAAGCATAACATCAGTTTTTCTCAGCTTTGGTCAGGTATTTTTGCACGTCGTACCTTAATGCTTTGGCTGATTTGGTTTGGTATCGTATTTTCGTACTACGGCATTTTCACTTGGTTGCCAAGCCTTTTGGTCAAAGAAGGCTATACCATCGTGCAGTCTTTCGAATATGTGCTGGTCATGATTTTGGCTCAATTGCCGGGTTATATTGCTGCGGCATGGTTGGTGGAAAAACTCGGCCGTAAAGCGACATTGGCGGGTTTCATCGGCATGTGTGCGGTATCGGCATATTTCTTCGGTCAGTCCGCTAGTGTTACCGAAATTGTAATTTGGGGCTGCTTCATGTCCTTCTTCAACTTGGGTGCTTGGGGCGTTTTGTATACCTATACCCCAGAACAATATCCTGCCAATATTCGTGCTTTTGGTTCAGGTTGGGCAGGGGCAATTGGGCGTATTGGGGGTATTGCTGCACCGTTTGCAGTGACGCACATGATGGATATGGATCATGGCTTTAGCTATGTCTTTATGATGTTTACGGCTGTTTTAATTGCTGTCGCTGTGGTGATTTTGGTTTTAGGTGAAGAAACCAAAGGCAAAACCCTTGAATCGATTGGTCTATAAGGACTGGTGATTTTTTAGTTGATCATGGCGAATAAAATGGATATTTTTACGCCATAAGACACAATTTGTCGCAGTGTGTGATTTGAGCCCCTTGTATAGGACGCACCTGCGACATAGCATAAGAACTTAAGAAAGAACGAACATATTAGGATTATAGGTTGTTATGACAAGCCTTGCGCATCATGCGACAGAAAACCGTTCCGTAGCAGAATTTACCGAACAAGCGTATCTCAACTATGCCATGTACGTGATTATGGATCGTGCATTACCCCATATCAGTGATGGTCTGAAACCCGTTCAGCGCCGTATTGTCTTTGCAATGAGTGAGCTCGGATTAAAACCAACGGGTAAGCCCAAAAAATCTGCACGTACCGTCGGTGATGTACTGGGTAAGTATCATCCACATGGTGACTCGGCATGTTATGAAGCCATGGTTTTGATGGCACAGCCTTTTAGCTATCGCTACCCATTTATTGAGGGTCAGGGCAACTGGGGTTCACCAGATGATCCGAAATCATTCGCGGCTATGCGTTATACCGAAGCTAAACTGTCTGCTTATAGTGATTTGTTATTGTCAGAGTTGGGCCAAGGCACTTGTGATTGGCAGGATAACTTTGATGGTTCGATGAAAGAGCCGGTTAATCTACCTGCACGTGTACCGAATATCTTACTCAATGGTACAACAGGTATTGCAGTTGGAATGGCAACAGATATTCCGCCGCATAACTTACGTGAAGTGGTCAAAGGCACGATTGCGCTGATTCGTAACCCAAATCTGACCGATGAAAAAGTTGCAGAATATATTCCTGCACCAGACTTACCAACCCGTGCAGAAATTATTACGGCACCTGAAGAATTACTGAAAATTCAAACCACAGGTCGCGGTAGTTATCGTACTCGTGCGGTGTACAGTATTGAGAGAAATGAAATTGTGATTACGGAGTTGCCGTATCAAGTTTCAGGCTCAAAAGTGATTACTCAAATTGCAGATCAAATGCAGGCGAAAAAACTGCCTTTGGTGACCGATTTACGTGATGAATCTGACCATAAAAATCCAACACGGTTGGTGATTGTACTGCGTTCAAATCGTATTGATGCTGAAGCGGTGATGAGCCACTTATTTGCCACTACCGATTTAGAATCTAGCTATCGCGTCAACATGAATATGATTGGTGCAGATGGCCGTCCACAAGTGAAATCGATTCGTCGTATTTTATTGGAATGGATTGAGATTCGTAAGGATACGGTGACACGCCGTTTAACTTATCATCTGAATAAAATTGAAAAACGTCTGCATATCCTTGCAGGTTTGATCATCGCATTTCTAAATATTGATGAAGTCATCCGTATTATTCGTGAAGAAGATCAACCGAAACCTGTGCTGATGGAGCATTTCGGCATTGATGAAATTCAGGCTGAAGCCATTTTAGAACTCAAGTTACGTCATTTGGCTAAACTTGAAGAAATGGAAATGCGCCGTGAACAAGAAGAACTTGAGGCCAAAGCTGCAATTATTCGTGAGCAACTGGCTAACCCTGAATCATTAAAAACATTGATCATCAATGAATTGAAGGAAGATGCGAAAAAGTTTGGCGATGACCGTCGCTCACCTATCGTTAAACGTGCGGAAGCGCATGCGATCAATGAACAAGACATGTTGCCTGCTGACCCTGTTACAGTAGTATTGTCTGAAGCGGGTTGGATTCGTTCTGCCAAAGGTCATGAAGTCGATGTGGAAAAATTGAACTTCCGTGCAGGTGACCAATACTTAAGTCACGCTCAAGGTAAGTCCAACCAACGTGTCTATGTGCTCGATGATTCTGGTCGTAGCTATGGGCTGGGCATTAATACCTTACCATCGGCACGTGGTCTGGGTGAGCCATTGAGCTCTAAACTTTCTCCAGCCAGCGGTGTCGGCTTTAAACAAGTGTTTATTGCAGATGATGATACTGAAATTTTGGCGATGAGCAGCAAAGGCTACGGCTTTAAAACTCAAGCAAAAAATTTAGACACCAATGCCAAAGCTGGTAAGGCGTTCCTCAGTTTGTCTGAGGGTGCAGCGGTGATGAATTTATCTCCAATAGAAAATGCAACACATCTTGCACTGCTCAGTTCAGCAGGTCGCTTATTGCTGATTGAATTGGATGAATTACCGATCCTCAATAAAGGCAAGGGTAATAAATTGATACAACTTGAAGCAAAAGATCAAATTGTATCCATGACAACTGTGAATTTAGATGAAATAATTCAAGTGCTTGCAGGTAATCAACAATTAAAGCTCAAAGGTGATGATCTGCAGAAATATGTGGGCAAACGCGCATCTAAAGGCGTGTTGTTACCACGGGGATATCAAAAAGCAAATAAACTGTTCATTCAAAGATAATACTAGCATCCATGGAACGAAATACGTTATATATGCTTAATTCGTGAAATGGATGCAATATTGAGCACACACAAGTTAAATAAAGACCGCTTAATATTGAAAAAAAACAGTTAGATTTTTTAAGGATTACGACAGGAGAATTGGGCGTTATGGAAAAGATTTGGTTCGCTGAATACCAAAAGACCGGGATTCCAGAAACTGTAGAAATACCCGCTGAAAACACATCATTGGTTGATATTTTTGAGCAGAATTTCCAGAAGTTTGGCTCTCGTGATGCCTTTATCTTTATGGATAAAGTATTAACATTTAAAGAACTTGATGAAGCTAGCCGTAAATTTGCAACGTATTTACAAAGTCTTGGCCTTGCCAAAGGGACACGTGTTGCGGTAATGATGCCGAACGTTCTTCAATATCCTGTTGTAGCACTAGGTGTATTCCGTGCTGGTCTGGTATTGGTGAATGTCAACCCACTTTATACTTCACGCGAACTTGAGCATCAATTAAATGACTCGGGTACAGAAGTGTTAGTGATCATTGAAAACTTTGCATCTGTTTACCAAGCGATTATTGGTAAAACACCTGTGAAACATGTGATCGTGGCATCTGTAGGTGATATGCTTGGTACCTTAAAAGGTACTTTAGTGAACTTTGTATTACGTTCAGTACGTAAACAAATTCCAGCATGGAACATTCCAGGTCATATCCGTTTTAATGCTGCAATGTCGAAAGTCAGTGCAAGCAACTATAAACGTCCAAACTTGACCCTAAGTGATACTGCTGTGTTGCAATACACGGGTGGTACAACGGGTGTATCAAAAGGTGCAGAACTGACTCACCGCAACCTTGTTTCGAACATGTTGCAATGTGATGGTATCTTCCAAAGTAAATTTGGTCAGCAAGATGGTCAGCCAGATGACCGTATCTTCTGTGCGCTACCGCTATATCACATTTTTGCCTTCATGGTATGTGCACTTTACGGTATGTACAAAGGCCAAGCTAACGTATTGATTCCAAACCCGCGTGATCTTCCTGCGGTGATTAAAGAATTACGTAAATACCAACCAACATTCTTCCCAGCAGTGAATACCTTATTCAATGCATTGGTGAATAATGAAGAGTTTAAACAACTCGACCATAGCAAAATGAAAATGGCGATGGGCGGTGGTATGGCCGTACTTCCTTCTACAGCAGAAGCGTGGAAGAAAGTAACGGGTACCAATATTATCGAAGGTTATGGCTTGTCAGAAACTTCTCCGGTTGCGACAGCTAACCCACCAGCATCTATGGAATTCAGCGGCACGATTGGTATTCCTTTGCCGTTAACTGAAGTTGCGATTTTAGATGATGATGGCAATGCAGTTGCACTAGGCGAACAAGGTGAAATCTCGATTCGTGGTCCACAAGTCATGAAAGGCTATTGGAACCGTCCAGATGAAACGGCTAAAGTGATGACAGCTGACGGATTCTTCCGTACAGGTGATATCGGTGTTATGGATTCACGCGGTTATGTGAAAATCGTTGACCGTAAAAAAGACATGATCTTGGTGTCTGGCTTCAATGTTTATCCTTCTGAAATTGAAGAAGTTATTGCGAAACATCCAAAAGTGTTGGAAGTGGCTGCAATTGGTGTGCCAGATGAAAAATCAGGTGAAGTACCAAAACTATTCGTTGTGAAAAAAGATCCATCTTTGACTACTGAAGAAGTATTGGCATTCGCAAAAGAAAACTTAACGGGTTATAAACGTCCGCGTTATGTTGAATTTATGGATGAACTTCCAAAATCGAACGTAGGTAAAATTTTACGTAAAGATTTACGTAAAACGGCTTAAGCAAGCTGCATAAAAAAAGCGCCTTTGGGCGCTTTTTTTATGGCTTTAATTTAAATATCAATCTGTTGATGGACTTAGATTTTAGTTCCGTTACTCATTGACCAACGGTCAAAGTAGCGACGACCTACACCAAATACACCCAAGAAAATAAACATGGCACCAAATTGGCGGCTAAAGCCTGATTGATTGAAGCTTCCATAACTGAGGATATTGTCGATTAAGCAATAAACAGCAATCACAATAACCCAATGCCAAAGTGGCAGTTGTTTAATAGAGACAGCATAGAAGGCCACCCACATGATGACAAAGCTCAGTACGGTTGACCAAATATTGATATTGGCGCAGATGACACAAAGTAAAAAGGCGGTGATGGGAATGACAATTTTTAAGGCACGATCCACCCGAAGCTGATGTTGCTTCTGTTTGGCAAGTACCTCAAACAATTGATCTTGATCAGAACTGCTCATAGGGGAGATCCTTTCATCTGTCGATTCAAAAAACACTATATTTAACAAAATTTATTCACGAAACACCATGCTATTATAGCGACTATAAAAATCTTCCTGAGAAAAAACACATGCAAAGCATCAGTGGGATCATTTATCTCATTTTAGGCGCTTGTTTGTTGCCTTATGTTTTTACCATGATTGCTAAGAAAGCAGCGGGTTTTAAGTCGAGTGACAATCAAAATCCACGTGAAGTTTTAGCGCGTTCGACCGGGCTTGCAAGTCGCGCCAATGCAGTTCAGCAAAATAGTTTTGAAAGTCTGCCACTGTTTATTGCTGCCATATTAATGGCGGAATATATGGTGATTCAGCAATATTTCATTATGACTTTTGGCATTGCTTATCTAGTTCTTCGTGTGATTTACGGCATGTGTTATTTAGCGAATTGGTCAACACTGCGTTCAATTATTTGGTTGCTTTCAATGCTCTGTCCAATTTGCTTATTACTCTTGGTGATTAAAATTAGTTAAGCCAAATGTTGGTGATTGATTAAATTATCAGCAGTAAATGTAAAATCAAAAAAAAATCTGTAAAAACCGTTATAATTATGCCGGTTTAAAAAAGATTTAACTTTGTTTAAAGAGTGATGCTATGAGCTACAGCAATATCCCAGCAGGTAAAGACGCACCTAACGACATCTATGTCATTATTGAAATCCCTGCAAACGCAGCACCAATCAAATACGAAATCGATAAAGATTCTGATGCGTTATTTGTAGACCGTTTCATGGGTACTGCAATGTTCTACCCAGCGAACTATGGTTATGTTCCAAATACATTATCACTTGATGGTGACCCACTTGACGTACTTGTGGTAACTCCACATCCAGTAGAGCCAGGTTCTGTAATTCGTTGCCGCCCAGTGGGTAAATTGAATATGGAAGATGACGGTGGTGTTGATGCGAAACTTATCGCTGTACCACACGACAAATTGACTCCGCTTTACAAAGATGTAAAAGAATACACCGATCTTCCTGAACTTTTGATCAAACAAGTTGAACACTTCTTTGCTCATTACAAAGATCTTGAAGCGGGCAAATGGGTAAAATTAAGCGGTTGGGAAGGTTCTGAAGTTGCAAAACAAGAAGTTCTTAGCTCAATTGCTGCTTATGAAGAAGCGAACAAATAATTTTGTTTTGCTTCAGTCAATGCTTTGAATAAAAGCATTGACGCATAAAAAAACCTGCACATCGTGCAGGTTTTTTTATGTCTATCTCAGATGGACTGCGGAATTAAAATAATTTCACAGGGATGTCTAACCAAATACGCCATTCATTGGTATCACCAATGTAGTTATTTTGGTAGTTATTACTAGCACGGTAGTAAGAATGACGAAGACGTAAGCTCGCATCTTTGGCAAAACCAGATTGAACAGTATATTTCACTTGGTTAAAGAATTCGCGTTCTTCTTCATTGTCGCTAATCATTGTGCCAGCATTATCAGTGGCTTTAATATCCCAACCGTAAACAAATGCTGAAGTCCAAGATAGGCCTGGAACATTTAATGCGCCAAAGTCATAGGTATATTGAAGTTGTACAGACTTTTCATCATTACCAATAAAGTCAGATAGATATGAGTTTGGCATGTAAATAGATTGTTTGCCATCACCAACATTTGTACCTAAGCCATAGTCGTAACCGGTATTACCAAAGTTTTGTTGGTAAGCAACCATGACATTGTGTGGACCACGATTATATGTTGTAGAAAGAGCAGCGATTGAGTTATCGAATGAGTCGTTGCTTTCACCAATTTGAGAATATAAATATTGATTAGCATCTTTATCCCATTTTGTGTGATAAGCGCTTAAATCATAAGTCAACGAGCTTTTATCTGCTAAGCCTTGAGTAAAGTTGGCATTAATATAATGACGATCTAAACGATCTTTAATATCTGTACCATAGTAAGCAAGATTTAATTGATCATTGGCTTTGTATTTTGCACCCCAAACAATTGCGCGCTCTAACTTAGCACCATCAGAATTAATTTGATTTGATAATTGATTTTCAGTGAATTTACCAGCGATTAGGTTAAGATTATTAATCTCATTACTTTCAACTAAAACACCTGTGTAGTATTCAGGTACTAAACGTGCAGTATTACTTGCTAAAACAGGGATGTCGAGAAGTTGTGTACCGTAAGTTGCAGTCGTATTTGAAATACGTGCTTTTACATATGCACCACCTCGAGCCCAATGATCATAAGCAGAGTCGTCATTGTGCGTTGGAATCATATCGTTACCGGTATGGGCATTTTCACCAAGTTTGATTGATGCATCGCCAATAATACCCGCTGCAAAACCAACTGTACCTTTGGTAAAACCTGAATCAAGATTTACGATAGCAGTTTGTGCAAAAGAGCTAGTATCATCTACGCCATTTTTTTTATCACGATGTAAATAACCAGTACGGAACAATACAGAGCCTTCAGCATCTTCCACAAAGCCTTTAGATTCACTTTGTTCGCTCGCAAAAGCAGTTGAAATAAGAGCAGCATTTACGAGTACTGCGAGTGTCAGTTGTTGAGCTTTAAGCATTGGGAGAGAGCCTCATGCAAAGTTTGGTTAATATGTAGTGCGATTGTATATTTTTTCGTAAAAAAAACATCATTTTTAATGCGCTTATTACACTAAAGTTACGGCTATTTCAGATATTGGGTTAGCAGTAGAATAATAATTTTAAGCTATGTTGTTGTTGTATAAGGAATAGTTTATCTATATTGAATATATTTAAATCTAAAGAGATTTTAGTTTGTTACTTATCATAAAAAAATATAAAGATTGGTAAAATCTAGGATTTGATTAAATAGTAAGCATCTGATAAATAAATCAATAATTATTTTATTCAATTTATCAAATTTTTGATTTTAGTTTTAATTCTAAAATGAATTAGGAGTGATTTATTTTTAATCAATATGAATGGCGATGATTTGAATTAATAAACAACATATACATCACGGAAGTATCTTAAAAAGCAGGTATTTAATTCTCAAATTAAATTTCTTTAAATGAAACGTGAATCGTCATGTTTTATGGATTGAGTAATGCGATACTTTGAAGCAAAGATATAAAAATATATTTGATAAATAAAAAGCTTGTTTTTTACTAAACTGTATAAAAAGTTTGTTGTTTTATAAGATTAAAAATCAAAAAAACTTTAAAATTATTCTAAATTAGCTATACACAGATGCAAAAATGATTAAAATCAGCGCTAATTTTTCACGAAGCCAAATCTGATCAAGGTTTCATGCTGGGACACCCTATGAGTCAATTTTATAAAAAAGCGGTTTTACTTGCTTTCGTATCACTTGCAAGTGTTCCTGCATTTGCAGAACAAGCTACAGCTGAAACGGGTGTATGGTCGGGCAGTTTAGGTGTTGTGAATAAATACATTTACCGCGGTGGTGAAGAAAATGATGATCCAAGCCTTCAAGCTGGTTTGGAATATGCCCATCGTAGTGGTGTTTTTGCAGGGTACTGGGGTTCAATGTTGAACTACGACCCGACAGACGAATCACAATCGCATGGCTTTGAACATGACTTCTATGTGGGTTATGGTCGTGAACTCAATGAAGATTGGAGTTATAAATCTCAAGTTATTGCTTATGTCTACCAAGGTGGTGGCTCAGTTTATAATGATGATAGTTCTGAAAAGCGTCGTACAACTGGCGTCGAGTTGTTAAATGACGTGAGCTATAAAGACCTTACTGTGGGCATGGGAGTATTACTTTCCGATGTGAACTATGGCAATGCTGGAGATGTGTACCTCAATGCAGCTTATAGTTACGCACTACCTTATGACCTGTCTCTGAATACATCTGTCGGTGTTTCAATCTATAATGATAGCCGTGATGACAGCTTAGTCACAACCACAGAAGATTTAACCTTTACAGAAGCGCGTTTAGGTTTCAGTAAGCCAATTGCCGATACAGGTTTGGAGTTTTCTGCGGATTATGTCTGGGGTGGTAAAGATCGTGAAGGCGAACGTTTCGATGACAATGTTGTGGTCGGCTTAACGTACTCGTTTTAAAAAAGCATAGACTAAAATACAGCTCTAAACCTTGCTTAATTTTTAAAGTGCATAATGAAAATTGTGCACTTTTTTTATGCACCTTTGGATATTGTGTTGAAAAAACATACTCAAAAAAGTGCATTTTAAAAATTCTGTTACATCTACGGGTTTATCGATTCATAACAATGAACATCAATTTAAAAACGCTACAGCATCGTCATTTGAAAAAAATGAAACAATGATTTTAAAACATAAAAATTAATATTAAACAAATGCTTAAAAGATAAATAATGCGAGATGAATTTTTAAAAAAATAAAAAAATTAATCATTTTTTTAACTTTGGCACAGCGCTTGCAAATACCCACTTGAGTTAAACGAAATAACCAAAAATACGTCGTTGCACGATGTGGGGGAACCAATAATGAAATTTGCATTCAAAGCTTTATCTCTTGCTGTACTAGGATCAGCTTCTACATTAACTTTTGCTGAAGCTCCAGCTTCTGAACATTCGTTCTCAGGAAATATTGGCATTCTTTCTAGCTATAACCTACGCGGGATTACCAATGTGCCAGAAAATAAAGATGCAACAATTCAAGGTGGCTTAGATTACAGCCATGCCTCTGGTTTCTATGCGGGCTACTGGGGTTCAACACTCAATTATGGTGATGATGTTCCGAACGGTTTTGAAAATGATTTCTATGCTGGCTACAACGGTACAATCAACGATGATCTTGGTTATACATTAGGTTTAACCTATTACTATTATTACGATATCGACACGAGCGATGCAAATGGCTTAGAAACTTTAGTCGGCTTAAATTACAAAGACTTTGGCTTAACTGCGCAAACCTTGTTAGAAGATACGCTCTGGGGGAATACCGGTGATACTTACTTCAAAGCATCGTATAGCTATCCTTTACCTCAAGATTTTAGCTTAGACACAGCACTAGGTTTATATGCCTATAAAAAATCAGGTGATTTCATTGAAGGCACAACAGAAAGTTTTGGCTTTCGTCATTTTGATATTGGCTTGAGTAAACCACTGGCAGATACGGGTGTAACTGCAAGCATGAACTATACTTTGGGGGGGTATGACCGTTTTGATGAAAAGCAAAAAAATAAAGTAGTACTGGGTTTAAAATACGAATTCTAAGACAGCATGTTTTGTAAAAAATGGCGACCTTGTGTCGCCATTTTTATATTTAGACTAAATTATGAATTCATATTTGAGCGGTAAGACAAAGCTTCCGAAATATGTTGTGCATTGATTTGTTCACTTTGGGCCAAGTCAGCAATAGTTCGTGCAACACGTAAAACCCGATGGTAGGCACGGGCAGATAAGTTCATGCGTTGTTGAGCCATCTGCATAATATTTTGTGCTGTTGTATCTAAAATCGAATGCTGTTCTAGCTGCGTCGGGGTCAGAGCCATATTGGGTCGCTGCTGTCTTTGCATTTGCTGTTGATACGCAGTAATCACACGTTCACGCACCGTCGTCGAATTTTCAGCGCTTTGGGTGCTTTGTAATTCATGTGCAGCGAGGGGTGGAACATCAATATGCAAATCAATTCGGTCCAGTAAGGGGCCTGAAATACGGTTCTGATATCGCTTAATACTTTCTGCACTGCATTGGCAGCGACTATCTTGATTGAATGCATGGCCACATGGGCAAGGATTCATCGCGGCAATCAACTGAAAGTTTGCAGGGAAGGTAATTTGACGAGAAGCGCGTGAAATCACAATTTCTTTGGACTCGAGAGGTTGTCTAAGCACTTCCAACACTTTTCGGTCGAATTCAGGAAGTTCATCCAAAAATAACACACCCAAATGTGCCAATGTAATTTCACCAGGTTTGGGATTTGAACCCCCACCGACCAATGCAATTGCCGACGCCGTATGGTGCGGTGCACGAAAAGGGCGCTGCCCAAAATGATGCTGCGATCCAGCAATAGAATAAATACTGGCAACTTCTAAATTTTCTTCCATATTGAGTGGTGGCAAAATACTGGCTAATCGAGAGGCCAGTAAGGTTTTACCTGTACCGGGTGGACCACGAAAAAGTAAGGAATGTCCCCCTGCTGCAGCGATCTCTAAAGCACGTCGAGGGCGGAGCTGACCTTTTACGTCGGATAAGTCGAAATGATAGGCATGCCGTATTTGTGAATTTGAAGTGCTATGCACATTGATTGCAACGTTCTGACTCAAATGCTCACAGACTGCTTTTAAATGGTTTGCAGGGAAAACTTTAAAGTCGGGAAGTTGAGCTGCTTCATCGGCATTTTGCAGAGGCAAAATCAAGCGATGTCCCGCTTGTTGACAGGCAATGGCTATACTCAAAATACCACTGACAGGTCGTAAATGACCATCGAGTGCCAATTCACCAATAAATTCTAAGCCAGCACCAGCATGTTCTGGCAATTGACCTGATGCAATGAGAATACCCAGTGCAATGGGTAAATCCAGTCTTGAACCATCTTTGGGGAGGTCTGCTGGAGCAAGATTGATGGTGAGGCGTTTGGTTGGAAATTGAAATCCACTATTGATAATCGCTGAGCGTACACGGTCTTTACTTTCGCGTACGGCTGCTTCAGGCAGGCCAACGATGGTCAGTGAAGGAAGACCTTGACTGACATGAACTTCAACTTCAATTTGGGGTGCGTGTAAGCCGAGCAAGCCCCGCGTATAGATTTTTGCAAAAGACATATTATTGTTCCGTTATGGTGCATTATTTTTAATCGTTATGCGTCTTTTGTTGCACTAAAAAGGTGCTTATTTTTTGTTCTGAATTTTTACTTCGAGTTCTTCAACGTGTTTCAGTAATTCATTTAAACGTAAATTTGCATTATTTAGGGCAGTGCGTTGGCGTTCGATTTCTTCTTTAGAAACAAGATCCATTTTGCTAACGGCTTCGTTGAGTAAGCTGCGAAGGTTATGTTCGACGTCTTTTTTCGGTTGATCGATTTGTTCTAATATCGCTTGTAATAAGGTTTCAATCATTCTATTGACCATCCTCAGTGAATTGGTGGCAGCAGTTTAACATCGCCACATTCATGTCCATAGTGCTTTGATTTAAATATGTGTTTAATCGATCAGGAAAATCGTAATTCTTCTAGTAAAAATGTCTATTTTTCTAAGCATAGGCAAGATTATCCGTATAAAATAGGTTATAAAGAAATCTCATGTCGAGCTGACTATTTTCCCCCGACTATAGTCATATTGGCATGAAAATTGAACATAAAACCTTACAGGTGAAAGAAGCCGAAGGAAAACAAACATGAAGCTCGTAACTGCAATTGTAAAACCTTTTAAATTAGATGATGTGCGTGAAGCACTCTCTGAAAATGGTGTTCAAGGGATCACTGTCACTGAAGTTAAAGGCTTCGGTCGCCAGAAAGGTCACACTGAACTTTATCGTGGTGCTGAATATGTGGTTGATTTCTTACCAAAAGTAAAAATCGAAATCGCAATCAGTGATGAAATGGTTGATACCGTAATTGAATCAATTACCCGTGTTGCAAGCACTGGAAAAATTGGTGATGGGAAAATTTTTGTAAGCAATCTGGAACAAGTCATCCGTATCCGTACTGGTGAAACAGGTGCTGATGCCGTTTAAAAAATTGGCATGAAGTTTGCTGAGTAGCTAATAACTCAGAAAATCAGGTCGGGGGATACGAATGAAAAAAATGCTAATTGCACTCGGCTTGTCCAGTGCACTTTTAGGTGGTTCTGTTGCGTGGGCTGAAGAAACCGCAACAGCACCCTCAGAAGCAATCACTGTAGTTGATACTGCAGCTGAAACCGCAACACTTAATTCTACTGAAGCTGCAGCACCTGCTCCAGCGGAAATAACTACACCAGCAGCTACAGAAGAAGAACCAAAGCTGGACACTGGTGATACGGCATGGATTCTTGTGTCGACAGCACTTGTTTTACTGATGACCATTCCGGGTTTAGCATTATTTTACGGCGGTATGGTGCGTAAGAAAAACGTACTCAGCACGATGGCACATAGCTTTGTCGCTGCAGGTATCGTGAGCTTAACGTGGGTGATTGTCGGTTATAGCTTAGCCTTCGGCGAGGGCAATGCTTTTATTGGTAGTCTCGACAAAGTCATGTTGTCAGGCATTAGTACCGACGCTTTAACAGGCTCTATTCCAGAAATTCTCTTTGTCATTTTCCAAATGACTTTTGCCATCATTACGGTTGCCATTATTAGTGGTTCGGTTGCTGAACGTATGAAATTTGGTGCCTTTGTTGCATTCATTACCATCTGGAGCATCGTGGTCTACGCACCAATTACCCATTGGGTTTGGGGTGGTGGTTGGTTAGGAAGTGATGGTGCTCTAGACTTTGCTGGCGGTACTGTCGTTCACATTAACTCAGGTGTTGCAGGTTTGGTTGCAGCTTACATGTTGGGTAAACGTATGGGACTTGGCCGTGAATCAATGGCACCACACAATCTGACTTTAACGGTGATCGGTGCAAGCTTAGTATGGGTAGGTTGGTTCGGTTTTAACGGTGGTTCAGCACTCGGCGCAAATGGTTCAGCAGGTTATGCATTGGTTGTGACTCAAGTTGCAGCAGCCGCAGCCGCAATTGCATGGTTAATCACTGAAAAAGTGGTGCGTGGTAAAGCGTCTGTATTAGGCGGTGCTTCAGGTGCAGTCGCAGGTCTGGTTGTGATTACTCCAGCAGCAGGTTTTGTGACTGTAGGCGGTGCATTGGCAATGGGCTTAATTGGTGGTGTGGTATGTTTCTGGGGGATTACTGCGCTGAAACGTGCACTTAAAGCTGATGACTCTCTAGATGCATTTGGTCTGCACGGTGTGGGTGGTATTGTAGGTGCCATCCTTACAGCATTCTTTGCAAGCGAATTCATCATGGGCGATGCCGCGCCAAGCAATGTGATGCATCAATTATGGGTACAAGTTGAGGGTGTACTTGCAACAGTTGCTTACTCAGCAGTGTTGACGTTCATTATTCTGAAAGTCATTGATCTTGTGATTGGTATCCGTGTTCAAGCAGATGATGAACGTATGGGCTTAGACTTAAGTCAACACGGCGAACGTATCGAATAATCACTTCAAGCAATAATCAATATATTGTGTAAAACAGCCCGAAAGGGCTGTTTTTTTTCCATATCTAGCGTAAAGCTCTACAAAATTAAAAATATTTGCTACACTCTAAATCCGTTAGGTTTTGTTCAATTTAACCGCTATGCATTGTCCATTTTGCAACGCTGAAGACAGCAAAGTGATTGACTCTCGTCTTGCTGCTGAGGGCTGTCAGATTCGCCGCCGCCGTGAATGTATTAGTTGCGGTGAACGTTTTACCACTTTTGAAAGTTATGAAGTGGTGATGCCTCGTGTCATTAAGTCGGACTCAAAAAGTGAGCCTTTTGATGAAGCTAAACTTCGTCGTTCTTTAATGCATGCATTGCAGAAACGCCCAGTGACGCAAGAGCAGATTGAAACTGTCTTAAGTGATATTCAGCTGCAAATTCGCCGTTTAGGTGAGCGTGACGTTAAGTCTCGTACGATTGGTGAAATTGTCATGCAATCGTTGTTTGCTTTAGATCATGTGGCTTATGTGCGTTTTGCTTCGGTGTATCAAGACTTTCAAGACGTTGAAGCATTCCGTCGTCAAATTGAACAAATGCAGCAACGCGAGCATTAATTTGCATCATCTTCGTTTTTATAAAGAGTTCGTTCATGTCTGAGTCAGATCAAGTGTTTATGCAGCAGCATCAGCAATGGATGCAGCAGGCCATTCAACTTGCCCGTCTTGGACAGTACTCAACTCGGCCAAATCCCAATGTAGGCTGTGTCATTGTTCAAGATGGTCAATTAGTTGGAGAAGGTTATCACCCTAAAGCAGGTCAACCACATGCTGAAGTCTTTGCCATGCGTGCAGCAGGTGAAAACGCACAGGGTGCAACTGCCTATGTGACCTTAGAGCCTTGTGCACATTATGGGCGTACGCCGCCATGTGCCAAAGGTCTGGTCGAGGCAGGTGTCGCTAAAGTAGTGGTGGCTTGTCCCGATCCAAACCCTTTAGTGGCCGGAAAAGGCGTGCAAATCCTGCGAGATGCGGGCATTGAAGTGATCACCGGGATTTGTGAAGAGGAAGCGCATCAACTAAATTTGGGTTTTCTCAAAGCAATGGCAACAGGTATGCCTTATGTTCGTTTAAAAGTTGCTTCAAGTTTAGATGGCCGTACGGCTATGGCTTCAGGTGAATCAAAATGGATTACGGGTGCTGTTGCACGTCAGGATGTTCAACATTGGCGTGCCATTTCAGGTGCAGTCATTACAGGTATTGAAACCGTCTTAGCAGACGACTGTCAGCTGAATGTTCGTCAGCTCGATGCTATAGATATGCAAAGCATCGTTCAGCCGAAGCGCATCGTACTCGATAGGCAAGGGCGATTACCACTCACAGCAAAAATGTTAGAACAACCTAAAACTGTGATGGTCATGGGGCCATATCGTCAGGAACTTGCAGACTTGGGCGTGGTACAATTTGAGATTCAGTCTTTGACGGATCTGTTAAAAACATTAGTCCAACAGCATCAAATTTATGATGTGTTGGTGGAAGCGGGCGCAACCTTATCTACCGCTTTCTTACAAGAACATTTGATCGATGAAATGATCAGTTATGTTGCACCGACGCTTTTGGGTCGGTCAGCTCGTGCAATGTTTAATGCGGAATTTGACCGCATGGCAGAGCAGCTTCGATTTAAGTTGAAAGAAGTCACTCAAATGGGTGATGACATTCGCTTAAGGTTAATCCCTTCTCAAGAGACGCTATGAATTCAGAGTCTACGGTTTATCACAAACGTCGTCACGCGGCTCGTACCACCGACGAATATCTTTTCCATCAATTGGTTCCTTATTTAGGAAACAAGCGACGTCTGTTACATCTGATTTTAGAAGCACTTGAGCAAACGGGAACCTTAAAGCGTGAAGATGGTCGTGCGCCAATTTTTGCAGACTTTTTTGCCGGTTCTGGTGTGGTGTCACGTCTAGCACGTCAAAATGGCTATCGTGTGATTGCCAATGACTGGGAACCGTATAGCCATGCCTTAAACAGTGCGATTCTTTCTTGTGTTGAAGCGCCTGCATTTAAAGAATTAGGTGGCTATCAGAAAGCCATTGATTATTTGAACCGTTTACCCGAAGTCAAAGGTTGGGTGACCCATAACTTGTGTCCACGTAATGACGAGATTTATGATCCGGCACGTGACCGTTTGTTCTTCAAACGTCGTAATGGCATGCGTATTGATGCAATTCGTCAGCAAATTGCCACATGGCAGGCGCAGGGTGCTATTGATGATGTAGAAATGAGTGCCTTGTTGGCTCCATTGCTATATTCAGCCAGTTTTGTCAGTAACACCAGTGGCGTATTTAAAAGCTTTCACCATGGCTGGGGGGGGAAGACCCAAGCAGCGCTAGATCGTATTGGATCATTGCTGTGGTTAACACCGAGTCGCTTTTGTGAAATTGGCGATCCGAAACGTCCAGCGGCAGAAATGTGGTGTGTTGATGCTCAGCATTTGGCCAATCAAATGAGCGGCTTTGAAGTCGATGTGGCTTATCTTGATCCACCGTATAACCAACATGCGTACAGCAGTAATTACCACGTGTTGAATGCTTTAACCTTATGGGATCAGGTCGATTTACCGACTCCAGATACCAAAGGCTTTAAGAGCGGGATTGACCGTGCATGGCGTAAAGAACGTCCTAGTCCTTATAATTCTTCAAAGCATGCTAAAGAAGCTTATGAAAAATTATTAGAAACCATTAATGCACGCTATATTCTGACCAGCTATTCAACCGATGGTAATATCAGCGCGACTGATTTGTTACAAGCCAACCTTAAACGTGGTCGCGTGAGTTTATTGACGCAAGATGTGCCACGTTATCGCGTGAGTAAACAACGTCAGTCTGAGCGTGCACGCGTACTTGAATTTATTGTGATTACCGACACTCATGCCAAATCAGGTCCACCTATTCGTCAGTTGTTAAGCCAACTGCATCATTTTGCAGAATTGGGTGGCGTGGATACTTCAGGCGTCAGCACGCAACTTGATTTGTGGTAAAAATCACAGCCCATTTTGATCAGGGATTGAATATGTTTACAGGCATTATTGAAAGTTTAGGCAAGGTTGAAAGCATTCAAAATATAGGCGGTGATGTTCGCCTGCGAATTCAAACAGACCTTGATATGTCTGATGTACATTTGGGTGATTCAATTGCCACCAATGGTATTTGTCTCACAGTCATTGATTTTGGTCGTAACTGGTATGCTGCCGATGTATCTCGTGAGAGCTTAAATCGAACCACACTTGAGCATTGGAAAGCAGGACAGGCGGTCAATGTAGAAAAGGCCATGTTACCGACCACGCGTTTTGGTGGTCACATTGTCAGTGGTCATGTCGATGCGGTTGGCGAAATTACTGTTGTCCGTTCAGATGCACGTTCTATTTATTTTGAAGTGACTGCACCAAAAGAAATTGCACGCTATTTAGCTGAAAAAGGTTCGGTCACTGTGGATGGTATTAGCCTGACCATCAACCATTTACGGGGCAATATATTAAGTTTAAATTTGATTCCACATACCGCAGACCGAACCAATATTGGGACGTGGAAAACAGGTACAAAAGTCAACTTGGAAGTTGATGTATTGGCGCGTTATATTGAACGCTTACTGCTGGGTGATAAAGCGGCTGAGACCACAGAGCAATCAAAAATTAGCTTAGATTTTCTAGCTGAAAATGGCTTCTTGAAATAAGTTGATACCGAAGAAAACCAAACAGTCTGATTGAAAAATTAGACTGTTTTTTTATTTTTGGTGATAATGCGTCGCGGTATTTGCAAATACGATGAATAATCAGACAGGTGACAATGATTGATTTTTTAATGAATCTGGAACAATGGTTGCCCATTTTATTGGACAACTATGGTGTGTGGATTTATGCAATTTTGTTTTTGGTGATCTTTTCTGAGACGGGTTCGGTCTTCCTGTTTTTCCTTCCGGGTGACAGCTTACTCATCGCCATTGGTGCATTGTGTTCAACCACTAGCGTGATTCATTTGCATACCATGGGCATTATGCTATTTGTCGCATCTGTGTTGGGTTATTTAGTCAATTTCTATACGGGTCGTTTCTTAGGGATTAAATATTTCAATAAACATACCCGATATTTCAAACCTGAGTATTTGGTAAAAACCAATAAATACTTTATGAAGCATGGCGGTAAGACCATTTTAGTAGCACGTTTTGTACCCTTCGTCCGATCTTTTGCACCTTTTGCTGCAGGTTCGTCACGTATGAATTTGGGTATCTTTATGTTTTATAACGTATTGGGTGGATTCATTTGGATTGCAGTTTTATTAGGAATTGGTTTTTTCCTTGGTCATACCGTTTCGGCTGTCGCAGATTTAGTTTAAGTACATTGCAGATAAAAAAGCCCCATTTGGGGCTTTTTTAAGATCTAAAATTTAATGCTTAATAATTTTGACCATGCTGACACTCTCACACAAAGTGCTTGAAGGAGGTTGTTGAATGCTGAACAGCCCTTTTTCAGACTCACGATTTAAATACACAGCAATACTGTGAAAATCAGAATGGCTCAGCCAAAGTGCTTTGGCGCTGATCTCCCATTGTTCACCGGCAGAGAGTGACGATATTTTCTGGGTGATCTGGTGAATGATGTCCATGTTGAATTCCCATCTGGATGCATGATTTTATATTTTCATCAGCTGAAACCGCAGTGAAAGACTGTAGCTAATATTTCAACTGTATGAATATCATGTTGCAGAAAGATGTCATTTTCATGACATCGGGTTCAATACACTGGAATTAAAGTTCGTTATGTTCTGGTACGTGAGCTGAAAAGCTTGAGTTTGCCAAGATATAGTCAATTTCCTCTTTAGCCGCGATTTTGAGTTTTTCACGGAAATCAGCTACCGCAGATTCAATTTGTGTTTCAGCTTCAAGTTCTAAACGCACACGGACACTTTCTAGCTCGGACAGCATTTGTCCTTCATTGACAGAAGAGTGAGCAGACCATCCAACTAAGCCTGTTTCTGGATTTTTATGGTAACGCGCCGCATAGTTTTGCACATCCCGATCAAGATTATGCTGCATCATCGCCAAAGCTTGGGTTTGCGCGGCAAAACGCATTTCTTCATCACGTTTGAGCTGGTCGGCATAGGCTTGTTCAGCCGCACGTTTTTCTTCAAGGGCTTTTTCTAATGCCAATTGCTTACGAATTCGAGCATCTTCAATGAGTTGTGCTTTTAGATCCGCATAAGCTGTTTCAACTTTCTCTAAGGAAACTTGCTGCTGTTTTTGGTCATCAGCCAACCATTGTTGAATATCGGTGCTTGGATTGAGTACATCGCAAACACGACCAAGGTCATCAATAAAGGTCTGACGTACAGCTTCAGGCACATTTAACCAGCGCTGTTTAAAATCGGGACCTACATTTAATGCCATGGTGCATCTCCTTGCTTAAAGTACAGTAGCAATATCGACTTAGAGTTTATATGTTTGAGGTTGCAGGCCCAAACGTCGATATTGTTTATATTTTTCACGGCCAATAATTTTGGCAGCTTCGTTATTTTCAATAATTTCGATAATGTGACTAAAACTTGCATATTGATCAAGTGCCACTTCGTTAAAATTAAACACAATCCAATCAGATTGTTCTGGCAAATGAGCAGAAATACACACAGTTGCATCGTTTTGATCGATTCCATGTGGAATGAAACCTGTGGCATCAAAGCTCCACAGGCGTTCATCCAATTGTTGCTGCAAGTTTAGGTCAGCACAGTAGAGCCAAATACGCTCAGGCTGACGCAGAATCTTACGGCATAAACGACAAGCACTTTCGACTTGTCGTTCTGGACTTTTTTCAAATAAATAAAAGCTTACTTTAGCCATTCGCTTGAGCACGATTCACCAAGAATTGCATTAATAATGGTACTGGACGACCCGTTGCACCTTTGTTCGCACCCGAGTTCCATGCTGTACCCGCAATGTCTAAGTGCGCCCAACGGTAGTCGCGAGTAAAGCGTTGTAAGAAGCACGCCGCAGTGACTGAACCCGCTTTCGGACCGCCAATATTGGCAATATCGGCAAATGGTGAGTCGAGTTGTTCTTGGTAGTCATCGATGACTGGCATGCGCCATACGCGGTCAAAACTGTTTTGCCCTGCTGCACTAAGCTCTGCTGCCAACTCATCATCTGGAGTAAACATACCCGTCAAGACTGAACCCAGTGCGACAACACATGCACCAGTTAAAGTTGCAATATCAATCACGAGGGCAGGGTTGAAGCGTTTCACATAAGTTAATGTGTCACACAGTACCAAACGACCTTCGGCATCGGTATTTAAAATTTCAACGGTTTGACCACTCATGGTGGTTACGATGTCACCCGGACGTGTTGCATGACCTGAAGGCATATTTTCCGCAGCTGCAATCGCACCAACCACATGAATCGGTAATTTTGACTCACATAATGCGCGGATTGTTCCCAAAACGGATGCTGAACCACACATGTCGTATTTCATTTCATCCATGCCAGCGCCTGGTTTGAGTGAAATACCACCCGTATCAAAAGTCACGCCTTTACCCACCAAGACCACAGGAGCTTCTTCACGGTTGGATAAATATTCAATCGTAATAATACGGCCTGGGCGGTCTGAACCTTTGCTGACTGCAAGGAATGCACCCATACCGAGGTCAGCCATTTGCTGTTCATCGAGTACAGTGACTTTGAGTTGATCTGGAAATTCTGCAGCCAATGCCAGTGCTTGGTCAGCAAGATATTCAGGGAAGCAAATGTTACCTGGGCGGTTACCTAAGTCACGCGTGAAGCTCTGACCTGATTGTACTGCGCTAATGAGCTCAAGTTGTGCAGAGCTTAGTGTGGTTTCAGTTGCAATTAAATTCACTTGCGCTAAAACAAATTCGTTTTTCTTTGACTTGTATTCATCAAAAGCATATGCCGCTTGAGTCAAGCTTAGTGCAAACAGGTAATGCTGTTCTTGCGGCAGTGCAGAGATGTCGATACTGATTTGTTGGAATTTTTTTTGTGACGCTTTAATAATGCTTTGTGCGATTTTTGCAAATTTATTCACTTGCAATTCAGCTACTTTGCCTAGACCTAAAAGTGCACTATTGCGACAAGCGGCAACAGTACCCACTAATGGTAGGTTTTCATTTAAGCTTGCTTTAAATTGAGTCGCTTCGATGTAGTTGTCTAAATCATTGATTTGATAAGATGTCGCTGCATTTTGAACGTGCTCAGAATCTACTAATATCAACAAATATTGGCTGGACGCATTCGCAGAGAATGACGTATTAATAGAAAGTTTCATGTGCGGTATTCATGCCTTTTTAAATTTATAAACCATTAAACCATTGAAACATTTATCTGAATAGAGTTTCAATGAACAACTAGAGTATAGGTTTTATATTTTTAACATTCGGGTAAACTAACGCTAGTTTTTATTTGCCCTATTTTTGGAAGAATTAATTTGATTATTCGGCGTTATCTGGTCAAGCAAGTGGTGTCGACATCACTGGTTGTGATTGCCTTATTGACCTTGATCATGATGGGCGGTCGTTTGATCAAGTACTTTGGTGTTGCAGCGCAAGGTCGATTAGATGCGAGTATTTTATTCAGCATTATTGGCTATCGTTTGCCTGAATTTTTAACCTTAATTCTTCCGCTCGGTTTCTTCATTGGTTTAATGTTGGTTTTTGGTCGTCTGTATGTTGACCATGAAATGGCAGTATTAAATGGCAGTGGTGTGAGCCGTAACCAGCTGTCCCGTCTACTCATTCCAATGACCGTGGTTTTCATGGCAGTGCAAGCATTTTTAATGCTTTGGGCGTCGCCTTGGGGGATCCGCCAGTTTGAAGCATTGACCACGACACAAGCGGTGCGCACAGGCTTTGATTTGGTTCGGCCCAAAGAGTTTATTTCCTCTGGACCCTACACCATTTATGCTGGTGATCTATCGGAAGACCGTAAAAATTTAAAAGATATATTTTTCTATCAGCGAGCTGAAAAAGAGGGTAAACCCGATGTCATTATTTTAGCCAAAGAAGCGACACGCATTGAAGTGCCAAATGACAATGCCAATGTGGTCGATTTGGTTGAAGGCCGTCGATATGAAATTTATCCCGGGCAGCCACGCTATAGCCAAGCAGAATTCCAAAGTTATCGTTTACGTCTAGAAAGCGATAAAGAAGCCAAATTTGAAAGTACCGATGTTGAAGCATTACCAACATCAAAACTTTGGGATAATCGAAATGATCCCGTGGTGTCCAGCGAATTGGGTTGGCGTATTTTTGTGCCATTTGCCATTTTAGTAGCGCTTTTATTGGCAACGGCGTTGTCTGAAGTGAGTCCACGTCAAGGTCGTTATTTGAAGCTTTTCCCTGCCTTATTGATTTTTGCTAGCTTAATTGTGGCATTAATGGCAATCAAAACGCGGATCAGTAAAGACGAAATGGGTATCGGTGCTTATCCATTGGTGTTGGCAGTATATGGTATTGCTGCTGCACTATTTTCACGTAAACAAAAATTGGCACCAAAGATTAAGAAACAAATTCAGCGAGTGAGGTCTTAACAATGTTGGCACGTCGTATAGTTGCGAAACATGTGACCAAGACTACAGCTCTCGCCATGTTGGGCGCGACAGCCGTATTGGCAGGTTTGCAGGTCTTGTTCACTTATTTAGGTGAACTAGGCTCGCTGAAAGAAGGTTATAACGCGTGGAATGCATTGCAATATGTATTGTGGAGTGCGCCCAATTATCTTTATGAAATTTTACCTATTTCTGCACTGATTGGTTCTGTATTGGGTCTGGGTACATTGGCATCTAACAGTGAATTAATTGTGATGCGCTCTGTTGGCATTAGCTTATGGCGTATTGTGGGTTGGGTGATCCGTTCAGCCTTAATTTTAGTGGTGCTATCGTTTGCCTTAAGTGAATGGGTGATTCCATACACCAACGAGCAAGCAAAAAGCATTAAGAGCCATCGTACTGCAGCTGAATTGGGCGAAGTAAAAGGCTATTGGTCTCGTGAAGGCCAGCGCTTTATCTATATTGATTATGCAAACTCAAAAGGTCAGATCAAAGATGTTCAAGTGGTCGATTTCGATGATCAGTATCGTTTACGTGGCACTTTAAATGCAGAGCAGGGCAACTTTGTAAAAGATGGTGCTTGGACACTGAATAACTCAACCCAAATTGATTTAGTCAGTACGGGTGATGCAGTCAAAAAGCAAAGTACTGAGCAGCCTTTAGCTTTGGCCTTACAGCCAAAATATGTGCATATGGTCACGATTGACCCAGAAGATCTTTCTCCAAGTCAATTGGTGAGTTTTATGAGCTATATGCATGAATATAGCCAAGTCCCGAAAACCTATCAGTTGGCATTTTGGCAAAAATTAGGTTCGCCATTTGCTTTAATCGCACTGGTGGTGATTGCGTGTTCCTTTATTTTTGGACCACTACGTCAACAGTCCATGGGTTTCCGTTTGGTGATTGCCTTATTTGCAGGACTGGGCTTTTATTATTTACAAGATTTTCTCGGCTATGCAAGTTTGGTGTATGCACCATCGCCTGCGTGGTTTGTCTTTATTCCGATTGTTCTCATGTTTGCCGCAGGGGGTTACTTGCTGCATCGTGCCCGCTAAATCGGTATAAGATTGAGTAAAACAATGCTGACAACCCAGATTAACCATGGTTGTCACATAGAGTCTTCACCGAAAATTCGGTAAGATATGATGATTAATTTATAAACGAAAAGAGTGTTCATTATGACGGATGCAACTGCTGGCAAAATCCCTCACGTGTTGGTAATTATGGATGGTGTGGGTCATCGCGAAGCGGTCGAGGACAATGCCTTTCTAGCAGCAAAACGACCAAACTTGACTGCAATGCAGGAAAAGCATCCGCATGGTTTGATCTCTGGTTCAGGTGAAGATGTTGGTCTGCCAGATGGTCAAATGGGTAACTCTGAAGTGGGTCATATGAACTTGGGCGCAGGTCGTGTGCTGTATCAAGATTTTACCCGTATTACTAAAGATATTCGTACAGGTGCTTTTTTTGAGCACGAAGTTTTGGTGGATGCAGTCGAGAAAGCCAAAGCTGCTCAAGGTGCGGTACATATCATGGGTCTTCTTTCTCAGGGTGGTGTCCACTCACATGAAGACCATATTGTAGCAATGGCTGAATTGGCACTAAAACGTGGTGCGAAGGTGTATTTGCATGCATTCCTTGATGGTCGTGATACGCCACCAAAAAGCGCGCAACCTTCTTTAGAAAAACTAGATGCTTTATTTGCACAATATCCGGGTCAAGGTCGTATTGCGACGATGATTGGTCGTTATTTTGCAATGGATCGTGACAATCGTTGGGATCGTGTTGAGCAAGCCTATCGCTTATTGACTGAAGGCGAAGCTGTACGTACAGCTGCAACAGCAGTAGAAGGCTTAGAGCTAGCCTATGCGGCAGAAGAGTCAGACGAATTCGTTAAAGCAACACGTATTGGCGAGTTAGCAGCAATTCAAGATGGTGACAGTGTTGTATTTATGAATTTCCGTGCTGACCGCGCACGTGAGATTACTAAAGCATTTGTTGAAAAAGACTTTGCAGGGTTTGAACGTAAAGTTGTGCCAGCACTATCAAAATTTGTGATGTTGACACGTTACCAAGCGACGATTGATGCACCTGTGGCGTACATGCCTGAAGCATTACATAACTCAATTGGTGAATATTTATCGGATTTGGGTAAAACCCAATTACGTATTGCAGAAACTGAAAAGTATGCACACGTGACGTTCTTCTTCAGTGGTGGTCGTGAAGACGAATACTCAGGCGAAAAGCGTATTTTGATTCCATCACCAAACGTTGCCACTTATGACTTAAAACCTGAAATGAGTGCTTATGAAGTGACTGATGAGTTGGTTGCTGCAATTAACTCAGGTGAGTTTGATTTGTTGGTGGTGAACTTTGCGAATGGCGACATGGTGGGACACACTGGCGTATTTAACGCAGCGGTAAAAGCGGTTGAAGCGGTGGATACTTGCTTAGGTCGTGTATATGAAGCAGTCATGGCACAAAAAGGTCACATGCTCATTACAGCGGATCATGGTAATGTGGAACAGATGCAAGATTACCAAAGCGGTCAAGTACATACGCAGCATACCACTGAGCTTGTACCGTTCATTTATGTCGGCCCAACTTCGGCAACGATTGCTGAGGGTGGTGTTTTAGCGGATGTTGCACCAACACTATTAACATTGATGAATGTGCCTGTGCCTACCGAAATGAAAGGTCGTAATCTGATTACACTTCAAGCTTAATATGTAAGGAAAAAAGAATGACTAAAGCACACTGGACGTCAGTTGCAACGATGACCGCGCTCATGTGTGCCAGCCATTCTGTCTGGGGAGCCGACAAGGCGAAGTCGGCTTTCGATGATTTTGATGGGGGCTATGAGCAAAGCTATGCTGAAGTGCCAGTCGAATCTATTCAACAATTTGTACAAATTTATGGCATCGTAAAAGAAAATTATGTCGTTGAAAAAAATGACGATGCTTTATTCCAGCAAGCGATTTCGGGTTTAGTCAGTGGTTTAGACCGCTACTCGCGTTATTTATCTCCTGAAGATTACAAACAATTATTGCAATACACCGAAGGTGATTTGGCCAGCGTCGATTTTAATTTACGTTTTGATCCTGCATCACAGCAATGGGTGATCAGTAATTTAAAAAATGATGCAGACTCAGCCAAGTTAGGGTTAAAAAATGGTGCTGCCGTTTTTAAAATTGATGATCAAGAACTGAAAAAACTCAATCAAGATCAAGTTCGACATTTGTTATCTGGTGCGATAGGTTCAACTGTGAGTTTGCAGTTAATGACTGCCAGTCAGCCGCTCAGTATTGTACGAAATACCAAAATTGAAACCGATATTGAATCCAAATTACTCAATAATCAGGTATTGGTGCTCCATGTCAAAGTGTTCCAACAAGACACTGCGAATGAAATTAAGCGTTTAATTGAAAGTCATTCACCCAAAGTTAAAGCCGTATTATTTGACTTAAGAAATAATCCTGGTGGACTTTTGTCTGCGGCGGTTGAATCTGCCGATTTATTTCTCAATCAAGGTGTGATTGTTTCAACGCGCAGTCGCTCGGAAGGTGACCAACAGTTTCAAGCACTACCGAGTTTTGAGTTTCAAAATTTAAAAGTCGGTATTTTAATTAACAGTCGCTCAGCTTCTGCTGCAGAAGTATTTACCGCCGCAATGAAAGAGCATAAACGCGCTTGGGTAGCGGGTGAAAAAAGTTATGGCAAAGGCGTGGTACAGAAACTATTTCCACTGAGTAATGGTGCAGCGCTGCAGATGACGGTTTCGCAGTATCTCACGCCAAATGGAAAAATGATTGAAGGAATTGGTGTACAACCTGATTTTAATTACCCACTGCAACATGACACACGTGAAGAAAGCTATGTGGAACATGTTGCAGATTTGCTGCTTATGCAAAAATAGTCAGCTTAACCGACTTCTTCATCTTCAGTATCTAGTCCAAATTTCTTCAGGCGATAGCGCAGCGAGCGGAATGACATGCCGAGTTTTTTTGCGGCAAGTGTACGATTCCAATGCGTGATATTCAGTGCGTTGAGCAGAATTTCTTTTTCAATGGTCTCCAAATACAGCTCTAAACCTTCTTCAGGTAGTTTGCGAGAAGACACATTAATTTCTGAAGGACTTGTCGTGTCAACAGCACTATTGTTTAGGGCTGTTTGGGGCTGGATTAACAGATTAGGCTGACGTAGAGGTGAACTTTGTAGATGTTGGACATCAATACTGTCGTCGTCACACAGTGTCATGGCACGTTCAATAATATTGCGTAATTCGCGTACATTGCCAGGATAGTATTGGTTGAGCAGGAAGCTTTTCGCACGTTCAGTTAAGGGCTTCGCTGAAATTTCCCATTCACTGCTGATTCGTTGAATAAAGTGCTGTGCTAGGAGCAGAATGTCCTCATCTCGCTCACGTAAAGCTGGTAAAACCAAATCCATAACATGGATGCGGAAAAATAAATCTTGGCGGAAACGCCCTTGTTGGACTAAGGCTTCTAAGTCTTGGTGACTGGCACTGATGACACGGAAATCGACATCGATTTCACAGTCCGAACCTACAGGGCGAATGCGTTTTTCTTGCACTGCACGTAGAAGTTTCACTTGCATGGCCAATGGTAGCTCTGCAATTTCATCGAGAAACAGACTGCCGCCATGCGCAGATTGAATCAAACCTTGTTTGTCTTGTGTCGCACCACTAAAGCTCCCTTTTTTGTGTCCAAAGAGTTCGCTTTCCATCAGTTCCGTTGGAATGGCGCCACAGTTGATGGCAATGAAAGGCCCTTCGTTGCGGTTACTTAAACGATGCACCAGATTGGCGACAACTTCTTTGCCTGTACCTGATTCACCCGTGATGAATACGGGTGCTTGTGAGCGCGCGACTTTTTTCAAGGTTTTACGCAGTTGTTGAATGGGAAGCGATTGTCCAATCAACATTTTATGTTCTAGACTGTCTTGAATTGGCAGGTCTGTTGCGATCGGTTTATTTAGGGCTTTTTCCAACAATTGTTCAAGATGCTTCGGATTTATGGGCTTGCTGACAAAATCGAATGCACCCGCTTTAAGCGCTGCAATCGCGATTTCCATATTGCCATAAGCGGTAAGTACTGCAACAGGTAGTGAAGGGCAGTGTTCATTAATCCAGTCTAAAAGCTGTAAACCATTGCCATCTGGAAGATTGAGGTCTGTCAGGCAAGCATCATATACATGTTTAGATAAAGCGTGTTTGGCTTGATCAAGACGATGTGCGACATGCGTTTTGACGCCCATGCGTGACAGTGACATTTGCATGAGTGTGCATAAGTCTTCTTCATCATCTACTAATAATACGAGCGGTTGCGAATCCACAGCTTTCCCCAAAATAATTTAAATCACGAATCAATAACAACGTTTTGGCACGAAACCCGAAAACACGCTCCCTGTTTTTGTTCTACATAGGAAAGTTGTGCTTGGTTAGCTTCACAGAAGCTATGTGCAAGATATAATCCTAAACCAGTTCCAGTAATTTCGGTACTAAAAAATGGTTGAAATAGCTGAGCTTGATCTTGAATAGCAACACCTGAACCGAAATCTTGCACATCGATCAGCACTTTTTTCTGTTGAATCCTGACATTGAGTTCAATGTATGAAAATGCAGGGTCATTATGTCGAATTGCATTACGAATCAAATTAATCAAAATTTGCCGCAATTGTGCTTCATCAAAGGCGATGTTGCTGCTTGTATCAATATTTAAACGAATCTGACCCTGTACATCGGGCAGATCTTCTTGAATAAAAATAGGAATAAATTTAGCCAAGTTTAATACGGTCGGGTGCGTTTCTTTATTTCTCACCATATTCAGTGTGTCTTGAATGATGCGATCAATTCGAACGGCTTGGCGCGAAATCATCGTACTGAGCATTTGCTGTTGTTCCGCATCACTGTTCGGCAATAGATCATTGGCATGCACAATTGCGGCTAAAGGGTTACGAATTTCATGTGCAATGCTGGCAGAAAGTTGTCCTAAGGCTGCCAATTTTAATTGCTGAACCTGTTGATTTAAACGTTGCGCATCTTGTAATACCAAGAGGGTGAGCATCTGCTGTGGTACAACTAGTTTTTGCACTAACACCTGAATATGGTAACGACTTTGTTGAGATTCAAATTGAAATTTTTCACCACTTTTGAGATCTTCGAATTTAAGCAGTTCGAATAAATCTGGTTGAGTGGTATAGAGCGGGTATTTATCCTGTTGATACGAGGTTGTCATACCCAATAAATGACATGCTGCTGGGTTACTTAAGACCACATGGCAATTTTCGTCTAAAACCAAATAACCTGTATCAATTTGCTCAAGGATATAACGGTTAATATTCTGCAATCGATGTAGTTCTAACGATTGAGAAAAATTGAGGTTTTCTAAAAGTTGGAATCGTTTTACAGCAATTTGCCCGCTGCCATACACCACACAAAATAAGAAGGCCAAGATGGCGCTGTTGGTGAGGTTCTTGAGTGAAGTGAAATCTAAGATAGAACCTAAAAACAGTTGGTACACTACACAAATCACCGAAATTAAGGTGATCACCAAAGCTTTTTTTGCATCAAGTAATAAAGATGCGGCAAAAATCGTGATCACAAATAGCAGGCTAAGATGTAAGTTGGGTCCGTCCATGGCTAAGGTCAGTAAACTGAGCGCAATGACATCAACCACAAAAAGCATCATCAATTGATCAGGGATATGTACTTTGAAACGACCAAGTGATAAAAATTGAAGACTGGTAAAAAATAAATATGCTGTCAGCACATAAAGATATAGATGTGGATATTCATAATCCGAATTGAGTTGCGGGTAGGTAAGGAGGTAAACCAGCAGCAGACAAGCACTAATGATAAAGCGATAAGCGCTGTACCAGAGTCCCAAATGATACTGGTTCAATTCGGTATGAACTGAACGCTGTGTCATGAAAGTAACAACATGTAATTTTATTAAGGTTTGATTAACCCGTAGCGTATCGCTAAATGTGTAAGTTTGACATCACTGTCAATATTGAGCTTTTCAAAAATACGATAACGGTAAGTGTTGACGGTTTTTACACTGACAAATAATTTATCGGAAATTTCCTGAGCGCTAATACAATTCACCACCATCATCGCTACTTGCATCTCACGTTCTGATAAGGCATCAAAAGGTGACTGCTGAGTGTCGGATAAATATGAACTGGCCAACTGTTCTGCAATATCAGCACTGAAATATTTACCGCCTTGCATGACTTTATTGATTGCACGGACCATTTCAGTAACAGGCGCACCTTTAGTGATATAGCCTTTTGCACCAGCTTTAAGGAGCAAAGAGGGGTAGGGTTCTTCAGCTAAACCACTCACAGCCAATACTTTTGTTTCAGGTGCAGTTTGTAATAAACGACGTGTCGTCTCAACACCACCAATCCCGGGCATATTGACATCTAAAAGCACGACATTGGGATGATGTTGACGTACTAAAGTAATCGCATCTTCGCCAGACTCAGCCTGACCGATCACTTGAACATCGGCATGATCTTCGAGCATACGGCAAATACCAGTACGGACTAATTCGTGGTCATCTACCACTAAAACTGTGATCACCTACACTCTCCCTCAAATCAAATCTATTTTTTTTGTTACATAAAGCAAAATAAGCTTGCAATGAAACGACAAAATTAGCAATCCTATTCTTATATGAAATGAAAAACTTCATACACAATGTGTGAGCAAAAAATGTTCTTAGTTGTGGTAAATGTACGGCATATTGCAGGTCTTAAGCAAATGTTTAGCATCCTGAGTTGAGTGAGTAATGGTGAAAAAATTAAATAAGTCCCTAATGCATATATTAGGCATGTCAGTTTTGTTGAGTATGAGTAGTTTCAGTTCGGCAGAACTTGTCATGAATAGCGGAGCAAATTCGCAGTCAAATATCAGTTGGTCTTCGCAAGATGCAGATCAGTTGCTTAATGGCGACGTATCTTACAATTCTGATGAGCCATCTCCTCAGGGATCGACAAAAGTGACCACATCGGTGCGCAGTGCAAATGGTGTGTCTCAGTCTTCGCCTGCAAAAACTGTACAGATTATTGATACTAATCAATATGTCGGTCAGCCTTCAGTCAATGCACGTGCAGCCTTGGTGATGGATGGTCAAACGGGTGAAGTGCTATACAGTAAAAATAGTAATACTGCGATGCCAATCGCATCGATTACCAAGTTAATGACTGCTGTAGTCATTTCAGATGCGCGATTGAATATGTCGGAAAAGATTACCTTACAACAAGGTGATTTCTCGTGTTCAGGGTGTAAGAGTTCAAGTTCGACGCTTCGTGCAGGTGACAGCATGAATCGTGCTGAAGCACTGTTATTTGCTTTAATGAAATCTGAAAACCCTGCAGCATCTGCATTAGCACGAACTTATCCAGGTGGTCGTTCAGCATTTTATTCTGCAATGAATGCAAAAGCGCGTTCTCTGGGAATGAACTCGACCCACTATATGGAGTCTACAGGCTTGCATCCTGGTAATGTGTCTTCTGCTCGTGACTTGGGAATTTTAGTGAATACAGCATCTCAATATGGTTTGATCCGTCAGTTCTCAACCACACCAAGCTATGATTTTAATTTGGGTTACCGCGTGTTGAAATCAAACAATACCAACGCACTAGTGCGTAATGGTGGTTGGAATATCAATATTTCGAAAACAGGTTATATCAATGAGGCAGGCCGCTGTGTCGTGATGCATACGACTTTAAATAATCGTCCAGCGGTGGTGGTACTACTCGGTGCTGATTCTTCCGCTGCACGTACCAATGACGCCACCCGCTTAATGAATTGGGCGAGTCAGTTGCCTAAACGTATTTAATCATTCAAACACAATGGACGGTGTGCTGCATTGAAATTTACTCAACGTTTCAATGTTGCACAGAAGTTAAACCATAAAAAAAACCCTGCAAATGCAGGGTTTTTTTTATTCAATCAGAATATGAATTACATATTAGATAGAATTGAATCACGAACTTGATCCATAGTTGCATCAATTGACAACATTACCGCGTCTTGGCATTGTTTAATTGCAGTGTCAGGATCTTTTAGACCGTTACCAGTCACAGTACATACGATCACAGAACCTTCAGCAATTTTACCTGCTTTGATGTCACGAATTGCACCACCGATAGAAGCTGCAGATGCAGGTTCTACGAATACACCTTCGTACATTGAAAGTAGACGCTGAGCTTCTAAGATTTCAGCATCTTGAAGTTCATCAAACCAACCTTCAGAGTCACGTACTACAGCTTTTGCATGGTTCCAGCTTTGTGGGTTACCAATACGAATCGCAGTTGCAACAGTTTCTGGGTTCTCAACAGGTGCACCACGTAAGAAAGGCGCAGCGCCAGCAGCTTGGTAACCAACCATAGTTGGAAGACCCGCTGGTTTTGGACCCGTGAATTGATCTGTTTCAGGATCATAAACCACTTGTTCAAATTCTTCTTTCGGCTGATTTGCAACGGCTTCGGTATAACCCATCCAGTGTGCAGTGATGTTACCTGCATTACCAACTGGTAGGCAGTGGTAATCTGGCGCACGACCCAATTCATCCACGATTTCGTAAGCAATAGTTTTTTGACCTTGCAAACGGTATGGGTTGATTGAGTTAACGATGGTTACAGGTGCTTGGTCAGCCACTTCTTTTACCAGACGCATGCCGTCATCGAAGTTACCATGAATTTGCATGGTTACTGCGCCATACATCATTGCTTGTGCCATTTTACCCATTGCAATTTTGCCTTCTGGGATCAACACGAATGCTTTAATGCCTGCACGTGCCGCATAAGCAGCCGCTGCAGCAGAAGTATTCCCTGTAGATGCACAGATAATTGCTTTAGAGCCTGCTTCAACTGCTTTTGTTACAGCCATGGTCATGCCACGGTCTTTAAATGAACCAGTCGGGTTTAAGCCCTCGTACTTCACATAAATTTCAACATTTTTGCCAATAATGCCTGGAATGTTCTCAAGCTTAATCAGTGGCGTATTACCTTCGCCCAAAGAAATTGCGCGAGTAGTTGCAGATACGGGTAAACGGTCGCGATAGCGGTCAACTAAACCAGTATAACGATTGGCATTAGACATGATGATGTTCCAATTGTGTGTAGAGCTTGGCGAGAGGAATGCAAATACTCCCCTCGACCCGATTAATTATCAAGCGATTCTAAACGAATTCGTACAATTTCGCCATGAATGACAGGCAATGCTTGAATTTGTTGAAGGGCTTCATCCATTTTCGATTCTTTGACTGGATCAGTCAAAATGACGATTGGAATAAGGTCTTTTAAGCGTGGTTGTTGCATGATCGCATCAATGCTGATTCCCGCACGGCTTAAAATAGTAGTGACATCTGCAAGAACGCCAGTTTGATCTTCGGCATTAATACGGATGTAGTAACCTGTTGTCATTTCTTCGCGTGGCAGAATTGTCAAATCACTTAAGCTTTCAAAAGCTAATTGTGGAATGGTTCCAGCACCATCTTCAGTGTATGAGATGTCACGAACAATATCGACAACGTCAGCAACGACTGCTGAAGCTGTCGGACCTGCGCCTGCGCCAGCACCGTAATACAGTGTTGGACCAACGGCATTGGCTTGAACCAATACGGCATTTTTCACGCCGTTGACATTAGCAATAAGCTGTTCTTCTGGAATAAGTGTAGGATGAACACGGAGTTCAATACCTGTTGCTGCGCGACGAGCGATACCCAAGTGTTTGATGCGGAAGCCTAAGTCTTCTGCATATTTCACATCTTGAGCAGTGACTTTGCTAATCCCTTCTGTGAATACTTTGTCAAACTGAAGTGGAATACCAAATGCAATTGAAGCCAGCAATGTTAACTTGTGCGCAGCATCGATCCCTTCGACGTCAAAAGTTGGATCTGCTTCGGCATAGCCCAATTCTTGTGCTTCTTTCAGTACATCAGCAAAAGCACGACCTTTTTCACGCATTTCAGTCAGGATGAAGTTACCTGTACCGTTGATGATACCTGCCAGCCAATCAATTTTGTTGGCAGCCAAACCTTCACGCATTACTTTAATAATTGGAATACCACCCGCAACCGCAGCTTCATAGGCGATTTGTACGTGATGATCATCAGCCAATTTAAACAGTTCATTACCGTGTTCAGCTAAAAGCGCTTTATTGGCAGTCACTACTTGTTTGCCATGAATAATCGCTTCACGAATCACTTCATAAGCAGGGTGGATGCCACCCATGACTTCAACCACAACGTCAACATCGGGTTGACGAACGATATCGAGTAAATCAGCACTTTGTTTTACAGAAGCAGGAAGCTCTAAATCAGGACGAGGGCGACGCGTGCCCACATGGGTAATTTCAATTTCACGACCGGTGCGACGTTTAATCTCAGCAGCATTTTCTTTTAGTAGTTTAAGGGCACCACCACCCACAGTACCAAGACCGAGGATTGCCAGACGAACTGGTTTCACGTCACACTCCATTTATTTCATCGTTTCTTTCAGTGAGCTTAGATCATAGCTAAAAAATGCTTGGGACTCTAGGGCAGAAATCACTTTATTCCCACCCATAAAAAACATTCATTTAGCCTATAAAAATTAGTTATTTAAGTGCGCTTTCAAGTTCAGCAGCAGACATATATGCACCAATATGTTTGCCCTCTGCGTTATAAATTGCAGGAGTACCATTCACACCAATATTTAGCCCCATTTCATACATACTACGGACTGGGTTTTTGCATGAAGCAGGTTCAATTTGCTCGCCTGCAATGGCACGGTCAAATGCAGTATGACGGTCTTTACTACACCAAATAGTTTCCATCATTGGCATATGTTGTTCGCCGCGTGGCCATGCGATATAGCGCACTTCAATGCCACGAGCATTGATGTCATTCATTTGCTCATGCAGTTTGTGACAGTATGGGCAGCTGACATCGGTAAAGACATACACGACATGTTTGGTTTTACCTTTGGCTTTGTATACCAAGAGGTCTTCAGTTTTTAACTGTTCAAATAGTTTTTTATTGGTTTCCGCTTGTAGGTTATCACCCACATTAAACAGCTTTTTGTCGCCTATACGGACTAAGTCACCTTGGAAAATGTATTTACCATCTGCTGTTGCATATACAGATGGCATACCTTCAAAGCTCACCCAAAATAGGTTTGGAACTTCAGTTGCTTTTACCCCAAGAACTTTGGCATTGATATTGGCTTTTTGCAGATTGGTCTGCAAAGTTTCAACTAAACGCTGCTGTGCATTACGCTCAGAGAGATTTGATGCTTCACCTGTTGCTGGTGTGCTTGCGGTTAATGTTGAATCTTTCTTTTCGTCATTATTGGAATTTGAGCAAGCGACTAAAGCCATGCTTGCAACAAGTGTCGATGCGAGAAAAATTTTTGAGCGGGTAAATAGCATAAACAACCCTTTTCTTTTAGCTTTATCAAACAGGTGAGTAAGCATAGCAAAAAATACACGGGGCGAGCGTATTTCTTGGTCTGATATTTTTAACCGTTAAGCCCTTGGGTGGAATTCAGCATGTAGTTGTTGCATACGGACTTGGGCGACATGTGTGTAAATTTGTGTGGTCGACAAATCACTATGGCCCAGCAGCATTTGTACCACACGTAAATCTGCCCCGTGGTTCAATAAATGCGTGGCAAAAGCATGGCGTAAAGTATGCGGGGAGAGCTCTGTATGGATACCCGCTTGTAAGGCGTAGCGTTTAATAGCGTACCAAAAATTTTGTCGACTCATGATGCCGCCATGTTGCGTGAGAAAAAGCACATCTGTAGAGGACTTATATAAGCTTGGTCGGGCACTCTCTAGATATTTTTCAATCCATTCACAGGCGACTTGCCCAAGTGGTACAAGGCGTTCTTTGTTGCCCTTACCCGTAATGCGTAAATAACCTTGCTTTAGGTTAATGAGTTCAAGTCTTAAATTTATCAGTTCACTGACGCGTAAACCACAAGCGTACAAAACTTCCAACATCGCACGGTCACGTAATCCTAGAGCGCTGTTGATCTCTGGTGCGTTGATTAAGGCTTCGACATCGGCTTCAGACAAATCTTTGGGTAAGGCACGCCCAAGTTTTGGCGTTTTATGCGTTGCGACAGGATTGTCGCTGCGTAATTTTTGTTCACGTAGAAATTTAAAAAATGAGCGTAGCGCAGAAAGTGAGCGAGCGATTGAACGGGGGCTTTTTCCTTGCTTGGTCAGGCTCAGCAATACATCTGAAATGTCATCACTATTCCAGTCTTGCATGCTCTGAGAATGGCACTCACTGCATTGAATTAAATCAGATAAATAGGCATTTCGAGTATGTGGGCTGACCGTTTGCGCAATTAAATCATCACGGTAGCCCTGTAAAAAACTGAGGTGTTCTGGAATCTGGACTGGGGCAGGGATACGTGGTTTTTTATTTAACATGTGCAGCTCATATTTGAAAACTAAACCAATAAATCACAAAGGTTTAATGCAATGTAATTTAAAAGCACGTGGCTGTCGATGGATGATTGGCAAATGAGAATTGAAATCGAATCTGATTTGGTAATTATTCTCATTTGCTTGTATAATGTTCAAAATTTTTTAGGGTTAGATACGTGCGATTATCTGATTTGAAAGTGAAACAAAGCGCTGTCATTCACAAGGTGCATCGGAACCAAAATGGCAATGATGTTCAGACTGATTTGGTCGCAAGTCGTCTAGAAACATTGGGCTTTGTTCCTGGGACAAAAGTACAGGTGATTACCAAAGGTATTTTTGGTGGTGATCCTATTTTAATTCAGATCGGGTTTACCCGTTTCGCACTCCGTAAGATAGAAGCTGAAAAAGTGGAAATAGCAATGGAAGGGGCATCTGCATGAGTGATGCTTTACGTATTGCCCTTGTTGGTAATCCAAACTGTGGTAAAACCTCATTATTCAACCATTTAACCGGTACGCGTCAAAAAGTTGCTAACTATGCAGGGGTGACGGTTGAGCGTAAAGTTGGTCAATTTACATTGCCTTCAGGCAAGCCTGTGCGTGTGCTGGATTTACCCGGTACATATAGCTTAGATGCGACCAGTCCAGATGAAGCCATTACCCGAGATGTGGTACAAGGCAAAATTGCGGAAGAAGGTGATCAAGACGTATTCTTGTGCGTAGTCGATGCGACCAACTTAAAACTGCACCTCGGCTTAGTCTTGGAAATGATTGAGCTCGGTCGTCCGCTATTACTCGTATTGAACATGATGGATGAAGCACGTCGTCGTGGTATGCAAATCAATACGCAAAAGTTGTCGCAGCGTTTGGGTATTCCAGTCGTTGAAACGGTTGCTGTACGTAATGCAGGCATTGAAAACTTGATGGGCGCTTTAGATGCTGAAACATTTAGAACCCCAAGCAGCGAATTGAGTGATATCAGCTTAAGCGGTTCAAATCATGCCAAGATTGAACAGATCCTCAAAGATGTCGTGGTGTTTGTTAATCATGAAGATAAGCGCTCCGACTTCCTCGATAAAATTTTCCTACATCCTGTCTTTGGTCTGATTAGCCTTGCAGTGATGATGTTTATCATCTTCCAAGCGGTTTTTGCTTGGGCTGCGCCGTTTATGGATGGCATTGAAGCAGGCTTCGGCTGGCTAGGTGAAGTGGTCGGTGAGCATATATCACATCCATTGCTGAATAGTTTGGTGGTTGATGGCATCATTGCGGGTGCCGGTGGTGTTGTGGTGTTCTTGCCACAAATTATTATCCTGTTCTTCTTCATTTTAGTGCTTGAAGAATCAGGTTATTTACCACGTGCTGCATTCTTGCTGGATAAATTGATGTTTAAAGCCGGGCTTAGTGGTCGAGCTTTCATCCCATTACTCTCAAGTTTTGCCTGTGCAATTCCGGGCATCATGGCAACACGTAGTATTAGTGATCCACGTGATCGTCTCACCACGATTTTAGTGGCACCTTTAATGACCTGTTCAGCTCGTCTACCTGTGTACGCCTTGCTGATCTCAGCATTTATTCCAGAACAAACTGTTTGGGGTTTTCTAAACCTACAAGGTTTGGTGCTGTTTGCGTTATATGCAGCTGGGATCGTGAGTGCTCTTTTAGTTGCAACAGTGATTAAACTCTTCCAAAAAGATAAATCTCAGCATGCGCTTTTGATGGAATTGCCAAGTTATCGTTTCCCTGACATTAAGAGTGTTTGGATTGGTTTATTAGACCGTGCCAAAATTTTCTTAAAACGTGTCGGTGGCATTATCTTTGCCTTGTCTATTTTGCTGTGGTTCTTGTGTACCTTCCCACAACCGCCAGAAGGGGCAACTTTACCTGACATTGATTATTCATTGGCGGGCATGCTAGGTCATGTACTGCAACCGATCTTTGCACCGCTTGGTTTTAACTGGCAGATTTGTATCGCTTTAATTCCAGCTATGGCGGCACGTGAAGTTGTGGTTGCAGCATTAGGTACGGTATATGCCTTATCCGCGACAGATGATGATGCGATGTCTCAAGGCTTAGCGAACTTGATCAGCAGTGATGGTTCATTGGGTTGGTCGTTGGCGACGGGTTTATCTCTCTTGGTGTGGTTTATTTACGCACCGCATTGCTTAGCAACATTGGCAACAGTGAAACGTGAAACAGGTTCATTGAAAACCGTGAGCTTTATGACCATTTATTTATTTGGTTTGGCTTATTTGATGTCCTTTATTACCTATCAAATCGCTTCATATTACTTTGGATAATTTTACCGCAGAGGTAAAAGGAGACTGAAATGATTGAAATTTTAATTGTGGCTGCCCTAGTGATCTGGAGTGCTGTCGTGGTGTTTAAGAAAGTTTTTCCAAAAACATCGAACTCAGTCTTTAGTTCTCTATCTGAAAGCTGTGCACGCCAAGGTTGGAATGGCTTAGCCAAGTGGTTAAAGCCGAAAATGGCCGCAGGTTGTGCAGGCGGTTGTGGTTGTTCTACTGAGGATAAGCCCACGGCTAAAAAGGCTGAAGTCCAAGCTGTAAAATGGAAATAAG
>NZ_NEGG01000018.1 GCF_002135295.1 Acinetobacter sp. ANC 5054 | reverse complement strand
TTTTAAAAAAAAACCCGCCAATAATGGCGGTTTTTTATGACAAACAATGTATCGTTTTTGACAAACCTTGTGTCGCGTGACGCTAAAAAGCTATTACCAGCTTAACGCACCGCCAGTTTGGTAATCCGTTACGCGAGTTTCGAAGAAGTTCTTCTCTTTACGTAAGTCCATCATTTCTGACATCCACTGGAATGGGTTATTCACACCAGCAAATTGTTCAGGTAAGCCCAATTGGCTTAAACGGCGGTTACAGATGAATTTCAAATATTCTTCCATCATGGCTGCGTTCATGCCCAATACACCACGTGGCATCGTGTCACGTGCATATTCAATTTCAAGCAATGTACCTTCAAGAATCATATCAATGATTTCTTGTTGGAATTCAGCAGTCCATAAACCTGGGTTTTCAATCTTGATTTGGTTAATCATGTCGATACCAAAGTTCAAGTGCATAGACTCATCACGTAAGATGTATTGGAATTGCTCAGCAACACCATTCATTTTATTACGACGACCCATAGACAAGATTTGGCTGAAACCACAGTAGAAGAAAATACCTTCAAGTACGCAGTAGAACGCGATCAAGTTGCGAAGCAAGATTTGGTCGTTTTCTGGAGTACCAGTTTTGAAGGTAGGATCGCTTAAAGACTGAGTATATTTCAGACCCCAAGCCGCTTTACGTGCAACTGATGGAACTTCGCGGTACATGTTGAAGACTTCGCCTTCGTCCATACCTAAAGATTCGATACAGTATTGGTAAGCGTGTGTGTGAATCGCTTCTTCAAATGCTTGACGTAAAATGTATTGGCGGCATTCTGGGTTGGTTATGTGACGATAAATCGCCAATACCAAGTTGTTTGCAACCAATGAATCGGCAGTTGAGAAGAAACCCAATGAACGCATAACAATGGTACGCTCATCTTCGGTTAAGCCATTTTCAGACTTCCAAAGCGCGATGTCGTGGTTCATGTTTACTTCTTGTGGCATCCAGTGGTTTGCACAACCATCTAGATATTTTTGCCAAGCCCATTCGTATTTGAACGGTACAAGTTGGTTTAAGTCAGCACGACAGTTGATCATTGCTTTATCGTCAACTTGAACACGCTGAGCACCCATTTCAAGCTCTTCTAAGCCCGGTGCAACGTCTAGTGTTTCTAGAGTGTTAGATGCTCTTGCCAACGGATCGGTTGAATCTGTTGGTCGACTTGTACTGGTTCGAGCGGGTTGTGCAGCTGCCAAATTCGGCGATGAGTGCTGTGCATTAGATACCACTTGCGAATCAGTCGTTTTTTTCGGTTCGACGGGCGCAGGCTGGTGAGCTTGTGCAGCTTGTTTCGGTTCATCATCTTCGAAATCGTCCCAACTTAGGATAGACATAACAGTTCTCTCTTCGTTGCTTTATATCTTTTATAGACATCCAGCCACGCTGTGATGTCCTACTATACGCTCAATTTGTGTAAGCAAAATTAAGTTTTGTCGATCACTGCTCTAATCTTGTTCGGTAGAGCAAATATCCCCACTACTTATTTTGATTACGCGATTTATATGCCTTGAACCAGAAATAGGCGATCGGGACATAAAAAGTCAAAATAAAGGAAACCACCAAGGCAACGAGTCCTAACTGATAGTTATGGGTCATGTGTGGCATGGGGGGTTCCTTTGTTTATTTTTAATTCTTAAATCTCCCCAAACCCCTCTTTAAAAAAGAGGGGCTTCCTTGAATCCAAAATGGTTTTAGGAAGTCCCCCTTTGGAAAAGGGGGATTTAGGGGGATTAGAAACCTGTCAGATTACTGACAAGCTTCACAATCAGGGTTGTCAATTGAACATGCTTGTGGCACTGGTGCTGCATTGGCAAAACCGTCTTCTTCAGCAGCAACTTCAGCTTTAGGTTCTTCTTTTGCTACTACTGCTACAGGCGCTGCAACAGTTGCAGGTTTAACTGCATTCAATGCACCCGTATTAATGGTTGATTTCTCAGCAGAAGTCGCACCCAATGCACGGAGGTAATACGTAGTTTTAAGACCACGTAACCATGCCATTTTGTAGGTCATGTCCAATTTCTTACCATTTGCACCAGATATGTAAAGGTTAAGAGACTGAGCTTGGTCAATCCATTTTTGACGACGTGATGCAGCATCAACGATCCAACGCGGTTCAACTTCGAACGCAGTCGCGAAGATTGCTTTAAGCTCTTCAGGAATACGTGAAATTTTTTGTACTGAACCTTCGAAGTGTTTCAGGTCATTCACCATCACAGAGTCCCAAAGACCGCGATCTTTTAACGCACGTACTAGGTACGGGTTGATCACTGTGAATTCACCAGAAAGGTTAGATTTCACATAAAGGTTTTGGAATGTTGGTTCGATTGATTGAGACACACCACAAATGTTCGAAATGGTTGCCGTCGGAGCAATCGCCATCACGTTCGAGTTACGCATACCGTCTTTTTGAACTTTAGTACGTAAAGTATCCCAGTCTAAACGTTGAGTACGGTCAACTTCGAACATACGTTCAGGACGCGATTTTGCAACGATGTCTAGAGAATCAATTGGTAAAATACCTTGATCCCATAGTGAACCTTTGAATGTTTCATAAGTACCACGTTCAACAGCCAAGTCACTTGATGTTTGGATTGCGTAGTAAGAAATCACTTCCATTGATTCATCAGCAAATTCAACCGCTGCGTCTGAACCATATGCCATACCCATTTCGTATAGTGCATCTTGGAAGCCCATGATACCCATACCAACTGGACGGTGTTTCAAGTTCGAGTTACGTGCTTGAGGAACAGCGTAGTAGTTGATGTCGATGACGTTGTCGAGCATACGAACAGCAGTTTTTACTGTACGAGCAAGTTTTTCACGGTCAAGAACACCGCCTTGTACGTGTTGAACAAGGTTGATTGAACCTAAGTTACATACTGCGATTTCTTCTTCATTGGTGTTCAGCGTAATTTCTGTACACAAGTTAGAAGAGTGAACTACACCAACATGTTGTTGTGGTGAACGTAAGTTACATACGTCTTTGAATGTGATCCAAGGGTGACCAGTTTCAAACAGCATAGACAACATTTTGCGCCATAAGTCTTTCGCACGGACTTTCTTATGAAGCATGTTAGTTTCTTTTGCGATGCCTTCGTAGTAAGCATAGCGCTCAGCAAATTCTGCACCTGTTAAATCATGAAGATCAGGCGTTTCAGATGGTGTGAACAATGTCCATTCAGCATCTTCAAATACACGTTGCATGAACAAATCAGGAACCCAGTTCGCTGTGTTCATGTCATGAGTACGACGACGGTCATCACCAGTGTTCTTACGAAGCTCTAGGAATTCTTCGATGTCTAAGTGCCAAGTTTCAAGGTATGCACATACTGCACCTTTACGTTTACCACCTTGGTTTACGGCAACCGCAGTATCGTTGGCAACTTTAAGGAACGGTACAACACCTTGAGACTTACCGTTTGTACCTTTGATATAAGAGTTCAAAGCACGAACAGGCGTCCAGTCATTACCTAAACCGCCAGCCCATTTAGACAACATTGCGTTATCACGCATTGCGCCATAAATGTTGTAAAGGTCATCGGCAATCGTCGTTAAGTAACAGCTAGATAACTGCGGACGTAAAGTACCTGAGTTAAACAGTGTCGGAGTTGATGCCATGTAATCGAAGCTAGACAATAAGTTATAGAATTCGATTGCACGTTCTTCACGGTTTTCTTCATTGAGTGAAAGGCCCATTGAAACACGCATGAAGAATAATTGTGGTAATTCGAAACGTACGCCATCTGAATGGATGAAGTAACGGTCAAATAATGTTTGTAGACCGAGGTAGGTAAATTGGTTAGAGCGTTCAGGTTGAATCGCAGCGGCCAATTTCGCAAGGTCAAAGTTAAGAAGCTCTGGTGAAAGAAGATCAAGCGCAATACCTTTCTTCAAGAAAGTTTCTAAAGCGTCGCCTTCGTTTGTATCAGCATCTAAACCTAAGAATTCTAGACCAGTCGCAACTAAGTCATTACGAAGCAAGCGTGCAGTCACGTATGTATAGTTTGGTTCTTGTTCAATACGTGTACGCGTCGCCATCATCATCGTTGTCGAGATGTCTGACTCTTTAACGCCGTTATACAGGTTTTTAACAGTCTCATCGATGATTGCTTGAACATTGATACCTTCTAAACCTTCAGCCGCTTTTGCAATATTTGCTTCAAGTGCACCAAGATCAAGCGGTTTAAGCTGACCATTAGAACCCATCACTTGTAAGGTCGGGTGGTGGTTTGCGCCAGTTTGTTTACGAGCTTCAGCACGTTGTTCGCGGTAAATCACGTATGAGCGAGCAACTTTTTGTTCGCCAGTACGCATTAGCGCAAGTTCAACCTGATCCTGAATTTCTTCAATATGAATGGTACCGCCAGAAGGTAAACGACGGTTAAAGGTATTCAATACCATCTCAGTCAATTGAGAAATACGGTCGTGAATACGGCTGGAGTCAGCGCTTTGCTGGCCTTCAACGGCCAAAAACGCTTTACCGATCGCAACAGAGATTTTTTCTGCATCAAAAGGTGCAACATCACCGGTGCGTTTAATCACCTGAATTTGACCAGGGGTTGAATTCGTTACGCTCATGCTAGCATAGCTCCATTTTTCATCTATTTTTATGTTAGGACCGTTTGAACTGGGCAAAAACCATGCCACAGTATTTGAGGTTTAAACACAAGACCTAGTGGTTTAAAATTAATTGAACACAAGATACGGGAAAATTCAGGGTAGATCAATATTGACATTTATTTAAAAAGTTCGGTCAGTTTGAACAGCATCCATTGCAAAAAAATCCCTATTTTTTATCTTTGTTATATATGCCTTATTCGACAAGGGCATAGCATAGCAAAGTCAAAAAAGAGTGCTTATAGATAACATTGTGGATAAGTCGATAAAGCACAAAATCTTGTGAATTAACCAGTCAGTTTTTATCCGACGAAAATGTATCCAGATTTTATTTTGTTGATATTCTGAGCAATAGTGCACAGAAAGGATTTGTAAACAATTGCACAGAAATCTGGCTGGTTAAAATTTATTACAAAATACGATATTGATGTATCAGTTTCGTGAATGCCATCTTGTTTACAATGTAAACGTGTGTATATTGCAAATTATGTTTAAGCGTATCTATCGGATTTCAAATAGGATACGCCCAACCAAATAAGGGGCAATCAATGAGCCAAGAAGAAAAGTTACCAAAAATTTTAATTGTTGAGGACGATGAACGTCTTGCACGTTTAACTCAAGAATACTTAATCCGTAATGGACTCGAAGTTGGGGTAGAACCAGACGGTAATCGTGCAATTCGCCGTATTATCGCTGAACAACCAGACATGGTTTTACTTGATGTGATGCTTCCGGGTGCAGATGGCTTGACGATTTGTCGTGAAGTACGTCCGCACTATCATCAACCGATTTTGATGCTAACTGCACGTACCGAAGATATGGACCAAGTGCTGGGTCTTGAAATGGGCGCAGACGACTATGTTGCGAAACCAGTGCAACCACGTGTACTTCTTGCACGTATTCGTGCATTACTTCGCCGTACAGATAAAGCACCAGAAGATGAAGTGGCACAGCGTATCGAGTTTGATGATCTCGTGATCGATAACGGCGGACGTTCAGTGACATTGAATAATGAGTTGGTTGATTTCACTAGCGCAGAATATGACCTTTTATGGTTGTTGGCTTCAAATGCAGGTCGCATTCTTTCTCGAGAAGATATTTTTGAGCGCCTACGTGGTATTGAATACGATGGCCAAGACCGTTCAATTGACGTGCGTATTTCGCGTATTCGTCCAAAAATTGGTGATGATCCTGAAAATCCAAAACGTATTAAAACCGTACGTAGTAAAGGTTATCTATTTGTAAAAGAAACCAACGGCATTTAATGTAGAATGCCGTACCTTCGTTTGGCTATGTAGGACACATGTAAGTGTTTAAACACAGTATATTTTTGCGCGTTTATGCGGGACTATTGATATTAGTTTTTTTGGTAGCGACATTTGGCTATTTATTAGTACAGATTATTAACTACCAACGCGCGCAAGAATATCGTGAATCACTTACTGACGGGCTTGCCTTTATTATTAGTGAGGGGATTGCACGTCAACCAAATGAACAGCAGAAGTCAGATTGGGTGTCCGATGCATCTGATCTACTTGAGCTGCCGATTTATTATGTTAAATCTAATCAAGTTGATTTGACGCGTGCAGAATCTAAACGTATCGAAGAGCGCAAAGCAGTGGTACGTTGGGATGCACAAACAACTGCGGCTTACATTATTATTGGTCTAAAAGACGATCCAGCACATTTGCTTTATATCAAGGCAGACAATATCACTGAACGTCAAATGAAAGCCTTACCAGTATTTATTCTTGATTATTTGGTGTATTACCCAGGTCAAGAAAAGCAGTATCTGGAAAAAATTCAACACCATTTCTCTTATCCAATTTCTATTCAAAATGTGCAAAGTTTGCCGCTGGACTCTGAGCAAATTGGACGCTTACGTTTAGATCACAGCATTATTTTGTATCGCGATAGCGCAACTGAACGTGGTACCACCATTTCAATTGTGTCTCCAATTCCAAGTTCTACCTCTGAAGTGTTGGTCATGGGGCCAGTGCCTTTGTTTAATTGGATGCCATTCCAATTGGCTGCGGGCATTACACTGCTCAGTCTATTTGTTTTAAGTTTAGGCGTGTATGGGTTGTTGGTGCCGATGCAGCGCAAATTACGCGCCGTTAACTATGCATTAAATAAAATGAAGGGTGGAGATTTATCGGTACGTTTACCTGTCGAAAGTACGGATGAATTTGGTACATTGGCATCGAGTTATAACTCCATGTCGGATCATATCGAACGCTTGATCGAAGCACAGCGTGAGTTGATGCGCGCGGTATCGCATGAACTGCGGACACCAGTGGCGCGGATTCGCTTTGGTGTGGAAATGATGGCAGATGAAGATGACTATGATTATCGTCAGCAACAAGTTGAGCAAATCGATAAAGATATTGAGGCATTGAATACCTTAATTGATGAGATTATGACCTATGCCAAGTTAGAGCAGGGTATGCCATCTTTAGAGTTTGAAGATGTCAGTCTATTTGATGTCTTGGATCAGGTTGTTATTGAAACTGAAGCCTTAAAAACGGGCAAAATTTTGGAACTCGATGCTCCACCTGTCAGTGTAATTGTTGAAACTGAACGTCGCTATTTGCATCGTGTGGTGCAAAACTTAGTGGGGAATGCTGTACGTTACTGTGATGACAAGGTTCTGCTTAGTGGCGGTGTAGATGAAGAGGGTATGGCATATATCTGTGTAGAAGATGATGGGCCGGGCATACCTGAAGAAGATCGTAAACGTATTTTTGATGCTTTCGCGCGTTTAGATGATAGTCGTACGCGTGCATCGGGTGGTTATGGTTTGGGTTTATCTATTGTGAGTCGTATTGCTTATTGGTTTGGTGGATCAATATCAATCGACGAAAGTCCTGAGTTGGGTGGGGCGCGCTTCACGATGACATGGCCAGCAACACGATTTAAGAAAAATAAGCCGAAGCTAGATGGTAAAGAACTTAGTGCTAATGAAAACTAAGAAGCTTTATTTTAGAGTTTGATCAATATAAAAAAGCCATTCAATTTGAATGGCTTTTTTTGCATCAATATTTTGTGATTTATTCGGTAATCGTTGCATCTGGTTCAATAATTGGTTTGCCATTTTTTAAAGCTTCAAGCGCATCGGCATTGAAGTCGATAAGCAGGGAATTGTTTTTTGCATCGATTGAATAATTGCTAATGAGCTTTTGGTCACCATTTAAAGTTTCAAGCTTATATTCGTCTGCAATATTCATAATCCCGCTCAAATTGGTGGTTGCGGAGGCCATGTCATGGCGAAGTAGTTCATAGACATCGCGTAAATCAAAAATTGCGTTTTGAGCATCTGGGTGTTTGTTTAGGTAGTTGCGAATATGATGAATCACCAATTGGGCAGATAGAAAATAATCAGGTTTATGCGTAAATTCTAAAGTCATTATTGTCTCTCCGTTGTGATTGCTTTTAGTGTTTTATCTACAAATATCACACTCTTTAAAAGTGATGTCAAAGAGTTGCAAAAAAGCGACAAGATTTCAAAAAGTGGCTGTCATGAAATTGAAAAACAGCATTGTATAAAATGCCATGGTAGCGAAAAAAAATGAATGAATTGATGTTGAATTAATCAAAAAATAGAATAGAAAACATTTAGGAAATAAATGGTTGATGTCGGTATTTTTAATCTGTACTGGATGCTTAGGCAGCAAAATTACGGGTTTATGTACAAAACTGTTCAGTCATAATTTTCTAAAAAAATCCAATAAGTGTAAAAAAAAATAAAAAACTAATTTTTTATTTAAATAAGCGATTGATCCTAATTTTAAGGGAATAAACTTGAGTTTAATGCTGAAATGATTAAAAAATCATCCTAAAGACCAATACCGATAAGCTAGCAAGAAGTGACCTCAATCGGGTACAATTGGCGGGATTAATTTTGTGTTTGGTGTATTTGAAGGCCAATACATACATTCTTTGTTAATAAATAGGCCTGCCAGGAGTTATCCCCGCATGAGTGCCATTACTCCATACGATTGGGCAATTATTGCCTTCGTGATCGGCGTTACATTCCTTTGCGTCTTTATGCTGACCGTCCCATTACTCCTTGGGGGTAAATCATGGGGTCGTGCTAAGCAAGAGCAGTTTGAGTCAGGTGTAGTAGGTGCTGGTGGTGCACGTATTCGCTTGTCTGCGAAATTCTATTTAGTTGCAATTTTCTTCGTCGTATTTGATCTCGAAGCACTTTATCTTTATGCATGGTCTACATCTGTGCGTGAAGCAGGTTGGTTCGGTTTTACAACTGTTGTGATCTTTGTGATCGATTTATTGATTGCTTTGATTTATGCAGTAAAAGTGGGTGCTTTAGATTGGTCACCTTCTGATAAACGTAAAGCAGCTGGTAAGCCGATGAAAATTGGATCTCCAAATATGGATATCGCAGAAATCACACGCTTTAACTCTATTGAAGAGTTGGTTATGGACCCTACTGGTCAAATTCCAGCGCAATCATCTGGTCGTGTGAAATCTAAATCACCGACTGCATCATCTGACAAGGAGTAATACGGGATGAAATATACCTTAACCCGTGCGAATCCGGATGCTGATCAATATCCACTTCAAGAGCGCCAGATCGTAACGGATCCGCTTGAAGAAGAAGTGAATAAAAATGTGTTCATGACTCGTTTAGAAGACGTGGCACATACAGCAGTAAACTGGGGTCGTAAGAACTCAGTTTGGCCGTTCAACTTTGGTACATCTTGCTGCTACGTAGAGTATGCAACGACGCTTACAGGCGTGCATGACTTGTCACGTTTTGGTGCCGAGGTTATTCGTGCTTCACCACGTCAGGCTGACTTAATGATTGTTGCAGGTACGTGCTTCATGAAAATGGCACCTGTAATTCAACGTTTGTACGAGCAAATGCTCGAGCCTAAATGGGTGATCTCAATGGGCGCATGTGCAAACTCAGGTGGTATGTACGACATTTATTCAGTTGTACAAGGTGTGGATAAAATCATCCCTGTGGATGTGTACATTCCAGGTTGCCCACCACGTCCTGAAGCTTTAATTCAGGCATTAATGTTATTGCAAGACCAGATTCAACTTGAGCGCCGTCCTCTTTCTGCGGTGATTGGTGATGATCTTCAGCCAGTATATAAGCCAAAGATGATGCCAGAACGCGACCGTAAAAATGCACAGCGTATTGCCGTGAAAAACTTACGCTCAATGGATGAAATTAAATAATCTGAGCGACAAAGTATTGATACACCCGGACTGGGTGTAATTGTCGTTTTGATTGACTGAATTTGTATTAAATAGGAAGCCAAGCCAATGGCTGAAACTGACATTGCTATGCCAGAATCAACTCCAGTTGATTCCCGCCCTGCATTTGCAATTGTAGAAGAGCTCAAAACCAAATTTGGTGAGAACTTCTATGTGCAAAAGACTTTTGAAGACTTTCCAACAGTCTGGGTTGAGCGCGCACGTGTACAAGAAGTTTTAATGTTCTTGCGTACGGTGTCACGTCCATACGTGATGCTGTTTGACTTGTCTGCGGTAGATGAGCGTTTACGTACTCACCGCGATGGTTTACCTGCGTCTGACTTCACAGTGTTCTATCATTTGTTATCACTTGAGCGTAACACTGACATTCGTATTAAAGTTGCTTTAAGCGAGAATGATGTAAATCTTCCGACTGCAACTAACATTTGGCCAAATGCCAACTGGTACGAACGTGAAGCTTATGACATGTTCGGCATCAACTTCGAAGGGCATCCAATGCTCCGTCGTATCTTGTTGCCAACATACTGGGAAGGTCACCCACTTCGTAAAGAATACTCAGCGCGTGCAACTGAATATACGCCGTATATGCAGAACCAAGCGAAACAGGATTACGAACAAGAGCATCTTCGTTTCGTACCTGAAGATTGGGGTATGAAGCGCGGGAACGATGACGAAGATTTCATGTTCCTAAACTTAGGTCCTAACCATCCATCTGCACACGGTGCCTTCCGTGTGATTTTGCAGTTAGATGGTGAAGAAGTAAAAGACTGTGTACCTGACATCGGCTATCACCACCGTGGCGTGGAAAAAATGGCTGAACGTCAAACTTGGCACTCATTCATTCCGTATACAGACCGTGTCGACTACTTGGGTGGTTGTGCGCAAAACATGCCTTATGTATTGGGTGTGGAGCAAATGGCAGGCATCACTGTTCCTGACCGTGCGCAATGTATCCGTGTGATGATGTCTGAATTGTTCCGCATCAATAACCACTTGTTATTTATCGGTACTGCGATTCAGGATGCTGGCGGTATGACACCTGTATTCTATATGTTCGCTGACCGTCAAAAAATCTATGACGCGATTGAAGCGATCACAGGTTACCGTATGCACCCAGCATGGTTCCGTATCGGTGGTACAGCACACGACTTGCCAAACAACTGGCAGCACCTAATCCGTGAAATCTTGGATTGGATGCCTAAACGTATGAACGAGTACTACACAGCAGCATTGAAAAACTCAGTGTTTATTGGTCGTACACGTAATGTTGCGCAATACGATGCAAAATCTGCATTGGCTTGGGGTGTAACGGGTACTGGTCTACGTGCAACAGGTATTGATTTCGACGTACGTAAATACCGTCCATATAGCGGTTATGAAAACTACGACTTCGATGTACCTTTAGAGTACGAAGGTGATGCTTATGCACGTGTGATGGTTCACTTCCGTGAAATTGAAGAATCACTGAAAATCGTTAAGCAATGTCTAGATAACATGCCATCTGGTGCTTACAAAGCTGACCATCCACTGGCTGTTCCACCACCAAAAGATAAAACTTTACAAGACATCGAAACATTGATTACGCACTTCTTGAGCGTGTCATGGGGTCCTGTAATGCCAGCAGGCGAAAGCTCTGTAATGGCGGAAGTGGTAAAAGGCGCGTCGAACTACTACTTGACTTCAGATAAGTCAACCATGAGTTACCGTACCCGTATTCGTACACCAACTTTCACGCACTTACAGCAAATGCCTTCTGTGATTAACGGCAGCTTAATGTCTGACTTAATCATTTATTTAGCGACAATTGACGTCGTAATGGCTGACGTGGATCGCTAAGGGGTAATCGCATTATGATGATTTTGACTGACAAAAAACCACGTGTGAATGTTGAAGGGATTTTAACTGCGGAAGAAATCCACGATATTGAACATCACATTGGTCACTATCCATACCCACGTGCGGCATGTTTGGATGCATTGAAATGCGTACAACGTCGTAATGGCTGGGTAGATGATGCACAGATGAATGCTATTGCACAATTGCTCAGCATGAGTCTTGCAGACTTGGAAGGTGTAGCTACTTTCTATAACCGTATTTACCGTCAGCCAGTAGGCCGTCACGTAATTTTATTGTGTGACTCAATTGCTTGCTTCTTGATGGGTGCGGAAACGCTTGCTGAAGCATTCCAACGTGAATTGGGTATTTCATTTGGTCAAACGACTGCAGATGGTCGTTTTACTTTGCTACCAATTTGCTGCTTGGGTAACTGTGACAAAGGTCCGACGTTAATGATTGACGAAGACACTCACGGTCTAGTTGAAGTGACTTCAATTAAACAGTTATTGGAGAAGTATGTATGAATACTGAACCAAAACCAATTTATGGCGACGGTAACCCAGAAACTCACCCATTAACTTGGCGTTTGAGCAAACAGGAACATGTTCGCAGTGCAGATGATTATGAAGCTTTAGATGGTTATGCAGGCTTTAAAAAAGCTATTGGCATGAAACCCGCTGAAGTTCTTGATGTCATTAAAGCTGCGACTGTAAAAGGTCGTGGTGGTGCAGGTTTCCCAGCAGGGATTAAATGGTCGTTGATGGCGCCAAATGATGGCGGTCCTCGTTACCTGATCTGTAATGCCGATGAAATGGAACCAGGTACATTCAAAGACCGTTTGTTGATGGAAAAACTTCCTCACCAATTGATCGAAGGTATGTTGATTGCCGGTTATACCCTTGAAGCAACTCAAGGTTATATCTTCATTCGTGGTGAATACATCGAAGCTGCTCAATACTTAAATGAAGCACTTGAGCAAGTTCGTGCCAAAGGTTACTTGGGTGAAAACATTCAAGGCACTGGTTGGAACTTTGATTTACATGTGCATACTGGCGCGGGTCGTTATATTTGCGGTGAAGAAACTGCATTGATTAACTCGCTTGAAGGTCGCCGTGCAAACCCTCGTACTAAACCACCATTCCCACAAGTTGCGGGTGCATGGGGTCGTCCTACAATCGTAAACAACGTAGAGACTTACAACAACTTACCAGCCATTATGCTTCGTGGTCCTGAATGGTACATCGGTTTATCTGAAGGTAAATCGAAAGATCCAGGTACTAAAATTTACGGCGCTTCAGGCAAAGTAAAATTCCCTGGTCTTTGGGAATTACCATTTGGTACGACTGCGCGTGAAGTGATTGAAGATCATGCTGGTGGTATGCGTGATGGTCTTAAACTTAAAGCTTGGTTGCCAGGTGGTGCGTCTACCGATTTCCTTGCTGCTGAACACATTGACCTTCCTATGGATGCTGAGAGCATCATGAAAGCAGGTTCACGTTTAGGTACGTGTTTGCTGATGGTAGTTGATGAAACTCAGTGTATGGTTTCTGCGACACGTAACTTAGAAGAATTCTTCGCGCGTGAATCATGTGGTTTCTGTACGCCTTGCCGTGATGGTCTACCTTGGGCTGTTAAAGCATTAAAAGCTTTAGAAAATGGCGAAGGTAAGAAAGAAGATATCGATCACTTACAAGAACTGACTCGTAAGCTTTGGATTGGTAAAACTTTCTGTGCCCATGCACCGGGTGCAATGGAACCGCTTATGGGCGCGCTCAAACATTTCCGTGGCGAATTTGAAGCAAAAGTAGTGAATGCTGCTGCTCAAGTTAGCAACGCCGAACAAGTTTAAGGAATTCGACTATGGCTACAATTCATGTCGATGGCAAATCGTACGAAGTCAATGGCTCAGAGAACTTGCTTCAAGCATGTTTGTCTTTGGGTATTGATATTCCGTACTTTTGTTGGCATCCATCCTTAGGTTCTGTCGGCTCTTGCCGTCAATGTGCTGTGACTCAATATGCGAATCCGGAAGATACCCGTGGTCGTTTGGTCATGTCATGTATGACACCAGCAGCTGACAATACCTATATCTCAATTGAAGATACTGAAGCGAAAAACTTCCGTGCGTCAATTGTAGAATTCTTAATGACCAACCACCCACACGACTGTCCAGTGTGTGAAGAAGGTGGTCACTGTCATTTACAAGATATGACTGTGATGACACAGCATGATCGTCGTCGCTACCGTTTCACAAAACGTACGCATTACAACCAAGAGCTAGGCTCATTCATTTCTCATGAAATGAACCGTTGTATCGCATGCTACCGTTGTGTTCGTTACTACAAAGATTATGCAGGTGGTACAGACTTCGGCGTGTATGCAAGTGCATCGCGTGTTTACTTCGGTCGTCCAGAATCAGGTACTTTAGAGTCTGAATTCTCTGGTAACTTGACTGAAGTTTGCCCAACAGGTGTGTTCACAGATAAAACTCACTCAGAACGCTATAACCGTAAATGGGACATGCAGTATGCGCCAAGCGTATGCCAAGGCTGTTCTTCTGGTTGTAATATTTCTCCGGGTGAGCGTTATGGCGAACTCCGTCGTGTTGAAAACCGTTTCAACGGCGACGTGAACCAATACTTCCTTTGCGATAAAGGTCGTTTCGGTACAGGTTATGTGAACCGTGAAGATCGTCCGCGTCAACCGCAATTCCGTTCAGGTAGCAATGTAACAACTGTTTCAGTTGACCAAGCACTTGATACCGTAATTGAAAATATCCAAGGCAAAAAAGTATTGGGTATCGGTTCACCACGTGCATCACTTGAATCTAACTTCGCGCTTCGTGAGTTAGTGGGTCAAGAAAACTATTCAACAGGTATTTCTCAAAAAGAGCAAAAACTGGTTGAACTAGCTGCTTCTATTATGCAAACCGAAGGTGTTTACAACCCAGGTATGCGTGAAATTGAAAGCTATGATGCAGTGCTTATTTTGGGTGAAGATTTAACTCAAACTGCACCACGTATGGCATTGTCTGTTCGCCAAGCAGCGAAGAACAAAGCCAAAGAAATGGCGGCAGAAAAACGTACTCAAGAATGGTTAGCTGAACCTGTACAACGTATTGCACAAGATGAAAAATCTCCGATTTATATCTTGGCGGCAACACAAACTCGTCTAGCTGACGTTGCAACAGGTGAAGTGGTTGCTTCTCCAAACGATATTGCACGTTTAGGCTTTGCTGTTGCAGCAGGCGTAAAAGGTGAGGCGATTCTTGGTTTAGACGATGATGCAAAAGCATTTGCACAAAGCATTGCTGACACATTAAAAGCTGCGAAAAAACCATTGATCATCTCGGGTACAAGCTTACAAGACGCATCAATCATGGAAGCTGCTGCACAAGTAGCGCAAAACCTTGGTTCAAATGCGGGCTTAACATTGACTGTTCCTGAAGTGAACTCAATGGGCTTGGCGATTCTTGGTGGTCAAAGCTTAGAACAAGCGTTTGCACAAGACTTCGATACCGTGATCATTGTTGAAAATGACCTTTACCGTCGTTTACCAGCAGCACAAGTTGATGCCGCACTTTCAGGCAAAGAAGTGATTGTTCTAGATCACTCTGAAACTGAAACTGTGAAAAAAGCCAATATCGTTCTTTCTGCTGCAAGCTTCGCTGAAGGCGATGGTACTGTTGTATCGCAAGAAGGCCGTGCACAACGTTTCTACCAAGTGTATGACCCTAGCTACTACAAACCAGAACTTGCAATCAAAGAATCTTGGCGTTGGTTACATGCCATTGAAACTGGCGTGCAAGGCAAAGCGATTTCTTGGACATTGCTTGATGACGTAATTGAGTCAGTTGCGAAAAACGTACCTGCGCTTGAAGCGATTCAAGATGTTGCTCCAGATGCTGGCTTCCGTGTACATGGTCTTAAAGTAGCACGTGAACCACGTCGTTACTCAGGTCGTACTGCGATGCGTGCACCGCTTTCTATTCACGAGCCTAAACAGCCAGTGGATAAAGATTCTGCGTTAACGTTCTCAATGGAAGGTTATGTCGGTACTGAAACACCTTCACCACTTGTACCATTTGCATGGTCGGCGGGTTGGAACTCACCACAAGCTTGGAACAAATTCCAAGACAAGGTGGGCGGTCATTTAAAAGGTGGTGATTCAGGCATTCGTCTATTTGATCGTTTAGCAAAACGTCCTGCACGTACTTTCGTAGCGCCTGCGCCTGTACTTGTGAATGCAGATAGTTTCCGTCTTGTACCAATGCACCATATTTTTGCTTCTGGCGAATTTACGGTGAAAACACCTGCAATGGAATCGCGTATTCCAGAAGCAATGTTTGCAGTAGGTGAGCAAGATGCGGCACGTTTGAATGTTCAAGATGGTCAGCGTATCACTGTGAAAGCAGGCGAAGCTGAAATCGTCCTTCCAGTTCAAGTGATTGAATATTTACCAACAGGCTATATCGGTTACCCAGTAGGTCTTGCACCTACAGTATCGCTTGCAGAACCTGTTTCAGTCGCGGTAGGAGTGTAATTCATGGAACAAGAATTAATCCGTCAAACGCCGCTGTGGGCTGAAAACTGGCCAATTGCCTATTCAGTTCTTCAAGCAATCGTGATCTTGCTGGTTGTAGTTTTGATCGCTGCGTTGATGTCTTTTATTGAACGTCGTTTACTCGGCTTGTGGCAAGACCGTTACGGTCCGAACCGTGTAGGTCCGGGTGGTATGTTCCAGATCGTTGCCGACATGCTGAAAATCATGTTCAAAGAAGACTGGACACCAAAATTTGCTGACAAGCTAACTTTCCGTTTAGCGCCAGCGGTTGCAATGGGTACTGCGGTACTTTCATTCATGGTTATTCCTGTTTCGCCTTATTTAGGTGTTTCAGACATGAGTATCGGTCTATTGTTCTTTATGGCAATGGCAGGTATTGCAGTGTATGCCGTGTTATTTGGTGGTTGGTCATCAAATAACAAATACGCACTTTTGGGTGGTCTACGTTCTGCAGCTCAAACTATTTCTTATGAAGTGTTCTTGGGTATCTCGTTGATGGGTGTGGTTGCAATTGCAGGCTCATTCAACATGCGTGAAATCGTTGAAGCACAAAAAGATTGCTGGTTTGTTATTCCACAATTCTTAGGTTTCTTAATCTTCGTGGTTGCGGGTGTTGCGGTAACTCACCGTCATCCATTTGACCAACCAGAAGCAGAACAAGAATTGGCGGAAGGTTACCATGTCGAATACGGCGGTATGAAATGGGGTATGTTCTTCGTTGCGGAATACGTAAACGTGGTACTGATCTCTGCACTTATCGTGACTTTATTCTTCGGTGGTTGGTTAGCGCCTTTCAACTTAGAAATTCCATTCGTTCCAGCAGCATTCTGGTTCATTATTAAAACAGCATTCTTTGTAATGATGTTTGTCTTGGCTCGTGGTTCTTTAATGCGTCCACGTTATGACCAAGTGATGAACTTTGGTTGGAAAATTTGCTTGCCATTGGCGTTGGTTAACCTTCTGGTAACTGGTGCTGTGATTCTGATGAATCAGGCCTAAGACAGCAGGGAGAATAAAATGTTTAAATTTCTAGCTGGATTTGGGTCAATTGTACGTTCACTGTGGATGGTTTTCTCACACGTGACACGTAAACGTGACACCATTTTATATCCAGAAGTACCTGCTGAAGACATCGTACCACCACGTTTCCGTGGTCGTATTGTGTTGACGCGTGACCCTGATGGCGAAGAGCGTTGTGTTGCATGTAACCTTTGTGCGGTTGCATGTCCTGTAGGTTGTATCTCACTACAAAAAGCTGAACATGAAGATGGTCGTTGGTATCCGGAATTTTTCCGTATCAACTTCTCACGCTGCATTTTCTGCGGTATGTGTGAAGAAGCATGTCCTACGACTGCAATTCAATTAACACCTGACTTTGAGTTAGGTGAGTATGTGCGTCAAGACTTGGTATATGAGAAAGAAAACTTACTTATTTCAGGTCCAGGTAAATATCCAGACTACAACTTCTACCGTGTAACCGGTATGGCAGTTGCTGGTAAAGATAAAGGTCAAGCGCAACGCGAAAGCGCGCCAGTTGATGTACGGAGTCTATTACCATGATGTGGCCATTTTATTTGATGGCACTCGTGGCCATTGTTTCTACAGTTCGTGTTGTGACCAACACGAACCCAGTACACGCTTTATTAAGCTTGATTATTTCTTTACTTGCTGTTGCAGGTATCTTCATGATCGTGGGTGCGCCATTCGCTGGTGCACTTGAAATTATCGTTTACGCTGGCGCAATTATGGTGCTGTTCGTATTCGTCGTGATGATGCTGAATCTTGGTCAAAATACTGTTGAGCAAGAAAGCAAGTGGTTGACTTCATCTGCGTGGGCTTATCCTGCGTTGATGAGCTTCCTCATGGGTTTAATCCTTGTATGGATGCTGAAATCTGACTACACAACAACAGGTGCTCTTATGGGTACTGAAGTTGTAGGTCCGAAACAAGTAGGTACTACACTCTTTACACAGTATTTATTACTGGTTGAAGTTGCTGCGATGTTATTGATTGGCGCACTTGTCGCTGCATTCCATCTAGGTAAACGTGAGCCGGGTGCAGAAGAGGACAAACAATAATGGGCAACATCCCTTTAGAACATGGTTTGATCGTTGCAACTATCCTTTTTGCACTGGGTTTTTACGGTGTGATGGTTCGACGCAACTTACTATTTATTTTAATGAGCCTTGAAATCATGATGAACGCTGCTGCTCTTGCGTTTGTCATGGCGGGGAGTGCATGGGCACAGCCAGACGGTCAAGTGATGTTTATCTTGATCTTAACGCTTGCTGCAGCAGAGGCTTGTATCGGTCTTGCGATCGTCCTTCAGTTCTATCATCGCTTCCATCACCTGGATGTGGATGCTGCTAGTGAGATGCGCGGATGAGTTATTTATATTTAACAGTACTATTCCCGCTGATCGGTTTCATCCTTTTAGCGGCAGGTCGTAAGAACCTTCCTGAATCAGTTGCAGCCATTATTGGTGCAGGTTCAGTCGGCCTTTCAGCATTATTTGCATTAATTGCAGGTATTGACTTTGTGAACAAAGGTTCAGTTGCGACAACTCAGCATCTTTGGACTTGGTTCAGTGCAGGTGATTTAGCACCGGGCTTTACGCTTCACCTTGACGGCTTATCATTATTAATGATGGGAATGGTCACAGGTGTAGGCTTCTTGATTCACATCTTTGCAACGTGGTATATGCGCGGCGAAGAAGACTTTGCGCGTTTCTTCTCATACTTCAACCTATTCGTAGCAAGCATGCTACTTCTAGTGTTGGGTGACAACTTAGCGTTGTTATTCCTCGGTTGGGAAGGTGTAGGTCTATGTTCATACCTATTGATTGGTTACTACTACCAAACACCTGCAAACGGTTTTGCTGCAATTAAAGCATTCACTGTAACTCGTGTAGGTGACGTATTCTTACTGATCGCTTTGTTCTTAATCTACCAACAGTTCGGTACTTTAAACATTGCAGAAGTTGTAGCTACTGCGCCAACAGTTTTGGCTCAGAGTTCTTCTATTGCAATTTGGACTGCACTGATGTTGTTCTTGGGTGCTGCAGGTAAATCTGCACAGATCCCATTACAAACATGGTTGGCAGATGCGATGGCTGGTCCCACACCAGTATCTGCATTGATCCACGCAGCAACAATGGTAACAGCAGGTGTTTACCTATGTAGCCGTATGTTCAGCGTGTTTGAACAAGCGCCAGAAGTGATGATGTTCATTTCAATCACAGGTGCGGTGACATTACTGGTTGCTGGTTTTGCAGCATTGGTTCAAACAGACATCAAACGTATTCTTGCTTACTCTACTATGAGTCAGTTGGGTTATATGTTTATGGCTGTAGGTGCTGAAGCTTACCAAGCGGGTCTATTCCACATGCTGACTCACGCATTCTTCAAGGCATTATTATTCTTGTCTTCTGGTGCGGTGATTCTTGCATTCCATCATGAACAAAACATTTTCAAGATGGGTGGTCTATTCCACAAAAACAAATTCTTGTTTGCTTGTTTTGCTATTGGTGGCGGTGCATTGGCAGCGATTCCATTCATCACAATCGGCTTCTTCTCAAAAGATGCGATCTTGGGTGCTGTATGGGTGAAAGGCCAAGCGATTGCAGTTTATGATTGCTTATACTGGACTGGTGTAGTCGGTGCATTCTTAACGTCTATTTATACATTCCGTCTTATCTGGGTTGTATTCTTTGGTAAAGAAAACACGCCTTACCACGAAATCAAAGGCGTTACTTACTGGGGTCCATTGGCGATTCTTGCTGTGCTTTCAACTGGTTTAGCTTATGTATTAAAAGCACCAGTAACGAATATTTTAAATGCTGCACAAATTCCAGCGTTTAATGTTCCTGAAGCACTTGAACACGGTATGCATAGTGCTGAATATACAGCAGTGGGTATCGCGCTTGCAGGTTTGGCTGTTGGTGTCGTGTTATTTGCTTTTGCCTACAGCGCAGTGAAATCGTTTGCGAAAACTTCATTGGGTGCAGGCCTTGCAAATATCTGCCGTAATGCATTGGGCTTTGATGCGTTGTACAACATCGTATTTGTTAAGCCTTATTTGCTACTGGCTAAAATCATTGGTCGTGATCCAATTGACGGCTTATGGCTTGTATTACCAGCACTTGTTAAAGGCGGTAATAGCTTTACAAGTTCGCGTCAAACAGGTTCATTGCGTGAATACGCATCAAGTATGGCATTCGGTACGTTTGCTTTACTGTTGATCCTGGTCGTGATTCAGGTCGTGGGGAAATAAAATGGAAACTCCAAACAATTTAATTCTACCCGCTCTGGTCCTTATACCGTTCATTGCAGGTTTCGTATGTTGGCTTGTCGATAAACTCGACAAGCACTTACCACGCTATATCGCGTTAATCGGTATGCTTTTAACGTTGGTAATGACTGTCGTTTTATGGCAAACCGGTACCTATAACTATGAGTTAGGTACTCAAACACCACAGTGGGCTGCACAGTTTGACCTACCGTGGATTACTACTTTAGGTATTCACATTCATTTGGCTGTGGATGGCTTATCACTTCTTATGGTTGGTTTGACTGCATTACTTGGTGTACTTGCAGTAGGCTGTTCATGGGGTGAGATTCAAAAGAACGTTGGTTTCTTCCACTTAAACCTTTTATGGTCTTTGGGTGGTGTAATCGGTGTATTCCTTGCGATTGACTTATTTTTATTCTTCTTCTTCTGGGAGATGATGCTAGTACCTATCTACTTCTTGATCGCACTTTGGGGTCATAAAGGGGCAGAGGGTAAATCGCGTGTTTATGCTGCAACTAAATTCTTCATCTATACACAAGTTGCTGGTCTGATCATGTTGATCGGTATCTTGGGTTTAGTGGTTATTGGTTACCAAATCAACGGCGAAATCAGCTTTAACTATAATGTTCTTATGAATGTTGCTCATACTGTTGAAGCGCAAGCTCCAGCGATTGCTTATGCATTCATGATCTGTATGTTCATTGGTTTTGCGGTAAAACTTCCAGTTTTCCCATTACATGGTTGGTTACCTGATGCGCATGCTCAAGCACCGACAGCGGGTTCTGTTGACCTTGCAGGTATCTTGATTAAAACTGCGGCTTATGGTCTGTTACGTTTCGTAATTCCATTCTTCCCAGTTGCATCTGCTCAGTTTGCTGACATTGCAATCATTCTTGGTTTAATTGGTATTTTCTACGGTGCATGGTGTGCATTCCAACAAACAGACATGAAACGTCTGCTTGCCTACACATCTATTTCGCACATGGGCTTTGTACTTCTTGCTTTGTATGCAGGTAATATCCTGACTTTCCAAGGCTTGATGATTATGATGCTTGCACACGGTATTTCTTCTGCTGCGCTGTTCATTATGTGTGGTCAAGTTTACGAACGTTTGCATACACGTGATATGCGTCTAATGGGCGGTATCCGTGGTCAGTTCCAATACCTTTCATTCTTCTTAATGTTCTTTGTTGCTGCACTTGTGGGTATCCCAGGTCTAGGTAACTTCATCGGTGAATTCCTCATCTTGATGGGTTCTTATGACAAGTTCCCTGTGTACACAATTCTTGCTGCAGTAAGCTTAGTATTTGCCGGTCTTTACGGTTTAATCCTGATCCACAAAGCATTGTTTGGTACGCCAAATGAAGAACAAAAACAACATTATGCAAATCCGTTGAAAGACTTAAATGCGCGTGAAGTTGTGATTCTTTTAATCTGTGCTCTTGGTCTAGTATGGCTTGGTCTATACCCACAAAGCTTCCTTGATATTTCAAACTCAAGCATGGCGTGGATTGCGAACAGTTATATTCCAGTTCAAGAAGTCGTTGATGTTGTGCAGCAAATTGCTGTACAACCTGAAAATGTGGAGATGCAATAAGCCATGGACTTCACAATGTCATTTTCTGAGCTTATGCCATTAGCTCCTGTGATGATCGTGGCTTTAACTGCGATCGTCGTGATGTTGCTAATTGCAATCAAGCGTAACCACAATTTAGTTGCAACGACTTCCGTTATCGGTCTGAACCTTGCAGCCTTTTATATTATTTTTGTATTCGTTGCAGGGCACTATGCTCCTGCAAACGTAATGAACTTATTCATCGTAGATCCGTTTACGATGCTGTATCAGTTTGTGATTTTAATTGCAGCGCTAGCGTGCTGTACTTTGTCTCATGCGTATATCGAATCATATAAAGATAACCGCGAAGAACTTTACATCTTGATGCTGTGTTCAGTAACAGGCGCGTTGTTGATGGTGGCTAGTTCACACTATGCATCATTCTTCATCAGCCTTGAGTTAATGTCGATTCCAGTATACGGCCTATTGGCGTATACACATCAACGTTCTCAATCACTTGAAGCCGGCGTGAAATACTTGGTGCTTTCAGCAACTGCATCTGCGATGTTGTTGATGGGTATGGCTTACGTATACGCGTACACAGGTACAATGGCATTCGTTGCTGAACCAGGCAAAATGTTCACATCGTTCAGTCAACCAGGTGTTGTGCTTGGTCTTGCACTGATTGTATTTGCTGTTGCATTCAAATTGTCTCTTGCTCCATTCCATAAATGGACACCAGACGTATATGCAGGCGCACCAGCACCAGTTGCAACATTCCTTGCAACTGTCGCTAAAGTGGCAATGATCGGTCTATTTGTTCGTTACTTCTTGGCTTCTGGTTTGATCCTTTCAGACAGCTTCATCACAATTGTGACCATCATTGCAGTCTTGTCTATCCTTGCGGGTAACTTGTTAGCAGTGCGTCAAGTGAACTTGAAACGTATCCTTGCATACTCTTCAATTGCTCACTTCGGTTACTTACTTGTGGCGATTATCAGCGCACGTAATACAGACTTTGTTCAAGTACAGGGCTTTGCAACATTTAGCAGCGTAAACGTTTATGTTATTACTTATGTATTAACAACAATCGGTGCGTTCGGTGTTGTGACACTGATGTCTAGTCCGTACAACAACAAAGACGAAGCTGGTAGCCTTGCAGAGTACCGTGGTTTATTCTGGCGTCGTCCAGTTTTGACTGCAACTTTAACTGTAATGATGTTGTCTTTAGCAGGTATTCCATTAACTGCGGGCTTCATTGGTAAGTTCCTTGTCATCAAAACAGCAGTAGCTGGTGGTTCATGGTTCTTAGCAGCAATGGTGATTCTAGGTTCGGGTATTGGTTTGTACTACTACCTACGTGTGATGGTTGTGATGTACATGACTCCGCCAGAAAACCCACGTATCGATGCTGTCGATCATTGGGGTCAAAAAGTGGGTGGTATCATGGTACTTGGCGCAGCTGCATTAGTATTGTTAATTGGTGTATATCCAGACCCAATTATTGCCGTTTCTCAAATCGGTTACTTTGCAATTTCACCTGAGCTACAACAGTTCATCATGAGCTTGATCCAAAGTGGTTTTAACTAATCAATTAAACAATTAATTTAGTTATTACAAAAAAGCCTCCTGTAATGGGGGCTTTTTTATTTTTATCATTTGTTAAATAGCTTTATAATAGATGAAATTTTATCTTAACCTTTTAGGTGTTCTCCCGTGGCTATCCATGAAATCCGTCATCCGTTAATCCGACATAAACTCGGATTACTTCGTCGTGCAGACATTAGTACTAAAAACTTCCGTGAGCTTGCTCAAGAAGTGACTATGCTTTTGACTTATGAAGCAACTAAAGATTTACCAATGGTCGATCATGAAATTGATGGCTGGAATGGTAAAGTGACTGTAGACCGTATTGCGGGTAAAAAAATAACGGTTGTGCCGATTCTACGTGCGGGTATTGGTATGTTAGACGGTTTCTTAAACTTGATTCCAAGTGCAAAAGTATCTGTACTAGGTCTTGAACGTGATGAAGAAACGTTAGAAGCACGTACTTACTATAAAAAACTAGTACCAGACGTACAAAATCGTCTTGCAATGATCATCGACCCAATGCTTGCAACAGGTTCATCTTTGGTTGCTGCAATTGATGTGTTGAAGGCAAGTGGCTGTAAAGATATTCGTGTTATGGTTCTTGTTGCAGCACCAGTCGGTATTAAACGCGTCAACGATGCTCACCCAGACGTGACAATCTATACTGCATCTGTAGACCAAGGTTTAAACGAAAATGGTTATATTGTTCCAGGTCTTGGTGATGCTGGCGATAAAATTTTCGGTTCAGTTCAAAAAGATTAATTTTTGAGTTGAATCAGAAAAGAGGCTTTTATAGCCTCTTTTTTATATACTAATGACATTGGCATAAATGGAATAGGATACTTTATGAAGTTCGAACAATATAAAGGCAAAGTTAAGCAGTACAATCCTGAAAAGGGCTTCGGCTTTCTTTCATGTGAAGAAGGTGATGTATTTTTCCATATCTCTGACTTTCCAGCAGATGGTGTAGAGCCAAAGCGTAATGATCGCGTTAAATTTAATGTGGTTGAAAATGGTGATCGTTATAAAGCCATTAATATTGAACGTGAAGAAGATAAATCAGCAAAAGCTAAAAAATCGAAAGTTGTTTCAAATAATCAGTCTATTACGTCTGCATTGCTTTCAAACTTACGTAAGTAAATTTTCAATAATTAAGTAATAAAGAAGAGGTCATTTAGATCTCTTTTTTATAACAATCTGCAAATTAAAAGAAATTATTAGAGATATTTTTATGTTCCATGAGGGGAAAATCAAAAGTTATAACACAGAGCGTGGCTTTGGTTTTATTCAACGAGATCAAGAAAAAGATATTTTCTTTCATATTACCGATGTACCAAGTCGACATATCGAACCCAAGGTTGGAGAGAATGTAAAATATCTTATCGTGGAAGAAAATGGTAAGTTCAAAGCCGATAATATCGTGCGTTTAGATTTAAAACAGAATGTAATGTTACCAAATCAATCTAAAAATAATCCAATAACAGTAAGTAAGTCACAGCTTAATAAAACAAATCTTACAGGTAATAGCAGTAAAATATTCACGATCATTGGACTAATCGTTATAGTTATATTGTCATTTATGCTATATGAAAAATATCAACAATATCAGGAACAAAAGAAACAGCGATTGCAGGAATTAATGCAGAAAAATGAAAATATTGTAAAAGGACAACGCAAAGCCTTGGGAGACTTCCAGAGTGAAGGGCTCTCTGAACAAGGCAGAAAAAATTTGTATGGTGATTCAGCTACAAATACATTGAATAATACGGATATGAGAGAACCTGTGCAGAAACAAGTTATTTCACAGTTTAAGTGTGATGGTCGTCAGCACTGCACTCAAATGCGTTCCTATGATGAAGCTGTTTTTTTCCTTCGAAATTGTCCCGATACAAAAATGGATGGAGATCGTGACGGAATTCCATGTGAACAACAATTTGGTCGACATTAATTCAACAAAAAAGCGCCAATTGGCGCTTTTTTTATTTATACAGATTTTTCACAAAATTGCATAAAGGCTTTTAAACCGGGACCTTGATACTTCTGACGATGCACCAACATGAACAATGGACGTGCCAACTGCCAGAATGGGGTATTTAACACAACCAGCTGACCTTTTTCACGTAAAGGTTCAATCGCAAGTTTAGAAATACAAGACATGCCAAGACCACCCGCGACAATTTTTAAAATCGCTTCGTTATGCCCAAGGGTTAAACGAATGTTGGCATCTGGGAGATCTTTTAAAATCGCATTGTCAAAGACTTCACGCGTACCAGAGCCTTCTTCACGTAAGATCCATTCGACATCTTTAAAGTCTTCAGAGCTTAATGCACGATCTAATTGTGCTAATGGATGCTCAGGTGAGCAGCATACCGCTAACTCATCATCACGCCAATGAATGCACTGGAGTTGCGGCAGGTGACATGAACCTTCAATTAATGCCAAGTCCAACTGGAATTGATTTACCGCTTCAATCATTTGGCGAGTATTACCCACTTGAAGCTGTAAATGTGCTTGCGGCTGAATTTGTAGGAAATCTGCCATCAAATCAGGCATTAAGTAATCGCTAATGGTCAGGGTCGCACCCAAACGTAGATCAATACTTTGTAATTCACCCTTAGCTGCTTGTTCAAAAGCTTCACAGCGCCCTAAAATTTCCAAAGCTTGAGGCAAAAGGAAACGACCTAAGTCATTCAATTGCAAGCGTTTACCAAGTCGATCAAATAATGGAGCACCGAGACCATCTTCGAGGTCAGCCAACGCCATACTTGCCGCACTTTGGGTAAGTTTGACAGCATCACTGGCTTTGGTAACGGTACCTTCTTGAGCGACTGCTACAAAAACAGCCAACTGGCGTAAAGTCATGCGCATGAATCAGGCCTTAACATTTAAAAAATATTAATAAATTATGCTGTCATGCTAACATGAGCACAGTCTTTCACGCCACGTTCAAATCATGTCAATTGAAAAATTTAGCTTAGAAAAGGTTTTATCTGTACACCGTTGGACCAATACTTTGTTCAGTTTTACCATGACGCGGCCCGCACATTTTAAATTTACTGCAGGTCAGTTTGCACGAATAGGTTTGAAAGTTGGTGATGAATTGGTGGTACGCGCCTATTCGGTGGTGTCATCGCCCTTTGATGAGACTTTAGAGTTCTTTTCGATTGTCGTACCTGATGGTGCATTTACTTCGAACTTACAACACCTACAAGTGGGTGATGAGCTGTATTTAGAAAAAGTCCCATATGGCTTTTTAACGCTGGCGCGTTATCAGTTGCCACTGCCAAAAGATTTGTGGTTGCTCGGTACAGGTACAGGTTTAGCACCATTTTTATCGATGCTACAAGACTTTGAAACTTGGTCAAAATACGAAAAAATTAATTTAGTGTATAGCGTGCGTACTGAGTCTGAACTGGCTTATCTGGATCGTATACAGGAAATTGCAGAAACTTTTGGTGAAGGTCACAGCGGCTTTAAATTTATTCCAATTATCACCCGTGACCCGAATGCATCCTTGCATGATCGCTTACCGGTATTAATTGAAAATGGTGAATTAGAAAAGGCTGCAGGCTTAGCGTTTAATGTTGAAACGACGCATGTCATGCTCTGTGGCAATCCGCAAATGGTAGACGATACTAAAGCCGCACTCAAAGCACGTGGATTAACGATGAATCGACGTGGTGAAGGAAATATTGCGGTAGAAAATTATTGGTAAGACCGACTGCATTAAAAAAGCTCATCCTTGGATGAGCTTTTTATTTAGATATTTTTAATTCAAGATTTTATTTAAGAATTGTTGTGCACGTTCGCCGCGTGGTGCATTAAAGAAATCATCTTTACTACAGTCTTCGACAATTTTGCCTTGATCCATAAAAATTACACGATCGGCAACCTGACGAGCAAAGCCCATTTCATGCGTCACACACATCATGGTCATGCCTTCTTTTGCTAAACCAACCATCACATCCAGTACCTCATTAATCATTTCAGGGTCAAGGGCAGAGGTTGGTTCATCAAACAGCATAGCAATCGGGTCCATGCTCAGTGCGCGCGCAATGGCTACACGTTGCTGTTGACCACCTGACAATTGAGCAGGGAACTTGTTGGCATGTGCGCTTAATCCGACCCGTTCCAAATACGCTAAGCCTTTTTTCTTGGCTTCAGCGTCCGAACGACCCAAGACTTTCACTTGGGCTATCGTCAGGTTTTCAGTAATCGATAAGTGAGGAAACAGTTCAAAATGCTGGAACACCATACCGACACGACTACGCAATTTATTTAGATCGGTCTTTGGATCGTTAATCGAAACACCATCAACCAAAATGGTGCCCGACTGAAATGGCTCTAATCCATTCACCGTTTTAATAAGCGTTGATTTTCCAGAACCTGAAGGTCCGCAAACAACGACCACTTCGCCTTGCTTAATTTGCGTGGTGCAATCGGTAAGGACCTGAAAATCTTTATACCATTTACTGACATTTTGGAGGTCAATCATCGTTTTTTGATCTGTCATACACTTAACCTCCGTTGTAATTTTTTAACTGCATAGGTTGCGATCATGCTGATAGTGAAATACACCAAGCCTGCGAACAAAATATATTGGGTGAGCAAAGACATTAAGTCGCCGCGGACGTAATTGGTGCGGAAAAAGTCTAAGAGTCCAATGGCATAGACCATGGTGGAGTCTTGAAACAGAATAATGGTTTGTTGCAATAACAAAGGGGTCATTTTACGAAATGACTGCGGTAAAATAATTAATCGCATTGCCTGACTATAGCTCATACCCAGTGCATAAGCAGCAGAGGTTTGACCTTTGGGAATTGATTGAATACCCGCGCGAACAATCTCAGAAAAGTAAGCCGCTTCAAAGAGCATAAATGCCACAATACTGGATACGAGGGCAGTATCAATGGTGAGGTACTTTCCTGTGATTCCAGTATAAATAAACGGTACTGCGAAATAGAACCACATCAGCACCAGTAGCAAAGGAATGGAACGGAATAAGTTCACATAAGCTTTGGCAAAGACATTAAATACTTTAATGGATGATAGACGCATGAGCGCCAGTATGGTCCCAATAAATACACCACCAATCGTCGCTGAGATCACGACTTTGAGCGTAATACTAAAGCCATGCCAGAGTGCAGGACCTGATGCTTGCAAGTCTTGAATAAATGAAGTGAGCCAATCCATTATTTATCTCCTGCAATTAAGCCTGGAACACGTAGGCGCTTTTCCAGATAGGTCATAAAGCCAATCAGGCATACATTAATGACCATGAAAATAATGGTGACGTAGGTATAAATTTCGATGGTATTTTGCGTGTATTCACTGATGGTTTTCATCTGCGAAATAATTTCTGCGACACCCACTAATGAAGCTACAGAGGTATTTTTGACACAGTTGGTCAACTCAGAACTTAACGGAGGCAAAATCGTGCGGAAAGACTGCGGCAAAATCACGTAGCGGTAAAGCTGTGATGTACTAAAGCCCATCGCATAACCTGCATTGGTTTGACCCAAAGGCAGGGCCTCAATGCCTGTACGAACCTGTTCACAGACACGTGCTGCGGTAAATAAACCTAAGCCTACACTGGCAGAAATGAGTGCTGTGGTATTTGCTCCAAGGTCATTCATCCACCAGCTTTTGATGGGGGTAGGTAGAAAATTTGGAACGACATAGAACCAAATAAAAAGTTGAATCAATAATGGTACATTTCGGAAGATAGTCACATAGGCGGTACCAATACCTCGTGCCACGGGACTCGGTAGTGTACGCATGATCCCCAAAATACTGCCGAGCACCATTGCAATGCTCCATGCCACCAGTGCGATGACAAACAGCCAGCCTATACCGATTAAAATCCAATGGAGGTAGGTCGAATCACCTACACCTGTAGATTGGAAGAGCACACCCCAATTCCAGCTATAATTCATAGAAACTCCCTTTAATTAGCCTAAGCCAAACTCCTTTTGGCTTAAGCTGATTTAGAATGTTTAGGGATTATTATTCGTCACGGTCATGTGGATTGCTGATCAAGGCTTTCAACTGATCTGACATTGGGAAGTTTAAGTTAATATTTTTTGGTGGAATTGGTGATTGGAACCATTTTTTATACATATTGTTAATTTCACCAGAGCTGTAAGTGGCTTTGATTGCATCATCAACGACTTGTTTAAATCCAGTATCACCTTTACGCATCATACATCCGTAGATTTCATGAATAGGCGCAGTACCCACGATTTCCCATTTATTTGGATCTTTCGCTTTAGATTTTTCACCCGCAAGCAGAATATCATCCATCATAAAGGCAGCTGCACGACCATTTTGCAGCATTAAGAATGATTCAGCATGATCTTTGGCAGAAATTACTTCGCCAATACCTAGTTCTTTTTCATGCTGACGAATATAGCGCTCAGATGTTGTACCTGCAGTGGTCACTAATTTTTTGCCTTTTAAATCAGCAAAATCTTTGACGCCAGAATCTTTGGCAGTTAATAGACGTGAACCCACTTCAAAGAAGCCAGTAGAGAAATCAACTTGTTGTTGACGCTCTTTATTGTTAGTGGTTGAACCGCATTCTAAATCGACTGTACCGTTTGATACTAATGGAATTCGGTTCTGGCTGGTGACAAGGTTATAACGAACTTTTAGATTCGGCATATCCAATTGTTTTTTCACGGCTTCAACCACTTTCAATTGAAGATCATGTGCATAGCCGACGGGTTGATTTGGATTGTCCGCGATATATGAAAATGGAATTGATGAATCACGATAGCCTAGAACAATCGTACCTGATTGTTTAATCTTGTCTAAAGTGCCAGAGGTAGAAGCAGTAGCTTCACTTCCCGCAGGTTTTTCCGTCGCCGGCGCTTTATTATCACTACATGCAGTGATGCCCAGTGTAAGTGCACTTGCACAGAATAAAGTTGCTAATTGTTTCTTTGACGTCATCGTTAAAACTCCTTTTTACCTTTATATAATTTCCACTTTTTATGATCATGTTGCTCTTTTAATTTTATTACTTTGTTTTTAAAAATGTTTCAGCAATAAAAAGAGATCATTTTCTACATCTTAGGTGATAAATTGAGGAACGCTCAAGCGATATTTATTGCCGAATTGTTACCAATTAAATGGTGCATAAAAACAGAAACATTGAACATAATTTATTATTAAGAATTTGAAAATATTATGAAAAATTATTCTTAGGGTGAAATATTGGATCTTTATTTAGTAATAAAAAAAACCTCCGTTCGGAGGTTTTTAGTATTCGACTTTAGTTGAGTATCCTGCTTAATGCACAAACATGTCCATAAATTCACGGATTTCTTGAATAGCAGTTTCAACATCTGAGGTCAGCCATGTCGGTTCAAAAAAGCCTGCATAATGTTCTAAACGATCTTGTGGCACGACCAAACGAATCGGACATTCTTCTTCGAGTAAACGCCAAGGAATAATGGGTACTTCGTTATCTAGAAAAGCCACAATATTACGTATATCAATCACCATCGCATTGATACATTCAGGGAAGGGCATCACTGAAAATTCTTCAGTACGTCGACGGAAATATTCCAAGTCGCCCCATTTTAAAACATAGCTTGGTTTATTAAATTCAATAATACCAATGAGATGTTGGTCGCGAGTGTAATGAAGGGTACATTGATGAGTGACGTCAGTGTCAAGATCAAGCGTTACACCTTGTTGATGGTACGCCATAGATTTGATAACAGAAGAAAAATAAGGTGCATGATTATAGCTCATTTGAACCTACAACGTTAGCAAATTCAGTCTACATAAAAATATGGATATTCAGCCTGTTATTTTTGAAGAATCAGCCTCGTGCTTTTAATACACAAAGAAGACTAACTTTACTGAAATTTGTTGGATATGCTTAAAACCGAATGATAAAGAATCTTTATACCCTAAATTTAAGACTATTGATCGATCTCGAAGTTACAACTTTTCACTTTCTGTAATTGTTCTTCACACAATGATCAACAGGGTATTGATAGTATAAAAATTCGACAACGAACAACAATATAGTGAGGGGATTATGACACACGATTTTAATAAGCCGCCCCATCTTTCATCTTCAGAAGAAACAACACAGAAAAAACGTATTCCTGTTTATATTCTGATTTTAGTGGGTATCTTCTTTATTGCGCTATTACTGTATATGTTTGCAGATATTAAACCTACGGCATCCGATGCACCACCTGAGCACCCTGCGCCAAATGCGCAACCAGCAACCCCGAATAACACGACTACGGGTACAGCTGGTGACGAAGCCGTTGCGAATGATTCAAATACAGCGACTGCGACAGCGCATTAAAGCTTGTCTATATCGATATGAAAGCCTTGGTTTATGCCAAGGCTTTTTACATTCAATTGTGAGCTTTTGTTGGAGTTATGCATACTTCTGTTGAATAAAAAATGAGCAAAAACTATGGTGGAAAAGAAAGCTCAAGTTTTAATGCTCCAAATGCTGTGATGAATAGAACAATCCTGAATCGCAAATAACAACAGATGATGTAATAACAATGAGGGCGAACGAATGTATGATTATATTGGCGGTCCGCGTGGCCGTTTTGATGCCATGTATTACTGGGAACAGTTTCACCCTATTTTGAGTGCAGTTGCTATCCTTTTAATAGGTTGGATTATTGCGTTACTTATCGCCGCTGCTGTGAAAAAAGTTTTACAAAAGCTCGGCACCAATCAAAAACTATCCAGTGCAACTGGTCACCGTTCTAATGTCGAAAATATCATTTCCAGAGTCGTGTTCTGGATTATTTTGATTATTGCGGTCATTGGAGCATTGAATGTACTGAATCTAACCAGTGTCAGCGGTCCATTTAGCAATATGATTCAGCAATTCTTGTTGTTTATTCCTCAACTACTCGCTGCTGTCGCAGTTGGTTTTATTGGCTGGATCGTGGCAAGTTTGGTCAAAGTAGGTTCACAAAAATTATTAAATAAGACTCAATTAGATGAAAAACTGAGTGCTGAAGTGGGTGTAAGTCCCATCAGTCAAAATATTAGTGAAATCGTTTATTGGTTAATCCTACTGTTATTCCTCCCGATTGTGCTCTCCATACTCGGTTTAAATGGTTTGTTGTTTCCAATTCAAAATATGGTGACGGAAGTCGTTTCATATCTACCGAATATTTTCATCGCAGGTGTGATTGTTTTTATAGGTTATATTCTGGCAAAAATTGTACGTGGAATCGTGGAAGGTTTGGTTCGAAGCCTGAGTTTACAGCAGCAAGTTGAAAAAGTCGGGATGTTTAAAAACTCAAACCTTGCACAAGTATTGGGTAATTTTGTATTCGCGATCATCATTATCACCGCGTTGATTGTGGCATTTGAAGCCTTGGGTATCGATGCGATTTCGCAACCGGCAACAGCGATGCTGCATGAAATTATGTTTGCCATCCCGAATATTATTGCTGCGGGCTTAATCCTAATTTTGGCTTATGTGGTGTCACGCTTTGTGGCACGTTTAGTGGTCGATGTAATTTCAGGAACGGGTGTAGATAATGTACCTGAAAAATTAGATATTCAACGCTTCTTGGGCAATACCAAAGTGTCTGATGTTGTCGGGTATCTGATTGTATTTTTCACCATGCTATTTGCGGTGTCTGAAGCTGCAAACCGTTTAGGCTTTGATCAAATTAGTGGCTTGATTGCCATGTTTATCCAATTCGGTGCCAGTATCTTGCTTGGTGCGGTTATTTTGGTGGTGGGTTTCTGGCTTGCCAATATCGTGGCGAATATTGTTCAACGCGGAGAATACAACAGCTCGCGTTGGTTAGGTAATTTGGTTCGTGTGTTAATCATGGGCTTGGTTGTCGCAATGGGCTTACGTGCTATGGGTATTGCAGACTCCATCGTGAATCTAGCATTTGGACTTACCCTCGGTGCAGTCGCAATCGCTTTTGCTTTGGCATTTGGTTTAGGTGGTCGCAATCCAGCAGAGCGCGTACTGTCTGATTTGATTGATAAAGCCAAACGTGAAGCGAATGAGCCAAATCCTGTTCAAGAACAAGCGAAAGCGAAAACTACTTTTAATGCTTCAAATACAACGACAACTTCATCTACAACCCAGATGACTGAAGTGAATGCTCATGATGGTTATCCAAATATCCATCAAGCAGCACCAGGTGTGAGTGAAAAAGAAACGGCAACTCCAGATCAGCTTGATGTAGATCCAGAGCATAAACCACAAAACAACCCATTTGGTTCGACTGGAGAGGCTGAGGAAAATGTGGATGCAACCTCTACACCACCGATAATTCCAAAACCAGATGACCCGAAATAACCTGTTTATTTTTCCATAAATCGGCCACGCTAAGTGGTCGATTCTGATTGTGAAGAAGGAAATTTTTCTATGGCCAAAGCTCCGAATAAATTTTTAGCACCAGTCATTATTGCTGGTATTACCATTGGCTTTTTAGCGAGTGCGCGACGTTTTATTTTTGCAAAGCCTAAACGCACTGATACTGTGCAAGACACAAAAGAATCTGTACCAGCGTCAAAAAATTATACCAAAGAGTTTATAAATAATGATTGAAATTTGCCCAAAACTTGGTATTTTTAGAAATAGTAATGTATGGAATATTACTTAAAATATAAATGCTTAGGATTCATGTTGCTGTCATGTTCAGCAATTATGCTTCGTGCCAAGGAATGACACTAATGGGGATAATTTCAATGTTGAATCAGTTTATTTCGACCTTTAAAACAGATGCAAATGCACAACCTTCACATATCACAGCAGCAGTAGAAAAAATGGATATGACGATTGAACGTCTTTCTACTGCTCAAGTTGCATTATTTAAAACAGACTATCTCGAATAATGTTACACAATAAAAAAAGGGCTGAATTATCAGCCCTTTTTTTATTGTGTAATCGTTAAACATACTCGGACGCGGCATGCGCTGAAGCCCAAGCCCATTGGAAATTAAATCCGCCCAAATGGCCCGTGACATCCAAAATTTCGCCCACGAAGAATAAGCCTTTCTGCATTTTACTTTCCATGGTTTTAGATGAAACTTCAGTAGTGTCTACACCGCCTAAAGTGACTTCGGCTGTGCGGTAACCTTCTGTGCCTGAAGGTTTTACCTCAAAGCTAGACAGGCGCTGTGCAATATTTTCCAGTTTTTCATCACTGATGTTGCCAATTGCGGTATCTGCCTGTTCAGCCCAGATCAGGTTCTGCAGTTCAAGCACCACGCTTTTAGGCAAGTGTTCAGCCATTAATGTACGCAGCAAGACTTTAGGCTGGCTTTGCTTTTTAGATTTGAAAAATTCGTTTAAGTCCACACTTGGCAGGAAGTCAATTTTAAAGCTTTGACCAACGTCCCAATAGTTAGACAGCTGCAGTGAGCTTGGCCCGCTCAGGCCACGGTGAGTAAATAGCAGTGCTTCAGTAAAGCTGTTTAAATTATTAGACAAAGTCGCTTCTACAGCATTGCCGCTTAGGCGGGTAGTGACTTCTTTAAAACCATCCGAGAAGGTGAAAGGTACCAGTCCAGCACGTGTTGGGTAAATATGGTGACCAAACTGTTTAGCAATGTCGTAACCGATGGCAGAGCCGCCTAAGGTAGGAATAGATAAACCGCCCGATGCAATGACCACAGACTCTGCTTCAAAATAGCCAATATTGGTTGCTACTTGAAAACCTTGGTCTTCGAGGGTATTTATGGCTTTTACTTCACAGCTGGTTTTGATTTCGACCAAAGCTGTTTTGTCACATTCTGCCAAGAGCATAGACAGAATCTCTTTTGCACCATTTAGGGTAAACAGCTGTCCATGTTTGCGCTCTTCATACTCAATACCGTATTCGCAGACCATGCCAATGAAGTCCCAATTGGTATAGCGTGAAAGCGCAGAAATCACAAAATGCGGGTTATGCGAGATAAAGTTTTCAGGCTCGACATACAGGTTGGTAAAGTTGCATTTACCGCCGCCAGACATCAGGATTTTTTTGCCGACTTTATTGGCTTTTTCCACCACCAGCACTTTACGTCCGCGCTGCGCTGCTTTGTAGGCCAGCATTAAGCCCGATGCACCAGCGCCGATTACTACAACATCGTACAGATTTTTGGACATGAGCAAGCCTGCGGGAGAATGAAAAGACCGCGGATTATACATCCTTTTGAGTGATTTTTCAGGGAAAGCTTTAATGTACTGTTAGCAGAAACTCAGGCAGATTTAGGATGGTTTTTTGCCTTGCAAGCCGCCCGTGTGAATCACCAAAATTCGTTGTTGTGGCTGTATGTGTCCTTGCTCGATCATTTTAAAAATACCAAACAGCATTTTTCCTGTATAAACCTGTTCTAGGGGAATGCCATATTTTCTTTCAAAATTTTTAATAAATTGAAGCAGTTCAGGTGTCGATTTTGCATATCCACCAAAGCAAAAGCTATCAGTGATTTGCCAGTTTTGTTTAGGTGTTTGTAACTTAACTTCCTGATGCAAAAAGTCACCCTTTAATGCTGAAAAACCTAAAAGTGTTTGATGTACAGCACTTGATTCAATCAATCCTGTGATGGTGCCACCTGTGCCGACTGCACAGCAAATAAGGTCAAAATTTTCTCGATCATCTTCCGTTAATATTTCTGTACAGCCTTTTATAGCAAGGGCATTGGTGCCACCTTCAGGAATGATGTAATGGTCTGGGTAATCTAAAGTAAGTTGGTGTAAAAAATAGGGATGGTTTTTTTCTCGATAACGTTCTCGTGAAATAAATTGCAGTTGCATACCAAAGTGTTGTGCCGTTGCTAAGGTCGGGTTGAGTGCGCGATGTTGTAATTCTTCACCACGAATGATGCCGATACTTTCAAATCCAAATAAATGTGCAGCATAAGCCGTGGCGGCAATGTGATTGGAATAGGCGCCGCCAAAGGTCAAGACACGTTTAAAACCTTGTTGCTGTGCGCTCAACAAGTTGTATTTTAATTTAAAGAATTTATTCCCAGAAATTTGAGGATGAACCAAGTCTAATCGTTTAATGCAGAGTGTAACATTTTCATAATGTATGACTTGTTCAGGGATGCTTTGCACAATAGTTTCAAACATGAAAAATAAAATTTAAACGAAATTTATAATGGGAGTATATGAAAGTTGGAAGCACTGCGCCAATTACACAGTTCGAACTTAGCAACATAATTCCTGACAATTCCAGCGCATCGCAATTGAAAATATGATGCAACTTTGTACAAAACTGCTATGCTGAAAATAGAATTATAAAAATGGAAGGGAGCTGCGTGATGAAACGAAGCCTGTTGATTATACCGACCATGATGCTATGCAGTGTGTGGATCGTGGCATGTGATACCACCGATGAAATGCATCGTCCAAAAGAACAAAGAACTATGATTATCGGCGGTGTACCCGCGAATGATCTGGATTATAAATTACCGCGCGAAGATGTTGCATTAAACGAAGCTGCGGCGAGTAATGAATAGATTTTATTTTCCATTCTTAAGTTGAGAATAGGGTGGACATACTGTCAGTACATGGTAGTGAGACGTGACATGTAAAGAGTCACAGATGCAGTGTGCTACGTCAGATGTGTGAACATTTTGAAGTAGACGTCTTACTTCTGCATTTAAGTTTGTTGTATTAAAGCCTTACAAACATTTAAAAAGGCTCTGTACTCGCCCAGTATGCCCGAACTGGTATAAACCGAGGTTTATATTTTTAAATTAGGTCAATTTGCCAATTTGATGCCTGAATTTCTAAATTATTTTGTCTGAGTTTTTGACTGATTTCATCGGCTTGCTTTTGTAAATCTGCCACGGAAATGGTTTTGACCCAACGTATTTCACTTGAGCTATAGCGACCATTTTCACGACGAGAATTGTCAATGGCTTGCTGTAAAATCCGATGCTGTTGAGTCAATAAATCACGTTCATTCAGGACGGATAGCATTGAACGCCCTGAACTGGTTTTTGCCTGCGCATTGGTGGCATGAATTTTTTCAATTAAACCATGCAATTCGCTATTCACAGCAAAGGCTTCTTGTATTAATCCATTTGGGTCTTCACTTGGTGCATCACCTTCTTGAATCAGCACATTATTGTTTATACGTTGTTGTAGGGAAGCTAATTTAGTTTGTAGATCACTACGCAAGAGGAGTGCTTCAGCTAATTTCATCTTTTTCATATTTAATTTGTACTTTGTCTGATCATGCGATGGATTTTTAGGTTATTCAAGACATTTATAGTGAAAAATTTGGTCATTTGGTAAAAACATTGTGAATAATAGGGAGAAATTCATAAATCTAATCGGTAAAATTGCCACGGTTATTAGATAAAGTCGGTGCTGTTGTGGAATCATTTTGGATATTAGGCTCTATTGCTTTTGCATTAATGATTGGGGCAATGAGTCCGGGGCCGACATCAATTTATGTGGCTAAAAATTCAATTGCGATTTCACGAAAACATGGTTTGTTTACTGCGCTAGGCACTGGAACAGGTGCGGCAATTTTTGGTTTACTTGCGGTTTTGGGTTTACAAGCATTTTTATTGGCTGTGCCATCTGCATATCTAGCTTTGAAAATCTGTGGTGGTATTTATTTACTTTGGATGGCATTTAAAATTATTCGACATGCCAAAGAGCCCATTGAAGCAGGCGATTCAAGTAGTTCGCAAATGTCACTCCGTCGTGCGTTTACCACAGGTCTCATTACGCAATTATCTAACCCTAAAATTGCGATTGTTCTTGCCAGTATTTTTACAGCATTACTTCCGAAAGATATTCCAACTTATTTTTATTTTGTACTGCCGATTCTTTGCTTCTTTATTGATGCGGGGTGGTGTTCTTTGGTTGCTGTTGCTTTGTCAGCAGAAAAACCACGTAAAGTGTATTTGAAGTTTAAAGCAGGTTTTGATCGGGCGGCTGGGGCAGTGATGACAGTGCTTGGGTTAAAGCTCATTTTTGGGATGAAGTGATTGAACGAAGCAAAAAAGCCTCTACGAATAGGGGCTTTTTTATTGGGTTTATATTTTAATTTACAATGAATTTCCATCTCCTTTTAGGAGATGAGAAGCACTGCTTTGTAAGGGAGAGGTGATTAAATTAGCTTAGGTTGTGATAGCTGTAGCGCTTAGGGTGGGTGCTATAAATATGGGCTTTAACTTTTTTGTAGGTGATTCTATTCATAGAAAAAATCTAATTTTTAGCACAAATTGACACTTGAATGTACTATTGAGTATAAAGGCTAATTCTATAAAATAAAAAATAGGCTTTCGGCATGACAATCATTAAGGGGAAAACACAGATTACTAATGAAGGAATTAAAAAACACTTCAATAATAAAGAGCCATTCAAGTCAATTTTTGAATATATATGGAATGGTTTTGATGCGAAAGCCAATACTGTAAATATTAGTTTGATAAGAAATGAAGCAATTGGTCTAGATTACATCACAATTTTGGATGATGGAGATGGAATCGATATATCAAACTTATGTAATAGTTTTGATAAGTTTAATGAGTCTAGTAAAAAAAATGATGATAATGTGCATGGTTCTCATGGTAGAGGACGTTTAGCCTTTCATACACTTGCAAATAATGCAGTATGGTTCACTAAATTCAAAGATACTAACGCAAAAATTAGTATTTCAGCAGATAATATTTCAGAATACGATTGCCAATTCTTTGAAGATAATGATCAAAATAGCAATCTAAAGAAATTAGAATCGGGAACATTTGTCGTTCTCAGTTCGTTATATTCTGAAAAAACAAAAAACTTTCCAACTGATGAATCTTTTATTGAATCTTTAAGGAAAGAATTTAGCTGGTTATTAATAGTAAACCCTCAAAAAAAACTCTTATTAAATGGTGTTGAAATACCAATCTTAGATAATTCAAATTTTGAAAGAGATGTCCAAATTCAGGGTTTTGATTTTAAGATCAAAGCTATACGGTGGCATGAAAAGCCTAGCAATGATAAATCGTATAATTTTTTACTTAATTCACAACAAAAAACGATATCAAAGGTCTTAAGTAAGGCTAATAATAAAATTGATTTCCATACTAGTTGCTTTGCATTATCTGAATGGAATGACAGTTTCAATAAAGATTTATTAGACATAGATCCAAGCTTTGAATTACAGCAAAAAATATTACGTGATATTAATTCAGAGATGAGTAATTTTCTAAAAGAAATATATGAAGATTATCTTAGAGAATATGTTGATGAACAAATAGAAAAGTACGATGAAAAAGGTTATTTTCCATCTTATATTGGCTATGAGAACAGCTATGCATTGTGGCGAAAGAGAAATACAAAAGATGCTTTTAAGAGTATATATTTAGCTGATCCAAAAGTTTTTGCTAATCTTTCTATTAAACCTTTAAAAATTATTATTAGAATGTTAGATAAACTCTTAGTATCTAATGAAAATGATGCAATCTTTGATGTGCTAGATAATGTTTTAGATTTAAATGACACGCAAGTTGATCTATTAGCTAAACAATTAAAATCAACTACTTTAGAAAATATTATAAGCACTATTGAAACCTTACAGAAACGAGAAATAGCGATAAATAAGCTCAAAGAGTTAATGAATAACCATTACAAAACAGTGTTAGAAACTCCAGATCTACAAAAAATTATTGAAGCTAATACTTGGTTGTTTGGATCCCAATACGAAATTTTAGGAGCAGAAGAGGATTCATTCACTAAGATTAGTCACAACTTAAGAAATACAATAAACGGCATAAATGATTTTGGTACTGAAGATTTAGACAAAGACGATGAAAATAATGAAGTTGTTTTAGAAGGGCTAAATAGACAAGTTGATTTATTCCTTGCAAGAAAGCGAAAGACAGTAAATTCTACCAATCAACAAATATATAAATGTGTTGTGATAGAAATAAAACGACCAAGCGTTTCTTTAAATTACAAGCATCTTCAACAGTTGCTTGAATATGCATCAATCATATCAAATCATCCAGAATTAGGTAACAGTAAATTATATTTCGAATTGATATTAGTTGGTCGTAAAATTTCTAAAAATGATTACTTAATAACTTCTCATTTAAAAAATAATAAGGATAAAAATGAATTAGGCTTAGTATTAGATGATGGAAAAATAAAATGCTATGTAAAAGATTGGTATACTATTTTTGAAGAATTTAATTTATCTAACAGCTATTTATTAGATAATCTAAAAACTAAATACGCAGATTTATCTGATGAAAGCAAAATTTCACTTGTAGATGATTTACAAGGAAAAAAGCAAGTTAGAAGCACGAGCCCCATTAAAATATAGTGGCTTCTCAAAAGATTCCTCTCCCTAACCCTATCTTAAATGGAGGGGGAACTTTAACGCACAAAAAAGCCCCTACAACGTAGAGGCTTTTTTCTATCTAAGATTTAAATCTTAAGACACTTTATCACCAGCTTTAGCGCCAGATTCAGGTGAAATTACCCAAACACCTTCGCCGTTGCCTGCTGCAAGCACCATACCATTCGAAATACCAAAACGCATCTTACGTGGCGCAAGGTTCGCTACCATTACCACCAATTTGCCTTTTAAGTCTTCCGGTTGGTAGAACTCACGAATACCGCTAAATACATTACGTGGTTCAGCTTCACCGACATTTAGAGTCAATTGAAGAAGTTTGTCCGAACCTTCAACGTGAGCTGCTTCTAAAACTTCAGCCACACGTAGGTCAACTTTCATAAAGTCATCAATATTGATGATTTCAGCTTCACCGACTTTAGGCTCAGGTTTTTTCTCAGCAACTTTCTTCTCTTTTTTCTTTTCAACTTTTGCAGGTTCAGCCGCCGCAGCTAAAGAATCTTTAGATGCGTCTACCATTGCAGCCACAGCTTTCGGGTCTACACGTTGCATAAGCGGTTGGAACAAGGCAATTTCATGACCCACAAGAATCGTTTCACGAGAAGCAAAGTCAAATGCATCGAGTTGTAAGAAGGCTTGAACTTGTGCAGCCAAAGTTGGAAGAACAGGGCTTAAGTACACAGCCAATTGACGGAACAAGTTGATACCAACTGAACATACGTCATGAACTTGTTGTTCTTCGCCTTCAATTTTAGCGAGTGCCCAAGGCTTTTTCTCATCGATATATTGGTTGGCTTTGTCTGCAAGTGCCATAATTTCACGGATTGCAGCAGAGAACTCACGTGCTTCATATTGAGCAGCAATTGAAGCGCCAGCATCAATAAAGCTTTGAACCAATTCAGGCTCTGCGCAAGTAGCAGACAATTTATTGTCAAACTTGGTGTTAATGAATTTCGCACAGCGGCTTGCGATGTTTACCACTTTACCAACCAAGTCAGAGTTAACCTTTTGCACAAAATCATCAAGGTTCAAGTCAGAATCTTCAACTTTATCAGATAGCTTAGATGCAAAGTAGTAACGTAGGTATTCAGGGTTTAAATGCTCAAGATACGTTTCAGCTTTAATGAACGTACCACGAGATTTAGACATCTTCTGACCATTTACAGTCAAGAAACCGTTGACGAACAAGCTCGTTGGGGTACGGTAGTTTGCACCTTCCAGCATTGCAGGCCAGAACAATGCGTGGAAATAAACAATGTCTTTACCAATGAAGTGATACACCTCATTTTTAGAATCTTTCTTCCAGTAATCATCAAAGCTAAGGTCAGGACGTTTAGTTTTAACGTAGTTTTCAAAGCTCGACATGTAGCCGATAGGTGCATCTACCCAAACGTAGAAGAATTTGTTTGGTGCATCTGGAATTTCAAAACCGAAGTAAGGCGCGTCACGAGAAATATCCCAATCTGACAGACCTGCTTCAAACCATTCATCTAACTTGTTGGCAATCGACACAGGTAAACGACCTTCGTCACGTGTCCATTTTTGTAGGTATTCACCAAAGTTCGGTAGTTTAAAGAAGTAGTGATCTGAAGATTTCTCTACAGGTGTCGCACCGCTTAAAGTCGATTTTGGATTGAGTAATTCAGTCGCGTTATAAGTCGTACCACATACTTCGCATGAGTCACCGTATTGATCTTCCGCTTTACATTTCGGGCATGTGCCTTTAATGAAACGGTCAGACAAGAACATGCCTTTTTCAGGGTCAAACAATTGAGTTACAGGACGCACTGCAATGTTGTCTGCTTCACGGTTTTTAATATAAATCTCAGAAGCACGTGCTTGGTTTTCAGCACTGTTTGTTGAGTCGTAATGGTCGAAATCCACTTTAAAGCCAGCAAAGTCGCGCTCATGTTCTTTTTGTACATTGGCAATTTGCAGTTCAGGTGAAATGCCATTTGCTTCAGCACGAAGCATAATCGCTGTACCGTGAGCATCGTCTGCGCAAACATAAGTCACGTTATGACCCATTGCACGCATCGCACGTACCCAAATATCTGCTTGGATATAACCGAGTAGGTGACCCATATGAATCGGGCCATTGGCGTATGGAAGGGCGTTAGTGACTAAAATATTACGCACGGATATGACTCTCTCATTCGTATTTTATATAAGGTCAACGATTTTACCTTAGATAGCTTCGACTTGCACAATGGAATCAATGAAATCTGCTTAAAACTAAATATTTCTATATTGAGCAGTCAATAACAGTGATAATAGGGCATTAATGAGATGCCTTTGAGTGACATGCCCATGTACGACCATGATTATGAAGATGACCAGCCTGTAACCCGTATTCCACAACATGCGCAATCAAAGAAGCTTTTTGGAAATCAAATACTAAAAGAAGCACAGCAATATCTTGAGCAAATCTCCGCAAAAGAACACGCATTTTTAATTCAAACATTGACCGACTTGGCTCAACAAGAGCCGTATTTTCAGGTTTTGGCAAACGAGTTAGATCAGCCAGTTGAAATGAAAGTGGCAAATGATGCATTGAATTTATTGTATTTTTGGCAACAGGTACATCAACATGAAAATGATGCAGACTTTGATTTGCTCAATGTCATTAATAGCGAATTTTTTCAAACAGAAATGTTAGCCGCTTTTGATGCTTTAAATATTGGTGAAACTAAAGCACAGCGCCGTTTGGTCTTACTCGAAGCCTTTAAACTGTATAAATTGAATTTTCATGCAGGCTGCATCCCTGTGTTATATGCGCAATTGGAAGGGATTTTGACCGACGTTTTAATTGAAAATGGTTTTCTAAAACAAAATGATACCAAGTTTATTGATGTGTATAAAATTGTTCCGGGCTTAAAAGGTAATGAAATTAAAAGTCTGTGGCATAAGTCGAAAATTGCCAATGAACTGAATCATTATTTTGCAGAGCTTGCTGCCTATAAAATGGATAGCAGCTCAACGGTTGCGATGACGCGCCATAATATTTTGCATGGCACAGATGTCGCTCATTTTAATCAAGGTCGTAGTTTTATTTTGTTTATTTGGTTGTTCTCGGCTGTAAGCTTTATGAGTACAGTGAGCAAATAATTAAAAATTTTCAAAATTAAGGATATCAAAAACGATAAAGCTCATACATTTGGGCTTTATCCATGCGCGCTGCATCAGCTGAAAATATAAGAATTAAAACACCTTTGAAAAAAGTGCGGTCACTCAATCTTTTCATCTCTTACCGAGTTTATTTAAAGCGTAAATCAAGCACATTAGCCATCCATTTAAATGCAAAGCTCTGTAGTTCAATTGTTTCTAATTGCGTTTTTTTAAGGCGATCCAAGCAAAGCACGTTATAACTATTGTTAGACAATAACTGAGTACAAGGTGAGACCGATGACAACAGAAAATAAGTTGGATGAATTAAAAGACAAAGCAGCTGAACTAGGTGATGACCTAAAGTTGAAAGCCAAAGAAGCACAACTGGAAGGGGAGAAAGCGGTTGATGCAGTGAAACATAAGGCTGCTGAAGTGAAGCTCGAAGGCGAAAAAGCTGTCAATGAGGCGAAGCACGAACATGCCGATCAGACTAGCGAGGCAAAAGATAAGCTAGAGCAACTCAAAGTAGAGGCGAGCCATAAGTTTGATGAAGCCAAAGTCAAAGCGGCAGAATTAAAACAAGAGGCAACAGTGAAATTTGATGAGCTAAAAGTTCAAGCCACTGAAAAATTTGATGAGTTAAAGAAAAAAGCCACAGAAACATTGAATAAATTTAAAAAAGACGATCAGGCTTGATTTTTAACAGATTGAACTTGAAATGCATAAAGCCGTTCTTATGAGAACGGCTTTTATCTAGCTGCGGTAATCTTATCTCGGACATAGATTTAATTTTATATAGCAGCGTAAAGTCTATTTGCGCAGACCATCTAAATTTTCAGTTTTAATTTTGCTGACATGATCATCTACAACGGTAATCACATATTGCATATTGGCAATTTCATAGGTGTAATCAACTGCCAAAGTTGCAGGCAGTCCTTTTTCTGGTATTGAATAGGATGTCATTTTGATTGGCGAGGCTTGCATACGGTTTTGCATATCCTCTAAACGATCTCCAATCGCGACAGTTTGACGGTCAGCAGTTTGGATGGATTCAGTCGTTATCTCTGCTTGAATTACTGTTGCGCTACTGAGCATAAGTAGCAGCATCCCCAATTTTTTCATATTGATCTTCCTGAATTAAAATATGTTGAGCTCTTAGGCTGGAACGTGTCATTGAACAAACAAAAATACATGTCAAAAAAAGCTTCTATTGTCTTTTATACCCTTAGAGTTGGCGGGTTTTTTATACAGTTCATACAGAGTATAGAACTGAAGCAACTGAAATTTAAAATGAAAAAACGTATTTTTGTATAGTTGAAATGTAAATATGCAATCTGCAATATGAGAAAAATTCAGGGTATATACAATTTTAAAATAAATTTATTTAGACCGTATAAGCATACAAATTTCTATTCAAATCGTGATAAATCCGACTAAATCTATCAACTTTATAAGCTTATATAAATAAGTCGTATCATCTACTACTTACCCTTCGTCAACTGAACGGGTAAACTATCTTAATTATTTTTTGCAATCCTGTTTGGAGACAAAGCAATGTCGTGGCTTTCTTCCCTAAAATCTGTTTTTTCGCCCGCGCAAGAGGTGAAAGAGGAGGAAATCCAACAGGTTTTACAAAACTATGTTTTACCTAACTCAAATAATGCTTTGAAAGACCGTATTACACAAATCAATGTGCAAGGTCAGGTTTTACAAATTACGATTAATACTTTGCCTTCAGAAGCAGATGATCTGCAAAAAATTCATGATGACTTGGCAGACGCTTTAGAAAAATGCGGCATTACCGAATTGAATATGCACGTCATTCAACAAAAAACGGGGCATAGTGCAGGTGGTTGTGGTCATCATCATGCGGAAGGTGAAAGCTGCTCTAGTCAGCCGAAAGAAGAAACAGCTCCGCAAAAAAGTCATTTGCCACCTGTGGTTGATGCATCTGCTACTGTTGCACCTACAGCAAAAAAAGAAGAAATCGATCCCAATAACCCACCTATTCAGAAAGCGGCACCACAACAACGAGATGTGCCTAAACATCCACGCATTCAAAATGTAATCTTGGTTTCTTCTGGTAAAGGTGGTGTCGGTAAATCAACAACAACCGTCAATCTTGCACTGGCTTTACAGCAGTTAGGGCTGAAAGTTGGGGTTTTAGATGCAGATATTTACGGCCCTAGTATTCCAACCATGTTAGGTAATGCGGGTCGTACCCCAATGATCGAAGCCGAACATTTTGTTCCGCTTGATGCTTATGGCATGGCAGTACTGTCAATTGGTCATTTAACGGGTGATCACAATACGCCTGTTGCATGGCGTGGCCCGAAAGCGACGGGTGCGTTGATGCAATTATTCAATCAAACACTGTGGCCAGATTTGGATGTGTTGGTTATTGATATGCCGCCGGGTACAGGTGATATCCAATTAACGCTCGCTCAGCGTATTCCTGTGACGGGAGCTGTCATTGTCACTACACCACAAAACGTTGCACTCATGGATGCGACTAAAGGGATCGAGCTATTCAATCGCGTGCAAATTCCAGTCATGGGTGTGATTGAAAATATGTCGACGCACATCTGCTCAAACTGTGGTCACGAAGAGCAAATCTTTGGCACGGGTGGTGGTGACCAACTTTCTGCCCAATACAATATTCCACTGTTGGGACGTTTACCGCTCAATGTGCAAATTCGTGAAAATGCTGATGCAGGGAAACCTTCTGTCATTGCAGGAGATGATGCGGCAGAGAGTTATCTTGCGATTGCGGAGAAAATTGCTGCTAAATTAACCCATGCAGAAAAAGATCAAAATCGTATTTTTTAACATGGTGAATCGTGAAGTAGAAAAAATCTGGCGACATGCCAGATTTTTTTGTCTAAATAAACAGCGAACAATGCAAATTTTGAAATGGTAAGCGTGAGATTTTACATAAAATTACATTGTGTACATATGTAACTCTATATTTAAGCGCTTAATGAAAAACAAGAAATGAAGCGATAAATAATGAGTGAAATCATATGAATACATTAGTTAAAATCATGGCTTTTGCAGTGGTAACGACATGTGTGACCACATCTGTGCTAGCAAATACGACTACACCTAGCGTAAAACAAGTTGCGACATCGGTTGCTCAACAAAAAATTGATGTAAATAAAGATGTGCAAAAAGCTGTAAAAGCTAAGGCTGATGCAGAAACAAAATTCGCTGCCGCAAAACAATTGCCAGCTCAACAAGCAAATGCTGCACAAACTCAAGCAGCGAAAAAAGTGGCAGATCAAAAAGCACAACTTACTGCAAAAGAATTGAAAGCAAAAAAAGCTGCTGAAGAAAAAGCTGCAAAAGCTAAAGCGAAAGCAGACAAAAAAGCCTCAGCTAAACAAGCGAAAGTAACTAAAGAAAAAAATAAAGCAACACAGAAAGTGAAAACAGCTCAAAACGTTAAAAAAGCTGTTCTAGGCAACTAAACTGTAGTTTTCACTAGATTAAAGCCTGACTTAAGTCAGGCTTTAATTTACTTAATATTGATTTTAAACAGTTTAAAATTTAAACATATTTGAATATTAAAATAAAATTTGACTCTAAAGTTTTATCTTTTGAGCTTATGAAATATTTACTTAATATTTTGAAAAATAATCATAATTTTTAACCATCACTTAAATTCATAAATCATAGTAAAATAAGTTTTTGCTTAGTTCAGCAAACTGAATTAATCTTCGCGGATTAAGTTTGAGGTCAAAGTATGATTTCATGGTTTTTTATTGGTCTAGTTGTCACTATTTTATTGACGCCTGGGCCGACCAATACATTGCTGGCTTCTTCTGGTATACAAGTTGGTCTTCGTAAATCATTTCGCCTGATCCCTGCTGAAGCATTTGGCTATCTTATTTCGATTACCTTATGGGGTTTTTTGATCGGGAAAATTTCCGTTCACCTTCCACTTTTACCGACGGTACTAAAATTATTTAGTGCCGGCTATATTTTATATTTAGCGCTTCGTCTATGGCGTACCGCAACAGTCGTTGAAAATTTCAATCAAAAGGGTATTCTTGCACGCGAACTTTTTGTTGCCACCTTACTGAACCCTAAAGCATTGTTATTTGCTTCAGCGATTTTTCCAGCAATTGCATGGACCAACCCGCAGTACTATGCTGCACATATGCTGGTATTTTTACTGCTCATTGTACCCATTGCATTCTTTTGGACATTTATCGGTTCAATTTTAGCAAGTAATAAAATCAGCTGGTTAAATCAAGCCAATTTACAACGTACAGCATCCTTAGTTTTAGTAAGTTTTTCAATTCCATTAAGTTATTCAGCGCTGTTAAAACTTTAGGCTGGTCGAGCGATTCTGGACTAAATCTCCCCAGAATCGTGGAACTTATTTTCATTAAGTTCAATTTCAGTTAAAGTACCACGCAATAATTGATTTAAGTTTTTGGATTGAAATAAATGGCTATTAAGTCTGATCGTTGGATTCGCGAAATGAGCGAAAAATACGGCATGATTGAACCGTATGCAGAAAACCAAGTCCGTTATGATGAAAATGGCGAAAAGCTTATTTCTTATGGCGTATCAAGCTATGGTTACGATGTACGTTGTGCTCGTGAGTTTAAAGTTTTTACCAATGTTCATTCAGCAATTGTTGATCCTAAAAACTTTGATGATAAAAGCTTTATAGATATCGAGTCTGATGTCTGCATCATTCCGCCAAACTCATTTGCACTTGCACGAACTGTTGAATATTTCCGTATTCCACGTAACGTACTCACCGTTTGCTTGGGCAAATCGACTTATGCTCGCTGCGGTATTATTGTAAATGTGACACCACTTGAACCCGAGTGGGAAGGTCATGTGACATTAGAATTCTCAAATACCACGAACTTACCTGCACGCATTTACGCAGGTGAGGGTGTAGCTCAAATGTTATTTTTTGAATCTGATGAAGTATGTGAAACATCATATAAAGACCGTGGTGGTAAATATCAAGGTCAAACAGGCGTGACTTTACCTAAAGCATAAAGTTGACCTGTTGTTTAAAAAGCGAGCCGATTGAGCTCGCTTTTTTTGTGCGGGTCATTCATCGGAAATTGGACCATTCAGGGGGTATTTTTTTGCAATTGAATAAATATTCAGCATAATTAAAAGTTGAGTGACTGGTCTATCAAACAATCCGTTTAAGGAATAAATGGAACATAAAACCAAAACCAGTACTACGGAATAAATATAAAAGAGATGCGGAGCATCTGAAAAAGGAAGGTCGTGATGACTCAATTTACCCATGCTAAGCTTTTTCGCCAGAGCTGTTTAGCTGCCGCTGTCAGCATGTTGGCTGTGCCGTCGGTCTATGCACTTGAACATTTATCTGATGAAACACTTTCTACTACGACTGGTGAAGGTGTTGCTCTAACGCTTGAAAACTTTAAAATGGTTTTTCAAGGGGCGAATGACCGTTCTACTGCTTCAAGTTATGCCTCTGGTGTAGTCGACCCTGGTAAAAATGACACGGGTTTTATCCGTATTATTCCAACGGGCGAAAACTACGAGCAATTGGGTCAACGTGCTTACGATAAAATTTATAAAGCAGCATATGTAGATGCTTATCAGCAAGGCCGAGTTACAGGCTATAACGGTGTTTATGATTCAACATTAATTAGTTCCAAAGCCACTTATGTATCTCAAAACACAACGCGTGTAACCAATGAAACCAACACGACATATTCAGCAGAATATCGTGGTCGAATAGTACAATCTTATCTTGAGTCAGCTACCATGAAGGCTTATTATGATCAGCGTTATGCAGATTATAAAAATGGTACCATTATTTCGGGTCTGGCAAATGACGGAACTACAAGTAAAACCTTGACCGCTGGACAAGATAATAAATCGAAAGAATATGCTTTAGCTAATACCTATGAGATGATTGAGCTATTATATGGTAATAATAGTACAGGCAATTTACCTACTGACTCCAAGTTTTATAAGGATTATGTATCAGGAAAAATAACCCGATCAAATGTCATTGATAAAACTAAAGATACGCAGTTAGCAGCAAAAGCATTAGAAACGCTTAATCAATTGGCATCTGACTATGCCAAGCTTGAAGCTCAAAAGGCAAGCGATTCTGCATTAGCAACTGTGAAAAAAAATGCTGAGATTACAGCAAAACAAATTGCATCAACTGCAACGGTTTCGAGCCTAAGAACGAAAGCAGATGTTTTTATTTACGGTTTAGCACTTTCAAATTCTAAAGATAAAAATGGTAAAAGCTCTTTAGCAACCCGTTATACCGATCAAGGTTTTAATTGGGGAACAGCCGATAATCCATGGTTATTCCATGCTGGAAACCAAGATGTAGAGCAATTTTCAAAAGGTAATACAGGAAATGTAGGTTATCTTGCGATAGAAGCACCGCTTAAGAAAATAGGAGTCGATGATGCAGCAAATACCATTAAGCTTGGCTTATGGATGGATATTTTTTCTCGCCAATTAAACTCAAGTAATGCTGTCGATCCTATTACTGGCGCGCCAAAGAGTGGGCTAGATAAAGACTATCGTTTACGTACCCAAGTCGTGGCAAATGGATTGAGCCTAAATGGCTCACAAGTGAGAATTTTCCAAACACTTAAGTCGACAAATACCAATTATAACCAAACTTTAGGCTTAGCAAGTTTAATCCGTATCAATACCAATGATCATGCTGAAACCTTAAGCATAAATGATTCTGATTTGGATGCGCGTGGTATTCGTATTAGTACTGCCGCACGCTCAGACCTAGATGATGGTACTGCAGCTACTCCCGCTATGGATCGTTCAGCCGCTCCCATTTTTAATGAGAAAGAAGGTTTATATCTATACAGTCCAAATATTAACTTAGTATTGGGCAATATGTACCAACCATTTATTGTTGGTTCGGAAGGGCGAAATATTATTTTGGAAGTAACGCGTATTCCAAATGTACCGTCTATTTACAGTAAAATTTATACCTACTACACAGATATACCAGGCAATAGCACAGGAACATCGGGTTTAACTGTGGCAGATTTTAAGGGATCAACATGTAATGTTTATACCTGTGGTACTGAAATAAAAGGAAATTCAACGGATGCGACAGCAAGCTATCAGGGGCGTAATGCAACACACAGTAGTATCGCGATTGGTACAGTAGAAAAACTACCAAACAACTTGCTAAATGCGAAAAGTACAGCAGAAGCAACAGGCATTGTATTTAAGGATATCAATGGTCAAAGCACCAATTTAGGTTCAGTTGCTATCGATGGTGTGCTGATTCAACATCTAAAAATTAAAACTACAGGCCTGTAGGAGAATAATAATGTATAAATTTGCATTCGCTTTATTATGTGTAGCAGTCGCACAAAGCCACGCAGGTCTTGTTTCTATGGATAATAGTGAGTTGACAGCAGCTACAGGTCAAGGTGGCGCTGATTTGAGTTGGACATTATCACTGAATCATCAATATGCAAATGACATGAGCAAAAATAATATTTCGGTTATGGATGCTAATGGAAAAACCACTCAAGCGTTTTATGGATATCAATGTTCTTCAAATGAATTCTGTCGTTTGGCAATCGCTCCAAATAATCACGTAGATCTCAATGGAAATAAAAAATGGTTGGTCTTTAAACAGTTTCAAGGGACGTTGCAAATTGATCAATTTTCTTTAGATGGTGTAACCATTATTAACCGTGAAGGTAATCCGCAAACGGCGATGCAATTGACATTTTACGATGATAAACCACTAAAAATACGTAACTTGGGGTTCTCGACTTTAGCGGTTGAAACAGGAACAACGGGTAAGGAAGGATATGAAAATATCAGTACATATAGTACCTATACTGAAAAGAAGGCAGATGGTTCGACTGTAAGTGGATTACAAGTGCCAGATTTTGATCGAGGTTCAGAGCAAGGTTTTATGGGGGTAAATGTGCATGGAAATATGCACATGAGTGGCAAGCTGAACATCTTTAGTTTTAACTGTACTGGGAGTAGTACAGGTCGCTGTTAATCAGCCAAGACTGAAAATAAGGATATTGTAATGAAAAAAATAACAACGCTGACAGCACTTGCGACCAGTATTATACTGGCTCAGTACACCTATGCTTTTGAGCAATTATCAGATGATCATTTAAGTGATGTAACGGGGCAGGATGGAATTTCCATTACCCACGAGGTTTCGCGAGTAAAGGTGAATCAACTGAACTGGGTTGATCCATCAGATCAAAATAAACAGAAAATAGGTTTGCATGATGTGCAAATTGATGGTGTGGCACAAAGTACAATTACGTCAAAACTAGATTTTGATGTAGGTAAAACAGATGCTGGCGCTGGCATACGTGTCGCAGCAAGTATTAGTCCATTTACCGCTGTTGCTCAACATATTATGTTGCTATGTGAGGGAGCAAGCTGCCAAACACCTTCGCAAGATTTAGGGTCACTAACCATCTCGACGACCTCTCCATTAAAGTTGATATTGGAAACCACGAATGGTCTATTCAATCGAAATGATACGGCATTCTTAGACTTCCAATTACAAAATGCCAGTATTAGTCATGGTATGAATGGCCGCAGTCTAACGTTGAAAGACTTCAACTTTAATTTTGCTGGTACTGGCTATATGTATGTTGCAGCAGATGAAGGGATTGTGCTGACAACAAAATCAACAGGAACTACTGACCACACTGTAAATTTAGGTCGGGTAAAAGATAATTCGACTGTACATGAATCGCGGACAAACGCAACGAATCCAGGGGTAAATATTGATTTACGCTATACAACTGACAAAGGTGAGCAACGTAATCTAATCCGCATGGGCGCCTCTGGCGCAGTCACCAACGCTAAAGTGTCAATCAATGCAAATCAGGAAGGTATCAAAGATTTTGGTTTAACGAATAAAGCTTCAGGTTATGAATCTGTCGGGTCAGGTGGTTTGCATTTAGGAATGCGTGCAGACTTTACAGGCAAGAATGATCCAAATCTTGTTGCTGGTCAGTCACCAACTACCTTGGAGATTGGGCATACAGGCATTGGTAGTTATGCAATTGAATTTTCAAACCTTACATCATTAGTTGCAGATAAAAATGCTTTTATTGATTTTGGTGACATCTACATCAATAGTATACAAGCCAAAAGTTTAGAGTTTTTAGTGAATGATAAGCTTAAGGCTACTTTAGGCTTGACTAATAATGTTTTAACTCAAAATTTATCAACAAAAGCTGCAGGCGATAATTTTGCATTTGTTGCCATTCGTGGCATGGACTTTCAATCGATCGCTCGTACCGCACGATTTATTTCTGATAACTCAATTGCTGAATTAGCAAGCAATGATAGTACGTGGGGTATTGGTGTCCCAATCTATAATTTAAATGCTAATGTCGCTATTTCTGAGCAAAAGTATAGCTATAAAGGTGCAGCGGAAAAATCTGGAATTGGTTATAACGTTGCTGTCAGCACCGAAGGTTATGGTATTGACAAGAAAACGGGTACTCCAAGCACAACGTCACTCATATTAATTGACGGTAAAAAAGGTCTGAATGGAAAAGAAGTCAACTATTATGCGGGCTTAAGAAATATTAATGCCTTAATTCAGTCTAATGGTGTTATTGGATATGAAAATGATGGGATTTATGTCCGTGCAGACAAATTACTTATCGCCGCAAATGCAGAACTGGCGATTGGGCAATTACCGGGTTCGACATATAACTGTACAACAACTACGGCAGCTAAATGTGGCACGACTGTTCCAGTTGATAATTTTTCAAAACGTGATGATGTCTTAACGAATATTTCATTTAAATTGGATGGTAAAGGTGAGTTATTTATTGTTCCTGGTTTAAATGACAATGCAGAAAATAATTATTTATCCTTCCGAGGAAGTTTTGAATTTAATGCGTTAACTGCTGCAGAAAAAAGCGACCAAAAAGTCATGGGAAGCTATTTGAGTCTAATGAATGAAGATGTTAATGCCAATGGTACGGTGTCAGCTTCAAGTATCAATATCAACAAAATGCAGGGTGAACTTGGGTTTGATGCACGCATTAAGATGAAACAAGACTCGGTTGTATTTGATAATCAAGTGAAATTTAATCCGTCAAATACCATGTCGAAAGCATTTCGTGCAGAAGTCTCTATGCAGACTAACGGCAATATGCAAAAAATGGCTGATATTGCGCTAACTGGTGGAACGATGCGCAGTACGATGGGTATTACGCCACGCTAATAACAAATAAATAAAATAATGAACAGGGAATTTGTTATGAAAAAGAACTTGTTGAGTAGTTTGATATTTTCAACAATGACGATATGCACAGCTGCACACGCGATGACTGCTTTGGATGATCAGGAATTATCTAAAGTCGATGGTCAAGCCTTACTTTCTATGGAATATACACAAGGCTACAATTCTGTGGACGATAGTGGTCAAGCTATTGACCAAACTAATGTTGGTTTTTACAAATTGGGTTTAGAGGCTGAAATGGAACTCAATGCCAATATTAAAAAGTTGCAGCTCGGTTGTGGTGGTGCAAATGGTTCAGGAGCTTGTGATATTGATATCGACCATATTTCACTGAGTGGCTTGCCTGCAAATAAAGATTATAGTTCTGACGATCGTGCAGCAACTTCAGCTTTAATTACCAATCCTTTTGTAGAGTTTGCCGTAAAAAATCCAACTTCGGCGGCAACACGTGAAGTTCTAGGCTTTCGTCTAAGCGCTGAAAAAATTGCAGGCTTAATGACATTCGGAACGGAAAATAGCAATGAGCCAAATGGTATTAATACATTCAGTGGTTATATGAAAACCAAAGAATCTACGGGTGTTGCAACAACCGCAGAGCGTGTGATGGATTATGCTTCGACAGGACAATACATTGAAGGGGCTGTAAAAGGGACATTATTTGGTGCTGAAGTTGATTTACCTCTACACTATAAATCAGATAAATATTCTTTTAATTTAAAATCAACTACCGCACCTTTTACGATTCCAGCCACTGTTGTGAGTGGGAATCGAATGACAGATGTGAAGTTAAAAGGTACGGGCACAGTTGGTCGTCTCGATTTTAGTGGACCATTAGAAGCTCAAATCTCATTATTAGGTTTAAATATTAAATTAAATAAAGATGTGACGGGTTACCTAACAGGGCTTCAAACAGATATTACAGTAGATCAAAGTTTGGGTTTGATCCACGCACTTTATCTAAACAACCCCGCTTCGTTATCTTTACAAGCTCAAAAAATACTTTGGCCTGGAGCTGCTGTTGCGGCAGACAGAGGTTGGTGGTTAGCAATGGAAGATGAGGTGGATTTAGGTAGCATTACACCTTCAGATAAAGTTGCGATTACTAATGAAGTATTGAAACAAACGATTGCCGGAATTAACCATGACTTAAGTTCTAATGTTCGTAACTGTGGAGACTTAATCTTCGGCTGTGTTGCTGGATCAGCTTTGAATGTTGCGGAAATTAAAAATCCATCATTAATTAATTTTCCATTAAATAATTTAAAACTTTCTGGGCAAGATTTTCGTTCTAACTGCTTTGGCGGCCTGAAATTCTGTTAAGTGCTTTCTTAAAGTCATAAAAAATCCCGCACTGAGCGGGATTTTTTATTCGCTAAAATTATTTAGCAATTTTCACTAAAAGATCTTCTTTACTAAGGTTGCTTGATTCTTCATCACGGCGACCTTTGTACTCAAATGTTCCAGCATCTAAACCTTTCTCGCCAATGACGATACGGTGTGGAATACCTGTTAATTCGATATCAGAGAATTTAACACCAGGACGCTCATTACGATCATCTAACAATACATCATAACCTGCAGTCGTTAGTTCTTCATAAAGCGCTTCAGCAGCTTCTAAAGTACGTGGAGATTTATGTGCATTCATAGGCACAATAGCAACTTCAAAAGGAGCAATTGCAGATGGCCAGATTATGCCTTTGTCATCGAAGTTTTGCTCAATGGCAGAAGCAACTACACGTGTTACACCAATACCATAACAACCCATAGTCACAACAAGTGGTTTACCATCTTCACCAAGGACTTTACAGCCAAGTGCTTCAGAGTATTTTTGACCAAGTTGGAAAATATGACCAACTTCGATACCACGTTTAATCAAGATTGTACCTTGACCATCTGGAGAAGGATCACCCTCAACAACATTACGTAAGTCATAAACCTCAGTGAATTGTGCATCACGTTCCCAGTTTACGCCTACGGCATGTTTGTCGACTTGGTTTGCACCTGCAACAAAATCTGAAAGTACAGATGCGGCACGGTCAACAATAACGGTAATGCCTTTTTCTGTTAGGCCTTGAGGACCGCAGAAACCAGCAGTTAAACCTAATTCAGTAAGCTGAGCTTCAGTTGCAAATGTCAGTGGTGATGCAATTAAAGGATGTTTTTCAGCTTTAATTTCATTCAATTCATGGTCACCACGTAGGAACAAGGCAACCACTGGCGCAGCTTTATCTTCTTCAGCAACACCTTGCACCAATAATGCTTTTACAGATTGAGCAGGGTCAGATTTTAAGAATGCTGAAACATCCTCAATCGTTTTTTGATTTGGTGTATCGACAATTTCTAAAGCTTTCGCAGGAGCAGCACGTTCACCCACAAGAACAGCCTCAGCCATTTCAACGTTAGCTGCGTAGTCTGATTCTGTAGAGAATGCGATATCGTCTTCACCGCTCGACGCAAGCACGTGGAATTCGTGTGAACCTGAACCACCAATTGAACCTGTATCTGCTTGAACTGGACGGAAATTCAAACCCAAACGAGTAAAAATTTTGCAGTAAGCTGCATACATGTTGTCATAGGTTTCTTGTAGAGACGCTTGGTCAACATGGAAAGAATATGCATCTTTCATGATGAATTCACGTGAACGCATTACACCAAAACGTGGACGAATTTCATCACGGAATTTAGTTTGAACTTGATAAAAGTTTGCAGGCAATTGCTTGTAGCTTTTCAATTCATTACGTGCAAGGTCAGTAATCACTTCTTCATGTGTAGGGCCAAGCACAAAATCATTGCTATGACGGTCTTTAAAACGAAGAAGTTCTGGACCATATTGTACAAAACGACCTGATTCTTCCCATAAAGATGCGGGTTGAGTAACAGGCATAAGGACTTGAAGTGAACCAGCGCGATCCATCTCTTCACGGACAATCGCTTCAACTTTATTTAATACGCGAACGCCCATCGGCAACCAAGTGTATAAACCTGAAGCCAATTTACGAATCATCCCAGCACGAAGCATTAACTGATGTGAAATAACTTCAGCATCGTTTGGGGTTTCTCTTAACGTTGCAAATAAAAAGCGACTCGCGCGCATGGAAACTGTCCTAAAAAATTAAGCGTTAAAGTAGAGAGTATACAATAAAAAATGAGGCGAACATTTTCCAATGGCACCTCATTTTAGATTTTGCAATTATGACATGATTTTCTTGGCCTGACGTGCAAGAAAATTACGGAAGTCATCTAAATAAGTGAAAATAACAGGAACAACCACAAGGGTAAGCAGGGTAGAGGTAATCACCCCACCGATTACTGCATGGGCCATTGGTGCACTTTGTTCACCACCTTCACCCAAGCCGAGAGCAAGAGGTACCATGCCCATCACCATTGCACTGGTGGTCATGAGAATTGGGCGAAGTCGTGTTTTACCTGCTTCAATAATGGCATCGTAGCGATCGACACCATGATCCATCGCTTTTTTAATAAAGTCGATTAACAAAATGGCGTTCTTGGTCACTAGCCCCATGAGCATAATGATCCCGATAATCGAAAATAAATTCATGGTTGAGTTGAATAGGAATAAGGCCAAAAACACCCCAATCAAAGAAAGTGGTAGTGATGCCATAATCGCAGCAGGATGAATAAAGCTGTTAAATTGTGAACCCAATACGATATAAATAAATACGATGGACAGAGTAATGGCAGTTAAGGCATATCCAGCTGATTCAGCCATATCTTTGTTTGCCCCTTGAGTGACAAAACTATAGCCTGGGGGTAAATCGAAGTTCTTTTCAAGCTCATTGATTTCTGCACCAATATCACCTGCAGGACGACCAGCCGTATTGGCTTCGACCATGACTTCACGCGCCAAATCACGACGATTAATTTGCGAAGCCCCTAAAGTTTCTTCAAAACTTGCCACACTGGCTAAAGGCACTAAAATCGGTAAACCTGTCGCATCAGTTTTTTGTGAAGTGATATACATGCTTTGGATGTCAGTCGGTAGGCGACGTTGATCTTCAGTAAGTCGTAAATTCACATCATAGGTTTCGCCTTTGTCATCTTTCCAAGTAGTGACGTTATCACCAGCTAAAAGCGGACGCATGACATTGGCAATTTGATTGACTGAAAGTCCTAAATCGCTGGCTAAAACACGGTTTACATGTACACCAAGCGTTGGTTTTGGTTCCTTCAAAGAGCTTTCTAAATCGACAATACCATCCACTTTCGCAATTTCTGTCATAAAGCGATCTGAAATACGTTGTAGCTCATTAAGATCAGGGCCTTTAATCGAAATCATCACAGGCTTTTGCCCACCGGAAACCGTTTCATCTGCAGAAGCTACAGAAGTAATGGTAATGCCTGCAACACTCTGTAGGCGTTGACGGAATTCATTATTTAAATCGGTTAACGTTTGCTTGCGCTCGCTACGCGGAGAAACTGTTACCCGTATGCTGACATGGTTCTTACCGCGATCTGTTGCGCTATTGATTGAACCATAGGTTGCTTTAACTTCAGGATGCTGACGAATAATTTGATCCACTTGTTTTAGCTTGGCTTGTGAGTATTCAAGGGTCGCATCGACAGGTGTTTCAAATTTGATCCTGATCTCGCCTTTGTCGGGGACGGGTACAAATTCTGTCCCGATAAGTTTTGATAGGCCAAGAGCGCCAAATAAAGATGCAACTGCAACAATGAGGGTAATTAATCTAAAACGCAGTGCAAGTTTCAAAAGCTTTTCATAATAATGGCTAAGATTATCTAATTTTCCAGAAATCCAATTGAAGAAACGTTTAATTCTTCCCGGTTTTTTATTTGGGTCATGGCGTTCAGCCCAATGCGCAGAAAGCATAGGATCGAGCGTAAAACTGACGAACATTGAAATGAGTACCGCAGTACTGACAGTAACCCCAAATTGATAGAAAAAGCGACCAATAATCCCGCCCATAAAGGCAACAGGTAAGAAAACCGCAACAATTGTCAGTGTGGTTGCAAGTACGGCTAGACCAATTTCTTTGGTACCATCGAGTGCAGCGGTGACATGATCTTTGCCCATGTCGGAGTGCCGGACAATGTTTTCACGGACTACAATGGCATCATCAATAAGCAAACCAATACTTAACGACAATGCAAGCAAAGTCATCATATTCAGGGTAAAGCCGAATATCCATATAAAGGTCAAAGTGCCGAGTAGGGAAATTGGTAAGGTGAGCCCCGTAATGGCGGTTGAGCGGAATGAACCTAAGAACAATAAGACGATCAAGACAGCAAGGACAGCACCTTCAATAATGGTACGCGCTACATCTTTAATACTGCCTCGAATGCCTTTGGATGAATCAACGACAATTTCGGCTGTTGTGCCTTTGGGTAATTGTTCACGAATTTTATCCAGCGTTTTTCGGGTGTTATCAACAACTTCAATTACGTTGGAGTCAGAGCTGCGCAAGATATCGACTGCGACAGCAGTTTTACCATTTAGGTACGCACTTGACTCCATCTCGGCTTGGCTATCTTCAATTTCTGCAACTTGTTTGAGATAGATAGGGGCGCCATTTTTATTGGCGACAATCAAATCACCGAACGAATTTGGATGAATCACTCGTGACTTAATTTCGACCACGAGTTCAGAATTTTTTTGTTTTAAGGTACCACCTGGTACTTCGATATTCTCTGTCTTTAAAGTATTAATCACTTGATCAATACCAATGCCAAAGCTTTGTAATTTTTGCGGATTGACCTGAATGCGGATTTGACGTTGCGCATCACCTAGTAAATTTACTGTACCCACACCCGGCACTGTTCGGAGTTGAGGCACTGTTCGCTGTGTTAAATAAGAACTTAAATCACGTAATGACATCTCTTTCGATTCAAATACAATCGACATGATGGCACTGGCTGTTGGGTCATAACGCTCAACAATTGGATCGTCAATTTCATCACGGAACTGTGCTGTGACTGGTGCAATTTTATCGCGAATGTCTTGTGCTGCAGTAGAGGAAGAAACATCAAGGTTAAATTCAACAATAACCGTAGACAGGCCTTCACTCGATTGTGAAATCACCTGCTTTAAACCAGAGATGGTGTTGATTTGGTCTTCGAGTTTTTTGGTAATCTCAGATTCTACAGACTCTGGAGAAGCACCTGGATAGTTGGTATAGACCACAACAAAAGGAAAGTCGACATCGGGAAATTCCTCAACACCCATGCGTTGCCAAGATGCAATCCCCAACACCATCAGACAGAACATCATCATAATGGTGAAAACAGGGTACTTCACACTAATTCGAGTTAACCACATAACAACAGTCCTGATTTATTCTTTTAATTTTGGCTAATACTGACTTCTTGCTTGATTTCATCATCGTTAAATTTTATACGACTGATTAAGTCCGTATTTTGTAGCCCCTGAACAATCGCCGTATTGTTGCTATAGCTTTGATTTAAAATTTGAACAGGTACTTTGGCAATTCTATTTTGGCGAATGACCCAAACATAGGGTTTTTCTTTCAGACTCTGAATGGTGTCGAGTGGAATTTGTTGACCTTGGATATTTTGTGAGCCTAATAAAAATCCTTCAACAAATGAACCGATACTCAAAGAAGTAATGGTTTCATTGGGTTGAGCAAAAAATTCAATTTGACGACTGGCTTGATCGGCAATAGGGGAGATGCGACTGACAGCGGCAGTTAACTGGTCTGGATTACCTTGAATCGTATATTCAATCCGTTGTCCAACTTTTAAAGCGGCCTGCATATCACTTGGTAATTTGGCCTGAATTTCTAATTGATCTGGATTTACAATTTCAAAAAGCGTTGTTCCTGCTGCTACGGTTTGACCGGGTTCGACATCACGTTTAGTAATGACACCGCTAATCGGGCTGTAAATGGTACCGTCTTGATTAGCCTTGCGTGCGATGTCGACATTGGCTTGTTGAGCGCGGACATTTTCCATTTGTGCTTGATAATCTACGCGGCTTTGTTCATATTCAACTTTGGAAATAAAGCCTTGATTCAACAATCGATTTTTACGCTCCATCATCAAACGAGCTTGATTGGCTTGGGCTTGAGTTGAGGTTAAATTGGCTTCGGCTTGTGCAAGACGCGCGGCATTGTCTTGATTATTTAAATGAACAAGGACTTGGCCTTTGCTGACGCGTTGTCCGACTTCTGCATTTACATTGGTTGCCGTTGCAGTGACTTGAGCTTGAATGCTACTTTGTTGGACTGCACGAATGGTGCCCGTAAAAGAAGTTTTAGAAATGGCGCTACCTTGTTGGATCGCTACCAAATCTTGTTGAATCAGTTCAATCTTATTTTGGGTCTGATCAATTTGTTTTTTTTCATCTTTTTGACAAGCACTCAAGCTTAAGCTTAAACAAAGCAGGCTGAGTTTAAAAAAATGTGTTGAATGCTGTGCAGATTGCATAATGGTCCTTATATCCAGCTGTCTACAAAAGCAATTGAATAACAGGCTTATTCCATCGCTTTTAAACGCGCAATAATTCTGTCGTATTCGGCTTCTGTATTTCGATAGCGAGTTTGTAACGATTGAATATATTCTTTTTTCGCTATCATGTTCTTTTGATTATTGTTTAAAGTTGTTCTGAGTTTTGCAGGAACGGTTTCTCCCTTGCGGAAGTGTTCGCGCTCTTGACGCACAAATAATACACGATCAGTTTGTAATTGTTTTAATTGTTCTTGTTCAAATACCATTTGTTTTTTTATACCAGTAAGTGCATCCCGCTTTTTAATGGCTGCGGTGCGGCTATTGGTATAGGCTTTTTTGAGTTTAAGATCAGACTCATGCTGACGGGCTTGAGCAGCACGAGCAGGCGCTTGTCTGACATCTGATTCTGCATTATATGGGCGATTACGTTTAATCACTTGCATATTTTGGTCAAGTGCTTCATAACCATAGCGGATGTGATTTGGTGTGACATTGGTGCTGATATTTGCCACACCTTTACTGTCATAGTAACGATACCATGTGGGCTTCTGTACCTGTTGGGAGTTCGTTGTAGCAGCAATGATCAGTGGTGCTTGTGCAAACAAGCAGGTGATTAATATTATTTTTTTAGATACTTGTTTTAGACCAATGAAGGTAAGTTTTTTTGTGAACTGACTCAACATTGTACTCCCCAGTTTAAAGTTGACTAAATTACTTATTTTAAAGTAATAAAATTGATATAATATTCCTAAATCAGATAATTAAATACTAGTACAAGTTAAAAAAAAATCGTTGGTCATCGGAAAGTGTGAAACGGTTAATATAATTGATGATAATTGTGTCTTTGCGCAGAAAATGTTCGTTGAAAATGCAAGTAAAGATATGTTAAAAATGTTCACAACATGTAAATAATAATGCTACTAACTTAATTGTTTGTACATCCTCAATGGGTAGGGTCAATAAATGGACGATAAATTCCAAAATCTAAAAGTCATGGTAATTGATGATTCAAAAACCATTCGTCGTACGGCCGAAACACTTCTTCAACGCGAAGGATGTGAAGTAGTCACTGCTGTGGATGGTTTTGAGGCATTATCAAAAATTGCCGATGCAAATCCTGATATCGTATTTGTCGATATTATGATGCCGCGTCTTGATGGGTATCAAACATGTGCCCTGATTAAAAACTCACAAAATTATCAAAATATTCCTGTGATTATGCTTTCAAGTAAAGATGGTTTATTTGATCAGGCAAAAGGCCGTGTAGTTGGTTCGGATGAATATTTAACAAAACCATTTAGTAAAGATGAATTACTAAATGCAATCCGTAATCACGTTACAGCTTAATTCGTTTTTTATTTTTGGGGAAAAACATGGCACGTATCCTGATCGTTGATGATTCGCCGACAGAAACATTCCGTTTTAAAGAAATTTTGGGCAAACATGGCTTTGACGTCATTGAGGCTGCAAATGGTGCTGATGGGGTAACCATGGCACAAGCAGAATTGCCCGATTTAGTATTGATGGATGTGGTCATGCCGGGTGTCAATGGATTCCAAGCAACACGCCAAATTGCACGCGGTGCAACGACGAAGCATATTCCAATTGTGATTGTCAGTACCAAAGATCAGGCAACTGACCGAGTTTGGGGTAAACGCCAAGGGGCATGTGACTATCTAACAAAACCTGTAGATGAAAAACAATTAATTGATGTGATTAAGCAACACCTCAATGCAGGATAAAGCTCTATGGCAGCAAATGGATTTATCGAATTACTTCGAATAGCAAAACGCGGAAACAAAAACTACGTTTCCACAGAAAATGAAGTAAACCGATGGTCAGGCATTGCTTTTGAGATGATGGGGCAATATTACGTTGCCCCTTTGGGTGAAGTATCTGAAGTGATCTACCCGCCAAAATATACGCCAGTTCCGAATACTCAACCTTGGGTAATGGGACTTGCGAATATTCGAGGTCGCTTACTTTCAGTGTCAGACCTAGCACAATATATAACAGGTCACAGAAGTAGTTTTTCACCTACTCAAAAAGTTTTATGTATTAGTCATAATGACCATTATGTCGGTTTGGTAGTCGATCAAGTTTTGGGTATTCAGCACTTTAATAAGAAAAGCTACTTTTCTAAACATAATGAGTTGGATCGTAATTTACAGGAATATTGTCAGGGGTATTTCCACCAGCATAATCAGCAGTGGAATGTATTTCTCTTCAGTCGTTTACTGCAAAATCCAAAATATATGAACGCATCTATAAAATTTATAAATTAATTATCGCGCTCGAACGAAAGAAAGCGTAACCGGGGAGAAGCTGAATGGGCTTTAAACTTAAAAAGAAAAATACGGGTGAAAGCACGAGCAGTCGTAAAGGCGGTAATGCTTTTCTGGCAAAATTGCAGTCACAGACTGATCAATTATCTCGAGTTTTCGGTGATAGTGAAAAATCAAAACCATTTATTTATGGTGCGATTGGATCACTACTACTCGCAACCTTGATCTTACTTTACCTGTTCTACAGTGTACCTCGTACCAACGAATTAACACGTAGCCTCGGTGAATTACGTCTTCTATCGCAACAGATTTCACGTCAGGCCACTGAAGCAACTGCTTCTGGTACTGAAGATGCGATGAAAAAATTAGTGACTTCGCAAGAAAGTTTCAAAGAAAACCTTGAAACTGTGAAAGATATTCATGCCGATACAGATGCCTTAAAAGCTGTAGATAAACAGTGGACTGAAGTATCGAAAAGTATTGATTTGATTTCTTCTCAACAAAAAATCATTAACAAGTTATATGACACGAACATTGCCATTGGTGAAACCATTCCTGGTATTCAGGCAGAATATAACTTGATGGTTGACCAAATGGCACGTGAAAATATGCCATCAAACCAGGTGGTTATTGCGAAAAACCAGGTATTCATTGCAGAACGTATTTTACGTTCGATCAGTTCGGTACTTTCAGGTTCAGACAGTTCACGTGAATTAGCGGATGACTTCAGTGCCGATACCGAAACTTTCGGCTCATACTTAGAAGCACAGTTAAATGGTAGCGCTGAGCTGGGCGTGCAACGTATTGAGGGTAGCGATCTTCGTGAATCTCTTCAAGGTATCAAATCTGAATACGATGAAGTACTTAAGTCTGCTGCAGCAACAATTCTGAAAAACTCTTCACAAATTGTGAACGTACGTAAAGCATCTTCTCAAATTTTTGCTGAGTCAGATAAGTTACTTGATAACTTAAATCAATTATCTTCAAGTTCTGGTCTAAAAACGATTTTACCTGCGGTATTGTTGATTCTTGCATTAACATCGTTCTTGATCTGCGTATTTAAATTACTTTCTCTTCGTGGTCTGTCAGATAAACATCGTGTAACTCGTTTACAAGATGAATATGACCGTAACCAAAACGCGATTTTACGTTTACTTGATGAAATTGCCGATCTTGCAGACGGTGACTTACGTTCATATGCAACAGTATCTGAAGACTTTACAGGTGCGATTGCCGATTCGATTAACTTCGCGATTGACCAATTACGTGACCTTGTATCGCGTATTACTGAAACATCGCAAGAAGTTGCACAATATACGGCGAATACTCAGGGTATTACCAACCAGTTGGCGGAAGCTTCTGAGCATCAGGCACAAGAGATTGCGGGTGCCTCTGCCGCGATTAACGAAATGGCAATGTCAATTGACCAAGTATCTTCAAACGCTGAAGAATCTGCTGTCGTTGCAGACCGTTCTGTACAGATTGCTGCAAATGGTGCGGACGTTGTAAACCGTTCTATTGAAGGTATGGACACGATTCGTGAACAGATTCAGGAAACGTCTAAACGTATTAAACGTTTGGGTGAGTCTTCTCAAGAGATTGGTAACATTGTCGCATTGATTAACGACATTGCCGACCAAACAAACATCTTGGCATTGAACGCTGCAATTCAGGCGTCTATGGCAGGTGAAGCAGGTCGTGGTTTCGCCGTGGTAGCGGATGAGGTACAGCGTCTAGCTGAACGTTCAGCATCAGCAACCAAACAGATTGAAGGCTTGGTAAAAACCATTCAAACGGATACCAACGAAGCTGTAATTTCAATGGAACAAACAACTGCCGAAGTTGTACGTGGTGCGAACTTGTCTAAGGATGCTGGTGTAGCACTGGATGAAATTCAGTCTGTATCGGGCAACCTTGCGAAATTGATTGCTAACATTTCTGATGCTGCGAAACTTCAGTCTGCTTCAGCGGGTCATATTGCGACGACGATGAACGTCGTTCAAGAAATTACGTCGCAAACAACAAGTGCAACATTTGATACTGCACGTTCGGTATCTGAATTGGCAAACATGGCCGAATCATTACGTGAATCTGTATCTGACTTTAAACTACCAGAATAAGTTAGGCACATACCTGTGGTGTCCTAGTTTAGGCTAGGGCACCTCACCGATGATAGATAACACATCGTAAGGTAAACTTGGCTTTAACAATGGAAAGTTAAGTTTGACGTGATGGTTACAATTAAGTTTGAGCAACCTTCTTGGTGGCAAAACATAAGAAGCCTTAGCTATGAAAGAAATATTAAAAAATTTAGTTGAAACGACTACGCTTCCTGAAGATAGTTATCTTGATCAAGATGCAGAAATTCTTGAGATTTTTGTTGAAGAAATAGAAGAAATCTTTGAAGAGCTAGAGGGTCTATTTACGACTTGGCTTGCAAATCCACAAGATAAAGAAACCTTGACGACAATTCGACGTCATTTCCATACCCTGAAAGGTTCAGGTCGTATGGTCGGGGCAAAATCGGCGGGTGAAACTGCATGGGCGGTAGAAGATACTTTGAATCGCGTAATTTCGGGTTCAGTACAATTGACACCTGTCGTGCAAAAATTCGCGCAGACCGTATCAAACGTATATCAATACAAATTATATCCAAGTTTTAAACAAGTCACTGAATTGACAGTTGATTTACGTCCACTGGTACTATTGGGCCAACAACTACAACAAAATATGAGCCTTGAGCCAGCATTAGAAGAACTATTGGTTTTAGCTGATCAGTTAAAATCTGAAGATGTTCGAACGGGTCTTGAACTTGATGATGCAACTGAAACTGAAAGTACTCCAATTGAAGTTGCACCTTCAAGTGTCGAGGAAGCAGTTGAAGTAGAAGTCTCTGAAGAGATTATCGTAGCTGAAGCCGAAGATTCTTTAGTGGCTGAAACAGTCAATATCTTTATTGAAGAAGCTGAAGAACATCTGCAAACGATCGATCAATTCTTACAAACGGCGGAAACTAAATCACAAGATTATAATGGCCTGATTCGTGCACTGCATACGTTACGTGGTAGTTCATCGATGGCGCAGATTGATGAAATTTTTGAAGCCAGTTCAAAAGTTGAAAATCTGTTTAAAACCTTGCTGCAAGAAGAGATTGGTTCTTCATCCAAAGAAGCGGCTTTACTGATTCAATACGCAGAGTTCGTACGTGACTATTTACATGTACTACGTGCTGGCAATGCTGTAAATCTACAAGCGATTTATGCGACATTTAAAGCTGCTTGGGATGATTATGGTTTTGCCAGTCAAGATCAGTTAGCACCTGAGGATAATCCGCAAGGTCTAGTTTCAAAACTGATTGAATTGAATATTGATCAGTTATTAGATGCAGAGTTTGAGTTTGATAAACGCGCATTAAGTGAGTTCCCTGAATATATTCAAAGCTTAAGTGTTCAAGCATCACAATTGATTGAACATACCAATAATCGTGCTTCAGTTGGTATTCATGACTTTACGGCACAATTAAATTCAGGTTATCAAGCGCTGCTTGAAAAACCAGAACTACTCAATGCGGATTATGCATATGAGTTGTTTGCGCAAGCACATCAAGAATTTATTCATTTATTCGATACATTGGCCGCGGGTCAACGCGTTGTATTGGGTGAAGATCTTCAACGCTTCCTGACAGAGCTGTCTGCCTTTGTACAACAAGATATTGAACACGTTGCAGAAACTGTTGATGAAAGTCTTACTGAAACGGTGGAGCAATCTATTCCAGCTCAGGTTGTTGAAGCATCACCAGCACAAATTGCTCCAGTGGCTACAACTTCGAGTGTCGACTTTGCTCAATTAAGTCAGCGTATTCAGCTTGATCATCAGCAAATTCAGTCCGATGAAAGCAATCAAGAGTTTGATGAAGATCTATTAAATATTTTCATTGAAGAAGCTGAAGAGCTTTTAGTAGGGATTGACCAAGATTTAAGTACTTGGACGCGTGATCAAACCGATACCTCTGCATTGAATAATTTGATGCGTTATTTGCACACTTTAAAAGGTGGCGCAAACATGGTTGCCGCTTCTCATGTCGGTTTGATTTCGCATGAGTTGGAATCTATTTACGAGCGAATTATTCGTCAGCAAATCAATATTAATCCAGCACTTATTCAAATTATTCGTTTAGTGCAAGATGATATAGCAGATCGTATACAAACGATTCGTGATCAAGGTGTAGATTATCCAGCGACCAATGTCATTGATATTCTGAAAAATATTCAAACGATTGCGTCAGGTGAAGCAACAGCAGAACTTGAGCAAGTTGAATTAACTGAAGCCACAGATGATTTACTTGAACAACCTGAAGAATTGGATACTTCTGTAGAAACACTTGAAGAAGTGCTTGTAGAAGAAGAACCAACGCCAGAAATTCATGAAGATTCAACGGCTCAAGAACCGGCTATTGATGTATTGGAGCATGCTGTTTCTGAACATGCACAAAATATTGATGATGACTTACGTACAGTCATGGAAGAAACTTTCCTTGAAGAGTCGGAAGAGATTCTTGAACAAGCATCACAATTGTTGACGCAATGGACGGATCAACGAAGCGACCGTAACTTATTACTTCAATTACAACGTGCTGCCCACAGTATTAAAGGTGGTGCACGCATGGTTGAAAATGAGCCTGTCGCATCTATTGCTTATCAACTTGAAACCACATTTGAACAATTTGCGGTACATCATTTTAACTCAAATGCATACGATGGATTGCTCAAGACTACGTTAGCGTGGTTAAAACAAGCGCTTTTCAGCCATGACTATAGTAATTATGACAGTATTAAACTCAGTTTAGAGTCGATTCAATACGTTGACGTTACTGCACAATTACCAAACCGTGTGGCGGAATCTGATCTCGGTGTTGTTACTAAAGGCTTTGAATTTATTCAAGGTGATGGTGTTGAACCGCCATCTATGTTGGGTGAATGGTCTGAATCTGGTACTAACGATAACAGCAACGAGATGATTCGTATTTCTGCGGATCTTGTCGAGAAGATGATTGATTTGTCGGGTGAGAACTCGATTAACCGTTCACGTATCGAGATGGACTTAGGTCAGCTCGGAAATACATTGAATGAAATGGAATTGGCAATTAAGCGTTTGGCTGACCAATTACGTCGAATGGATGGTGAGCTAGAGTCACAAATTATTGCCAAACATGGTTCTGAAAACTCACGCTATGCCGATTTTGACCCATTGGAAATGGACCAATATTCGTCGATTAACCAATTATCGAAATCACTAGCGGAATCTGCATCGGATTTGGTCGACTTTAAGAGTACCTTGGCGGAAAAAATTCGTGATGCTGAAGGTTTGTTATTACAACAATCACGTATTCAATCTGAAATTCAAGAAAGTCTGATGCGTACGCGCTTGGTTCCATTTGATCGTTTGTTACCGCGCTTACAACGTATTGTTCGCCAAACCTCATCGACTTTGAACCGTCCAGCAGAATTGATTGTTCAAAATACCGAAGGTGAATTAGACCGTACCATTCTTGAACGTTTGGTGACACCATTTGAGCATATGCTGCGTAATGCGATTGACCATGGTTTAGAAGATACTCAAGACCGTATTGCTTTGAATAAACCACAAGTCGGTAATATTCTGCTGAATATTAGCCGTCAAGGTACAGATGTACTGGTGTCTTTCAAAGATGATGGTAAAGGGATTGATGAAGCGAAGATTAAAGAAAAAGCGTTAAAGCAAGGCTTAATCAAAGCAGATCAAATCTTAGATAAGCAAGAAATCTTGCAGTTGATCTTCCATCCTGGTTTCTCTACAGCACAAGCCGTTACCCAAATTTCTGGTCGTGGCGTGGGCTTAGACGTAGTTCAAAGTGAAATTAAAGCGTTGGGTGGTCATGTGTCAGTTGAATCTGTATTGGGACAGGGCACAACATTTACCATTCGGGTACCGACCACTGTAGCGGTGAGTGATGCCTTGATGGTGAAAGCGGGCGACCAGCAATACGCTATTTCACTGGCACAAATCGAACGTATTGTGCGTATTGCACCATCTGCACTTGAAACTTACTTCAATAGTAAAGATGACAGCTTCAAAATTGATAATACCCACTACAAGTTACGCTATTTATCTGAATTTGTCGGCAACCAACCTGTACCTCGTTTAAATAATGTTGCGCATTCATTGCCAGTATTATTGATTAAAGGGAACAGCGGACAAACGATTGCATTGCTTGTCGATCAGTTGGTGGGTTCGCGTTCTCAGATTGTGGTGAAACCGATTGGTCAGCAATTTACCAGTGTGGGTGCAATTGCAGGTGCAACGATTCTGGGTGATGGTCAAGTCTGCTTGATTTTGGATGGTCAAAATATTGCCCGTCAAATCCAAACTTCACAGCGTGTTAAGCAATTGGGTGATCAACGTGATCTTAACCGTCAAGGTAATGCGCGCCGCTTAGTGATGATTGTCGATGACTCCGTAACTGTACGTAAAGTGACGTCTCGTCTGCTTGAACGTCAAGGTTATGATGTTGTCACTGCTAAAGATGGTGTGGATGCCATTGAACAGTTGGAAAATGTACGCCCAGACTTAATGTTGCTTGATATTGAAATGCCGCGTATGGACGGTTTCGAAGTGACCAACCTTGTTCGTCACCATGATATACACCGAGAATTGCCGATCATTATGATTACCTCTCGTACAGGTGAAAAACACCGTGAACGAGCATTTAGCTTAGGTGTAACGCACTATATGGGTAAACCGTTCCAAGAAGCCGAATTGCTTGCAAACATTGAAGCATTAATTACAGAAAAGCAGGGGTAAGTCATGAGCCAAAATTCTGTATCTCAGGTTGTTAGCGATAAAATTGATCAGCAAGAACTGCAACATCTGATCACGGTTTCAACGGGATTCATCGATGCCTATATCATTGATTGTCACAGCAAGGAACCGATGCTGTTGCCACAAAATATTGTGCTCTCAGCACTCGATAGTGATACTAAAGTGTCTGTGGTTGAATGGCATGAATTGAAGCTCCCTGTATTTGCGGTAAATGACCCAGAGAAAAGCAGTGGTGTGGCGTTGGTCATAGAAGGCGATGATGTTGCTCAGCGCTTTGCACTCATGTGTAATGAAATGCCTAGAACGATTCGATTACGTATTTCGGAAGTGGTTGATGAAGATCAGAAAGTTACGGACGCCAACATTTTTCAATATGTACGCATGGCCGATCAAGTTTTTCACATTCCAAATTTAGTTAATATTCAAAGTAGTATTGGTATTCAAGCAGCTTAATGCACCAATAACTTAGAAATAAAAAAAGGAACTCCACGAAGTTCCTTTTTTTATTTCAGTTTATTTATTCGGCAATTAAGCCAATAAATTTTCTAAAATTTGTTCATAGATTTCAGACAAAGGCTCAAGTTCAGCTACATTGACATGTTCATTAATTTGATGAATCGTTGCGTTTAATACACCCAATTCAAGCACTTGTGCGCCTGTTGGTGCAATGAAACGACCATCTGATGTTCCACCGCTGGTTGAGAGTTCTGTTTCAGTGCCAGTAACATTACGAATGGCATCACGTGCTGCATTCACTAACTCACCGACAGGTGTTAAAAATGGTAGACCTGAAAGCGTCCATTCCACTTCATATTCAACACCGTGACGGTCTAAAATTTCCAAGGTACGTGCTTTTAAATCATCTGCAGTCACTTCGGTAGAGTAACGGAAGTTAAACAATAGATTCATGGTTCCTGGAACAACGTTTGTTGCACCTGTACCTGCATTAATATTTGAAATTTGGAATGAAGTTGCTGGAAAATATTCATTACCATTGTCCCAAACTGTATCGCAGAGTTCAGCCAATGCTTTTGATGCTGTATGAATAGGGTTGATAGCGAGGTGAGGATAAGCCACATGACCTTGCTTGCCTTTAACGGTTAAGTTGGCATTTAACGATCCACGACGACCATTTTTAACGATATCACCGAGGGTATTTGTACTTGAAGGCTCACCCACCAAACACCATGTCATTTTTTCATTACGTGCTTCTAAAGTTTCAATCACTTTTACGGTGCCATTAATCGATGGACCTTCCTCATCTGAGGTAATCAGAAAAGCAATCGAACCTTTATGGTTTGGGTGTTTTGCAACAAAACGCTCAGAAGCGACCACCATCGCTGCCAAAGCAGTTTTCATGTCGGCACTACCTCGGCCATATAACTTACCATCACGAATTTCAGGTTTAAATGGATCTGAACCCCATGAGTCTAAATTACCTGTAGGCACTACATCTGTATGACCAGCAAAGCAAAAAACAGGTGATTCGGTGCCTTTACGCGCCCATAAATTGTCTACATCATCAAAACGCATATTTTCAATGTTAAAGCCAATCTTGGCTAAACGATCAGCCATAATGTTCTGACACGTATGGTCTACAGGTGTTACAGAAGGTTGGCGGAGTAGTTCTAGGCTGAGATCAAGAGTTGCTGTTGAGGTCATGCTAAATACAGAAGTCGAAAATGTCGCAATATAATAGGCGAATCAAACGGCGAAGGGAAATTTAGCCATAAAAAAACCCTATTTAAATAGGGCTCTTTTATTAAATGAGAGAATAAATTAATTACGGCGGATTTCGTCAGAAGTTTTTTCAGCAGTATCGGTCACGGCATCTCCGGCTTTAGAGACGTCCTTACCAAAGCCTTTAAACGTATTACAACCAGTTAATGCGAGTACAACAAGAAGTGAAGTAGCTAGAATCTTTTTCATTGACTATATTCTCCATTTTTAATGAATAATTTTGGAATCATTAAATTATTCTGATGTGAGATTTAGATTAAAAAATCATCGAATTAAACAGTAGGTAATTTTTATGGTGGTTAAGTAAATATATGTAATTGCCAATGAATTATAAATTTTCTAGTCTTCTATTGTGGAAGAACAAGCCGCGGTAGTCGATACATATAATAGGATTCTTGAGCGATATGTTTATATAAGCCATCTGTCCACCACGTTGCGATTTCACTGCTGTTGATGTCTTGCGGACAGATCCATTCACTTCTCTGTAAACGGTAAAAGGATTGGAGTTGTGGCGCAATTTGATGACCCCATTGTCCGATTCGACGTTGTGGATTGACCCAATTCGGTAGAGGCATATTTGTTTCGAGTGGCAGATATAATTGACCTTTCAACACACAAAATCGGCGTTGAATGCTTTGTCCAAGTGCTTCATTAAATTGAAATTGCTTTTGACTAAAATGATTAAGTTTACGCGCTAAAGTATCGCTACGATTTAAGCCATACCAATAGGCCAAGCTAAAATCACGTTCGGCGAGGTAATATTTGAGGGCGACTTCCCAATGCTCAATTTCTTGAGTTTCAGTGTTGAGTAAAACAAAATCCAATTCACCTAGTGTCCGTGGGCCGTCAATTTTTTGAATGCTATGGCCCAAAAGTTGGTAAGGATGATATTTCTGATCGAGCAACCAAAACCAAATAAACATCTCAAAACGTAAGCCCAAACGCGTACTTTTTAGTTTTTGCAAAAAAAGCCCTAATTCTTCAGGCTTTTGATCTAGCTCAAGTAAACGCGGATGATAATTTTGCCAATGCTTGTGCCAGACTGCATCATAATGTAGCTGAAAGGCATGTACGACCTCAAGTTCATTTGGAATGTGTTGCAAAATATTGGGGCTGGCAATACAAAACGCCAGTTGGCGAACTAATGGATTTTGATACTGTAACCATGGCTCAAATAAAGATGTGGACAATGCTGATAAGCTCATATCAAAACCCAGAGATTTATGCAGAATAACAACGGAGAATAGGAAAAAACACTTTATACTACCTGAATTGTTGGTCTAGGGTTGCGGTATGAAAACGTTGTTTTGGCGAAGTTTGGTGGTCATCTTTGTCATATTGGGCTTTATAGGGGCTTTACTGCCGGGTATGCCAACAACGGTATTTTTAATTTTAGCGGCTTGGGCAGCCTCGAAAGGCTGGCCACAAATGGATGATTGGCTGTTAAATCATCCTAAATATGGACCGACCTTACGTGCATGGCGTGAAAATGGGACAGTGCCACGAAAGGCAAAATGGTTTGCTACAGTGATGATGTCTATCAGTGGCGTAATCATGCTACTCACAACCGCACCGCTTGCAGTCAAAATTTTTACTGACTTAACCATGCTCATTGTAGCAATCTGGTTATGGACACGTCCTGAACCACAAAATAAACCTGTAGAGCTTCAACAAAAAACATTAGAAAATCCAGAGCAAGCTAAAGAGAATGAACATGTCTAAATATGATTTAGATCGAGCGGATGTACTGATTAATTTAAAAGATCAAACCCTAAGCTTGCCGAAGCATAATAAGTTCTATGTCATCTCCAGTGGTAAAAATGGTATTGGTGAGCAAGAGAATAGTGGTAAAACACCACGTGGATGGCACAAAGTGGCTGAAAAGTTCGGTGCAGATCAGCCGCAAAATGCTGTGTTTAAAGCACGTCAATGGACGGGTGAGGTATATGATCAACAACTTGCAGACACTAATCCTGAACGTGATTGGATTCTTTCACGTATTTTATGGTTAAGTGGTTTGGAATATGGGTTTAATGCTGGGGAGGGTTGCGACACCTATAAGCGCTATATCTATATTCATGGCACACCCGATAGTGAACCGATGGGCATTCCAATGTCACACGGCTGTATCCGTATGCGAAATGTCGATGTGGTGGAGTTGTTTCAACTGATTCCGATAAATGCATTGGTCCATATTGCAGAATAGTAAAATGGTTTAACTGAGCCCCTACATCAAACGATATTGAATTAAAAATTTAAAAGTGTCCATGAGGCACTTTTTTTATGCCGAGAGCAGGAGAGAAGTGCAGAGTTGAATATCGTGAGGATGTGAATTGTTCAATTTATGTGGTCTAACCAGCATCAACGAAAATTCAATGTATAATTAATGATCTGTTTGAAAGTAAGGTTAAATCGGTTTCACCTTGAAATTCGATATTTATGTGAATAATGCAGAAACTTATGTATTTATTTGATGATTAAATTGAGTGTTTTTAGACAAAAAATATCCAAAAATACTGATTTTTCCGCAATATAACTTATTTTTTAATCACTCAAACAGAAAAAGTGGAAAAGAGTTAGAAAAGCGTTTGACAGACCGTGAGGATTCTCTATAATGCACCTCATCAAACGATGAACATGTTTTGAAAAGGGCGCTTAGCTCAGTTGGTAGAGCGTCTGCCTTACAAGCAGAATGTCGGCGGTTCGATCCCGTCAGCGCCCACCAAGCCTTTTCAGCGTTAAGATATTTAGAGTGCAGCGGTAGTTCAGTTGGTTAGAATACCGGCCTGTCACGCCGGGGGTCGCGGGTTCGAGTCCCGTCCGCTGCGCCACTTTAAATCTTAATTCGTTTGAACCACAATAGGACATTGTGTAAGTGCAGCGGTAGTTCAGTTGGTTAGAATACCGGCCTGTCACGCCGGGGGTCGCGGGTTCGAGTCCCGTCCGCTGCGCCATTTACATGATTGACCTTTTGAGGGCGCTTAGCTCAGTTGGTAGAGCGTCTGCCTTACAAGCAGAATGTCGGCGG
>NZ_NEGG01000017.1 GCF_002135295.1 Acinetobacter sp. ANC 5054 | reverse complement strand
ATAAAAAAAACCGCCATTAGTGGCGGTTTTTTTGATGACTATGTGGAAATTGAATTCCACACTTTAGGCATTTCGCAATATTCAAATGCATCATCTTATATTCAGTAAAATGATGCTGACAAAATAATTGCTTGAAAGATCGCATAATCATAAGGCACTCCAAACATTCAGAACGTCATCTGACGCAAAAAAGCTTGCAGCTTAGTCTTTCCCAATGTCCGTAAACACATAGTAGGAAGGCTATTGTTTACTGCTGCGGTTATAAGGCACTCACAGCTAACCCTGTATTCGCTAAACATTCATGGCGTCGATTATTTTTTAGAATACTGAGTCATCATAGCTTGAATAAAAAATATGTCAAATTTCAAATATTTATTTAATTTTTTAGCTTTTTTATGGGGTGGGAGTGATGCATATTTTGTTTATGTGCATGATGGGGTCAAAAGGTAATTCGAGCACAAAAGATAAACCAGCATGCAGTAGAAGCTTTGTTGAAATAGACAGCATTATTCAATGCTGTTGCTGAATGCTTGTCTAAATTTGACTATACTCTGCATCTACATCGCATCTCACACAAGGATAGACATTCAGTGACACCGTATGATTCAGACATGGAATTAAGCGATGATGAAATGCATCTATATAGTCGTCAGATTTTGCTCGATGGTTGGGACTTAGAGGCACAAGAAAAATTAAAACTCGCTAATGTGCTGATTGTGGGTTGTGGGGGAATAGGTTGCACCACAGCCGAATTGCTCGCACGTGCAGGTGTTGGGCAAATTACCTTAATTGATGCAGACCAAATTGAAATTAGTAATTTACAGCGGCAAATTGCCTATACTGAACAGGATGTCGGTTTCTATAAGTCAGAAATTTTAGCGAGACGCTTGCGAGCAATTAATTCACATATTCGTGTGATTTCACACACAACTAAACTCGATACTGACAATGCTGATTCGTTGATTGAGCAGCAAGACTTAGTTTTAGATGGTTGTGATAACTTTAGTACACGCTATTTGGTCAATGCGATTTGTCAAAAATACCAAGTTCCCCTAATCAGTGCTTCTGCGATTGGTTTTAAAGGGCAATTGTTTATGGTTGAAGGGGATTCTGCCTGCTATGAATGTTTATTTCCTAAAGAACAGCATGCGACGGAAAGTTTACGCTGTGCGGATTCTGGTGTTCTAGCCACAACGCCGAATATTATGGCTAGCTTGCAAGCGCATCATGCCTTGTTATATTTGGGCTTGGGAGGTTCGCCTTTAAAGCAAAAGTTAATGCTTTGGGATGGACTCACGATGAAGCAAAGACTTTTAGCTTTTGAAAAAGATTTGAATTGTCCAATCTGTCAGGCAATCTAAAGCTGCACAGCTCGATTTTTTTGTTAAACTCACATCAATCATTTTTTACACCGACATTATGAAAAACAATATCTGGTTAGATGGAATACGCTCAGTCGCTCGTATGGGTGAGACTGCAGTGGTTGCAGCCAAAGCAGGCATAAAATACGCTACTGAAAAACCAAGTAACGCAAAACTCATGCGTGAAACGTTTGAATCTTTAGGTTCAACCTATATTAAATTAGGGCAGTTTATTGCCAGTACGCCATCACTTTTTCCGCGTGAATACGTGGAAGAATTTCAAGGCTGTCTTGATCAAACCCCATCATTACCATTTTCTTATGTACAACAAGTCTTGGCATCTGAATTTGCAGGTCGTGATTTAGGTGAGATTTTTGCATCTATTGATGAAACACCTTTAGCTTCAGCATCGATTGCACAAGTTCATGCAGCGAAATTGGTCACTGGTGAAAATGTCGTGATTAAAGTGCAAAAACCGGGTGTAGAAACGATTTTATATACCGACTTAAACGTATTGCACTGGTCGGCTAAAATTTTAGAAAAAGCCGTACCGAAAGTTAAATTTGCATCTTTGGCGGATATTGTTGAAGAAATTAAAACCCGCATGGTGCGTGAAGTCGATTTTATTGAAGAGGCACAAAATATTGATGATTTTGTCAATTATTTGAATGTCACACATAATAAAAATGCGGCAGCACCAAAGGTTTATCATCAATTTTCAACACGTCGTGTACTGACTATGGAACGCTTTTATGGCGTGCCATTGACTGATTTTGATGTAGTGAAAAAAGTCGCTAAAGATCCATCTCAAGTCTTGGTGACTGCTATGAATACTTGGTTTGGTAGCCTCATGATGTGTGAAAGCTTCCATGCAGACTTACATGCAGGCAACCTGATGCTGCTTGAAGATGGCCGTGTAGGTTTTATTGATTTTGGTATTGTGGGTCAATTAAAGCCTGAAGTGTGGACTGCGTGTATTGCCTTTATGGATGCGCTGCAAAATACCAATTATGCTTTGATGGCTGAAAACATGCTGAAAATGGGCATGACTGATAAAAAAATTGACACCCAAGTTTTAGCAGCCGATTTGGAACGTCTATTTAGTGGTGTATTGTTGGCAGATCCGCAAGAACTACTGACGTCAAATCCAGCAGATCTTAATGACATCATGATGGATATGGTGGGTGTGGGTGAACGTCACGGCATTCGCTTCCCACGTGATTTTGCCTTGTTATTTAAACAAATGCTGTATTTCGACCGCTTTATGCGCATTCTTGCACCATATACCGATATTTATGCAGATCAACGTATTCAGATGGTACAAACGATCGATCCGAATATGTTGCTCAAAAGTTAAGTGAATAAACACAGTTAAAATGAGTTGAGTTTTATCGCTTCAATCCTGCTTTAGAGTAGGGTTGAAGCACATGCAATTTTGAGTCATTTAGAGGAAAAGATGGACGCAATTATCATTGAAGGGTTGAAGGTGGAAACCGTGGTTGGCTGTTTCGATTGGGAACGTCAAATTATTCAGCCTTTAATGTTGGATCTCACGATTCAAAATGATTTAGAACAAGCGTCTAATTCTGACGAACTAGAAGACACACTGAATTATGCCGAAATTTGTGAAATTTCAGCAAAAGTCATTCAAGAAGCGCAACCTAAATTGATCGAACATGCAGCAAAACTGGTTATTGATGCACTTTTTTCTACCTATGCCAGTGTGGAATCTATTATGATTACCATCCGGAAGCCTGCCATTATCGCGCAAGCAAATTCTGTAGGAATTCGTCTTGAACGCCACCGAAAAGATTTTCGCCCTAGCACTGGCGAGTAATTTCAATCCCAAACAACATTTACAGCAAGTTGTTGAAACACTCAAACAATTTAATGGTGTTCAGTTTTCTTCGATTTATGTGATCCCTTGTCGAGATGGCATTGGTGCGGATTATTGGAATGCGGCGTGCCTGTTTAAAGCAAATATTGCTGTAGATGACATGTTGGCTTTACTGAAAAAAATGGAAGCTGATTCTGGTCGTATACGTCCTTCGCATCAAATTACATTAGATGTAGATTTGATTGCGTGGGGTGAGCATCTCAATGATATGCAATTTAATCCAAAAAAATTGCCTTTGGCTTTGGATGTTAAAATTCCGATGTCTGATTTGTGGCAACATCCTGCATTTGAACATGATGCTCATCCGTTCCCAGTTTTGAGCTGTCACTAAACCATTAAAAGTGTTTTGATAGTCATTTATACATATTGCTCATTTATCAATTGTTCACTCTAGAGACACTATGTTGTGATGAATCACATATGTAGCATTTCTTATTTTATAGTGATTGCTCTATCGTACAGTGTACTAAAACATGTAGTTGTTTAAGACCTATAAATTTTTGATGGATAATTTTAATTTGATGCATGGAGCTGCTGAAAATCAGCTTGCTCTGCTTGTGGCATATACGTTTTGTTATGGATTTGGATTAATCTTTACAATTAATCAATGGGTGGTATTTCTATCTTATATCTGTTTTTGAGATATCACTTGAAAGATTGATTCAGTTTAATTAATTTAAATCTAAGTTTTAAATAGAATAAGACTGGATAATTAAAATGTATATCATTGAAAATAAAATAGAAATTCCATGCAGTGCAGAACAGTTATTTGACTATGTGACTCAGCCTTGGTTATGGCATGAATGGCATCCAAATTCTATTTCAGCAACTCAAAGTACGACTGCGCTACAAGCAGGTGACACCTTTCAAGAAATGATTCGGATTAAACCGCTGGATCCTTTGCCGATGGTTCTTAATCGCCAAACAACCTATACCGTTTTAGTCAGTCAGCCGAATACGCAATGGATTGTGGAAGGGCAAACCGATAATGGTTCTTTGCGGATTGAATATAATGTTGAGTCACTTGATGAAAATCGTGTGCTCTTTAAAAGAACTTTAAGTTTTAAAGTCGAAGGGCATTTGCGCATCATTGCTAAATTTTTGGTTAAAAATATGATAAAAACATCCCTCATTGCCTTGAATCAGCTGAAGCAAAAATTTACTCAGCCTTAATTCAAGTAGAGCTAAAATATTCAAATTCAATGCTGGTGCTTTTTATATATGATTTATTGTGCGAGAACAGTTTTGCATGAGCTCAAATGCTATGATCAAGTATCAATTAAAAATGAAAGTGTACGATGAACTGGGCAGACCTGATTCAGCATTATGGCTACATTGCGATATTTATTGGCACTTTGTTTGAGGGCGAAACGGTGTTGATGTTGGGTGCCTATGCAGTTCATCAACACTTGATGAACTTCCCGATATTAATTGCCGTTGCTATGCTAGGTGGCTTTATAGGGGATCAATTTTATTTTCAGTTGGGTCGACGCTATGGTACTCAGCTAATTCAATCCAACGCCGATTATGCGCAAAAATTTGAACGCGCTAGCCAGTTTATTGAGCGTTATCCTATATTAACAATTCTATTTATGCGCTTTGCATGGGGCTTACGTACGGTACTGCCTATTTCAATTGGTATACGCAAATATCCTGTCTGGAAATACGTGCTGATCAATATTCTAGCTTGTTTTATTTGGGCGATGGTTGTGGCGACTTTGGGTTTTCAAATGAGTCATTATCTGCATTTGTTTTGGGAAAAATTACTGCCTTATCATCAAGATATTTATATCGTCATTGCAGTCATTAGTTGTATTGTCTTGTTTAAAGTGGGTTACGTACTACTGAAATGGTGGCGAAAAAACTCGAAACCTCATCTATAACGATTATACCAAGTTGTAGCGATTACAAAGCACTGGTTTGCTTCTCGTCAGTGAAAAGTATAAAGGCTAAGAAGATTGCATATAGAAGGAATACTATGGGTTTAGGTTATGGCGCTGGTGCGGCAGGTTTCCTGATTATTTGCTTTGCAATTTTGGTGTTCTTTATCGTCATTACGATTTGGTTGAGTTGGAATAACTGGTATAAAAAGCAAAAAAATCCGCCGTATAAAATGAATACAGTACTTAAAATTGGTTTATCTAGCGTACTGTGTTTCCCTTTATTTGTTGCGGTAACTTTTGGATTGATTGTAATTTCAGATCTCGGATCGGATTATGCTGAACGGCAGTATGAAAAGAAAATCTATATTCAATTGCAGCAACCTTTGCATTTTGGTGAAGTCGTACTTCCTGTAAGTACATGGATTAATCGTGATTTTGAAATAGGTTATTCAGTTGAATCTATGACCGACATTCGTCAAGGTCTAAACGCTGCACGTTTTCCACATCGTTTTAAGTTGGGGCAATATGATGTTCTTGCTTTTGAGCTACATCGAAATTTATTGATTGAACTTGCACATGATCAAGAAGTGCTGATTGAAAATGAAAAACAGATCTGTCCAGCAGGATGGTTACTTGAATTAGCTGGAGAGGGTTATCCATCTACCGAGCAACGCTATAGTTTGAATTTTGATTGGTTTACACCGAGTCAATGGAAACCTATCAACTGTTTTGATGGTGAAGGAATTATTGTATTAAAACTAGAATAATAGGCAAAAAAAAGCCTGCATGGTTGCAGGCTTTTCGTATTCGCTATTTAGTAAGTGTGCTAGAGATCATTAAATATAATAACTGGTCTTGGTCATCAGTTTAGAAATGCCTGTCATGGCAATACGAACAGGTGCAGGCAAGTCTACGCCACCTGCATTGAGTGCTGTATCACGATGATGCAGTTCATCTTCATTCATTTGAACCAATATTTTACGTGAACGCTCATCTTGTTCAGGTAACTGGCGAATATGATCTTCTAAATGGAGGCTCACTTGACGTTCAGTTTCAGCAACAAAGCCTAAACTGTATTTGTCACCTGCAATACCTGCTAGCGCACCCATACCAAAAGAAAGACCATACCAAACGGGATTGAGTAAGCTAGTATGACTGTCTAATTCTTTCAAGCGGTCTTCACACCAAGCAAGATGATCTTGTTCCTCAATTGCGGCTTGTTCCATTTCTTTACGGACATTTGGAAGTTTAGCGGTCATTGCTTGCCCATGATATAAGGCTTGAGCACAAACTTCTCCACTGTGATTAACGCGCATTAAACCTGCGACATGACGTGCTTCGCTGACAGCCAAATGGGTGCTTTCTGCTACAGATGGATTTTCACGGTGTGCGGCGGTTGCACCTGGTACCAAACTACGTAAGGCTTGATCAAAAGAATGAATAAGTTTGTCGATACCTGTGAATTGACGCATGGATTAATCCTCCAAAGAGACTTGCGTAGTTTTAAGCAAAGGTTTGATTCGTTTTAACAGCCAAATACAGAAAATGGCACTAAGTACAGCTGTGATGCAAAAAAGTATTTTAATATCAATCTGTAATACACTCAGAATGATAATTGAAAATATAGCAGAAGATACCATAAATACTGCATTTAAGATGTTATTAGCGGCAACTACTCGTGCACGATGTGAGCGAGGTGAATAAGCTTGCATCATCGCATAGAGCGGAACGATATAAAAACCACCACTAATTCCCAATAACGTCACCGCAATCATGACATGGTAATAACTCCAGCCTTGGTTAAAAACCTCAGAAAGGGTGATTAATGGACCTGTATGTTCAGGTACAAAACTTAAGCTTGCTGCTAAATAAAGCGCAAATACTGTTAAGCCTACTGCACCAATCGGCACCATTTTTATATTGACCTGACTCCCCCCAAGTCTGCGACAAAGCAGCGAGCCGACGCCGACGCCAACAGAAAAGAAAGTGAGCAATAGACTTACAACATTTTCTGAGGCATGGAGGTTTTGCTGAGTCATTTGCGGAATTTGGGTTAAATAGGTTGCGCCGTAAAACCAATACCACGAATTACCGAGTAGGATGGTGAAGACTAAAGGCAAACTTTTGGCATATTTCATGGTTTGATAACTGGTACGAAAAAAGTTCCAGTCGATTTTTAAATCTGATGCAGTCACATTTTGTTTGAGAATAAAGCGACTTGAGATATAACCCAAAATAGCAATGCTTAAGACCGTCAGACTGATCCAAGTAAGATCGCCATGTGAAGAGGCAATAACAGCACCACCTAAAATCATACCGAACAAAATAGCCATGGAGGTGCCAGATTGGAACAAAGCATTTCCAGACATGAGTTCATTTGGTTTTAAGATCTCTGGCAAGATCGCATATTTGATTGGGCCAAAGAAGGTGGAATGTGTTCCCATCATAAATAAGGCAAGTAAAAGTAACCATAAATGACCAGTGAGAAAGCCCAAACTCCCAATCAACATAATGATAATTTCTAAAACCTTAATGCCTCGGACAAGTTGTGAACGTTCAAACTTATCTGCGATCTGTCCAGCGGTCGCTGAAAATATAAAGTAGGGTAAAATAAACAATAGCGCAGCTAGATTATTGAGCGTACTTATGGGTAAAGCTTGCTGTTGAATCAGTCCATAGGTGATAACGAGTAGTAAAGCCTGTTTATACACATTGTCATTGAGCGCCCCAAAAAATTGGGTCAAAAACATAGGTAGGAAACGGCGTGTACCTAGCAGATGTTCATTGTTGTTCATAAGCGTCTTGCTTCATTAAGTTTTATTAAGAAATGTGAGTGATTGGTAAAAACTCTAAAAAAATCATGTAATATGTTTTTGAGTTTGGGGATGGCGAAAAATCAATAGATATAAGTTCTTTAGCTCATAATTTAGTTGATTTTGTCCATTACATAATGAAATTTGTTAGAGTCTGCTATGTCTGCAAAAATCAAGTTTAAAAAAACTATGCTTCATCACAGTATGGCGCACTGCATACGACAGCATCATAGCAACAAAAGCCTATATATGAGCATCTTTTTAGCTTTGTTTGCTCAGCATAGTTTCGCCCAAACCGCACAAAATAATTCAATTGAGTCGACTGATACAAAAGCAGAGATTGTCTCTGAAATCAAGAATGAGGCTGTAAAGCAGGGAATTGCGACACCTGAAGCTGTTGATAAAATTGAAAATATGCATGAACCAGATGAGTCGGTTGATAGCTTAAAAATGCTGGAAGAGCAGCAACAAGGAACTGCAAAACTAGATGTATTCAAACCGATTGAGTTTGAAGATCTAGAAAATCTACCAGTCACGCCCATTGATCAAAATATGGCGAATGAAATTTTTAAAGTTGCTGAAGATGCAAAACACCAAGCTCAAGAGTACCGTGCAACTCAGCAAAATGAAGTGGTTATTTCAGATATTACCCAACAAGAATTAGTCGAAATTAACCAAGCTCCTGTTAACGTTGAACAGTTAATGGGTGAAATTCGTTCAGATAGAGAAATTATTGCGGCACGTAATGAAGATGCCAATACTTTAAATGAGTTGAGTCTCAATGGTGTTGAAGATGATGAAGCTCCGGGCTTCTTTAAGCGTATCTTATATAAAGTTCGTCCACCTCGGCAGTTAAATACAGCGAAAGTACCCCGTATATCTGCGGATGTTGAAATCACTTCTGCCCATAACACCAGTAGTGTTTCGAGTAAGGAATATGGTGCAGCACTTGAAAATTTAAAAGCCAATATCAAAGGTAAGTTATCGAGTTTTACTCAAGAATCCTTTAGTGATTTTCCATCAGCTTTACCTCAACTAAGAACGCTGTCAAATCAAGCCGCGCAGGCAGTGGGTTTTTATCAATCTGAATTTAAGTTTGATAAAATCTCTGACAGTAAAGTTCGTGTTCTGGTTACACCAAATGCGCCTGTCGAAATTGAAAAACAAAATATCGAATTTTCAGGGCCTGGCGCAAATCAAGCGCAGTTCCAAGTCATTGGTGTATTACCTGATCAGGAAGAAGGTGACATTCTGAATCATGGTGATTATGAAACCACTAAAAATCGAATTAATGAAGCTGCGACCAATAACGGTTATTTCGATTCTTATTGGCGTCTCCATGATGTAAAAGTTGCACAACCTCAAAATACCGCAGATATTAATTTGCGCTATGAAACTGGCGAGCGTTACAAACTGGGGAACGTTGAATTTCGTATGAGTGATCCCGATGCTGAATTTCCGCTGGATCATGATATTTTGGAAAAATTGGTTACATGGGAAGATGGTGCGGATTATACCTTCTGGCGTGTGAATGGCTTAGCCAACAATTTAACCAACTCTCGATATTTTAATTACACCTTAGTGGATGCAATTCGTCCAGATCCGATTGAGAAACCTTTAGAGCTTCCACCAGATATTCAAGCACTGGTTGATCAAAATAAATTGTCTGAAAGTTCTGTCGTTGTTCAAGACAAAAAAGAAGTCGACTCTAGCAAGGAAGTGACACAGAAAGTGGTGAATGAAGATCAGTTTGCTGGTGTGAATGATCCAGAACAGTCTTCAAAACTCCGCAGCCTACAAGATACGCAAGACGCAAAACAGGAAGAACAGGAACGTTTAAAAGCGCAGGCGCGTGAAGAGAAAAAAGTCCCTGTGATTGTGACGCTCAATGCAGATAAATTAAACAGCGCTGAAATTGGTGCGGGTTTTGGCACAGATACAGGCACACGTGTACGTGGTCAGTACCGCCGTGCCATTGTGAATAAACGTGGGCATTCTTTTGATGCCAATATGGAAGTGTCAAAAATACGTCAAGCCATCGATGGGCGCTATAACATCCCTTATAACCATCCTTTAAATGATTATGTCAGTTTGGTTGGTGGTTATGAACGTGAAGAACGAAATGATGTCGGTCAAGGGGTAAATCTATTGATTGAATCTGCGGTTGCAGGTGCTGACCGTATTATTAAAAACCCTCGTGGCAGTTGGCAACATACTTTTGGTATGCGTTACCGTTTAGACCGAATTACCAATGATGGTTTAAATACCGCAACTGATATTCCAGATGCGTTCTTGGTGAATAAAAATAATGAACAGCAATCGTTATTGGTTGGTTATGAAGTTTCACGTACAGATTCAGACAAACGTGTAAACCCATCTAAAGGTTTTAAGCAAACCTATAAAGTGGAATTGGGTAGTGAAAGCCTGCTGTCAGATACTGATATGGCGATTGTAAATGCGGGGTGGCGCTTCATCTATTCATTGGGTGAAAATGACAATCATCAGTTCGTTGGGCGCAGCGATTTAGGTTATATTTTTACCAAAAACTTTGATAAAGTTCCTTATAACATTCGTTACTTTACTGGTGGTGACCAAACCATTCGTGGTTTCGATTATAAGAGCTTAGCTGCCGAAGAAAATGGCTATAAAATTGGTGGCCAAGTCCTTGCAACGGGTTCATTAGAATACAACTATCAATTTAAAGAAGGTTGGCGCGCAGCGGTATTTAGCGACTTTGGTAATGCTTACGATAAAGATTTTAATACGCCAACCGCATATAGTGCAGGTTTAGGGATTCGCTGGGCATCGCCGATTGGTCCAATTCGTTTAGACGTGGCAACTGGGCTTTCAGATGACAGTAAACCGATCCGACTACATTTCTTTATTGGCTCACAATTATAATTTTAGGTGATTAAGGTTATTTATGACTGACCACGAACAGCAGGAACCAGAAAACGAAGCGCCGGTAGAACAAAATCTACCGAAGAAGCGTCGTATTCTTCGAAGCGTCATTTTGACCTTCGTGTTTGTGCTTATCTTTTTGGTTGCTGCGTTGGCAGTAATGTTCTCTACAGATAAGGGAAGTAAATTCCTGCTCGATCGTGTGCTTGAACGTCAACAAATTATTCATTATGAATATGAAAGCGGTAACCTCTGGCGTGGCATTATTCTCAAAAATGTCTTGGTCACCTTAAAACCTGTTGATGTCAAAATTGATCGTGCCGATGTGAAGTTGGGCTGGCGTGCCATCATCAATAAAGAAATTCACCTCAATAGTGCTGATGTTAAAAATCTGCAAATTATTACCAAAGGCGAACCGAGCGATAAGCCATTTGCTTTTAGTGAAATTCGATTGCCTTTTGTTCTGCGTGTCGATCATGCAGATCTAGACCATATGCAGATTAAAACCCATAGTAGTGCTGTTGAATTCTACGATATTGAATTAAACGAAGCACTTTGGTCTGGCACGGAATTAAAGTTTAAAGATTCACGTGTAGACATGGGGTATTTATCGGTACGCAATGCTTCTGGAACGATGAAGTTTGAAGGTAAATATCCACTCGATGCAGTCGGCATAGTCAATTTACCTTCCTTAAGGGAACCGCTGAATATTCATGATATTCAAGTCGTGGCGAAGGGAAGTTTAGATACTATTCAAGCTGGTGTGGCAACACATACACCTGATTTACTGACGGGTTGGGCGGTTGTCCATCCTGTACGTAAAGATGTGCCAATGTTTGGTGCATTAAGATTTAATCAGTACAATTTGCCGTTGCTCAAAGAACAAGCGCTCTTTATTAAAAAGGGTCTGGCAAAATTTGATGGTGATATTAAACGTTTGAATCTCGATGTAAATACTGACCTTTCAGGTAAAAATATTCCTGAAGGAAAATATAATGCCATTATGCATACCGATTTGATCAATCAATTAGATATCACCAATCTTAATGGTCAAGTGATGAATGGTGCAGTTAATTTGGCTGGGATGGTGAGTTGGCAAGACCATGTGCATTGGGACGTTAAAGGTCGTTTAGATAAAATTAATCCAAAAGATAAGCTGATTCCACAAGTGATTCAGGACTTTTTGCCAGTCAGTTTAAATAGCAATATTGCTTCAAAAGGTAGCCTTGAAAAAGGATTGCACTTAACCGCATTGGTTGATTTTGATCAATATGAAACGTGGAATTTAAAACTCGATCAAAACCCTGCAAAAAATAACAAAGCACAGCCGATGCTGATGGATGTGTCTTGGAAAAATATTGATCGTGCTGTGCCATATGTGGGCTGGTTAAGCAGTGCATCGGGTGATGTACAGTTGGCGCTGACAGAAGGACAGCAAAATATTAATGTCGCAACTACGGTTTCACGCCATGAAAAAGCGACCTTGCCCGCAGGTCAATACCAAGCCAAATTAAACCTGAAAAATAATAATTTAAATGTTCCAGCATTTAGCTATATCGCAGACAAAGGTCAGTTAAAAGGTAGTGCAGTTGTAGAGTTGCCAGATAAAAAACGTATGCTGAAATGGCATGCCAATTTACAAGCTGAACATTTCAATCCACAAACCATTGTTGCAGCGGCGCCAGTAGATCAAGTGACAGGCTCTTTAAAAGCCAATGGTTATGCACGACCAAATCAACAAATTATCCAGTTAGATAACATTAATTTAACAGGGCGTTTGGCACAGCAAAATGAATTTGTACATTTAACGGGTAAGTCAACTGCAGCACTCACATTCCATGATGAGAAAAGCGGCGGTGGATTTAAAGCATTTGCTGTGAACTATGATGGCGCTTTGGATGCAAGCCAATTAGAAGCAAGTAAAGGCACTTTAAATTTCAAAGTTTCGGGTACGCCTGAGCTGATTAAGATTGATGAATTACGTCATGATGGTATCGCAGGTAAAATATCTGCCAATGGTAAAGTGAGTTTAAATAAAGCCATAGGTTGGGATATTAATGCCTCATTAGTGCGTTTTAAACCACATTATTTTGCATCAAATTTACGTGGTGAACTCTCAGGTAATTTAAGAACCAATGGTGTATGGTCAGACGCGCTGAAGCGCATTCAAATTGAACGTTTGAATTTGGCGGGTATGATCAATGGCAAGCCTGTACGTGGTCAAGGTAACTTGGCAGTGGTCATCAATTCAAATCAAAAGGGCTTTATGCCACAACAATTTGAAGCGAATAATTTGCTGTTGGCTTATGCCAATAATCAAATTCAAGCCACAGGCAATGCACAAAATTTACAGTTGAAAATTAATGCGCCTGCTTTGTATGAGCTATATCCAGGGCTGCGTGGTCGTGCCTATGGTTATTTAAATGTACAAGCCCAGCCGCGTTTACAAGCTTCTGCCAATATTGCCGTGGATGACTTTGCATTTAATAATTTATTGAGTGTGAAGAAAATCCGTATACAAGGTGAGTTACCAACCTCGGCAACTACGCCAAGTTTGCTCACTGCAACCATGGAAAATTTACGTAGCAATAACCGTGAAATTGAAAAAGGTCAGATCAACCTTGCAGGTACACGTAATGCACATGTGCTGCAAGTCAGTGCCAATAACAAGTTATCGAGATTCTATGTACAGTTGGCTGGTGGCTTTAATGCCCAAAATAATTGGTTAGGTCAAATCCAAAAAGGTGATTTTGACTCATTACGTACACATTTGGTTCAACGCCAAAATGCCTCAGTCATTTATAACACCGCACAGTCTGATTTATTCATTGGTGCACATTGTTGGATGAGTCAGCTCAGTGAACTATGTTTTGATCAACCCATTCGTGTGAATCCAAAGCGTGGTAATGTTTCATTTGTGACCAAAAACTTAGACCTAAATGATTTCGCTGCCTTCATGCCTGAAGGACTTGCGATTACAGGTAAAGTGAATGGCTATGCTAAAGCATCTTGGGCACAAGGCGCACGACCAAAAATTGACGCACGTTTGGTGACTCGTGACGGTTTATTGGGCTTATCTGCGGATGATCCACAATACCTTGCATCGACACTGAAATATGATGAAGTGGGTTTAATCGCCAAGAGCGTGGCAGATGGTTTACAAATCCGTTTAGATACTAAAGCACCTGATATTGGTACTGGTTATGCCAATATTATTATTGATCCTTATAAAGCCAATAAGCCGATCCGTGGTGAAGTTGCCTTTAACCAAGTGCAATTGAAAATCTTAAAACCATTTATTCAAGACGTACGCGCTATGGGTGGCACTTTGTCTTATGCTGGTAAAATTAGCGGAACCCTCAGTCAACCGTTAATGGATGGTGAAGTTCGAGTCAAAGACGGTTCGATTAGCATGATTTCATTACCAGTGAATTTAACCAATATTCAGTTATATTCGGCAGTGCGTCAGAACCATGCAACCATTGATGGTGCATTTAACAGTGGTCGTGGTGTCGGCAAGCTAACTGGTGATATTGACTGGAAAAATGAACCACGTATCCAGTTGCAGCTAAAAGGTTCTGAGTTACTCGTTCGTCAAGCACCGCTGATCACTGCGGTGGTTACACCAGACTTATCTTTAGATGTACAACCGATGAAGAAACGCTTGAGCCTCAGCGGCAAAATTGATGTACCTCGTGCATTAATTTCGATGCCTGAGGCTTCGCAACCTGTTGTGAACGTGTCTTCCGATGTGCGGATTGTGCACGAAGGTGATAATCAACTTGAAATTTTAAAATCTGCACGCCCTTGGGATATTCGTGCAGATGTACAAGTCAGTCTTGGTAATCAAGTGATCTTCCAAGGGTTCAACAGTCGTATTCCACTGATTGGGCGAGTCAATTTAACTCAACGTGGTCTGGAAACGGCAATGCGCGCTAACGGTGCGATTGGTGTATCACAACGTGTGAAAATCGAAGCCTATGGTCAAAGCCTAGACCTGAATCGTGCAATTGCACGTTTCAATGGTCCTTTAGCCAATCCAACACTGGATATTGATGCCAATAAATCGGTTCAAGGCAGTACGGTTGGTGTTCGTGTGACCGGTACAGCTTCAAGCCCTGCGATTCAAGTCTATAACGATGCGGGTTTATCTGAACAAGAAGCTTTAAATGCCCTAATTACAGGTCGTATTAATGAAGGTAGTTCTGGTTTAAGTCAGGCAGAAGGTTTCCGTTCTGACGTAAACAATACCATTGCTGCGGCAGGGATTAGTATGGGCTTGGGTGGTACGCGTGCATTGACCAATCAAATTGGTCGTACATTTGGTCTAAGTGGTTTGGCACTGGATGCGCAAGGAACGGGTGATGATACGCAAGTATCATTAACAGGTTATATCACGCCAGACTTGTTTATTCGTTATGGTGTAGGGGTGTTTACACCAGTGAATAAATTGACTTTACGTTACCAGATGAACCAACGTTTGTATTTGGAAGCGAGCCAATCTTTAGAGCGCGCAATCGATTTATTCTACAACTGGCGTTTCTAATCTTAAAATGAACGTCATAAAAAAACGCAATCTTCAGATTGCGTTTTTTTATATTCGACAGAATGAATTAATCCTTAAAGGTCTCATTCAACGCTTGCTGTACCGCCTCAACCCGTGACTTACAGGCTTTATAAGCAGTCATTGAATCTTCAACCAATTTCATTAGGTTATCAATGTCGGGCTCTTGCTGATCTTCTAGCAATTCTGCATTACGTTTTAAAATGTCATAACCTTCTTTAAAGCTTAAATTCTCATTCGTCATGGAGATGTACCTGTTTAGACTGAATTTCGGCAGTGATGCTGCCGTCATGCATTTCGATCTGAATTTCTTGCGCTGTATTTATGTGCTCAAGTTGAGCAACCGAGCGTATAGCTGTACCTTGGGTACGCACGATGGCATAACCTTTGGATAAAATATGTCGTGGGTTCTGTAGTAACGTTTCACGCATCAAGACTTCAATATTCTGCGCAGCATTTTTCAGTTGTAATTCTGCAAAATAAGCTAAATTATCTTTGTACTGCGTGATTAAACGATTCGACTCTTTAACCTGTGCTTGAGCAGTGGTTTGAATCATTTTAATCAGTTGATCATTTTGATTTTGATACAAACTAATCTGATGTTGAGAACGCAGCTGGATCGTTTGTAAGGCATCTAAAACATCTTGGCAGCGTTCAGCAATATGATTTCGAATTCCGCCAATCACTTTACTGGGCGTGTCGAAAGAGCGATGCGCAATTTCATCTAAAATGGTGCGGTCTTTTTCATGTCCAATCCCCACCCAAATCGGTACAGAACGTTTACATAACAAAGCCGCTAAGTCGTAATCATTTAAATAAGCCAAATCATTGACCGCACCACCACCGCGGATAATCACAATTAAATCCGGTGCCGTTGTATAGTCATTTGCCCACTGTCTTAAGCCTTGTGCTAAAGCATCTTTAATGCTTTGCGCGGCATGATTACCCTGAAAGGTCGCAGCATGATAGACAAAGTCACAAACTCCAGCTTGTTGTAGTGCATCTGCGTCTTTTTTAAAGTCACCCAAGCCTGCTGCATTTTCAGGCGCAATAACCAAAACTTTTTGGATATCAAAGGGTGTGGGTAGGCGTTGATTATGGTGCAGTAGACCTTCTTGGCTCAAACGTTCTACAATTTGTTGGTATCGACGTGCCAAATCACCCAAAGTAAAACTGGAATCAATTTCTTCAACATTGACCGAAAAACCATACTGCGGATCAAATCGTGCACGGACTTTAACCAAGACATTTAAATCACGGCGCAGTTCAATACCGCTTTCACGTTCAAATTTGCCGACAATTTTCAAAGCTGAAAATTTCCAAATCGTGGCTTTGCAACTGGCAATGACTTTGTCGCTGTCTTGTTCTTTTTCTGCAAGTTCGAGGTAGTAATGACCGCCTTTGATATTTAAATTGCGAATCTCAGCTTTCACCCACACAGAATCATCAAAAGCCACTTGAATGACTTCTTTTACCGCAGACAGGTATTCGCTCAGACTTAATTGAATATCAGGCATGATTTTTAAATGCTGGAAGATATAAAGGAATATTCATTTAAATACTAAATAAATAATCAGCAATTGCCAATGATCATTTTGGAGAATCAGTACAAACAGTAATTAAGCCAAGTATTTCTAAGAAAAACTTGGCTGTAGATGGAAAACTATTTCACCCGCAACAGTTCATTCCAATTGCTTAAATAAGCAGGGGAACATAGATTTTTTTTCATTCTCCATGTTGCTGCATCATTTTGAGCTAAACCAATCGAGACAAAATGATGACCAAAATTTTTCTGAATGTGATCGACCGTATCGGATAATTTTGCGCGGGTTTCGCGCTGGGCGATATCGCAAAATAAATCAGGGACAAAATTTTGCTTGGGGATCAATTCCATTAACACCACGCCCGCTTTTTTATACTTAAATCCTGCTTTAAAAATTTTCTCGACAGCATGTATTGCAGCTTGGGTAATATTGAGCAGATCATCACTATGTTCATTTAAGGTGATGGCGGTATAAGGCATATATTTTTCAGTGCTATTGAAACGGCCTGTTTGAATAAAAACCCCGACCACGCGGCATAAAGATTGATCCTTTCTTAATCGAGTGACTGCCCGCGAGATATAGAGCCGAATCGAAGCCTTAATATCTTCAAGCTCATAGACGGGTTGTCCATAAGAACGGCTGCTAATAATTTGATGTTTGCGTGGCGCATCTTGTTCAATATTAATGCAGGACATTCCTTGCAATTCACGCACAGTTTTTTCCATCACCACGCTAAATTTGCACCGTATATCTTTAGGATTCGCCTCGATCAAATCTAGTACATGATGAATCCCCATGGCATTGAGTGCCTTAGAGTGATTACGTCCAATGCCCCAGACTTCATTGACTGGCGTTTGAGCTAAAAGCAGCTCGGACGAACAAGGATCCATGTCGATTAAATTGCACACACCTTCAAAATAGGCATTTTTTTTCGCTAAATGATTGGCTATTTTTGCTTCCGTTTTAGAACGCCCCACACCTACACAGCAGGTGAGACCTAACCATTTATAAATGGTGTCTTTCATCTGTTTGGTATACAGACTTAAATCAACAATATCTTGATAACTGGTTAAGTCTAAAAAGCATTCATCAATAGAGTAAATTTCACGATCTTCAGGGTGAACAAATTCTCCTAAAATGTTCATAAATCGGTTCGACATTTCGGTATAAAGACCATAATTGCTGGATAGCACCTGAACTTGATGCTGCTGTATCAATTCCTGAATTTGAAATATAGGAACCGCCATTTTTATGCCTAAATCTTTGGCTTCTGGACTGCGTGAAACTACACAGCCGTCATTGTTTGATAGGACAACCACAGGGACTTTATTTAAGGCAGGGTTAAACACACGCTCACAACTGACGTAGCAGTTATTGACGTCAACCAACGCAAAAACTTTATTTTCGGCTTTCATAGTGAATTCTGATTGTTAGTTGTGCGATGAGCGCTTATAAAATTGCTTTAAATTAAATGTCACAACACCTTGCACAACGATGGATTCACTATCCGAGAGAATAATATGCTCATAGGCAGGATTTTCAGCCTTTAGCCAAACCTCAGGTAAGGCTTTATTGGGATCACCAAAAATATCGGCAATTTCTTCTTTCGACATTTTGGCTGTAATCATGAGCCGCTTGAGTGTGATTTCACGATTATCAATCAGCGCGACCACAATATCGCCATGTTTGGCTTCTAAGCTGCGATCAACTAAAAAAGTGTCATTAATTTCAAAGCCGGCATTGAGCAAAGATTCACTGTCTACATGTGCAATAAAGGTAGCAAGGGGATTAATCACCAAGAAATCATTTAGGTCTAAGACCTTTTCAAAGACATCTTTATTGGCAAAAGCAGGGCCAGCAGGAATACGCTCTAAGGCCACTGGCAGTTCAATATTTGAGTTTTTTTGGATGGCTTGAACGTTCAATGACGAATTGAATAAGGCTTGATCAGCACATTGTTCGAGTAAAGCATTGATGGTCGGACTGGGTTTGCCGTCATCTCCCATGAGCTGTTGTAGAGATGACCAAGCTTCGTCCGAAAAATAAATCGGCAGTTTTTTTGACATATTTTGCTCCTACGCAACGAGGCGTGTTTGAAGAAAATTATTTTTTTAGCATACGCGTTGAGCAGGTCAATTTTCAAATTTATAAAACCTTTAAAATCATAACTGCGACAAGTTGAGTCGTTTTAAATATTCCAAAAATTATCATCAGCTCCAAGAAAATAGCGTGTTGTATTTTGAACAAAGGGTATATTGCTGCCCAATCGCAGAAAGCGGAATGATTGCTAAAAATTGCAATAAACAACTCGTTTATTTGCCACAAACTTGATAACTTAAATTTTTTATATTCAGAAATAGACATGATGAAAAATATATGGATTTTAGCTGCACTGACAGCATTTATGGAGGGTTGTAGTACAACACAGCAAACTGAAAATACACTAGAAAAAATTGGTATGGCAAATCCAGCCAGCCAATATTGTGTAGAGCAAAAAGGTAAACTTGAGATTCGTGATGAAGCAAATGGTCAGGTGGGGTATTGCCATCTGCCAAACGGGCAAGTGGTTGAAGAATGGGCATTATTCCGTAGTAGCCAGACCCAATGTGTAGCCGAAAAGGCCAAAACGCTGATTGGCCAAGCAAAATTGACAGAAGATCAGATCAAAGCAATTAGCCAAGCTCAAATTGTCCGTTTAGTAAAACCTGGGCAACCAGTGACAATGGATTATCGTGTAGAGCGCGTAACCGTCACTGTAAATCCAATCAATCAGAAGATTATTCAAGCAGCTTGTGGTTAATTCAAAACTCATAAAAAAGGCCCGAATGGGCTTTTTTTGTTTGTTCGGCTGCTACTAATTTAAATGACAAATCCATTACGATCTTTTATATTGCGTCCTGATAGGAGATATTCATGAAAAAGTTATTTGCTTTATCTGTGATTGCAGCTTTGGTTGGCTGTGCTGAAAAAGCCCCTTTAACTCCAGAACAGCAATGGCATGGTTACTGTAAAAGTGTAGGGAATGCTGCACGTACGATTATGTTAGATCGTCAAAATGCAATTGAAAAAGACAAAGCAGTTGAGCATGCCAGCAAGATTGAGGATGAAACCACCAAAGGATTTATTCTGAACATCATTGATGAAGTTTATGCTTTGCCGCAAGCTGAAATTAATGCAGATGTTGAAAAAGCACGTGAAAAAATTCGTGCTGAGTTTACTGAAAAATGTATCGCAACACCGCATACCGAAATGCCAGATTACAAACCGTTCTAAGGAACGGTTTTTTTATGCGAGATAATACGTAAAGTAAAACCTAAACGCTGTATTAATCAGTTGTCAGTTACAACAGATAGCAATCCGTCGTTTAGCCATATGATTGAGTTCATGCATATTTCTCTTTTGGTTATTTTGAGCACGAGATATTTAAACACTTAAAATAGCCTAAGCATAGCGAAATACAAATTGTGACAACTTGCTAATTCATAAATATAGAAAAGCTTATCTTTTTAATGAATAATAATTTTAGAATCATAAGAAAGAAGGAGCGGCAGAATGGACGTAATAGGCTATATGCATAACGCGGATCTACTCCTAGAAGACGAACAGGGTGTAGCCATAATTGGTGGCGGAAACTATGTGCTCAGTATTGGAGATAAAGTCATCTTGCGCCAAAAACTCGAAAATGAATCTCAACGCTATTTAGTTGATATCACCTTTGCTAGCAACCAACATCAAAGCGTTTGCCAAGACGAATGGTGTGTAAAATTTATTGGTGATCGAACAGAACTTCAACAATATAAAAGCTTAACGACAGTCCACTAAGGTTGAATATGCAAGCTTTTTAAAATCAGGCAACATTTGGTTGCCTTTTTCTATAAATAGATTTTAGTCAAAAGTTAAAAAGTGCTTTAAAAAATATACTCTAAGTACTGATTTTGTTTATTGTATATACGATATGAGCATCATTTATTTATAAAATAATGGGCATCACGAAGAAACACTTGTAGTGCATTAACTTTTAACTGGAATTTTAGTAAAATTTAGCAGTCCATATTACTTATGAAGCTTTCAAGGAAGCAAAATATTCGTAAGTGATTTTTTAAAAAAGAGGAATAACACCGTGCTAGAAGCTTACCGCCAACACGTTGCAGAACGTGCCGCACTCGGAGTCCCACCGAAGCCACTTGACGATGCTCAAACAGCTGCATTAGTTGAATTATTAAAAAATCCACCAGCTGGCGAAGAAGCATTCTTAGTTGATTTGCTTGAAAATCGTGTACCAGCAGGTGTTGACCAAGCTGCTTATGTTAAAGCTGCATTTTTAGCTGCTTTGGCTAAAGGCGAAGCGACTTCTCCTTTAGTAACTAAAGAACGTGCGGTTTACCTACTAGGTACTATGCTTGGTGGTTATAACGTTGCTCCTTTAGTTGCACTTCTTGATGATGCAGAGCTTGCTGAATTAGCTGCTGAAGCACTTAAGAAAACTCTTCTTGTATTTGATGCGTTCCACGACGTTGCTGATAAAGCAAAAGCGGGTAACGCAAATGCACAAGCAGTTATGCAATCTTGGGCTGACGCTGAATGGTTCACTAGCCGTAAAGACGTTCCTGAAGAAATCAAACTTACAGTTTTCAAAGTAACTGGCGAAACTAACACTGACGACTTGTCACCTGCACAAGACGCATGGAGCCGTCCAGACATTCCGCTACACGCGAATGCAATGCTTAAAAACGAACGTGATGGCATCAACCCTGAAAAACCAGGCGAAGTTGGTCCACTTAACCAAATTAAAGACCTTATCGCGAAAGGCAACCAAGTTGCTTACGTAGGTGACGTTGTTGGTACTGGTTCATCTCGTAAATCAGCAACTAACTCTGTACTTTGGTTCTTCGGTGACGACATTGCTCACATCCCGAACAAAAAAGACGGTGGTTACTGCTTAGGTTCTAAAATCGCTCCGATTTTCTTCAACACTATGGAAGATGCTGGTGCGTTACCAGTAGAAATCGATGTTCAAAACATGAACATGGGCGACGAAATCACGCTTAAAATTGACCACGCTGCTGCTAAAGTAACTGCGTTCAAAGACGGCGCTCAAATCGCTGAATCTGAACTTAAAACTCCAGTTCTTCTAGATGAAGTACGTGCTGGTGGCCGTATCAACCTTATCGTTGGTCGTGGTTTAACAACTAAAGCTCGTGAAGCTCTTGGTCTTGCACCTTCAACTTTATTCCGTACTCCAGTTCAACCTGCAGCTACTGGTAAAGGCTTCACTCAAGCTCAAAAAATGGTTGGTCGCGCATGTGGTCTTCCTGAAGGTCAAGGTGTACTTCCAGGTACTTACTGCGAACCTAAGATGACAACTGTTGGTTCTCAAGATACAACAGGTCCAATGACTCGTGACGAACTTAAAGATCTTGCTTGCCTAGGCTTCTCTGCTGACCTAGTAATGCAGTCTTTCTGTCACACAGCTGCGTATCCAAAACCAGTTGACGTTCAAATGCAGCACTCGCTTCCTGATTTCATCATGAACCGTGGTGGTGTATCACTACGTCCAGGTGACGGTATTATTCACTCTTGGTTAAACCGTATGCTTCTTCCAGATACAGTTGGTACTGGCGGTGACTCACATACTCGTTTCCCAATCGGTATTTCATTCCCAGCGGGTTCTGGTCTTGTAGCGTTCGCTGCAGCAACTGGTGTTATGCCACTTGATATGCCTGAGTCTGTTCTTGTTAAGTTCAAAGGTAAAATGCAACCTGGTATCACTCTACGTGACCTAGTACATGCGATTCCTTACGTAGCGATCCAAGAAGGCGACTTAACTGTAGAGAAAAAAGGTAAGAAAAATATCTTCTCTGGCCGTATCCTTGAGATCGACCTTACAGAAATGGAAACTGACCTTACTGTTGAGCAAGCGTTCGAACTTTCTGATGCTTCTGCTGAACGTTCAGCTGCTGGTTGTTCTATCACGCTTTCTGAAGAGAAAGTTGCTGAATACCTTAAATCAAACATTACAATGTTGAAATGGATGATTTCTGAAGGTTATGGCGATGCTCGTACTATGGCGCGCCGTGTAGAAAACATGGAAAAATGGTTGGCTAACCCATCACTTCTTAAAGCTGATGCTGACGCTGAATACACTAAAGTGTATGAAATCGACCTTTCTACAATTACTGAACCAGTTCTTTGCTGCCCGAATGACCCAGATGACGCTAAATTGCTTTCTGACGTTCAAGGCGTGAAAATTGATGAAGTATTCGTAGGTTCATGTATGACTAACATCGGTCACTTCCGTGCAACTGGTAAGTTGTTAGAGAAAGTTCCTGGTGGCGTACTTTCAACTCGTTTGTGGATTGCTCCACCTACGCGTATGGACGAACGTCAACTGATGGAAGAAGGTTTCTACAATACTTATGGTAAAGCTGGCGCGCGTACAGAAATGCCAGGTTGTTCATTATGTATGGGTAACCAAGCACGTGTAGCTCCGAACACTACTTGTGTATCGACTTCTACTCGTAACTTCCCGAACCGTCTAGGTCAAGGTGCGAACGTTTACTTAGCTTCTGCTGAGCTTGCTTCTGTTGCTGCTGTACTTGGTAAATTACCAACTCCAGCTGAGTACCAAGAATATGCAGCTCAAATTGATAGCATGTCTGCAGACATCTACCAATACTTAAGCTTCGACAAAATGGGCGACTATACTGACGCTGCTAAAGATGTTGATACTAAGAAAATTGCTGCTGCTCAATTGACTTAATGAGCAAGGATTAAGAAAAGCCGAAAGACTTTTCCCTAGCGCAAGAGTAAATCTATGATTTTCTTGGAAATTAAGCGTTATGCAATATAAGATAAGGGCTGATTTATCAGCCCTTATTTTTTTGAGTATTTAAATGCAAGAATATATTGATAATTTAATAAAGCAGACTGTAGAAATTATTAATAAAGATAAAGATCATGGCGATTATTTTAATTTATTAATGTTGTCGGGTGTTGGAAGCAGTGAAGTATTTACCCATACACCTATTCTTAAAGAGTTATTAGATCCTAATGGATCACATGGGCAAAAAGATCTTTTTTTAAAATGTTTTATTGATTATTTTGAGCTAGAGTTTGAAATAGATCACTCTTTTTCTATCAAAAGAGAGTTTCGATGTGAACAAGGTCAGATTGATTTGTTATTAGAAAATAAAAATAAAGTAATAATAATAGAGAACAAAATTTATGCAGTGGATCAGAGTAAACAGCTAAATAGATACTACGATTATTGTATTGAAAGGAAAAAGATTCCTACAATAATTTACTTAACATTACACGGTGATGAACCCACAAAATCCTCATTAGGAAAAATTAAAAGTATAAAGGGGAAATATTTTATAGAAAAGAATAATGAGATTAATTCTATAGATTTACAATGTTTGAGTTACCGAGAGGATATCAGTAGTTGGCTTGAAAGAACATTATTTTTAGTTAAAGAAACTCCTAATATTAAAGCAGCACTTAATCAGTATTTAAACTTGCTAAAAATGTTGACTGGAAAATTGATAACAGTAAATAAGGAATTAAAAAAAATGTTAATTGATATAGCACCTGTTGAGTTAGAAGCTATTAGAAAACTTTCTAATCAATTTAACAGTAGTGAGTATCGCGGTGAATTGCTTTTTAAATTATTTGAACATTTTGAAAAGAAGTTAATAGAAACAGGTAATTTTGATATTTTAGATGATTTCTTGGATATAAATTACACACTTAAAAAGTGTCAAAAATGGTTTAAACAAGTTAGTTCTAAAAATAAAGCTGAGGATCGAGAAGTAATTGGATGTGTTTTAAGAAGTAAAATTAATCCAAAAGTAACATTCTTATTTATTGCTGCTACTAATTATATGCATTATGGGATTATTTTAGATAATGGTGATGAAGAAAAGCTAAAAGAGATTATTAGTATATTTCCAAATTGGGATATACGTTTAAATTGGAAAAAAATTGAGAAGCCATGGATTAGCTGTCCTGTACCGAATCTTAGAGATTTTACTGATGAAGCTTTAAAATTATTGGCAATAAGAGATAATTATTATTTAGAAAATTTCATACAAGAAAGAATTAATGAATTAGAGACTTTAAACAAACTATGCAATTAGTCAATTTTTAGTATTTTAACACCATAGTATTTGGATAAATAATTATTTGAATCAATCAGACCAAATCAATATTGGTTTGATTGATAGTTTTTATACTCATGCGATTGGCTATACTTTACAGTTGAGTCAATCCATCGTCTAATCTGCATATTGGAAAATGAATTAGAAAGTTGATGTAATAATATGGCAAAACAATCCCGCTTCCTCTGTATTGGTGGTTTCCTCAACGGAACACAAGTCAAAGACCAAGGTGACAGCTTTATCTGTGTCGAAAAAGGTAAAAATGTCACCTATACCAAAAAAGAAATCTTCCATCCAGACTCGTGGGATCATGACTATTATGTCTGCGAAACCACCACAGACAAACAAGCTCATAACTGGGTGTATGACATAAAGTAAAATCTCAAATAAGGTTAATCTAAATACTCATAAACCGATGCTCAGAACATCAAATGATCTGAGCATTTTTATTTTTAAGTATCTTTCGAGCTAATAAATAAGCTTAAAAGTTGGAAGGAGTTGTGTTTTTACATTTTTCTAGCTGAAAACAACCACAGAATTATGTAAAAAGATAAATAAAATTGAGTACTTAAGATTAAATTATGAATTATGAGCTAGATGCTTTTTTGACAATTGTCATGGCGGTTTTGGTTTTATTTATCGGCTATTTCTTCGTAAATAAAATTTCCATACTGAAAAAATACAACATTCCTGAACCTGTCGCAGGTGGTCTAGTTGCAGCAGTCATTACTTTTATATTGTTTAAAAATTTTGATATCACCATAAATTTTGATGCAAATATACAGCAAATATTCATGTTGATGTTCTTTACCTCTGTAGGTTTGAGTGCAAGTCTAGGTAAGCTCAAAGAAGGTGGAAAAGCACTTATTCTATTCTTAGGATGTGTGATTGTTTTTGTATTGCTGCAAAATGTAGTGGGTATAAGTCTTGCGAAAGCCTTAGGTTTAGATCCGCTTATTGGTTTGATTACTGGCTCAATTACACTCACAGGTGGACATGGTACGGCAGGCGCTTGGGGAACAGTCTTTGAGCAAGATCATGGCATACAAGGTGCAGTGGTGTTAGGGATGGCAAGTGCGACATTTGGCTTAGTCATCGGCGGTATGATGGGTGGCCCAGTGGCTAAGTTTCTAATTCGTCGCTTTCAATTAGCAGAAGAAATCATTCCAGCTACAGGACGTAATGAAGCGCCGCCAGCTTCAGAAACAGCACCTTTTGAATATCCAGAAAAAACACGTTTAATTACCGCAGATGATGCCGTAAAAACCATGGGGATGTTTGCCATTTGCATTAGCTTTGCATACTTCATGACAGACTTTGCACGAGGACAATGGTTTGAATTGCCTACTTTCGTTTGGGCTTTAGCTTGTGGTGTGTTTTTAAGAAATACACTCGAATTGGTGTTTAAAATTGAAATGTTTGATCGCTGTATCGATGTCTTTGGTAATGCGTCTTTAGCACTGTTTTTATCTATGGCACTCATGTCATTACAGCTTTGGTTGTTGGCAGATTTGGCAGGGCCATTGGTTATTATTTTAATGGTACAAACTTTGGTTTTAGCATTGTATTTGTACTTCGTGACGTTCCGAGTTATGGGCAAAAGCTACGACGCTGCTGTGCTCTGTGCAGGGCAATGTGGTGTCAATTTGGGAGCGACGCCTACGGCCATTGCAAACATTCAAGCCGTCACCAATACTTATGGTCCGTCACATAAAGCCTTTTTGATTATTCCGCTTACAGGGGCTTTTTTTGTCGATATCGTAAATGCCTTTGTCATTCAGTTTTCGATTGGCATATTCAGTTAATCGGAATGGTGAACTTCAAATAGAAGAATAAATAGCGCCTAAGGGCGCTTTTTTTAAAGCTAATCTAAAAAGTAATAAACGATTTTAAAAACCCAATGGGATCAAACTGAAGGATTGACCATTTGCAGTTAATTCTGAAATTATTATAATGCCCAAAATTTATGCATAACGATAAAACACAATGATTAAAAACTTTTTACTCGCACTCAGCATCAGCGCATTATCTATAAATCTATACGCAGTGGAATATACCAAAGACTTGGTTGCAAAAGCTCAAAAGGGCGATGCTCAAGCACAATATGAAGTCGGGCAGTTGATTTACCATGGTAAAGGCATTGCCAAAGATAAGAATACAGGTTTTGCATGGATGCTTGAATCTGCTGAGCAAGGCTATGCACCTGCACAAGTGAGTGTGGGCGAGTCGTATCATTGGGGGATTGGTACAGAAAAAAATCGAACCAAAGCGTTTGAGTGGTTTCAAAAGGCCAGCGCGCAAAAATCTCCGAAAGGCACATATGAATTATCTGTTGCTTATACATTGGGTGCAGGGGTTCAGAAAAATATAAATAAAGGCAATCAATTGCTTTTACAATCTGCTGAATTGGGCTATGTGCCAGCTATGGTGTATTTGGCACAGGCTTATCGTACGGGTGAAAGCGAAAGCAATACTGAAAAAGATTTGAAAAAGTCATTTTACTGGTATGACAAAGCTGCCAGTACGGGTGATAAAGATGCTATGTCAAATCTAGGTGTGATGTATGAAGAAGGTAGTGGTACAACACAGGATAATACGCAAGCATTAAAATATTATTTGGCGGCAGCAAAGAAAGGTGAATCTCTGTCACAATTTAATATCTGCCGTTTTTATTTTTATGGCACACATCCATTAAAGCAGGATTATGAAAGTGCATTTAAGTGGTGTAATGCTGCTGCGAAGCAAGATGATTATTATGCCAAGTTGTTTTTGGGTCGCATGTATGCTCAAGGTTTAGGTGTTAAAAAAGATAAAACTATGGCAATCAAGTGGTATAAACAAGTCAGTGAAGAGGATGAAGCCGCTGAATATTTGGCGGCAAATAAAGTTAAATAATTCGGAACTTATACGGTTTAATAGAATGCAGTTAAATGCTGCATGTGTGAGATTTCTTGGAACGAAGACCAAATCGTAGACATTAAAAAGCCCCATGGTTAGGGGCTAGTCGTATCACTCGCGTGATACTCATATAAGGCTCATCTCATACTGCGTGTATTAGAACATAAATCTAAAAATTTTTCAGAACTATCATCCTAAAAAGTAGCATTTAACGAGCATTTGCTTGCGCTGGTACAGTCATTTGACTGTCATTCGCAGCATTAGGTATACGAGGTGCATAATTTAAGCCGAGCGTTGTACTGGTATATTCACGAATATTATTCAAGAGCACTGGGTTTGCACTCAAATCCTGATTATATGAACGTACAATTTCTTTCAGTTTAGGATTCCACGCACCTTTAACTTGCGTAGGGAATGATTTTTCTAAAAGATTCAACATAATATATGGCGATGTAGACGCACCTGGTGATGCACCAAGTAGGGCAGTTACAGCACCATCTTTAGATGCAAAAATTTCTGTACCAAACTCAAGTGATGCAGGTTTGCCTGGTGCTTTTTTTATGATTTGTACACGCTGACCACCTTGGTTCAGCTTCCAGTCATCAGCTTTGGCTTCAGGATAATATTTGCGCAGTTCAGCTAGCTGCTCATCGTGTGAAAGCATAACTTGGCTGACCAAATATTTCACTAGATCTAGATTTTCAAATCCAATCTTCGTCATTGGCAGCACATTGCTTTTATTTACAGAGCTAAACAAGTCAGTTTCTGAACCATTTTTCAGGAATTTGTTTGAATATGTGGCAAATGGTCCAAATAGCACATATTTCTTACCATCAATATAACGCGTATCAATATGTGGCACAGACATAGGAGGTGCACCTAATTCAGGACGACCATACACCTTGGCCGTATGTGCAGCAGTAACGGCAGGGTTATCCGTCATTAAGAATGTACCGCCGATTGGGAAACCTGCGTATTGTTTAGCCTCTGGCAAGCCTGTAAGTTGCAGTAATTTTACCGCGGCACCGCCCGCCCCAATAAATACAAAGCGGGTTTTAACATGGCCTTCTTTATTGTCATTTAAATTTTTAAAAGAGATGGTCCAAGTTTTGTCGTCGTTTTGACTGATGCCAGTGACTTCGGTAGAAGTACTTAATTTAAAGTTAGGCTGTTTTTCTAAGTGAGAAACCAGTTGGCTAGTAATCGAGCCATAGTTTACATCTGAGCCCACATCCATATAGGTTGCAGCGACTTTTTGATTGGCATCACGACCATTCATGACCAAAGGTGCCCATTGCTGAATCACTTTCGGATCTTCAGTAAATTTCATGCCATAGAACATTGGGCTTTTAATCATTGCCGCATAGCGTTTTTCTAAAAACTTAACATTGTCGCCCCAAACAAAGGCAATATGTGGAACGGGGTTAATAAATGACTTTGGATTACCCAAAACACCATGATTAACTTGGTAGGACCAGAACTGTTTTGCTACTTCAAATTGCGAAGCAGTATTTACAGCTTTGCTAATATCCATTTTTCCGTCTTTTTCAGACGTATAGTTCATTTCCATAAAACCAGAGTGGCCCGTACCCGCATTATTGAGCCCTTTAGAGCTTTCCATTGCGACTTGGTCGAGCCGTTCATACATTTGGATTTTCCAATCCGGCTGCAGTTCATTTAAATACGTACCTAAAGTTGCACTCATAATCCCACCGCCAATGAGTACTGCATCGAGAACAGGTTCATCAGCAGCGGTTTTGACTTGTTTAGATGCAATCGGTCTAAACAAGAAAATCAATCCAGCAACTAGTACGATAATAATGAATATGAGCAGGTATTTTAAAAATTTCTTCATTATCATGATCTCTGCTTGTTTTAATTATTTTAATCATAAAAGGAAAATTATGGAGACAATGTGGAGAAATGTAATGACAATAAGTTTTTGAGTAGTCTTATTTGAAATTAATTGAGATAGTTTTTATAAAAGTTATTAATTTACAGCTTGTTATGGGTGTCTAGTTATTGGTGATAAAATAAACTAATTATTTTTAGCCCAAGTATTTCACTTGAGCTAAAGCATTGAAACCGATGCATCGGAACTGGACATCATTTGTATTTTTTAAAATAAGTTAATAATGATGATGTTCGTGATCACTCAATCATCATTAAATCTGCACTACCGGCAGATTTTAACTGGCGTAAGGCAAAAATTGAGCGCGTGTGGCGTATGCCTTTCATTGAATATAAGTTTTTTCTCAAAAACCGCTCATAATGTTCAGCATTCTTCACAGCAACTTTGACCAAATAATCATAATCACCCGTCACCAAATGCGCTTCAACCACTTCAGGCATATTGGCCAGTGTTTCACTAAATTGATCTAAAATTTCATCATCATGACGTTCTAAAGTAATTTCAATAAAGAACAATTCATTGATACCAATCGCTTTGGGATTGATATTGGCAGTATAACCATCAATAATTTTAAGATTTTCTAGGCGCTTTAAACGTGTCCAACAAGGAGACGATGACAAGCCGACACGTTCGGAAAGCTGCGCAATGGTCAGCCTTCCATCTTCACTTAAAGCAGATAAAATTAAGCGATCAATTCTGTCCAAGTTATGACGTGTTTCACTCATGCTTATACGGAATATTAATTAGAAAAATAAGTTATACCATTTATTCACCAATAAGGCTGATGAAAATAGAAACAGTTAAATGACACTGATCATGCAAAGGAAAATAGCATTCAAATGAATTGATATAAATAAGTCGGCAAGCGTGGTTAAAGTAAGCTGAAAAAAGTAGGGCAGTAAAGATAAGATATACGTGATATGAAAAATATAAAAAGTACCACCCAGCCGGATTACTGACTGAGTGGCAAAAATTAAACGTGTAAAGCTTGCTCAATCACAGACCAAAGATTTTTGTGCGAAGATTTAAACATCATCATATGCCCAATGGTTTTATGACCAGTTGCTTTCGGTTTTAACTCAATCATTTGTATGTCAGCATTTGGATATAAACGAAGTAGATCTTTAACATTTGCTTCGGTGGCAATTTCATCATCTGAACTCCACATAGCGGTAATTGGACAGTTAATTTGTTTATGGAAGTCATATTGCACTGTTTTACCTAATGCATTAATCACATAACCAGGTTTGCTACAGAACTGCGCCCATTCTCGGGCAACGTCTTTCGGAAGGTTTTCACCCATGCCAATTGCATTGGTTGGACCATAACCCAAAGTGAAGCGAGCAATGGGGAAAATCACATTAAACATGACAGGTGCGAGCAGTTTAGTTCGACCTTTTAAATCTTTGACGTGACCAGTGGAACCAGATACAGCAACGACTTTGGCAACCTTGTCATAATTCGGCACAATCCCTAAAAGCTGTCCACCAGCGCTATGTCCCAGTAAAATCACTTGCGGAGCATTCGTTTTATCTAACAATGTTTCAATTGCAGCGGGAATATCCAGTTGCCCCCATTGCACAATGCTAGCTGTAGATTTTTTTAGTGGCCCGTAGAGAGATTCACCAATGCCTCGAAAATCAAATACCAATACGTCATAGCCTTGTTCGCACAGCCAAGTAGCATAACTATTATAAAATTGCTTAGTGATGCCTGTAGCTGGACAAATGAGCACAGGTAAGGGTTTGGCTATTTTATTTTGATGCGCATAGAAACGTGCGCTTAATGTGTAGCCATCTTGGCATTGGATATTCAGATTTTCAAACTGTGACATGATTTTTACGAATGGCTTTGTTCCGACTATTCTAATTTACACAAGTTCCAAAAAGAAACTTGTTTAAATAATGACTACAAAGTCATGGGTTATATGTAGAATTGCACTTTTATCGGTCAAAATAGTCAGCGTAAAAGAATAATTTGAAAATGGATGAGAGATGGATTTAATTCAGTTATCAGCTGCTGTAAAAATTGCCATTGTATTTAGTGGTATATATTTGTGGGTAGGCATGCTGACAGGGGTTTGGAAATATATACAAATTCGAAATTCTGAATTGGCGCGTGCGCATTATTATGTCGATATCGCACATCGCAGTAGTTTGTTATATGCTCCAGCAACTTTAATTTTGGCTGTATTGGCATATTTTTCAGCACTTCCAGCAACTTTGAATTTAGCTTTTGTCTTGATCAATATTGGCTTTTTTAGTTTTTCGATATTGAGTTATGTGCTGCATGGATTTTTGGCAGATACAACGAATCAATTTAAAACTCCACATGTGATTGGAAAATGGTATTTGCCAAAAGCTTTAATGACTGTGGCAATGATCGCTTTGGTCATTGGGGAAGTCGTTGCAACATTTGGATTGCTGTTCGGAGTGATTGTTAAATTTTGGTATTAGGTCTTCTACGTAATGATCTTGAATAAGATTGGTAGGGGGAGAATATGGCTAAAATAATGATCGGGCTAAATTGAAATTGAGGTGAAAAGTCACTTTATTTTTGAGCGCTAAAACTTAATTTTTTATTCTTATTTTTGGTCGAAAGGGTGGCATCTTTTCTTTTTTCAAGATGGATGATGCCTCATCCATCTTCTAGCTTAAAATTCTGCAGATTTCTGCTTTCGAAACTTATGGTCAATGACGGCCCATAAGTAAAACGCAATTGATACGACCAGAGCGTATGCAAAGTATTCAGGTCTTAAATTTCCTTGTATTAAGCCTTGAATCAAAAGTGTCAGCATAAGCGCAATTGTGGTGCTCATATAAGTCACCATGTTTTTATTGGCCTTCAGAGCGTTAATGAAGAATTGCTTTTTGAAATGTACTGATAACATCTCCACCCCTCCTTGTTGTTGTTTCCCAAAACCCCATGATTTTGGTCAGGTTTGATTTACTGTTGTACTTCTAAATTAGAAGTATTTCAATAGCAAATGTCATTATTTTGTCATAAAACCATGTTAGATCTTCGTATAAGAATAAAGCTTTTATTCATATAATAAATATCAGGTATCTTGGTGAGTTGGGATGTAATCAACATTTCAAGACAAATAATATTTATACAGATGATCAAGCAACTTACATACCATTTTGCAGATTAGCGCAATAATGAATGCGGTTTACGACGCGAAACCGATAAGTATACGTGGAAAATGGGGGTTAAATATGGAGATTGTGTTTCATATTGTTTATTAAAGTTATTGAATTTTAAATATTAATATTTTTATTGCTAATTTTTGGCTAGGGTTGTTTTTAACATTTTTGGATTTCAATAAAAAGCAATTTCTGCTGAATATCGCCAAATTTTATTGCACTGTAATGGGACGAATAGATGTCAGTTTGGGTAAAACTCGACAAATATTGGTCACGAATAAAAATCGTCATTCGGGTAAAACTTCGATTTCAGGACAAGGTTAAAAAAAGCTTATTTTTTAATTCTGTCGAATACAGCGGCAATCACCAATACAATGATCGATGGAATCAACCATGCTAAATTTTGTTCAGCAAGTGGTAGGTTTGCAATAAAACTTGGAAGTGAGTCTTTAAATCCAGCAACTTTAAGGCCATCAAAAATACCGAAAATAAATGCACATGCAGTCACAGGGGCAATCACAATCGAAGGCTTATTGAAGAATTTGGCGATAAAGCTTAATAAAATCACTGCAATTGCAGGTGGGTAAATCGCACTTAACACTGGCACTGAAACCGCAATAAGTTTGGTTAAACCTAAGTTTGAAATCAGTAATGAGAAACCAACTAAAATAAATACAAAGATTTTGTATGGAATTTTCGTTAATTCAGAGAAGTATTCAGCACAAGCACAGGTGAGACCAATTGCCGTTACCATACATGCAATAAAGATCATGGCAGATAAGAAATAAGCACCCATATCACCAAATGCATGTTGTACATAAGCATGCAGGATCACTGCGCCGTTTGTAGCATTTGGAGCGATTTCATGGCTACCCATACCCAGTTTAAATAAGCTGATATAAACCAGTGTTAAACCAATACCTGAGATGAGACTTGCGATTACAGCATATTTGGTAACGAGCTTGCCGTCGGTTACACCACGTGAAGTGATGGCTTTTACAATCACAATACCGAAGACCAAAGCACCAAGCGTATCCATAGTTAAATAACCATTTACAACACCTTCTGAAACGGGTGCAGAAACGTAGTTATTAATGGCAGGAGGTACAATGCCAGCTGGCAAGAAAAATGCTGAAATACCAAGGATAACTAATCCTAAAATTTTCAGTGGTGAAAGGAAGTAGCCGACTGTATCCAAAATTTTATTTGGATAAAGTGAAACCAAAGTCACCAAAGCAAAATAGATCAGGCTGTAAATCATCAAACTGCTGGCAGAGTCACCAAAGTAAGATGAAAAACCAATTTCATAAGAAACGGTTGCGGTACGGGGGGTTGCAAATAAAGGACCAACAGCTAAATAACAAATCACGGTGAGTAAAATGCTGGCAGCTTTACCCAAAGGTGAACTTAAAACCTGAATGGAACCTTCTACACGTGACAAAGCTATAATCGTGATAACAGGTAGACCAACTGCGGTGATGAGAAAACCAAACGCAGCTAACCATACATGTTCACCTGCTTGCTGTGCGACAATCGGTGGGAAAATAATGTTACCTGCACCAATAAAGAGTGCAAAGGTCATAAAACCTAAGGCAACAATATCCCGAGTACGGAGACTTGTCATAAAAAAGGGAGATGAACGATGGAAAGCGCCAATTTTAGTGCAAATGTCAGTGCTTTTGGGTGTTAATTTATGAATCGTATATATAATTTTTATAATATTTTTACCGATTATATTAAAAGATAAAATGATGTTTTATTTATACGATTGATAATTAAAAGGAATTATTGTGAATAAATGGTTTTACTGGCTGGCTTCTGGGTTTCGATATTTTTTAGCTATTAAACAGTTGTTCTAAATTTCAGCATTAAAAGTTGAACAATGGGGAAAATTTACATGGAAAAATGACGTGCATAAAACAAAAAAAATCTAAAAGGTCTATAATTCATTAATTAAAATTTGAGGATGTTCAGATGAAAGCTTCCAAAATCACGATTAAAACCGAGCAAGATATTGAAAAATTACGTATTTCAGGTCGTCTTGCCGCACAGGTTTTAGAGATGATAGGGGAGTATGTCAAGCCGGGTGTGACGACGGAATATCTTGATGACATCTGTAACGATTTTATTGTCAATACACTAAAAGTGATTCCAGCCAATGTTGGCTATTATGGTTATACCAAAACCACCTGTATTTCACCCAACGAAGTAGTCTGTCACGGTATTCCATCTAAAGAAACAGTATTAAAAGATGGCGATATTATTAATATTGACGTTGCAATTATTAAAGATGGTTATTTTGGTGATACCAGCCGCATGTACTCTGTAGGCACAGTATCACCTGCTGCGAAAAAATTGGTTGAAACCACTTATGAGGCAATGGTTGCAGGTATTCATGCTGTGAAACCGGGCGCAACTTTAGGTGATGTCGGTCATGCCATTCAAACCGTTGCACACCGTGAAGGTTATAGCATTGTCCGTGAATATTGTGGTCATGGGATTGGTAAGGTGTATCACGAACAACCAAGTGTTTTGCATTATGGGCAACCAGGTCAAGGTGTTATTCTGAAGAAAGGCATGGTCTTTACCATTGAACCGATGATTAATAGCGGTAAAGCACGGACCAAAGAGCTTAAAGACGGTTGGACGGTGATTACGGCTGACCGTTCATTGTCTGCACAATGGGAGCACATGGTAGTGGTAACAGATACAGGTTTTGAATTGTTATCGCCATGGCCAGAAGGTACTGGAAATTACCCTGCAATTTAAGTGATATTTTGCGGTTTGATACGGCTAAATATTTAAAGTTAAAATATTCATTATACAATTGTATATTTTTTAGACTTTGGTCTAGAGTTGGTAAATGAATATACAATATATAGTTTTTAAAACTTAATCATTTTGTTCAAGGCTTGATATTTATGCGGTTGAGAGTTTGAAAGGTATTCAGTTAGAGCTTTTAACGATTTAATATCTTTCCACTTTGCACATAAAATAGCTGTACAGAATCTGCTGTAGTTTCTGAATTTACTTAAGTTTTTAAGTTTTCGCTTACTCACCACGTGAGTAAGCTTTTTTTTGCCTGTAATTTATACTTTTTGTGCGGTACTTAAGGATTCAACCAAATAATCAATAAATACGCGTACCGCAGGCAATAAGCCACGGCGTGAAGGATAGACTGCATGGAATATACCATGTGCGGCTTTCCATTCTGGTAAGACACGAACCAATGCTCCAGATTTCACGTGATCTGCAACAATACTGTCGGGTAACAGTACAACACCACAGTCTTGACAGGCCAAAGCGGCTAACATTGAAAGGTCAGAACCCATCACAGTTGGATTCACTTTGACTTTTTTCTGATGATTTTCTGCGTCGTTCACCACTATATGTTGATCTAGATGTTCATCGGCCATACTCAAAATTTGATGTTTACTTAAATCTTCAGGAACTTTTAAGTCACCAAATTGGTTGAGATAAGCCTGACTTGCAAATAAATGTTGCTCAATCGTGGCAAATTTACGAATCACCAAGTTCGGATCATCATCCAAATTGGAACGCACACGTAGTGCTAAATCAAAGCCTTCATTGATAATGTCGACACGACGATTGGTCACCATCATTTGTACTTTAATTTCGGGATAGCGTTTCAAAAATTCAGGCAAGATTTTGGTCATTTCATTTTGGGCAATCGACACGGGTAGACTGACTTTAATCAAACCGCGTGGCTGTGTACTTAAATGATCTACTAAATCGTGTGCAGCTTGAGCGGCATTCATCATCACTTGTGCATGACGATAAATATTCATACCGATATCTGTCACCGCAAAGTGGCGTGAGCTACGCTGAATTAAACGTACGCCTAGACGCTCTTCTAAATTATAAACACGTCGACTAAGTTTGGATTTTGGAATATCAGTGGCGCGTTCAGCTGCACTAAAGCCGCCATGTTCAACCACTTGAGCAAAACAATAAAAATCATCCAGATCGCTGAGCACTTGTCTTATTCCATATTTGCAACAATGTTGCTAATTAACTTCAACTGTTGCATGAAGTCAATCGTGTTTTGTCGTATTTCAGTGTGTTGAGGCTAGTCAATTGCCAAGACTAAAGTCGGGTTAACCTGCTAATCGTTTCACATTAGGATGACCAAACAATGTAAGTGGTATAGTCAGCTGTTAAATAACTGAATTTGACAGATGTGATTTGATTGTCGTCCTGATATATTCAAGCAACATGCCATCAAGAAAGAAAATCGACATTAAAGGATAATGTCATGGAACTAAGACATTTACGTTACTTTGTCGCAGTTGTAGAAGAACAAAGTTTTACCAAGGCTGCTGAAAAGTTGTTTATTGCCCAACCACCACTAAGTCGTCAAATACAAAATTTGGAAGAAGAATTGGGTGCGCAACTTTTTGAACGGGGAAGCCGTCCTTTAAAGACCACCACAATTGGCCGCTTCTTTTACCAGCAAGCAGTTAAATTACTTGCTAATGCTGAAGAAATTAAGCTTATTACTCAACGTGCAAGTGCCACTGAGCGTACGATTAACATCGGTTATGGTGGTTCATTGCTTTGTGGTTTATTGCCACGCATTGTTTATTTATTCCGTCAACAATATCCACATTTAAATGTAAATTTGATTGAACTCAATGCAATGGATCAAATCCAAGCGCTCAAAGAAGGGCGTGTAGATGCGTGCTTTAGCCGAGTGCGTGTATCGGATCATGCGGTGAAGCGTGTATTACTGCGTGAGGAACGCTTAATTGCTGCGGTTCATTCAAGTCATCCCTTGTCTTCGCAGCCACAGATTTCTTTGAATCATTTAAAAGATGAGCAAATTTTTGTTTATCCAGCGACTGATGGTCAAAGCTACGCATCCCTAATTAAATCCTTATTTTTAGAATATGGTATGGAACCTAAGCGCTTTAATACTCAATCGGATTTACAACAATCTCTGGGTATGGTGGCTGCTGGCGAAGGGATTTGTATTGTGCCCGAATCGGTTCAGATCATGCAGTTTAGACACGTGAACTACGTGAAGTTGTCCGATACTGCAGCAATCAGTCAGATTTATTTAATTGTTAGAAATGATGATGAAGGCGAGTTGGCACGACCACTATTTGACTGTGTTTACCAAGTGTATGACTTGGAAGCGATTGAGTATGATCGACGTGTTTTCTAAGTCCTAAAGCATGGGTTTTTAGTGAAAATGTTTTGAAAAAAGAGCTCATCATGATGGGCTCTTTTTATTGCAGATTAATGATGATGTTGATTTAAGAATTTGGTAATTTCACGACTGAATTTAATCGGCTCGCTGATTAAAGGTGTATGACCTGATTTATGGAAAATTATTTGTGTGGCATGAGCTAAACTGTCTGCCACAATACGTTGACCTTGCGCAGCATATAAAATTGATTTTTCACCAGTGAAAAAAGTTGTCGGTGCTTTTAACTGCGCAATTGCCTCGCGGTAGTCTTCTTTATGATGTAAATAATTTTGTATATACCAATATAAATAAGCCACGCTTTGACTCGGCAGCATCACTTTTTGTAAGAGTGCTTGATTATAGGCATAATGAAACAGCTTTAAACTCAAGGGATTGCTGTTTTGTAGGTCGATAAAACGCAGCCAAGCATTGATGAGCTGTTGTCGACTGCCTTGATCCATCTGCTGCGCAAAGGGCACAGCAAGATTTGGTTCAAGTACCGTTGAAATGTTCTGTAAGATATCTAAAAATTCAGTATGGCGTTTACCATACAGGCCATATTTCCAATCTACATCCACACTGATTTTTGGCGTTTGATCAATATGTAAATAAGCTTTGATTCGCTCTGCAAACTGCCCATATTTTAAACCGTGCATGGTGGTGGTTGCCCCCATAGAATAAGCAATGACTGTGAGCTGTTCATAACCTAATTGCTCGACCAAAGATTCAATATCTCGCCAATGGCTCGAAATCGTATCTAAGTCAGGGATAGCACAGTTTTTCGAACCACCAAAACCGCGCCAATCTGGAATAATAAATTTAAAATCTTTGCGATGAGTATAAAGAAAAGGATGCCATTGCCAACTTTGCATACCCAGACCAGATAGCACCAATACGGGTTCACCTTGTCCATATTCTCGGACAAAGAGTTGAGCGCCATCAGGCATGGTGTAATGCGGCATAGCTTAATCCTTTAATCTTTTTGTTTTATTTTTCAAATTTATGTAGCTGCGGAATGATGGTTTCAAGCCATTTAATCCAGCCTATTTCCAAGTCGATACCCAGTTGTAAAATCATTTTATGAATATACAAGGTTCGATCTTCATCTTTTGCGTCGGCAAAGTCTTTGGCAAAAATCGACTGATAGACAGTAAGTTTTTCCTTGTGTAATTCAAGATGGCGTTCTAATTCAGGCAAAACAGCATTACTACCAAGCTGTGCTTCGGCACGTAGGCGGACCATTAATTCTTCACGTAACTGAGCAGGTGGACTTTGTTCTACCATCCAGCTTGCCAGTTCAGTCCGACCGAGTTGTTCTACTTGATAGGTTTTTTTACGGCTATTGCTACTGTCTTCTTCAATCGGGCTAATCCAGCCCTTTTGATGCATACCGCTGAGTTCGCGATAAATTTGTTGATGCGTCGCATTCCAAAAGAAGCCCATAGAGCGGTCAAAACGCCGTGCAAGGTCGATACCTGTGCTGGGCTTTTCGAGTAAGCTCGTGAGTAAAACATGGGCTAAAGACATATACGCCTCAGTCATAAAGAATTTATGTGTTTTATTATGCAACATGTTGCATAAAAATCAATTCTCGAATATAAATTAGTGCAACAAGTTGCATTAAATGTAATTCAAGAAAGTTCGAGATCACTTAATTTGCAATAGCAAACATAAAAATAGCCAGCTCATCAGCACGCTAAGGAGAAAAAATGTCAAATTATCCAAATTTATTGGCACCATTGGACTTGGGCTTTACTACGCTTAAAAATCGAGTATTGATGGGTTCTATGCATGTTGGGCTTGAAGAGGCGCCGGGTGGTTATGATTGTATGGCGGCTTTTTATGCAGAACGTGCCAAAGGTGGAGTGGCATTAATCGTAACGGGTGGTATTTCTCCAAATGATGATGGTGTGACCTTCCAAGGCGGTTCAAAGCTGGACTCAGTTGAGGAAGCTGAAAAGCATAAAGTAATTACCCAAGCCGTACATGAGGCAGGCGGTAAAATTGCGATGCAAATTTTACATACTGGACGTTATTCTTATCAGGCAGATAACGTTGCACCTTCTGCAATTCAAGCACCGATTAACCCTGTGAAACCGCACGCTTTAACCTCAGCAGAAGTTGAGCGCACCATCAATGATTTTGCGCGTTGTGCGCAATTAGCCCAAATTGCAGGTTATGACGGTGTAGAAATCATGGGCTCGGAAGGTTATCTCATTAATGAATTTATTGCTGCACGTACCAACCATCGTGATGATGAATGGGGCGGTAGCTATGAAAATCGTATGCGTTTCCCTTTAGAGATTGTTCGTCGTACCCGTGATCTAGTTGGTGAAAACTTCATTATTATTTATCGTCTTTCAATGTTGGATTTGGTGGATGGTGGTTCTACTTTTGAAGAAGTGGTTCAACTGGCAAAAGCAATTGAGAAAGCAGGTGCTACCATTATTAATACGGGTATTGGTTGGCATGAAGCACGTATTCCGACTATTGCAACCAAAGTGCCACGCGCAGCATTTACATGGGTAACTGAAAAATTAAAAGGAGAGGTGAAAGTTCCTTTAATTACCTCAAACCGTATTAATACCCCAGAAATGGCAGAGCATGTATTGGCATCAGGTCATGCGGATATGGTTTCTATGGCACGTCCAATGCTGGCGGATCCTTACTTTGTAGAAAAAGCCGAGCAAGGCCGCAGTGATGAAATTAATACCTGTATTGGTTGTAACCAAGCCTGTCTGGATCATATTTTCTCAATGAAAATTGCGACCTGTCTAGTGAATCCTCAAGCTTGCTACGAAACAGAACTGATATTTAAAGAATCTGCGGCTGAGAAAAATATTGCCGTGATTGGTGCAGGTCCTGCGGGTTTAAGCTTTGCAACGTATGCAGCTGAACGTGGTCATAACGTGACAATTTTTGAGGCGTCTAACCAAATAGGCGGTCAATTTAATATTGCCAAGACTGTACCGGGCAAAGAAGAATTTTACGAAACGATTCGTTATTTCAAACACAAAATTGAGTTGTTGCCAAAAATCAAATTGGTGCTGAATCATACTGCGACCTATGATGAACTGGTGAATTCAGCATTTGACGATATTGTCGTGGCAACAGGTGTCACACCACGTCAGTTGCATATCGAAGGCATTGATCATCCAAAAGTAATGAGCTATTTGCAAGTGCTCAAAGAGCGTCAACCTGTAGGTAAGCGTGTAGCTATTATTGGTGCGGGTGGTATTGGTTTTGATACTGCGGAATATCTAACGCATGAAGGCGAAAGCGGTAGTTTGAATCCACAAAAATTCTATGATGAGTGGGGTATTGATACGAGCTATGCACAGGTTGGTGGTTTGAAACACCCAGATGTCGAAGCTTCTCCGCGTGAAGTGTATTTACTACAACGTAAAGCAAAGTCAGTAGGCGCAACTTTAGGTAAAACCACAGGTTGGATTCACCGTACGGGTTTAAAACATCGTGATGTGAAAATGATTGCTGGGGCAAGTTACGACAAGATTGATGACTTAGGCTTACATATTACTGTGGACGGTCAAACCCGCGTACTTGAAGTGGACAATGTCATCATCTGTGCAGGTCAGGAAGAATATACCGCGATGTACGAACAGCTTAAAACAGATGGAAAAAACGTGCATTTGATTGGTGGTGCTAAAGAAGCGGGTGAACTTGATGCCAAACGTGCGATTCGTCAAGGTGCTGAGTTGGCAGCGGTTATTTAATAAAAGTCTCCCTTAGATAAAGGGTGATTTAGGAGGGATTATCTCAAAGAATCCCTCCCAACTTCCTTTAACAAAGGCAAGCTTATAAACAAAACAAGGATAGAACAATGAGCATTGAAAATACCAAAACATCAATACAAAAATGGCATCACATGCTTGAAACACGTGATATGAGTATCTTAAATGAGCTGCTGGCAGAAAATGTGGTGTTTCGTTCACCTGTAGCTTATAGCCCATATCCGGGTAAGCCAGTGGTTACGTTTATTTTGACCAATGTGGTGCAAATCTTTGAAAACTTTAGGTATCACCGTGAGTTTTATACCGAAGATGGGTTAAGCGTTGTACTTGAATTCTCTGCCAATGTTGGAGAAAAGAAACTTAAGGGTATTGATATGATTCAATTCAATGAAGAAGGGCAAATCATTGATTTTGAGGTGATGTTACGTCCAAAAAGTGGCTTGGAAGCATTGGCTGCGAAAATGGGTGAGCGTTTCGCAAAATACCAGCAGGCATAAATTTAATCCGCTTGAAAACTAAGATTTTTGATCATTTTTGACGATGGTCGATTCTATTGATTGGTGCTAAATTTTAATGACTAACTACACATAGGCAGAGCGAATGAATCCAATTTTAGGAAAATGTCGTGAAATTGCACTGGGTGTTTTAGATTACACGACGGGTGCAGAGCAACCTCAATTGTATTTTAATCCGCAAGGCCAGATGGCTGAGGTATTGCCAAAATTAAAGCAATTACATCAGAAGTATCGACCTACGCCGTGGTTATCAAATAATCATGTGCATTTGCTTTATTTTGATGTCATTAAAAAGCGCACTATCAAATTACAATATGATGCGATAGAACAATTAACCATGGCGGATGGTGGGGTAACTGCTATTGCTTGGTTGGGTTTAAATTTACCTGAGGAGACTCCGACCATCGTTTTGATGCATACCATTACAGGTTCACCTGAAAGTATGCGTGAATTGGTGCGTGACCTCAATCAATACACGGGCTGGCGGATTGCCCTGTGTTTAAGGCGAGGTCATGGTAATTTGCCAATGCCAGTACCGCAAATTAATTTGTTTGGTTCTGTACAAGATTTACGTGAGCAAATTGCCTATATTCAGCAGAAATTTCCTAAATCAGACCTGTATGGTGTGGGTTCATCGGCCGGGACGGGTCTATTGGTGCGTTATCTTGGGGAAGAAGCTGATGCCACACCACTTAAAGCAGCCTTTGCATTGTGTCCGGGGTATGACACTGAATTGGGCTTTAAAAATGTGCATCCGTTTTACAGTAAAATGATGACGAAAAAATTGTTCGAAAAATTTGTTGAGCCTTATTCAAGAACTTGGGCTAAAACAGAATCGTTATTTGATGTTTTGCAAAGTAAAGATTTGGCGCAGTTTGAGCGCGCTTATTTTCAAATGGCAGGCTATAGCGATTATGAAAGTTATGCCAAAGCAACCAATCCAGTTTATGTGTTTGAAAACGTTAAAATACCATTGATGATTTTAAATGCGGAAGACGACCCTGTCTGTCACATAAAAAATTTTGAACCTTTTAAAGCATTAATTACGCAAATGCCGAATGTTGTTGTGGTGACAACTAAAAAAGGCAGCCATTGTGGTTATTATGAGGGTGCGGTAGATACCCACTCTTGGGCCGCTAAGCTCATGTCTGACTTTTTAAAAGTTTATGCTACATAGTTTGTTATACATTATTCAGATTTAAAAAAAGCCCGTATTTATACGGGCTTTTGATCATTTGTCCTTAGTGATTAAAGGCGTAGAGTGGATAACTCATGATTTTTTTACGATGGTGCATTGCAAGCTTCTACTTGAGGTTTGAGCTTCATTTGAAGCAAGACCAAAAGTAATGCTAAAGCACTTAAGCCAGCACCTGAATATGAAACAGCTTGATAAGTCCAGCTTAAATTCAAGACTGCAGCACCTGCAGCAGCACCCAAGGCATTACCTAAATTAAACGCACCGATATTTACTGAGGACGCAAGGCCTGGTGCATCGTTTGCAACAGTCATAACACGCATTTGCAGTGGTGGTACGACTGCGAATGCAGCAGCGCCCCAAATGATTAATGCAATAGCTGCACCTAATGTAGTTGTTGCTAGCACAGGGAATAACAGCATCATCAGCATGAGCAGTACTAAAAAGCCAATGAGGGTTTTTTCAAGTGAAAGGTCGGCAAATTTTCCTCCAAAGTGATTCCCAATTGAAAAACCAATACCAATTAACACCAGCATGAAGGTAATCATGCTTGGGCTAGCATGCGTGAAGGCTTTTAAACTTGGCGCGATATAGGTATATAAAGCAAACATAGCGCCCGCACTCATCACGGTAGTCAGCAATGCCAGTACTACTGGTAAGCGTGTGAGAACTTTGAGTTCTTGTGCCACATTGGGTTTTACCGTGTGGTTGCTTTGTGGCAGTGCTTTCCAAAGTGCAAACATGGTCAATACGCCAAGTAGGGTAATGGCGGCAAATGACATGCGCCAGCCGATATTTTGTCCGACCCATGTTGCCAGTGGTACACCGCCAATATTGGCAATGGTTAAGCCCATAAACATCATCGCAACCGCACTGGCTTGTTTATCTTTTGCCACAACACTGGCTGCGACGACAGAACCTAAGCCAAAAAATGCGCCGTGGTTTAAACTGGTGACCAATCGAGCAGCCATTAAGCCCATGTAGTTGGGTGCAAGGGTTGCTAATACATTACCAATGGTGAATATGGCCATCAGCAAAATCAGCGCAGTCCGTTTGGGAAAGCGCGCTAACCATAAGGTCATCAGTGGCGCACCAATCATTACTCCAATGGCATAGGCACTAATTAAAAGACCCGCCTGTGGAATCGAAACCGACAAATCAGAGGCAATTTCGGGTAAAAACCCCATGGGTGAAAATTCAGTTGTGCCTATGGCAAAAGCACCAATCGCCAAAGCAAGTAGAGGGAAATTAATTTTCATTTTAAATATCCCACGCAGGAGCGAGTCCTTCAGGGTCTACTTCACGCTGATGACGATCCAGTGTCGCAATTGCCTGCATTTCTTCAGCACTTAATTGAAGCTCTTGAGCTTTTAAGTTGCTGATTAAATGTTCACGCTTGGTGGAAGAGGGAATGACGGCATAACCTTTATGTAATGCCCAAGCTAGTGCAACTTGTGCAGTGGAAACATCATGCGCTTGCGCAATTTCTGTCAGAATTGGGTCATTTAATACTTTGCCGTAGGCCAAAGTCATGTAGGACGTCACATCAATATTTTTTGTTTGTAAATGATTTGCCAAAGTTTGATTTTGCAAATATGGACTAAGTTCAATTTGATTGGTGGCAATATGTTCTGCACCAATGCTATCAATAGCTTGTTGAGTCAGCTCAATATTGAAGTTTGAAATACCAATGTGTTCAGTCAGCCCTTGTTGTTTGGCTTCTAATAGGATCTGCATGAGTTCTGGAATATTTGTACCAAGCTTGGGTGCAGGCCAGTGGATCAATGTCAGGTTCACTGCATCTGTTCGAAGTTTCGTTAAACTTTCTTTTAAACTTGGAATAAGACGATCTGCGGCATAATGCTCTGTCCAAATTTTTGTGGTTAAAAATAAATCTGAACGCGAAACTTGGCTCTCTGCAATTGCTTGACCGACTTCAGATTCATTACCATAAATTTGTGCCGTATCAACCGCGCGATAACCTACTTCAAGCGCAGTTTTAACAGATTGAATAACCGTGTCGCCTGTTAAGCGAAATGTACCAACACCAAATTGCGGAATAATCATGTTGTTCTCTATATCATTTAAATCTTGGGCTTATTTTGATAAAAATTTACTTGATTAAAAATAGGTGAATTTGCAAAATATTATTGACTAAAAATCAATAATTGAAAAAATGAAATCAACGATTGAAGAACTGAATGCTTTTGTCACCATTAATGACAGTGGTTCAATTGTCATGGCAGCACAACAGCTAAATCAAACCACTTCGGGTGTGAGTCGTGCATTACAGCGTTTGGAAACCAAACTGAATGTGACTTTAATTGAGCGGACGACGCGTAAATTGAAACTCACACAGGAAGGTCAGCTATTTTTATTGAAAGCGCGAAAAGTGCTTGCCGATTTAGCAGAAGCAGAAGAATCCTTACTGAAACTTGATGAGGATACTTCAGGGCTGATCCGCGTAGATTCGGCAATTTCATTTATTCTGCATATGATCGTGCCACTTCTTCCTGAATTTAATCGACGCTACCCACATATTCAAATTGAACTAATTAACCATGATCAAGTGATTGACTTACTTGAGCATAAAGCCGATGTTGCGATACGTTTTGGAAAATTAAATGATTCAAGCCTACATGCGAAGTTGATTTATAAGAGTCGATTAAACTTGGTGGCGAGCCCTGATTATTTAGGTAAACATGGTCTTCCTGAAACGACGGATGAATTATTAGAACATTCATTACTCGGGTTTAGTGAAATTACCCACATGAATACTTGGCCAATTCAAGTAGAGGGGAAAGCACTAACCATCCGACCCAATATAAAAGCGTCGAATGGTGAAACAATTCGGGAACTGGCGCTGAATGGCATGGGCATCGCATGTTTATCAATTTTTATGCTTGAAAAAGATATTGCGGATGGGCGTTTGGTGCCAATATTGGTCGATCAAATGGAAGCTCACGAGCAGTTAATTCATGCGGTTTATTATCAACAAGAGCATTTGCCCAAACGCGTTCGTCTATTTATTGAGTATTTAGCTGAAAAATTAAAAGAATATTTATGAAATAAAGAAAAAAGTAAGGCGCATTTTTATTAGAGATAAAAAAACCCAACAAAAGTTGGGTTTTTTTTAATGTTTGGTATAACTAAAAAAGCGATTTTAGTTTTCCAATGCTGGTGTAGCAGCGGCAATTGCAGCAGCAACAGCATCATCTTCAGATTGAGCTGAACCAGAATTTTGTTTAGGTGGTGTCGTTGCAGCTGGTTTTTCAGCTTTAGGTGCAGCAGGAGTTGCTTCTGGTTTTGGTTCAGGAGTTGGCTCACGACGAATTTCAGTTGTAGTATTTGGTGTTTCTTCACGAATCACTTCAACATGTTGAGGAATGGTTTCCTCTACAGCAACTTGTTGTTCTTCAACCGGTTCTAATTGAGTTGGTACTGATGCAGTTGGTTCAGATGCAGCAACTTCAACTTGTTCCTGTTCTTCTTCTTTTGGTGCTTCTTTCTTTACGCATGCTGTAAGAAGTAGAGCTGTTGCGATAGCACCGCAGATTAAAAGTTTTTTATTCATAGTGACACAAAACAAAATAGTGTGGATTGGATGGCAGCATTATAACAGTAAATAAGAATATAGAAATGATAAGAACTTACTCTAAATTTCTATCGGAATTGCTGTTACAATAACCAATTGTTTATTGTTCTATGAATTGATGCCGATTGACTTTGCTTTATTGGTACAAGGTAAAGTAAAATTGCGCAACATTGCAGGCCGATTTAGGCTCGATTGTACGAGAAACCCAATGACCCATTTTATTTTCGTGACTGGTGGTGTAGTTTCATCACTAGGTAAAGGTATTTCAGCTGCTTCTGTTGCTGCACTTTTAGAAGCTCGTGGTTTAAAAGTGACCATGGTAAAAATGGATCCATACATTAATGTCGATCCAGGGACAATGAGCCCATTCCAACATGGTGAAGTTTTTGTTACAGAAGACGGCGCTGAAACAGACTTAGACTTGGGTTACTACGAACGTTTCTTACGTCGTGCGAAAATGACCAAATTGAATAACTTCACATCAGGTCGTGTTTACCAAGATGTTCTTAATAAAGAACGTCGTGGTGACTACCTTGGTGGTACTGTGCAAGTTATTCCACACATTACTGACAATATTAAAGAACGTGTACTTCGCGCTGGTGAAGGTTATGACGTTGCGATCGTTGAGATCGGCGGTACAGTAGGTGACATTGAATCTCTCCCATTCATGGAATCTGTACGTCAGTTAATGGTTGAACTTGGTCATAAGCGTACGATGCTTATGCACTTAACGTTACTCCCATACATTAAGTCTGCAGCTGAATTAAAAACTAAACCAACTCAGCACTCAGTAAAAGAACTTTTGTCTATTGGTATTCAACCAGACATTTTGATCTGTCGTACTGAGCATGATGTTGATGCAGACACTACACGCAAAATTGCACTCTTCACGAACGTTGAAGCACGTGCGGTTGTGGTGTGTAAAGATGCTCGTTCTATCTATCAAATTCCACGTACATTCTATGAACAAAACGTTGATGATTTAATCTGTGAACGTTTTGGTTATGACAATTTGCCAGAAGCTGATCTAACTGACTGGGATAATGTAGTTGATGCATTATTAAACCCAGAATATACAGTTCGTGTGGCAATGGTCGGTAAATACGTTGAACTTCCAGATGCTTATAAATCTGTAAACGAAGCACTTTTACATGCGGGTATTCAAAACCGTGTGAAAGTTCAAATCGACTACGTAAATGCAGAAGAACTTGAAAGCCAAAACGAAGCAGAAGTGTTGAAAGATGCTGACGCGATCTTGGTTCCAGGTGGCTTCGGTGAACGTGGTACAGAAGGCAAAATGAAGGCGATTCGTTTCGCGCGTGAAAACGGTGTGCCTTTCCTTGGTATCTGTTTAGGTATGCAGTTGGCTGTTATCGAATACGCACGTAACGTTGCAGGTATTAGCGATGCAACTTCTACTGAATTTAACCGTTCTACAAAATCACCATTGATTGGTCTGATCACTGAATGGTTAGATGAGCGCGGTGAAGTTCAGCAGCGTAATACTGAGTCTGATCTTGGCGGTACAATGCGTTTAGGTGCTCAAAAATCTGAATTGGTTGCGGGTACAAAAACGGCTGAAGTATACGGTTCTAATGACATCATTGAACGTCACCGTCATCGTTACGAAATGAACAACCGTTATATCCCAGTGCTTGAAGAAAAAGGCATGAAGATTTCAGGTTATTCACCAGTACAGCGCCTTGTTGAAACTGTTGAAATCCCTGAACATCCTTGGTTTATTGCGGTACAATTCCATCCGGAATTTACAAGTTCACCACGTGATGGACACCCATTATTTGCAGGCTTTATTGATGCTGCTAAAAAGCAGTACAAAAAAACGAAATAATGCGTTTTGGATTAAACCAGGAAGAGTTTAAATGTCACAATTAAAACCACAGGAAATTGTACGTTTAGGCGATATACAAATGGCAAATCATTTGCCATTTGTACTATTCGGCGGAATGAATGTACTTGAGTCAAAAGACCTTGCTTTTGAAATTGCTGAAACCTATGTCGATATCTGCAAACGCCTTGATATCCCATATGTGTTTAAAGCAAGTTTTGACAAAGCCAATCGTTCAAGTTTGAACTCTTTTCGTGGCCCAGGCCTAGAAAAAGGGATTGAGTGGTTAGCTGACATTAAAAAACACTTTAATGTACCCATCATTACTGATGTACATGAACCATACCAAGCTGCACCTGTTGCAGAAGTCGCAGATATTATTCAGCTTCCAGCATTCTTAAGTCGTCAGACTGATCTTGTTGAGGCAATGGCGAAGACTCAAGCCATTATTAATATCAAAAAAGCACAGTTCCTTGCACCACATGAAATGCGTCATATTTTGCATAAATGTTTAGAAGCAGGGAATGACAAACTGATTCTGTGTGAACGTGGTTCATCATTTGGCTATAACAACTTAGTTGTAGACATGCTGGGCTTTGACACTATGAAGGAAATGAATGTTCCTGTGTTCTTTGATGTGACGCATGCGCTACAAACTCCGGGCGGTCGTTCAGACTCAGCGGGTGGTCGTCGTGCACAAATCACAACACTTGCACGCGCCGGTATGGCAACTGGTTTGGCTGGATTGTTCTTAGAAGCACATCCAGATCCTGAGAAAGCGAAATGTGATGGGCCATGCGCACTGCGTATGTCTCAGCTCGAGCCTTTCTTGGCACAGCTAAAAGAATTGGATACCTTGGTCAAAGGGTTCAGTAAGTTAGATACACATTAATTCGAAACACTTGATAGGTCATTTTTGACCTATCTTATTATTAATCAACTGAGGAATTGTTCATGAGCCAAATCGTTGACATTCGTGCACGTGAAATTTTGGACTCTCGTGGTAACCCTACCATCGAAGCAGACGTAATCTTAGCCTCTGGCGTTGTAGGCCGTGCATGTGCACCATCTGGTGCTTCAACTGGTTCTCGTGAAGCTTTAGAACTTCGTGACGGCGACAAAGCTCGTTACTTAGGTAAAGGCGTTAAAACTGCGGTTAACAACGTTAACACAGTAATTCGTGATGCATTGTTGGGTAAATCAGTATTTGAACAAAAAGACATTGATAACACAATGATCGCGCTTGACGGTACTGAAAATAAAGAAAAATTAGGTGCTAACGCAACTTTGGCAGTTTCTCTTGCTGCTGCGCGTGCTGCTGCTGACGAAAAAAAAATTCCTCTTTTCCAATACATCGCAGACCTTCGTAACAACAGCATTTTAACTATGCCTGTTCCAATGATGAACATCCTAAATGGTGGTTCACATGCAGACAATAACGTAGACATTCAAGAATTTATGATTGAGCCTGTTGGCTTCACTTCATTCTCTGAAGCTTTACGTGCTGGTGCTGAAATTTTCCATTCTTTAAAATCAGTTTTAAAGAAACAAGGTTTAAATACTGCGGTTGGTGATGAAGGTGGTTTCGCACCGAACCTTCGTTCTAACGAAGAGGCAATTACAGTAATTCTTGAAGCAATTGAAAAAACTGGCTACAAAGCAGGTTCTGACATCATGCTTGCGCTTGACTGTGCATCTTCAGAATTCTACAAAGATGGTCAATACATCCTTGCAGGTGAAGGCAATAAAGCATTCACAAGCAACCAATTTGCTGACTACCTTGCAGGTTTTGCAAACCAATACCCAATCATCTCTATTGAAGATGGTTTGGACGAGTCTGATTGGGAAGGTTGGTCTTACCTAACTTCAATCCTTGGCGACAAAATCCAATTGGTTGGTGATGACCTATTCGTTACGAATCCTAAGATTCTTCAACGTGGTATCAACGAAAAAGTTGCTAACTCAATTCTAATCAAGTACAACCAAATCGGTACGTTGACTGAAACTTTAGATGCAATCTATCTTGCGAAAGCAAATGGTTACTCTACTGTTATTTCACACCGTTCTGGTGAAACTGAAGATTCTACAATTGCGGATCTTGCAGTAGGTACAGCAGCGGGCCAAATCAAAACTGGTTCACTTTGCCGTTCTGACCGTGTAGCAAAATATAACCAATTACTTCGTATTGAAGAATTGACTAATGCTGCATATCGCGGTAAAGCTGAGTTCAAAGGTTTGAACTAAGCAGATCATGCTCTCTATGTTAAATGTATTTGACTCCAAAGCGAGTAAAGCATTGTTGGGCCTTGCGATCTTTTTGATCGCAGGGTTTCAATATTTATACTGGTTCGGTGAGGGTGGTTATCATGAACACCAACAGCTGAGTCAGAAAATACAACAACAAGTCGAACTCAATGATGAATTAAAAGAACGAAATCGCGTACTCGCAGCCGAAGTATACGACTTAAAAAATGGCGTTGAAGCCATTGAAGAACATGCTCGACTCGATTTAGGTTTAATTAAACCGCATGAGACCTTTGTACAAATGAGTACGATTAGTACCCAGTACAAACCAATATATATTGATCCAAACGCACAAGTAGACCTACGTACCAATGAGTCAGAACCAGCAGACCTACCACCAGAACCATAATTTGTGGGCGATTATTCCGGCAGCTGGTTCTGGAAGTCGTTTTTCCAAAACAGAACTCAAACAATATCAAACGATTGATCATCAGACGGTGCTTGAACATACCATTGCACGTTTGAATCAATTGCCATTAACAGGTTATGTGCTTGCAATTGGTGAGCAGGACAATGTAGCAAAAACCTTGCCTTTTGCTCAAGCCGAAAAATCTCATTTTTGCTTAGGTGGTGCAGAGCGGGTTAATTCTGTATTAAATGCACTGCATTACCTTTCAAAAATTGCTCATGATGATGACTGGGTATTGGTTCATGATGCAGCGCGTCCATGTGTTACTCAAGAAAATTTGGAACAGTTAGTTCAAAATGCAATCCAAGCAGGGCAAAGTGCTATCTTAGCTATTCCTGTACGAGATACTTTAAAGCGGGTGGAAAACTCTCCTTATATTTCTGCCACAGTGGATCGCTCAACTTTATGGCAAGCGCAAACACCACAAATCACTAAATTGGGCGTGTTGAAAAAAGCCATAGAAATGGCACTTGCAGAAAATGTCACAATCACCGATGAGGCGAGTGCGTTAGAGCATATGGGTGAGCATGTACAAGTTGTGCAAGGGCGTTCCGATAATATCAAAATCACCTATCCTGATGATTTAGAACTCGCACGACTGATTTTGGCATCACAGCACAATTAATTTACCCTTATTTCATGGAATATTTAAGTGACGGTGATTCATTCGCGGTCGCTTTAATTTATAATTCCTCAATTCTTTTTTAGATCTGTTTTCGCAATGATCCCTTCTCAACAGTATCGTTTTTTACGCCAGTCATTACGTGACGGTCGGAGTATAAAACACGATTCTTCCCGATGGGCTAAACTTCATTTAGACCCATGGTTACTTTGCTTTTTAGTGCTCAATGCAGTATTGGGGCTAATGGTTGTCTATAGTGCAACGGCAGAAGATACGGGCATGGTGCTAAGACAAGCAACCAGTTTCGGTGTGGGTTTTATTGTGATGCTGATCTGTGCGCAAATTCCACCCAAAGTTTACCAATCGATGAGTCCTTATCTTTATGGATTTGGTCTTTTTTTACTGCTATTGGTTTTAGCAATAGGTGAAAAGCGTATGGGTGCGAAACGCTGGATTAGTCTGCCGGGAATTGGCAGTATGCAGCCCAGTGAATTTATGAAATTTGCGATGCCTTTGATGATGGCGTGGTATTTTGCGCGTAAACCATTTCCACCTAAATTTTTGCAAATTATAGGTGCGCTAGTCCTGTTAATGATTCCATTTGTTTTGGTGGCCTTACAGCCAGATTTAAACATTGGCTTAATTATTCCGGGAATATTTGTCCTATTTTTAAGTGGTATGTCTTGGCGCTTAATTTTAGGTGCATTAACTGCATTTGCAGTTGTAGCACCCGTATTGTGGATGTTCTTTTTACAGGAATATCAAAAGAAGCGTGTACTAACCTTGTTTGATCCAGAGTCTGATGCATTGGGTGCCGGTTGGAATATCATCCAATCTAAAATTGCCATCGGTTCAGGTGGTTGGACCGGTAAGGGTTTTACTGAAGGTACGCAGTCACATTTAGGATATTTACCAGAACATCATACCGACTTCATTATGTCGACTTATGCCGAAGAGTTTGGTTTTATCGGGGTATTTCTGTTATTTAGCTTGTTTACAGCTATTATTGTTCGCTGCATGATTATTGGTTTAAATTGCTTCCATAATTTTGGTCGCTTATATGCAGGTGCAACAGGTCTGACATTCTTCTTCTTTGTATTTTTAAACTCAGGTATGGTGAGTGGTATTTTACCTGTTACAGGTGACCCTTTGCCGCTCATGAGTTATGGTGGTACAGCCGTAATTGCGATGCTCGCAGGGATGGGGATTGTGATGTCGATACATACGCATCGTTAAATAGAATGCATTACATTAAGCCGGATTTATATCCGGTTTTTTTATGGATTGGTTTTGTAGAGGGAGAGTTATTTTGCTTCTTTACATTATAGCAAGCCATTAAAAAAGAAATGCCGATGATGAGCGGGTATTTTACTATGATTTAAGGTTTTGATTTAAAATAAGAAAATAAAAGTATTTGGTCAGGCGTGTATTATGTGCAATCTAAGGAAACGTAAGTGCGAGGTATTAGTATATAATCAAATAATATTAATTTTCATTCCCATTTAAAAATGAAATCTTTAAAAATAATCTTATTTTTCTTGCTTACACCAACTCTATGTCATTCAGCGTGGAAAGAATTTCATACAGCTAATAGTATTTCTTACTATTTAGATATTGAAAGCAAAAAAGTATTAGATCCAACACGTAACTTAGTCAGTATCCGTACAAAGCACTCTAGTAACCAAGAACATGAAGAAATTGAAACAAGGTTAATTAGCTGTAAATACAATCAAACATCTATTTTAAAAAATAATAGTGACTCATTAAAGAACGGAAATTTTAAAGACTATATGGGAAACAATACGGTTCTAAAGCTTAAATCTTTTGATCCTACTAAAGACGAGATGCTAAAAAAATTAAAAAGATTAAGCTGTTTGAAAACTGCTATTTAGCATAATGGTTATTATACAAAAATGAAAAAAAACCAACCGTTGGTTTTCGCTCTAAATTTAAAAAATAAATGATCTACACTAAATTTAGGTTTTGTAAAGGATGTATTCTGTTAATTTTAGAAAAAGTTAAAATCACATCTTCGCAGAATGGTTTAGTGAAGCTTTTTATTCATGACTAAGAACTTCATCTAACCATACATATTCTTCCTCGTTACCTAAATTAAATCTATAACCATATGGTAGAGCCATATAAACAGCTAGGTCAGGCCTTTTATGGATTATATGAGCAAAGTGAACAATTTCGAGAGTATTAGGATCACCATCATATTGATCTGTTGTTAACCACCATCCACTCATATGATTTGGGGATTTATATCTAACTCCTTCAACAGAACTATTGCTGGTAAGAACTCCTATTGACACTACTACCAATTGATTTATGTTTACTGGGTTAAACTCTTCATCATAATACTCACAGTACTCTCTTTGCTTATCTAATATATTTTTCATAACACATTCCGATAATTCTGAGTCAAATCCTAATACTTCTTTACTTTATTTTACATTGCAATACTATTCAAATGTCTTTTTATTATCTTATACTTCTCTTTTAATATTTATATGTCATTGATTTATATGTAAAAATAAAATAGATACAGGCTTTCCTCTTTAGAGCTTTTTTAACATTATGGTGATTGCACGAACTCTAAAGTGTCTAACTGAGATAGGAATCTTTGTTTACTTCTCTATGAGATTTAATGCCCATTAAAATAAGAACAATTAGCACAGGCGTATCATATAAAACAGTTTTGATGGCTTCAATCAAATAAAGCCTTCAATTGAGGGCTTTATTTATATAACTTAATGTAGGAACCACGTGTAATAGCCCCACAACATAAGCGGCCAAGCTAGAAATGGACTAAATAACCATTTCCAAAACCAGTGGTGGGGCACAAAGCCAACACCATGGACAAAGCCACCTGAAATACCAATCATGATGAACATCAGTGCACGATGGCTGTAACCACCATTGTCATCCAACATGGCTGCGGGATGCACGAGTAACACAGCTGCTAGAGGAAAAGCTAACAGGCAGGAAATGACCATCGCAAATTTATTTGGTTTCTTTTCTACAAGCGGTTTTTCTACAGCAGCATCTGTCATTTGTTATTCCTCATCTAGATCTTGATGATGTTCAATGTAAAGAGCACTTAGTACGCCTGCAAAACATGCCATCAAAATACCGAGAATCCAAGCAAAATACCACATCGTCTTTTCTCCTTAGACACAGCCTTAGTATAGGCTGTGTGAATTCTCTTCAATATGTTTGTTAGTCACAACGCCCCACATCTTGTAGTAACACCAAGTTGTGTAGCAAAGAATAATCGGTACGAAAATACATGCGGCAACAGTCATCACAGTCAGTGTATTTTTACTCGATACCGCATCCCACATAGTCAAGCTTACTGTTGGGTTGATGCTTGAAGGCATAAGGAACGGGAACAGTGCAAAACCAGCAGTTAAGATTGCACCGATCACTGCCAAGCTTGAGCCGAAGAAGCTAAATCCAGCTTTGCCTTTACCTGCTGCAAGAATGATGATCAACGCACCTAAGATTGCCATGATTGGCGCAATCATAGTGATTGGATAAGTACTGTAGTTGTTCATCCAACCAGGGTTTGCATCAGTAATGACTTGTTTTGCGAGTGGGTTAGCTACACCATTTGTGTCAAATGGTTGAGCTAATGTATAGCCTTGGATGTTGCCAAAGTATAACCAAGCACCTGCAAGCAGGAAGCAAACTAAAAACACAATACCCATAATTTGAGTTGCTTTGGCAGAGCGTGCTCGTAAGTCACCATCTGTACGAAGCATCAACCAAGCGCCACCGTGTGCGCAAAGCATTGATAAGCTCACAATACCGCAAACTAAAGCGAATGGGTTGAGTAGTGCAAAGAAGCTACCTGTGTAAGTTGAACGAACAGTATCGTCCATTGTAAATGGTACGCCTAGGAACATATTACCGAAAGCAACACCAAATACCAGTGCAGGAACTGCACCACCTACAGCCAGACCCCAATCCCAAGAATTACGCCATTTGGTATTTTCAAGTTTTGAACGGTAGTCAAAGCCAACTGGGCGTAAGAACAAGGCAAATAAAACCAGTAACAAAGCCCAATACATGCCAGAGAATGCAGTTGCATACACCATTGGCCATGCCGCAAAGAGTGCACCACCTGCTGTAATGAACCAAACTTGGTTACCGTCCCAGTGTGGGGCAATCGTATTGATTGCCGCACGGCGTTCTTCGTCTTTTTTACCTACGAATGGCATGATTGCCATTGAGCCCATATCGAAGCCATCGGTGAGGGCAAAGCCAATGAGTAATACACCCACGAGCACCCACCAGATTATTTTGAGTAATTCATATTCGATCATGCTTGAGACTCCTCATGTGCCTTTTTAGCAGCTTCAAGTTTTTCAAAATGGTATTTACCAGTATGAAGTGAGCTTGGGCCAAGGCGTGAGAATTTGATCATTAAGTACATTTCAATGATAAGAAGTACAGTGTAGAACGCTGCTAATGCAAGGATAGAACCCCATACATCACCTGTACTTAAGCTAGATGCTGAAAGGTGTGTAGGTAGAACTTCACCAATAGTCCAAGGTTGACGACCAACTTCAGCTACATACCAACCTGTTTGCGCTGCAATCCAAGGAAGTGGTAGACCGAATAAGGCAAACTTCAATAACCAAGGTTTGTTTTCAGCATTGCGTTTTGCTACAGCAAATGTAGCTAGGGCGAATAACAGCAACATAAGGAAGCCAGATGCAACCATTGCACGGAATGCCCAGAAGACGCTTGGTACGTGTGGAATTGTATCTTTGGCAGCGGCTTTAATTTGATCTTCAGAAGCATCTACAACTTTGTCAGTGTATTTCTTAAGAAGTAAGCCATAGCCTAAGTCTTTTTGAGACTCAGCAAATGCCGCTTTAAGTTCAGGAGATGTATCACCTGCACGAAGTTGTTCTAACTGAGCATAAGCCACCATACCGTTACGAATACGTGCTTCGTGTTGGACGATCAGGTCTTTGATACCAGTCACTTCTTTATCTAAAGAGCGAGTCGCGATAATACCCATCACATAAGGGATGCGGACTGCATAGTCAGTCGACATGGTTTCTTTATTTGGAATACCAAACAATGTAAACGGTGCTGGAGCAGGGTGAGTATCCCATTCTGCTTCAATTGCAGCGAGTTTTGTTTTCTGTACGTCGCCAATTTCGTAACCAGATTCATCACCGAGTAGAATCACTGAAAGTGTTGATGCTAAACCAAAGATTGCAGCGATGGCGAATGAGCGACGCGCAAATGGTAAGTCACGTTTTTTCAGTAAGTAGTAACTTGAAATTGCTAAAACGAAAATGGCACCAGTCACATAACCTGCTGAAACGGTATGGACAAATTTAACCTGAGCAACTGGGTTGAAAATCAATGCACCGAAGTCCACCATTTCCATACGCATTGTTTCATAGTTAAATGCCGAACCGACAGGGTTTTGCATCCAGCCGTTGGCAACCAAAATCCACAATGCTGACATGTTCGAACCGAGTGCCACCAACCAAGTTACAGCCAAATGCTGAACCTTAGATAGGCGATCCCATCCGAAGAAGAATAAACCAATAAATGTAGATTCGAGGAAGAAAGCCATTAAGCCTTCAATTGCCAGTGGAGCACCGAAAATATCACCTACATAATGTGAGTAATATGCCCAGTTTGTACCAAACTGAAATTCCATGGTCAAACCAGTAGTAACACCTAAAGCGAAGTTAATACCGAAGAGTTTCCCCCAGAACTTAGTCATGTCTTTATAAATTTCTTTACCTGAAATCACATATGTGGTTTCCATAATGGCAAGAAGAAAAGCCATACCTAAAGTGAGTGGAACAAAAATAAAGTGATACATCGCGGTCATTGCAAATTGGAACCGCGAAAGATCGACCACGCTTTCAGAAATCATCAACGTGTCTCCTTGATTTGGGAAGGACTGCCAGCAATATGCTCAGCAACTTGATTGTCAAAATTTTTAGGGATAGTTGGTGCGTCGAACCAAATATTTTTAATGATCATTAAAATAATCACTTTAATTATTAGAATTGCGGTTATTTCTTTGACCACACGACGATTTAAATCTTTGAAGGGTAAGCTCATTGAGATAAGCCTATTTTTTTAACTTGCTTTATATTATTAACAAATCTACACAAAAAGGAAATAGCTGGAACAGTTAAAATAAAAATATATTATTAAATATAATTAAAACAATTAGTTATAATTGTAAATAGTTAAAAAATAAACTAAATTTGTATTGGAATATATCCGAGTGAAATGCTTGTATATAAATAAAATATTCTGACTAATTTAGTCATATTTAATGTTTTTAATTCCGACCAAAATGCTTATATTTATTATAAAACTTGTATTTTAATATCGAATTGTAAGTGGAATATAAAACCTACTATTTTAGTTTATTTTAAAATATCCATATTAATCTATAACGATATTTTGACTAAATATTGTTCTAAGTGGTTGAAATTAAAAGTTTAATATGCCTCACATGTATTTGGTTGAATTTGAAATGTTTGGCATTTTTGTATTTCAATAAAAAAGGCATACCGAGGTATGCCTTTGATTTTTGCTTTAGTTCGACTTAGAAGTCGTAACGTAGACCAAGTGAAAGTGCAGTTGCGTTTTCATCAGCAACACCACTTACACCATTACCAAAACTACGACCTTCTTTCCAAGGATTAAGTTTTGAGTTCTTGTCGTTGATGACAGTCGCTAAGTTGCCGTATACGCGTAGTGTGCTATCTAGTTTGTGCTCTACACCTACACCCACTAAGCTCGCATTTGCGTCATCTGCATCTACATCGCGATAGAAATATTCACCGCGTACAGAAGTCTTAGGGGTTATTTTATATTCACCAGCCAATCCGAAAACTTGAGCATCTGGATTGGCGGTATCGTTATCGTGTTTTGCAATTTGATATAGCGCACCTAAGTTAAATTCTTCAGTCAACTTGTAAGCACCTGCGATACGGAAGGCATCACGGCTTGCACCACCCGCGGCATTTGCAGCATTTTCGTCATATTTTTCGTATGCCGCAGCAAAATCAATAGGGCCTTCTTTATAGGTCAGCGCTAGGTCATAAGCTTTGTTATCGTCTACGCCTTCACCATTGGCATCTTTATCAATTTGTGTGCCTGAGTGCATAGACATTGCAGCAAGGACGTTAAAGCCACCGCCAAATTTTGGTGATTTATATTCGATGGTATTTTCATTGCGTTCATCAAATTTTAAATTGCCTACGCGTGTTACGTTACGCACGTCACCGACCATGTCGCCAAAGAAGTTTACTGGGCCACGTGCAACTTTAAACGGGCTGTCGAAGCGACCTACACGTGCTTGACCATAAGTGCCGCTTTTTAATCCAACAAAAGTGTCGCGAGTAGAAAAGTCCACACCCTTAGAGTCTGCACTACCGCTGGCAAAGTTTACTTCTTGTTCTATTTGCGCAAATACGTTTAGGTCATCATTAATTTTTTGATCTACTTTGAAGCCTAGACGTGATGAATTCGAAGAAAGACCAAATTCGTTATAGTCTTTTCCATCATCAAGATAGTCTAGAGAGACATGTGCACGGCCATAAATTTTTACATCTGCTGCAGATGCCATCATAGGTGTAAGAATTGTTGCCCCGATTGCTAATGCACATAGAGTTTTTTTCATTTGAAGCTCCAGAAGACTTTTCCAGTCATATCAATACGTTTTATCAGTAGCTTGGCTAGAAATAATTTCGCTATCTAATGGCGCTAAGTATTCATTACAAATAAGACAGTTCTATTAAGGAAATATTTCAAATCTATGAAATGTGGTGATGGAAATTAAAAGATTAAATTTAAAAAAGACGATAAAATACAATTAGATGATTAGTCTTGTTTTTGGGTTGGTAGATTTTTTTTAACGATGATCTTTTTATTTGGGTGCAAAAAAAATGGAGCCGAAGCTCCATTTATGACACTTTAAAATTCGTGTGAATTTTAAAGTGCGGCTTTAATTTTTTCACTAATCGCTTGGATTTTTTCCATATCGCCGAGTTTAGCGGCATGCTTACCTAACTCATGTACTGAGGTTGGGATAAGATGGAAATGGACATGCGGAACCGTTTGACCTGCAGCTGCGCCAGAGAGTTGCATTAACACGATGCCTTGAACATCCAACGCTTTTTCCATTGCTTTCGCAACTTTTTGCACAATTTGGATGGTGTAAGCAGCAGCTTCAGGATCTAAGTCGAGTAGGGTTAATGCCGGAGTTTTTGGAATGACTAGGGTATGACCTTCAGCCTGAGGCATTACATCCATGAACGCGAGAACATGCTCGTCTTCATAAACTTTAAATGCAGGAAGTTCACCACGTAAAATACGCGCGAAAATGTTTTGATCATCATAAGCCATTGCTAAATTCCTTGAGCTAAACTATATCGTAATTATTTACAGTTCAATTCTTTCTGACGATCTTTGATCGCGTCAAGTCGTTGTTGCTCTTTTTCTGAAAATTTTGGCTTAGTTGTGTAGCAATTGTCATTGCCAAACTTCGCTTTCGCATCAGGATCTTTAAAGCAGAACCCTTTAGATGCATAAATCACATCATGGTCATTTTTCAACTTTTGACATTCTTGCTCAGATGCTAAAACAGCAGTAGAAGCCCCGATTAAAGTTACAGCACCTAGCAAAGTTGCGAGGGTAAATTTGTTCATGAGAGTTTCCTCTGTCATTTGTAACAAGTTGTGTTACTACACGTAAGTACAATATGACGGTTATTTATCGTTATTCAATGGCGAGATATTACTCAATTGTAATTTTACTCCATTTTTCATACATATTGACAGCAGTTGAAAAATCACTGTTTTCTTCTGCTAAATCACTTGCAGCTTGAATTAAATTTTGAGTAAGTGAAATCACAGGTGCCGACAATTTTGCTTGTCGTACAAGATCTACTGCAATGCCCGTATCTTTTGCAAGTAATGGAAGAGCAAAGGTTAATGGGAAGCTACGGTTGAGCACCCGCTGTGGTAATACGGTTTCAGTTACATTGCTTTTGCCACTTGATGCATTAATACAATCGAGCGCCTCATGCAGGTTTACACCATGTGCTTTTAGGGTGGTGAAGCCTTCTGCGACAGCACAAAGATTTACAGCCATTAACATGTTGTTTACAGCTTTTACTGCAAATCCTGCACCAGATTCACCCACGTGCTTGATTAATTTACCGACAGTTTGAATGGCAGGGAGGGCACGTTCAAATGCTGAGACATCGCCACCAATCATAAAGGTCAATGTAGCATTATCAGCCCCAATGGTTTGACCACTGACGGGTGCATCTAAATAGTCAACATTTTGTTGTTTGAGTGCAACGACCAATTTTTTAGCGGATTCAGGTACACCACTGGTGCAGTCCACCCAGATAGAACCTACTTTGATGTGAACATCGGCAATTAAATTTTCAACATCTAAACTGGTGGGTAAGCAAGAAAATATTAGATCTGCCTGCACGGCTTGTTCTAAAGTAACGGCTTGCGTACCAAACTCAGCTGCATGCTGTTCTGCCTTGTTAAAGTTACGATTCCAGACATATACAGTGTCGAATTGTTTAGGTAAATGTGCCGCCATGCGGTAACCCATAGCGCCCAATCCGATAAATGCGACTGACTGAATCATAACTACCCTCTAAGTATTTTCTTGCAATAAATTTGATCGTTGTATTAACCACTTGGTCATATCTGGCCAAAAGAGATTGGCACTTTTTTGACTCGACATTAAGCCGAGATGACCACCGGGGATTAGAGTAAACGTGACATCTGTACTGCTTGTCAATTCGCTTAAAGGACGTGCAGCATCTGCTGTCACGATTTGATCGGTTGAACCTGCACCTATGAGCAGTGAGCAATTAATCGTTTTTAGCTCTATATATTTATCTTTCAGTTTGATCGCGCCGTTCTTCAACGGATTCTGTAGCCAGACATTAAATACCATGTCTTGATTGATACCGCCGGGGTAATCAATCATATGATTTAAGAAATTGCCCATCGTGGCATGTTCATACAAATCATGCACATTATCTAGATTCATCAAGAATTGCTTTTGGCTCTTGAACCAGCCGATAGGATCGACAATTTTAAAGCCCAACGCATTTACCACTCCGGGAGTATGGATGAAATGTTTAGGTATTTTGCCAGTATAAACCGTGTCCTGAACTTTTTTATTACGTGAAATCAGGTGATTGGTTTTTTTAAATAGAGTTCCAATACGACCAGAGGCATAACTATCAATCGGTGCACCCATCACCATGAGATTTTTTACATGCTCGGGTTGGTGTAAAGCCGTGTATAGGGTGACAAACACGCCAGCCATACTCCAACCATGGAGTGAAATATAACGGCTACCTGAATGTTCACAGATTTGGGCTACACAATGTGGAATGACATCGTCAATAAACGACATGAAATTTAAGAAACGGTCTTGGTATTTTAGTTTTCCCCATTCCAGTAAATACACATCAAAACCACTGTGCTGAAAATGTTTGACCAATGAGCGATAAGGATAGAGGTCGTAAATTGACATATTAATGGCAAGCGGTGCGACAAAGACGAGTGGTTCTTTATATTTACGATCTGGAGACGCATAGAACCTGACTTTGGCATGCTTATATTCAGTAATGACTTCATAGGGGGTTGATTGTGAAAGTATGAGCGACTTTGCGTTAAACATCCGTGTGGACAGATGTTTAAATTTTTTTTGTTGCGCCATAAATTTCTGTTTGAATGGATGCATAACTGTCAATTGCCTGAGTCCTTGTAGGATTGGTCGAAGTCTAAGCGATATTTGCGTATTATACCTTGACCTTAAATAGCTTAGACGCTCAAAATATTGGCAATTCTTCACAAAAGGCAGTCTAAAGAGACTGAGTAATGCAGATGAGCGAACAAGACGATTTAGAATACCAGTTAGAGACTTTAGCGATCCGTACAGGTCATAACCGTACTTTTGAAGGTGAACATAGTGAACCTATTTTCTTAACATCGTCTTTTGTATGTGAAAGCGCAGCAGATGCGGCAGCAAAATTTTCTGGTGAAATTGAAGGTAATACCTATTCACGCTATACCAACCCGACTGTTCAAACTTTTGAAAAACGTTTAGCAGTGCTGGATGGCGCGGAAGCTGCTGTTGCAACAAGTTCTGGTATGGCAGGCGTGCATGCAGTGACTCTAGCGTATTTAAAGTCTGGTGATCATGTTGTTTGTTCACGTGCAGTCTTTGGTTCGATCATTTCATTATTCGAAAAATATGTCGTTAAATTTGGTGTAGACGTTACATTTGTAGATTTAGACGATCTCGATGCTTGGAAACAAGCGATTCGTCCAAATACACGTCTTTTATTTATTGAAACACCGTCTAACCCATTGGCTCAAGTGGGTGATATGCAAGCGATTGCAGACATTGCGCATGCACATGGCGCTTTATTTGCAGTAGATAACACCTTCTGTACGCCAGTATTACAACAACCGATTAAATTTGGCGCAGACCTTATTATCTATTCATCAACAAAATACATTGATGGACAAGGTCGTGCACTGGGTGGTGCCGTAGTGGGTAGTGCCAAGTTAATGGAAGACATTACAGGTGTCATTCGTACACTAGGTAATTCAATGAGCCCATTCAATGCGTGGATTTTCTTAAAAGGTTTAGAAACTTTAAGTTTGCGTATGAAAGCGCATTGTGAAAGCGCACAAAAATTGGCTGAATGGCTAGATGCACATCCAAAAGTTGAAAAAGTGTATTACGCTGGCCTACCAAACCATCCGGGTCATGAATTGGCGAAGAAACAACAAAAAGGTTTTGGTGGCGTAGTATCATTTGTTGCTAAGGGTGAACGTCAAGGCGCTTGGACTGTGATTGATAATACCAAGTTCCTTTCAATCACCAGTAACTTGGGTGATGTAAAATCAACAATTACTCACCCAGCGACTACTTCACATGGCAGAATGTCAGCTGAAGCGAAACAAGCAGCAGGTATTAGCGAAGGTTTAATTCGTGTATCTGTTGGTTTGGAAGATATTAATGATATTATTCGCGATCTTTCACGCGGTTTAGATCTAATCTAAAGTGAATTCAACAGATTTGTTCGGAGATTTTTATGAACATTAATATGCTCATGCAGCAAGCTCAACGCATGCAAAAAGAAGCTGAAAGCAACATTAAAAAAGCCAAGGAAGAGCTTGCGCAAGTCGAAGTTCATGCTGAAGCAGGTGGTGGTCTTGTTAAAGTAACGATGACTGCTCGTCATGTAGTGAAACGTATCGAAATTAATCCTGAATTACTTCAAGATGATGCAGATATGATTGAAGACTTAATTGCTGCAGCAATGAATGACGCATCTCGTCAAGCTGAAGCAGTTGCAGAAGAAAAAATGAAATCTGCAAACTCAGGCATGGGTCTTCCACCAGGCCTTGCTGGTCTATTCTAAGGACTATACTGAATGTTTAGTGATCGTTTTGATCAACTTGTACAAGCATTACGTATATTGCCAAGCGTTGGGCCAAAATCGGCTCAACGTATGGCACTCCACTTAATTATGAAAAATAGAGAAGGGGCGATTGGTCTGGCGCATGCTTTGACTGAAGCCACGAACTATATTCATGAGTGCTCAATCTGCCATTCTTTGACAGAAGATGAAGTCTGCAATATTTGTGTATCATCTGAAAGAGATGATCAATTACTGTGTGTGGTGGAATCTCCAGCCGATGTTATGGCTATTGAGCAAAGTGGGAGTTTCCGAGGAAAGTATCATGTGTTGGGTGGGCATTTATCACCACTCGATGGTATCGGTCCAGACGAAATTGGTATTCCTTATCTAATTCAGCGCTTAAGTGATGGAAAAGTACAGGAAGTTATTTTGGCGACCAATGCAACGGTTGAAGGGCAAGCGACGGCTCATTATCTGGTTGAAGCAACCAAACATTTGCCAGTACAAATGACCCGTATTGCACAAGGTGTACCACAAGGTGGTGAACTTGAATATGTCGATAGCCATACTTTAAGTCAGGCTGTACATAACCGAATGCGCATGAAATAAAACTGGAGCGAAATACGTTTCGCTTCGATTTATTGTTGTTTACTTATATATATTAACGATTAATATATTGGGTAAATACGTATAAAAATCCGATATAACAGAAATAAATAACCGAAATAGATTATTTCCTTATACAAAAATATTATATATAAGTTAAGATGTGCTCACAGAGCATCTAATACTAGACTTAGCAAGTTATGTATCAATTCATTCAAAAACAATCAGATTTAGAACCTGTTTTAAACCTCATGAAACAGAGTTCAGTGTATGGACTCGACACCGAGTTTATCAAGGTAGATACCCTTTGGCCTAAGCTCGGTCTATTTCAAATTAATGTGCAGAATCAAGTATATTTGCTTGATGGTACCACTTTAGAATTGGCTCAATTTTGGGATAAGCTTTTTGCTGCGCAGCAAAACGTTTTTCATGCTTGTAGTGAAGACATCGACCTGATTTATCACTATGCACAGCAAAAGTCTTTGGAAAATGTCTTTGATACTCAAGTTGGTATGTCATTTTTGGGACATGGCTTGCAAGTGAGTTATCAAAATGCGTTAAAAACCATGTTGAATGTGGATATAGATAAAGACCAAACACGTTCGGATTGGCTAGCGCGTCCGCTCACTCCAGAGCAAATGATGTATGCAGCAAATGATGTACATTATTTAATGAATTTAAGTCAGACGATTCAATCAGAGCTGAATAATAAAAGTTTATTAACTTGTGTGCTTGAAGACTGCCGTAATTTGACCTATGAAATCGGCACAGAAACGCCAATTCATCTGCTTTATCATGATATTGGTAATTATCGACATTCACGTCGTCAGTTGATGCAAATCCAACAGCTTGCAGTATGGCGCGAGCAAATGGTGAAAGCTTTAAACCAACCACGTAGTTTTATTCTGAAAAATTCAACCATTATTGATATGGTCGAAAAAAATCCGAAAAATAACTTTCAGCTAAGTAGTGTGAAAGATATTCGTGCCAATGTTGTGCGTGAACACGGAAAAACTATTTTAGACTTGTTAAAATTTTTACCTGAACAAGCAGAATGGCCACTACGTATGGCGCGTCCAATTCGTCATTCATCGAGTGATATTGGCGAACGTGTTGAGGCAGTTATTCAAAAAGCTGTTCTTGAAACTACGGTACCCAAAGAAGTTTTAATGCGTAAAAAGTGGTTAAATGCCTTGTATCAGCATGTTGTTTTTCATAACGACGAACAAGACTTGCCGAATTATTTACTCGGTTGGCGTTATGACTTGCTCACTCAGCCTTTAATTGAAGTTTTGCATGCGGATGAAACCTATTTATCTGGTCAAATGAAGGTCACTGAATAAGACTAGATTGATTAAAGATTTATCACTTATACAAATTCACGACTGATGCGTTAATAAACACTAATGTATCAGTCTTTTTTTTGATGTATCCTTTGCCTTGCGTTTTATGAGTATTGATTCAATTATGTTCTGTTCTATTTACAAATCGAGTAAAAAAGATGAAATGTATCTTTATATTGCTCGTACTGAAGTTAACGAAAGCGAAACTGAAGTAGTTGTCGATCCACTTGAAGTGATGCCTGAAGCAATGCGTACTGCTTTTGGTCGTGCCACATTTGTAATGGATTTGGAGTTGAGCGAATCTCGTAAACTTGCACGTGTAAACGTGTTGCATGTTATGGATTCAATTCAAACCAAGGGCTTCTTTATTCAAGTACCGCCTGAGGGTTTAATCGATCCAAATGCAGTTGCCCCAGAAGGCTTGCGTGGCGCATAAGAATAATTCAGGAGTTGTGAAATGAATGGTGTAGTTACTGTATTGGACTCAATTCCTGAAAGCAGTATTGCAATTACGGTTTACCTTGGTGGTGCTGCGATTGCTTTGCTGTGTTGGTACGGCTTGATGAAGCGCATACCAAAACCGTTTGGTGGGATTGGCTGGTTATTGGTTTTTGCTATTTTATTAACCCCAACGGTGTCTGAAGGAACAAATGCGTCAATTGCACCCGCAATTTTTGGTTTGATCTTTGGTGTACTAACTAAAGACCAGCCTTTAGTGTGGGCAAATTTATCTCTAATTATGTTTGTGGTGGGTATCGGTCTGGTACTTGGCTATTTTTGGTCAAAATATACAGCACAAAAACCACAAGCTGTTGTAAACAAGAAAACTTCACCGCTTTAAATAAAAAAATAAGGTTATGTCATGTCTGTTGAAACTCAACAATTTTCTGGTACAGATCAATATATTGCTACGGATAGCTTAAAACTCGCAGTGAAAGCTGCACGCTCATTGCAAAAGCCGCTATTGGTGAAAGGTGAGCCGGGTACAGGGAAAACACTTTTAGCTGAACAAGTGGCTGAAAGTTTGGGTCTTAAGTTAATTACATGGCATATCAAATCCACCACCAAAGCTCAGCAAGGCTTGTATGAGTACGATGCGGTTTCTCGTTTACGTGATAGCCAACTCGGTGATGATCGTGTTTATGACATCAAGAACTACATTAAGCCGGGTAAGCTTTGGGAAGCATTTACCAGTGAAGAGCGCTGTGTCTTACTGATTGATGAAATTGATAAGGCAGACATTGAGTTTCCAAACGATTTACTACATGAACTCGACAAAATGTCATTCTATGTGTATGAGACTGGCGAAACCATTACTGCGGCACAACGTCCGATTGTCATCATTACTTCAAATAATGAAAAAGAACTGCCAGATGCATTTTTGCGTCGTTGTTTCTTCCATTATATTGAGTTCCCAGATGAGGCAACCATGCGTGAAATCATTGATGTACATTTTGAAAATATTTCAAATACATTGGTTTCAGAAGCACTGCAAATTTTCTTTAAATTACGTCAGATTCCGGGTTTGAAGAAACCACCATCAACCTCTGAATTGATTGATTGGTTGAGTTTGTTGATGGCAGATGATATGCCTGAAGATATCTTACGCAATACCGATAAATCAAAATCGATTCCACCACTGTATGGCGCATTGATTAAGAACGAACAAGATGTTCAATTACTTGAGCGTTTGGCATTTATGTCACGTCGTTAATTGATATTAATGATATTTAAAAGCCGGTTATCCGGCTTTTATTTTTTGTATCAAAATAAAAGGTGAATCATGCAAGCAACGTTATATATTTCTCGAGTGCATATAGGAGTGCATAGGGGGCTAAAGTTGGCTGCATTCTTATGGGTCGTCAGCTTTTATCTTTCTAGTTATTGCTTTGCTATGGATGATGCACAATTTGAACAACTGCATCAACAGAAACTCCAAGATGTGTATTGGGCACAAGTAGCAGAATATCAACTCAAAGAAAAGCTCATCGATCAATCGGATAATGTTGCAGCTCAGACTGCCATTCAACAAAAAGCGTGTGCATCCGCTGTACTAGAACTGAAATACTATGACTTTGTGATCTTGAACCTAAGTGATTTTAACCGCTATAGACAAATTCAAGGTTTTAATAAAATTGTTTACATTGAAGAGTTACAGCAAGATCGTTTAGATGTTCAGCACAGATATAAAGCACAGCAAAAAGCGCTGAGTGATATGCATGCAAGTTGCGAATGAATCACTTTGTTTACATGTGCTTCGGTATATAGGACAGCGTGTATGAACATAGAGTTAAAGCTTTTGGCTTTACTTGTAGTGCTCATTTTTTCATAATGGTGTGAGTAAAAGGCAAGACACAGTTGCAGATGAAATAACAAGATCACATGCATTCAAACTGGATTTGACCTCCTGATATTTAATTTTTATTGGATTTTATTCGCCTATGTTTGTGCGATTGTTTTATACCCTTCGAAAATACGGTGTACCGGTTTCTACACGTGAATTAATCGATTTGAACCAAGCTGTAGCAGCAGGGTTGGTCTTTGCTAATCAAGAAGATTTTTATCAGCTTGCAAAAACGGTCATGGTCAAAGATGAACGCTTCTTTGATAAATTCGATCGTGCCATGAAAGACTACTTTGATGGTATTTCTACCTTTGATTTAGATGAGCTGCTTAAACAAGTCCATAAATTGCCGAAAGATTGGTTTGATCTCGAACTCATCGAAAAGCATTTAACCCCAGAACAACGTGAAGAATTAAAGAAGGCGGGTTCTCTTGAAGAATTGATGAAAATGCTGGAAGAACGTTTACGTGAACAGCATAAAAAGCATCAAGGTGGTAACCGTATGGTTGGTACGGGTGGAACTTCACCATTTGGCGCTTATGGTGATCATCCTGAGGGTGTCAGAATTGGCGGGCCTGGTCGTAAACGTTCAGCGGTAAAAGTCTGGGAGCAACGTCAATATCGTAATTTGGACGATGATCAAATTTTAGGTAGTCGTCAAATGCAAATGGCCTTACGTCGCTTGCGTAAATTTGCGCGTCAAGGTGCAGCTGAAGAATTGGATATTGATGGCACAATTCGTGAAACAGCCAAGCAAGGTATTTTGGATGTACAATTGGTGCCTGAGCGTCGTAACCGCATTAAAGTGTTGATGTTATTTGATGTGGGTGGCTCTATGGATTCGCATATTGCCCAATGTGAAAAGCTATTTACCGCCGCAAAAACAGAATTTAAAACATTAGAATATTTCTATTTCCATAACTGTCTATATGATTATGTCTGGAAAGATAATATTCGTCGTTCAAGTACGCGCATGAACACATGGGATTTATTGAATACCTATGGTCGAGATTACCGCGTGATCGTGGTGGGTGATGCGAGTATGGCGCCGTATGAACTCAACTCCGCTGGTGGCTCGGTTGAATACATGAATGATGAAGCAGGACAGGTATGGTTACAGCGTTTACGTAATCATTTTGATAAAACGGCATGGTTGAATCCTGAAGAAGAATCTTATTGGCACTATACTCAAACCATTGCGGCGATTAAGCAAATCTTTGAAGATCATATGTATCCAATGACGCTAAAAGGTGTAGAGGATTTAACTAAATACCTAGCGCGTTAATCGCTTAAAAAATATATTATTTCTTAAAATTGACTGTTTTTAGTGAATTATTCAATTTTGACTTGTTTGTTAAATTCAAAATTAGATAGTATCTGAGCAGTCTTTTGTTCACGAATACAACTTAAGGAATTATGATGGATCATCAAATTAATGGAATTGCATTACCCAATGAAGACGGCTTCTTCGGCGAATATGGTGGTCAATTTATTCCCCCTGATTTAAAGCAGGCAATGGATGACATTAATATTGCTTATGAGCATATCCGTCATACAGCAGAATTTCAGAACGAGTTAAAAGAATTATTTGCACACTATGTAGGTCGTCCGAGTCCATTATTTTACGCAAAACGTCTTTCAGATAAATTGGGCGGCGCTCAAATTTATCTGAAACGTGAAGATTTAAACCATACTGGTGCGCATAAAATTAACCATTGTTTGGGTGAGGCGCTTTTAGCTAAGTATATGGGTAAAACCAAAGTCATCGCTGAAACGGGGGCGGGTCAACATGGTGTGGCTTTGGCAACGGCATGTGCCTTAGTTGGTATTCCATGTGAAATTCACATGGGCCAAGTGGACATTGAAAAAGAACATCCTAATGTTGTGAAAATGAAGATTTTAGGTGCCAACCTGATTTCTGTGACCCGTGGTACGGCTACTTTAAAAGATGCAGTAGATAGTGCGTTTGAAGAATATCTGAAAGATCCTAAAAACTTTATCTATGCTATTGGTTCGGTCGTGGGCCCGCATCCTTTCCCGAAAATGGTTCGTGACTTCCAGTCTATTATTGGTGAAGAAATTAAAGTTCAAACCAATGACCGTTTTGGTTCAAATCCTGACTATGTGGTTGCCTGTGTGGGTGGTGGTTCAAATGCCGTTGGTGCATTTACAGCATTCCTCAATGATGCGGATGTAAAACTCGTAGGTGTAGAGCCAGCAGGTCATGGTTTAGATACCAATATGCACTCTGCAACATTGACATTGGGTAAGCCAAGTCAAATTCATGGTATGGCGTGTTATGTACTGGAAGATGAGCAGGGACAACCTTTACCAGTGCACTCAATTGCATCAGGGTTAGACTATCCGGGTGTTGGGCCTCAGCATAGTTTGCTTAAAGATTTAGGGCGTGTGGAATATACAACAGCCACAGACCAAGAATGCTTGGATGCATTTATGACTTTATCGCGTGTAGAGGGTATTGTGCCTGCACTTGAAAGTTCACATGCCGTTGCTTGGGCATTACGTGAAGCGCCAAAACTAGCGAAAGACATTAAAATTGTTGTAAATGTCTCTGGTCGCGGTGATAAAGACGCTGATTATGTTGCTGACAAATTAGGCTTAAACTAATCGGAGCTATCAAGAAGACTGAGTTGAACGTCATTTTTTGATGGTAAGTAGATCTCTTGAACCTGTTTAAATAGAGCGGAATTTGAAATATCCCAGTTTTTCACTGGGATATTTTTTTGCACATAGGTTTTATAAAATTGTTCATCGAATGGATAGTTATTTTGGGTCTGATGAATAAGGTCGGGGTGAAGGGCATAGATAATTGCAAGGGCATCTAAAATTTCACCATTGGCGGACGCTAACTCTAAATTAATGGTACGCCTATATGCTTTGAGATATTCATCATCTTTTAAAGAAACCATTAAACTTTCTATTTCAGCAAAGATTTGAACTAATTTTTTGACATTTTCTAAAGTGGAATTTGGCATTATTGAAAAAAGTAATTCGATTGTAATTTATATGTAATTGCAAATAGTGATTTTTAATGAAAGCAGTTTGTTTTAAGGATTCCCCCCTAATTTAAATTAAGGGGAGATTAGAATTTAGCCAGAAATATATTGTTGTAACTGATCAATCAATTTACGTTGATCATCCATTGCGGCTTTGACTAAGTCACCAATAGAAATAAAACCAGTCAGGGATGAATCCTCAACCACAGGCAAATGACGTAGATGACGATCGGTCATCAATTCTAAACATTCTTCTACGGTAGCAGCGCTGGTCACGGTAATGACGCTGCCTGTCATAATTTCACTAACAGTCGTATTAAATGATGTTCTTTCCATAAGCGCAATTTTACGAGTGTAGTCACGTTCAGACAAAATGCCCACCACACTACCTTCATGCGTTACCACGAGTGCACCAATCCCTTTTTCTGCCATGAGCGAAATGGCCTCTAGCACAGTTGAGTCTGGAGCAATGGTATAAATTTCTTTATAAGCTTTATCTTTAAGTACTTGTGCAACTGTAGTCATATTTTGGGGTCCTTTATAATTTTATTCTTTAATTTAACTTAGCCTGAAATTTGAAAAAAGCAAACACTTTTCAGTGCAAATAGACTGTTAAATACTGACTACGCCGTTTGAATATTCGAGTTTTCAAAAAAGAAATGTCGCATTTGCGATGTGGTTAATTTCAATTTGATATTACTCGAGCTATGAAGCGCAGGAATGACTTTGAGGCGCGTTAGGGTCGGTAATAACGATTCCTCAAAGTCATGCGGTGTAATGCGTCTTGGTGTGTAATTCGGCCAGTGTTTCTTGGCGTATTTATGCGCTTGAATACCATTCAACCAAAATGGGAAAATAATATTATCTTGATCGCTTGTCATGGCCCAACCTTGTCGATGGTAAAGTCCCCAGAGGACGCCACAATACATCATGGTTTTTAAAATACTAATTTTGAAAAATAAATCTTTTTGGATAGGTTTATATTGCTTTAATTTTGACATCATATATAACGTATTGAAGATGTTGCTCCTATTGTAGAAAATTCTGATTAAATTACTGTGTAAGCTTTGAATTTGATTGTAAGAATTTATGTAGTAAAAAGTTTGAGGGTGTAAAAAACGCCACCTGAGTGACGTTTGATTAGGCTTGCAATGTGGCCATGTTTTGCCAGTATTGCGCTTTCATTGAGTCACGTTCTACGCGGAAGCCTTGATAATAAAGTTCAGCTAAGAAAAGTGCTGCTTTACCGTGTCCAGCTCGTGCTGCATCTTCCAATTCGTGAACTGCATCGCTGAAGTTCATTTGAGATTGAATAGTGTTTACCGCATTTGCGTATACATGTTCGAGTTCATGTTGAGAGAATTGTTGAATCATATTTAACTCCTTATTCTAATTATGATCATTTAAGGGCCCATTCTTTAGCCCTTTTAACTAATATAACTAAGTATTATTAAACTAATATTACAATTTGCTTGATTTGTCAACTATTGAGTGAAATATTTAACTTATTCGTATAGTTTACATGATTAAACAATGAACAATTGTTTTCATGCTTAAAATACTAACATAAGAAGTTGTAGATAATAAGGAGAAGTAAAATGAGTAGAACATTAGACGGTTTAACTTTAGATTATCCTCCAACAATGTCTCAGATTGTGGAACTTGCCCACATGCATCGCCGTAAATTAGATGAGGCAATCTTTCATCAAGAAGTTCATTTGGGGCATTTCGGTTTAGCACAGCGCAAACGTGTCTATGATTTCACACGTGATTTAGATAAAGGTCAGCGTTTAGATTTTTACAATGCCTACAATGGGGAATTATTAAAAATAGCGGATGATGATGATTTGCACCCAGCTCATGCAGAAGGTGGTGTAAGCATTTTTGCAGTTGTCATTGTTTTGGCGATTATTGCCTTGATTCTTTACTTTGCGGTAATTCGTACCATTATTAGTTAAAAAAATGTCTTGGTTCACATTGCATATTTTGAAGTGATGCAGAAATAACCACACCGACTTGAACTTATTCAAATGCAGCCATACACTACCTTCAACTTGAGGTAGTGTATGACTATTGATTTAGAAAAAATTATTCAATTCAAATCTAAAATTCAGCTGGAACAACTTTATAATATTTTCGTTTCAGTGATGATAGCCGTTATATTGGTACTTGCTGTAATCGCATTATTTCGCCCAATTTCTATTCAGCAATATCGCAATGTTGCACAGTTGGCTATGCAACAAAGCTATCCAGAAACGCAAGAAATGGCAGAAACCTTACAACAGCAAAAACAAATCAAAGTGGGTAGTTATCTCAAATTGATGCACGCTTATCAGATGGAGTCGGTACGGGCACATCAACTTCCGGCTTTGCCAGAGGAACAGCCTCAGTAGCAGGAATTTGCTTACTTGGCGCTGTTTGTAAGTTACTTTCTAAAATCGCTTTAATTTCGTCTTTATCTGTTTGTGGATTGACAATGATCACGGTCATATTTTCAGGATGCATGTATTTATGTACCGCATTTTGCACATCATCAACAGTGATTTTCTCCAGTAATTTTTGATACTGCGACAAGTAATCTGCAGGTTGGTCATAAAAACCTAATAAACCGAGTTGAGCATTAATGTTGGCATTACTGCTGTAGTTGTTTGGAAATGAACGCAGCATACCCGCTTTGGTTTCTTGCATTTGTTTTTTATCAATGGGCATTCTGACAAAGTCACTAAAGGCTTTATGTGCGACGCGTATGCTGTCAATCAATTGGTCTTGCCGTGTGCCATAACTAAAACTGAATGTGCCCGGTGCTTGACTAAAACTAAACGAACTGTAAGCACCATAGGTATAGCCGCGTTTCACTCGCAGTTCCTGCATTAAGACAGAATTAAATCCACCACCACCAAACATTCGATTAGCTACTTCAAGTGCTAAACGATCTGAATTATTTCGAGTTGTACCTAAATGCCCAAACATGACGTTGGCCTGGCTTGAATTGTAGGGAATATGAACGATATCAAAGCCTGTTTTTTTTGCAGGTTCACTTAGAGCTTTGGCCTTTTCACCCTGTTTTAAATTTCCAGAAATACGCTCTGCTAAATTTTGCGCATCTTTCGGGCTTAATTTCCCAGTAATGGCAATATTCATATTCTGTGCAACTAAAAATTGATCGCGAAAGGTTTTGAGTATCTCAGGGGTAATTTTTTTAATGCTCCCATTTGTACCTGTAATTGGTTCCGCATAGGGATGCATGCCGTAAATTTCGCGATAAAAGCGGATGCTCATGAGCCTGCTAGGGTTTTCTTGAAGTTGTTTTTGACCAGCTTGGTTATTGCTCAACGCTAGACTAATACTTGTGTTTTTAAAGGTTGCGTTCTTGAGGATTTCCATCATCATGCTGAGCGCAGGTTCAAGTTTTTTAGGATCAGATAACACACGTAAGCGTACAACGAACATATCTCGATGTGCTTGTATATTGATTTGTGCACCCGCTTGATCAAATACAGAGCTTATTTCGGTGGCATTATATTTTTCTGTGCCTTCATCTATTAGACGGGCAGCCATATTGGCTACACCAAACAGTCCTTTACCGACCTCTTCATCGCGTGCAGAACCAGCATTGAAAGTGAGTTGAATATCAACCATGGGTAAGTCTTGAGACTCGACAAACAATGTTTTTACACCATTTCTGTTCTTAAGTACTTGTACGTGAGGTGCGCGGTAGGCTTTGTCTGTCTGTAAATTTTTTAGACTTTGTAGCATAGGTATGGATTGCAACTGACTTGGATTGTCATTGAAATCAGGGCTATTTTCATTATAACTTTCAGCATGAAGAACTGGGCATGTTGTAGCAAGCAGGCTTAAGCATAAAATGGAATATTTAGTCATAATGCTTCCTTACTGCACGTTGTCATTATCAGGTAATTGCGATATTTGTTGATCTTTAATTTCACCCTCGGGCTGAGTGTCTTTTACGGTTTTTTCGGTATTGACCACATTCTTTTCAGCTTGCTCCGGTAAAAGATACATGGTGCTTAAGTTTTCACGGACAAAGTAAGCATTGGCGACACGTTGAATATCTTGTGCACTCACATTTTCATATAGCTTGGGCAATTCATCCATGAGTCGGAAGCTCAAACCATTCACTTCAAGATTGCCAATGGTTTTTGCTTGATTGCTAATATCATCTTGGTTATAAATTAAATTAGAGATAAAGCGTGTCGTCATACGCTCAACTTCAGGTGCTTTAACCAAATCCGTTTTGAGTAAATCAATTTCATCTTGAATGGCTTTCTGTGCCTGTTCCATTTTCACGCCATCGGCAGGTAAGGCTGAAATACTAAATATGCTATCGCCACGGTTATATGGATCATAAGAAGCGCTCACAGCGGTTAAAAGCTTTCGGTCTCGCACTAATTTGTCTTGTAATCTAGAAGAAATCCCACTGTCGAGTACATTTCGAATAATATTCAGTGCGTAGGCATCTTGCGGATTTTTTGTTGTTGCTAATGAGCGGACATTCCATGCCATATATAAATTTGGTACTTGTACGGGAAGATTGATTTCCATATGGCGATATCCAACACGCTCAAATTCCATCACATCATTACGCGGTGGTGTTTTACGTGAAGGAATATCACCAAAATATTTTTGCACTTGAAGCATAGCTGCTTCAGCATCGACATCACCAACAATTACTAAGATGGCATTATTAGGTGTATACCAATCTTTGTACCATTGTTTTAAATCAGCTAATTGTATATTTTGCAGATTTTTCATATAGCCAATTACAGGTTGCCGGTAATGGCTGGTTGGATAAGAAATCCATTTGAAACGTTCAAATGCCAATGATCGTGGATTGTCATCTGTACGTTGGCGACGCTCTTCCATCACCACTTTTATTTCAGGATCAAAATCTTGTTGCTGTAGACGTAAATTACTCATACGGTCAGCTTCGAGTTCGAGTGCCATAGGAAAATAAGCTTTGGGGTAAAGCTGATAATAATTGGTGTAATTGGTAAAAGTTGCGGCGTTAATGCTTCCCCCATAAATACGACTTAAGCGGGTAAATTCATCATTTGGAACTTTGGTTGTGCCTTTGAACATCATATGTTCAAGCGCATGAGAAATCCCTAATAAATTACCGGATTCATCGCTACTGCCGACACGATACCAAATTTGTGTCATCACCATAGGCGCACGATGATCTTCACGAATGATGACTTTTAGACCATTTTTAAGCGTAGTTTCGAAGGTGCTGCGGGTGAGTTGACTATGATTATCTGCGTGGGCAAAAGGAACGCATAATAAACATGCGGACAGTAGACCTACAGGAAGAAAAGATTGAAATAAGTTTTTGAAAATATAAGGAGAAAACGTTTTTTTATAGGACACAAAGCTATCCGGTAAAATGCATTTTATAGTCTACTAGTTTTGCTAAACTCAAATTTGAATGCAAGTTTAACATGTTGTTTTTTGGTGTGCTTGTGTGGAGAGCAATTGGAAAGGCTCAAATTCAGATAACTTATGTTAGAATCTCATTTTTTAACGCAGTGCTTTTCAAGGATTTGGCATGCAACAGCAATCTCATGGGCAGAATAAATTTTTGATTGATGCTGATATCGGTGATGACGATGTCACGTTACCGAGTTTACCTGCGGTAAATGTGCCGATTATCGAAACGCCAAAAGTACAGCAAGAAGTTGCTCCTGCGGTCGAAGAAGCTCATTCGGAAAAAGCAGAAGAGAGCGAATCTAAAGGCGGCTTCTTTAGCCGTATGAAAGAAGGCTTGTCAAAGTCTCGTAAAAACCTCGCTGATGGCATGGTTAATATCCTGATTGGTGGTAAGGAAATTGATGATGAAATATTGGAAGAGGTTGAAGAACAACTTTTAGTTGCGGACATTGGTGTAGAAGCGACCAAAACCATTATTGCCAATTTAACTGAACGTACAGAACGTGGTGATTTGATTTATTCGCACTCGTTGTATAAAGCGTTGCAAGAAGAATTGGTTGCTTTACTTGCGCCACGTGTAAAACCTTTGCATATCGACACCAATAAAAATCCGTTTGTGATTTTAGTGGTTGGTGTAAATGGTGTGGGTAAAACCACAACTATTGGTAAGCTTGCGAAGCGCTTACAAGGTGAAGGTAAAAAAGTCATGCTTGCAGCGGGTGATACTTTCCGTGCGGCTGCAACTGAACAATTACAAATCTGGGGTGAGCGTAATAATATTGCTGTCGTAGCTCAAGGTCATGGTGCAGATTCAGCTTCAGTGATTTTTGATGCTTTTGAAAGTGCACGTGCAAAAGGTGTTGATGTACTAATTGCAGATACAGCAGGTCGTTTGCATAACAAAGGTCACTTGATGCAAGAGTTGACTAAAGTTAAGCGTGTTATGCAAAAAATTGATGCAACAGCACCACATGAGGTGATGTTGGTTGTAGATGCAGGTACGGGACAAAATGCCATTAACCAAGTCGAAATGTTTGATGAAGCAGTTGGCTTAACAGGTTTAACGATTACTAAATTGGATGGAACTGCCAAAGGTGGTGTGTTATTCAATATTGCGAGCCGTACACATGTGCCAATTCGCTTTATTGGTGTGGGTGAGAAAATAGATGATTTACGTCCATTTTCGGCCAAATCATTTGTTGCAGCATTATTTGAAACCGATAAATAAATGTATGATGTTTCACATAAACTCCGCTAAGTGCGGAGTTTGTTGTTTTTGGGCTGACTGTTTGATTTAAAAAGCAACATGTGAATGTTTCATAAGTAAAAAACCACAGAATAAACCCTTAAAATAATCATGGATTAGTTTGTATTTATTTTAATAATATTTGGGGTGTTTGAGATGGCGTTGCTTGATAAAATTGGTCATGTGCTAACAGCGGATATTACGAAAGATTTCAAATTAAAAAAGAAAAATGAAGAGCCAGCAATCGAAGTATCCTTTGTCAACCATTTAAAAAAACGTCGTAGCATTTATGATTTAGGTAAAAAAGTACGCTATAGCCAAGCCTATATTGCTGAACTTATTCAAGAATCCGTACGTAGCTGTCCTTCAGCATACAACTCACAAAGTACCCGTATTGTGGTGTTGTTTGGTGAGTCACATCAAAAGTTTTGGGATATCGTGAAAGAAGTACAACGTAAAAATGTCGCTGCACACGTGTTTGAAGGTGTAGCCTTAAAATTAGATCAATGTGCAGCAGGTTTTGGCACGGTTTTATTTTATGAAGACCAAGCAGTAATCCAGCAACTACAAAAAAAAGTACCCTTTAGTGCGGAAGATTTCCCTGTCTGGTCTGAACAAACTTCGGGGATGGCACAATTTGCTGTATGGACCTCAATTGCAGATGCAGGCTTAGGGGCTTCTTTACAGCATTACAATCCATCGATTGACTACGCAGTATCTGACTTTTTAAGCATTGATAAAAACTGGTTGCTACGTGCTCAATTGGTTTTCGGATCGGTTGAAGGTCCAGCACCAGAGCGTGAGGAACCAAAGGATCAGGAACGTTTTCGCATCTATGCATAAATAGTGCAAATAGAAAATGGCTTCATCTAAATTTGCAAATTATCAAATAGAAAATTAATTGTTCTAGAAATAAGACACAATGTTGTAAATACAGTCATGCAACTGTTAAAAACTTCGTTTAATATCACTTTCAACATATCCATGTGATTCAAAATAAAAAAGAGGTTTCTATGTCATTTCTAGATCAAATCAAACAACGCCGTACCATCTATGCGATCGGTAAAAATGTCAATTTATCTGAAGCTGAAGTTGAACAAACTATTCAAGATGCTGTTCGTTTTAGCCCATCTGCATTTAACTCTCAAACATCACGTGTTGTGATTTTATTTGGTGATGCGCATGAAAAGTTTTGGACGATTGTGCGTGAAACACTGCGTAAAATGGTGCCAGCGGAAGCTTTTGAAGGAACCAACAATAAAATTAATAGTTTTGCAGCAGGTTTTGGTACAGCTTTATTCTATGAAGATCAAGCAGTAGTAAAATCATTGCAAGAGCAATTTGCACTATATGCTGATAATTTCCCTGTGTGGTCTGAACACTCGACAGGTATCGCTCAATTTGCAGCATGGACTGCTTTGGCGGAAAAAAACATCGGTGCCTCATTGCAGCATTACAACCCAATTGTAGATGCTGAAACAGCAGAAGCATTTGATATTCCTGAAAACTGGAAATTACGTGCTCAACTTGTATTTGGCTCAATTGAAGCATCAGCAGGCGATAAAACTTTTATGGATGATGCTGAACGTTTTAAAACTTTTAAATAATATTACTGGTTGCTTAAAAAGGATGCTTATAAAGCATCCTTTTTTATCTAAAAATGCTATGCATATCAAAATTAAGACTTGAAACTGAATATACACAATAATTTGTCTGTCATAAGATTGTCATAACTGCACTTCATAGTGCAGTCAAACCCTAATATTTGAAATGAGTGTTAAAAAATGACTTTAAGATTGACAGTTGCTGCTGCGGCATTATTAGTAACGAGTGCGAGTTTTGCGGCTGTAACATTGACTGTGCCAGAAGAAATAAAAATTGTGTCAGTCAATGATCAAGAAGTTAGTGGCGGACTATTCCGTTCAACTGAAAAATACAGCTTAAATGCAGGTGAAAATGTCATAAATGTACGATATAGCGAATTCTTTCAACATTCGGACAACTCACATGACATTCTTAAATCTGGTATTGCATCAATTCAGACACCGAAATTGGTTGATGGTCAAGAATATCGACTTGCACTTATTCATCCACCGAAAAATTTTGATTTAGCTCAAAAGTATAAAGATCAACCCATATTTGGTTTATATAACAAATCGAACCAACTTTTGGTGCAGCAAACAGGTGCTAAACAAGAGCAAAAAGCAATATTTTCAAATGGGATCTTTGGTAACTCTATTGATCTAACCAAAAAAACAACTATCCCTGCCAATCAGCCAGCACCAATATATACAGAAGCAGCCACTATTAAGTCAGCTAAAGGTCAATCTGAGCAAGTTCTATCTGTAGCAAGCAATAGCATGGCTAATTCAGGCGCAGATCAGCAATTAATACAAATTTGGCAGAAAGCCAATAAAGCTGAACGTCAAAAATTTATGAGTTGGTTGGCTGAACAAGCAAACTAGTTTCTAGGAATGGAAATGATCATATCTGTGATTTAAGGGGGAGAGTCCGAATAAAATCGGACTTTTGCTTAACAAAGTAAAAACAAATACTATTTTTTGCGTTTTTAAATGCTATTGTTGAATAATTAGTAAGCGATAAATTGATTTTAGATTAAAATTTAAACACTCAAATCTAATATTGTTGAAATATCTACAATAGGGTCTTGCGTTTGTTTTGAAAATCTATAGAATACGCTGCATACCAACGCAGACAGCGAAACACTTAAGGTGTTGAGTTGCTTGCTTTGTTTTCTTTTTGCTGACGAAGTAACAAGAAGATCATTAAAAGATTATGAAGAACAACTTGTGTGGATTTTTACTAGTTGATCAGTCGAAATTATTTTCATTGATTGATGGTAGAAATTACTCGAAGTTTATTTGAGAAATATTTGTCAGAAAATTGATGAGCCAAGATTGGTACCCTTTTAAGG
>NZ_NEGG01000016.1 GCF_002135295.1 Acinetobacter sp. ANC 5054 | reverse complement strand
CGATCCCGTCAGCGCCCACCATATTTTTTGCGATGCAGCGGTAGTTCAGTTGGTTAGAATACCGGCCTGTCACGCCGGGGGTCGCGGGTTCGAGTCCCGTCCGCTGCGCCATTTCAAAGAATATAAAAGTTGTAACCCTTTAAGGGCGCTTAGCTCAGTTGGTAGAGCGTCTGCCTTACAAGCAGAATGTCGGCGGTTCGATCCCGTCAGCGCCCACCATATCTTTTAAGATATTGGTTGAGTTTCGAAAGAAACTACGTGATGCAGCGGTAGTTCAGTTGGTTAGAATACCGGCCTGTCACGCCGGGGGTCGCGGGTTCGAGTCCCGTCCGCTGCGCCATTTCTCTTGAAGTTGCAATACAATGTTTTAAGTTCCTGAGACTTGAAATATCAAATACCAAGACTACGCACTCCGTTTGTCTTGCGTCATAAAAACAACAACGTTGTTTTTATTCCTCAGGGCGCTTAGCTCAGTTGGTAGAGCGTCTGCCTTACAAGCAGAATGTCGGCGGTTCGATCCCGTCAGCGCCCACCATATTCTTCTATCAAAAGCTTGCCTAATCAATTCGATTTACATAGAATCCGCTCTATAATAATTTTAATATTGTATGTGATCTATGAGAAATCCATATCAACGCAAGGCAGCGTCAAAAACTCAAACAACAAATTACAATCCACAAGATACCTATAAGCACTTTATTGAAAATATGGTTGCTCAAGGTGGTGTTGTCGCGCTGTATCAAGATGGTTGGGCATTATGTGCGACACCTACTGGACAACGTTCTTTCGCAATTTGGCAAAATAAAGGATTAGCGCGTCTGTTAATCAAAGATAATTGGGCCAATTATGAAATTCAAGAAATTACACTCAAAGATTTTATCGAAAAAGTGATTCCTTATTTACGCAGTGAAAATACCACGGTGTCTTTGGATTTAACGCCAGAAGGGCAAAATATTTTGGTTGCCCCAGAAAAGTTGTTACTCGACCTAAAAAATTATTTATATCAAGTCTATCAACAGCGTCCAGAAGTTTTCGAAAATGTAAAAATACCGCTACCACGCAGTATCCGCCTCAATTAATCTCTTTAAGCATTGTTATTCATCGCTATATTTTAGATTTGAATAGCAGTGCTGCACTTAGTATTCGTTCAAAACCCAGCCACTCAGATAAGCAAAATATTCACGTAACCATGAGTTATAGCGAATGTATAAAGGTGTTGCTGCACTAATGGTATAGATTTCTGTATAGCCAATATGTTTTGCAATCGCTTTAGCACGTGGTAGGTGAAAGTCACTGGTTGCAATTGCAATCGGTTCATCTAACTTAATATTTAAATCCTGAAGGATTTTTTGACTGTTGACTAAGTTTAATTCGGTACTGGTACTCTTTGCTTCTTCAAAGATACGATTTGCAGAAATTGGATAGTGATTTAATACATAAGCTTTCATCACTTCTGCCTCACTGATGCTTTCATTAAAACCGAGCCCACCTGTCATGATTAGTAGAGTCTGAGGTTGTTGCTGGGCAATAGGAGCAGCGGCATCTAAACGTGCTTGTAAAGTCGGCGACGGTTGTCCATTTTCAATACCACTCCCTAAAACAATGATCGCTTTAAGCATTGGTAAATCAGCTGATTTTGATGTGTTGTATTGCAAATAAGCAAAAAATATCACTAAGCTGAATAGCCAAACGCCAAATAAACACCAGCCCATTTTCCATAATTTTTGTAGAAAAGGAGATTGCTGTAATATGCGCTGAATATGTGGACTAAACACAGCACAAATCAGAAAGAAAATGCCAAGAATTAGAGGAATGATAATTCCCAAATGAATTTTGTCTTGGAAAATTAACCAAATACTGTCTACGGTTAAAAGCAGACCTGAAATTAAAAGCAAAATTCTTTTCATAAATATTGGGCGGATTGAATACAGCAACAGAGTGTGTCTAGTGTATCGGGATTGCGGACAATAAAAAACCAGCACTTGCTGCTGGTTTTTTATGAAAGAGCTTAAATTTTAGTAAACATCACGACGGTAACGACCATCAATGCGAAGTTGTTCAACAACCTCATTTCCTAAAATTTCGACAAGGGCTTGGTCGACATCGCTTGCCATACCGTTGATGCTACCGCAGACATAGATCACCGCACCTTGTTTTTCCCATGCACGTAAACGTTCTGCTTGCTCACGCAGCTTATGATGCACATAGATTTTTTCTTCCTGATCGCGAGAGAAGGTTAAATCGATGTGTTGTACAAAGCCTGTAGTCTGCCATGCTTCGATGACATCTTGATAGAAGTAATCGTGATCACGTTGACGCTCACCAAAGATCAGCCAGTTTTGGGTGTAGTCTTGACGTACGCGAGCATGTAATAGGCTCATTAAACCTGCGATACCAGTACCATTACCAATACAAATGACTGGTCGATTATCGGCAATCAAGTGGAATGATTCATTGGTACGAATACGCAGTTGAACCGTGCTGCCCAACTCTGCATGTTGAGTTAACCAACCTGAACCGAGTCCAAGCTCACCTTGCGCATTTGATTGTTGACGCACGACTAAACGTAATACTTGTTGAGTTGGAATACTGGCAATCGAATACTCGCGTGAAGCAAGGGTCGGTAGCTGTTCTAATAAATGATCAGGATTGGCAAAAGGTTCAACTTCAACTGTTAAATTGCGATCCCACAGCGCAGCCTCAATAGGCTGCTGAGTTGAATCCACACGTTGACCGGCTTGAAGTTGATACTGCTGCATAAAGGCTGCAATACGTTCGGGGCTATTGCCAGGTTGAATTTCAGCAATATCACCTGCCTGCCAGTTGGCTTCATGCTGTGGTTTCAATTCAATATTAAATGCAGGCGCACCTAAGCTATTTGGATTGAGCAAATCACGTTTACTTAATGTCCACTGATCAAAGGTTTTTTCAATCTGCATGTTTTGAAGTTCAAGCTTAGTCGCTTTAGCAAGGGCTGTATTCCACGCTTGAACTGCTTGAGCATCGCCATTATCGACTTCAATTGTGTCAAATAACGCTTTAGCACCATTGGCTTGCATCCAAGTGTGAATGGTATGTCCAAAACTACAGAAGGTATCAGGGTATTCCTGTGAACCTAAAGCTAATACACCAAATTCAACATGGCTTAAATCAAGTTTTTGCGACATGATTTTACGTTCAAAGCTCGATGCTAAATCTGGTGCTTCACCTGTACCATAAGTACTGGCAACAAATAAAATTTGAGAAGCTTGAGTTAAGTCTTCTGCAGATAGTTGCTGCACAGGTTTTACAGTGACTGGTTGACGTGCCTCTTGCAAACTGGTCGCTGTACGCCATGCCAATTGTTCAGACATTCCGGTTTGAGATGCATAACAAATCAACCACGGCTGAGCATTTGGATCTACACTCACAGGTGCCAAACTCTGACGTGCTTGTTGAGTCAGTTTTTTCTGCTTGCGACGTTTTAGGTAGAGCATCCAACCTGTCACAAAGAATAATGGCATCATCAGTGAAGCCAAGACCACACAGAACTGATAGATCGGTCCAAAGAAGCTACCACGGTGAACAGGCAGCATGCTGCTCATGATTTTTTCATTGAGCTTTTTATCTGCATAGAGTTCAACATCATTTAAACTTGAATTTTGATAATTATAAGTCGCTTTGTTACGTGCACGTTCGTGTTGTGGTTCGGCATCGACAAAACTAATTTCAAGCTGACCATCGGCTTTTTTAGGCACTGTAAAAGTTACACTTGAATAGTCACGACCCAGTTGTTGGTTAAAACCAGTCCAACTCTGCGTTAAAGCATAATTAATTTGATCGGGTTTTAAGCCTGATTTTTCACGGTCATTATCACGCTGTTCTGTTCTACCACCTTGTTTTGCTTCGGTGTTGCCGTGTTCACGACCTTGATTATTCTCTCCACGGCGCTCGCTACGTTCAGAAGACGCATGTTCGTTTTTAGCTTCACCACGTGCTGGTTTTGCTTCACCGTCTTTCTTTGGACCTTCTTGTAATTGTGCTTGAGGGCGTTCAACACCGAGTACATTAAACATCCCACCGCGCCACCAGTCATACGACCAGTACAAACCAGTGCAGGCTAAAATGAGGTAGAACACAATTACCCATGTGCCGACCACAGCATGTAAGTCCCACAGGAAATTACGACCTTTTAGTTTCGGTTTAACAGCAAGCCATTGTTTAACAGAATGCTTTTTTGGCCAGCGTAAGTACAAACCACTCAAAATAAAATAGATGAGCATCAGGGTACATGCGCCAGTAATTTGTTTACCAACAGGACCAACTGTTAAATTTCGATGCAATTGTTGAACAAATTGGAAGAATGCTTGTCCTTTAATTTCAGGCAATACTTCAGCGGTATACGGGTTAACCATCATGTTAAAACCGCGTCGTGCACCTTCTTTTACAATATTCACAGTGCTTGATGCACTTGGATCTTGAGCAATGGTGACACTATTGATCTTCATTTCTGGGTCGGATTGACTGAAATGTTGATATAGCTGTGCAGGGGGCAGTTTAGGTTGCTGCTGCACCTGAACGGTATAGCTATCCTGATTTAACGCTTTTAAGATTTGCTGTTCATAGGAATAAATTGCACCAGTTACTCCCATAAGAGAGAGAATCAAACCTGCGCTAATCCCCAAGAACCAATGAATTTGGAATAAGGTCTTTTTAAACATGATGGAGAAAGTGTAAATAGAAGGTGGCTGAATTGCGTCGAATTATAAACGATGATTTAGCAGATAATGTGGATTTTGTAAGTAATATTCATTCTCATTATTGTTAATTTCAATCACCAAATGAAAAACACACTCAAATAAAAAAACCTCCAAAGCATGGAGGTTTTTTATTCAAATTCAGAGCAATTGCTTTAGACTGATTTTGCAGGACCTACAGATTCAACCAAGTGTTTACGAATCGTTGAAAATGGGAACTTTTTGCTGTCCATACGTTTCGGTAAAATGTATGCACCGTCCTGACCTTTCACTTTAAAGTTTAAAAGCATAAAGTCTGGTGTGTCATACCATTCATGGATGTCTTTCCAACCGACAGTCATGGTGCCCATGTTAGCACCCATACGTTGCTGCATTGAAATACCATGCGGTTGAACACCCATGCGAATGCCTTTAATTTCTTGAACAGGCACTTCGTTGAGTTTGCGCTTTGCGTACCATTCGATACCAAACTTACGAACAAGGAAGTAGATTACTACGCAGACAATGGCTACCCAGCAAAATACAGTTGAGTAGTTCTTAATGAAAATCAGGCCCAACACAGCAAGTGCAATAATTGCACCCATAATTAGCCATGCTTTTTGGCCAATTTTAAAGTTGCTGCGAGACAGAACAAGTTGTGCATAACGTTGTTCTTCTTCAGAAATATCATAAGCCACTGGCTCTAGCGTATAGGCGTATAAATTTTTTGCGGTCATAGTGAAAGTAACAGATTTAAAACTGGAAAAAGTTTAGCATCATTTAATACAATTCAGTGAGTATATTGTTCCAAAATCATCCAAATTATAAAGATGCCAGTTCGGTGGACTCGCGATCATGTTCATGACTTAAGTTTTGCTTTAACTGACTGAATTGATTTAATAGATTAAACATCAATGAAAACTGTTGTAGCACAATGAGCGATTTTTGATCTTCATCGTTATTTTGCGATAACCGTTGACGAATTTCTTGCAGCATGTTTTGCGCACTTAAGTCTGGTACTTCATCTCGAAGTAGGGCACCTTGAATATCATCCAGTGCTTTATCCAGTAGGTTTAAAACTTGTGGATCGGATATTTTGTCGCGATGCGCACCCAAAGCAGCAATGTAACTGAGAAAGGTGTGGTTCAAACACAGAAACTCAAAAGTTAAGGCTTTTTGCGTTGGATCGAAATCAGGTTCGGTCGCTAAGGTGGAAATCAGTGATGCCACTTCAGCATCGGTATTATGTGCAGCACGACGGACCACGCGATAGTTCAAACCATTGTTACGTCCTGTTTTATACTGCTCAACCACTTCAGCCAAATAATTACATTGCGCTTCAATGGAACGGCTAATGGTGCGTGGCAAACGACGGAATTTCCAATCGGGGAAAATAAAACTCACACCAAACCAAGCTAATGCACAGCCAATTAAGGTATCAATCATACGAGGAATGGCTGCAGCAAAACCCATACCATCTAAGTTAAAATTAATTAACGCTAAAATCGTGATAAACGCTGTCGCTTGCGCATATTGCTTACTGCGTAATTCGAAGAACAACACGCCACTCACGATCAGCAATAATAATTGACCTTCGATGGATGGTACAAAATACAAAATGGCATAGCCCAAACTGATGCCAACCAAAGTCCCAACGATGCGTAAATACAAGCGACGTTTGGTGGCGTTAAAATTGGGTTGGCTGACAAATAAAGCTGTCAATAAAATCCAATAGCCATAACTAATCTCAGTGATTTGCACAAAGACATAACCAATCAAAAGGACAATGGAAAGTCGTACAGCATGACGGAACAAAACGGATTCAGGCGTTAAATGCTGTTTAAAACGAACGACCATGTCATCCCAACCTTTGAGATCATCATCTTTTAAACGGTTTTCAATCAAAGCTTGTTGGTCAATATGCCGTTCTGCTTCAACATTTCGCAGCTGCGCATCAATGCCTTTTAAGTTTTGGTACAGCGAAAACAGCGAATTAATCCAGACTTCATCATAACGTTGTTCTTGGCGCAGCTTTTCTAGAGACAATTTAAGATTGTGAAATGCGTGTTTAAAGCGTTGATTATGGTGATAAGGTTTATGCTGCAAAATGCTTATGCTTAAATCTTTGCATGCTTTACCTTGAATGGATAAGACGCGTTGAAAGCGGAACAAAATATCACTGTGTTCAAATATACGTGTTAGCTTTTGATAATCAATATGTGCAGAGTCGGCACGCTCGTGAATGTCTTGTGCTACAAAATAATATTGTAAACTACGACGTGTATCTTTTTGACCACGATCACCTTTTAAACGGGTGAGTAGTGCAGTTTTCATATCATTGAAAATGGTAGTTAATTTGCCATTTTCCAAGGACAGTTCAATTAAGCTCTGCTGATAACTTTCTGCTGTCATATCGACATCAAATAGATTTGATTTGGCAAACAGAAAATCACCCAAGGAAGAATAGCTTTGTGCCAATTTATCTTGCACTTGGCGTACAGGAAAGAGCAGAAAGCTAATGGTCGATAACAAACCATACCAAACTGCACCAATCACCAATAAACCTGCTTGGCTATACCAATGATCAAACAGTCCTACACCGAGCATTGAATAGACTGAAATGACCAAACAACCATATGAAATGGTGGCATAACGACGCCCGAGTGATCCGAGTAATATCCAGCCGAGACAAGACAAGATCAGGCCAATGGCGAATAAAACAGGATGAGGGAACAGTAGGTAAATTGAAACAGCAGTAATAAAGAAGCCAATATAGGTATAAATTTGGTTCAAAATTCTGACTGAAAATCGGTCATCAATATCACTCAGCCCTGCAGCAACCACACCTAAAGTCAGCGGAATGGTCATCAATTGCTGATCTAGATAATAAGGAACAAATGCAGTACCAGCGAACGCAATGATCATGCGCAGGGTATACATGAAGGTTGTGTTGTAGGTTGCTTGTTTCAGACGTGCGAGCCAGGTGTTCAAGATAATTCCTTTGCTGAAGCAATAGAGCTGAATATGATTGGTATAGTGTGAATTTTCACATTGATACCAAGAAATAATACTATGCACAGTGTAAACTTGTCTGCAAAACTTGCTTGTGATTAACGAAATATTCTTATGTCAGGGACTCACTCAAAAACGGATTATTCTCAGCGTTGGATTTTACTGCTGGCATTGTTGACCGCGCTAGGACCTCTATCTATTGATATGTACTTACCGGCCTTGCCACAAATGGCACAGGACTTTCAGGTTAGTACCCAACAAGTGGCCAATAGTTTGCCGGCTTATTTTCTTGGTTTAGCCATCGGTCAATTAATTTATGGTCCAGTGAGTGACCGAATTGGACGTAAAAAACCATTATATTTCGGCTTGATTTTATATACGCTCGCCAGTTTTCTGTGTGTTTTTGCAGACAATGAATGGAGTTTGATTGCTGCACGTGTATTGCAAGCTTTGGGCGGCTGTGTTGGTGTGGTGATTGCACGGGCTGCGATTCGTGATCGTTTAAGTATGCAAGCTTCAGCGCAAGCATTTGCCAGTATGATGATTGTGATGACCATTGCGCCAGTAGTTGCTCCAACCTTGGGGGCATGGATACTGAGTGTTTTTGAATGGCAATATATTTTTGGTTTATTAATTTTGGTTGGATTGATTTGTCTGACCTGTGTACATTTTTTCTTTAAGGAAACATTAGAGCCTGAACGTCGACTCAATTTAAGCTTTAAGCAAGTTTTACATCTATACAGTGTCATTTTGCAGGATCCAACCTTCCGTAAACCCATGTTAGCAGGGTGTTTTTCAGGTGCGGTCTTGTTTTGTTATATCAGTGCTTCATCTTCTATATTTATGGATGGATATGGACTGAGCCAACAGCATTTTGCCTATGTATTTGGTGGAAATGCAGTGGGTATTATGCTGTTTTCAACTTTGAATAAAAAACTTGCTACACGTATAGATGTACATCACCGTTTAAAAATGGGAAATGTGTTTCAATTGTGTGGAGTGCTCATTTTGCTTGTTGCAGGAGCATTGCATCAAGCGCCTATAGTCATAGTCATGCTCGGGATGTTCTTATGTGTTGCATCCATTGGTTTTACAGGGCCAAATGCAATGGCACTGGCAATGTCTGAACAGGGTTCACGGGCAGGGACAGCGAGTGCCATTATGGGGAGTGCACAATTTGCCTGTGGTTTACTTGGGGGAGTGTTGCTCAACTTTCTGGTCTGGTCAGCGCTCACCAATATGGCGATTGTGATGCTACTGTTTGTTGCCATAGCAATGTACACAAGTCGTGGTTTAACAGCTTTCAAATTAATGCACTAATTTTATTACTCTATACTGAGTTAATATTTAACTTAAGAAAAAAACCATTTATCCACGGACTGGGTAAATGGTTTTTTACATTATGCAGCGCAGAATGTTGCTGTAGATTCACTGTGAAAGCATCATTTCTGTGATTTTGAAAAAAGATCGTGATTGCTTCAAATTTACTATAATTAAGTGAATAAGTCTCATTTGTATTTAAGGCTAATTCTTTCAGTCAAATATGTGACATCCACCGAATGTATTAGGTGAAACATCGGATTTTTAACGATCATTATTATACCTACAAAGTATCACTATAGACCTAAAAGGTATTTGTTGTGGCTTATTCTGCCAGTAGCAGCTGCATAGAATCAGTTTTGATCAAATACTTCACAGTAGTTTTAACGAAAATCATCGCAATTTTACGATTCTGCATTAAAAAAATCGTATTGTAAGCATTTTACTTATAGGGATAGTGCGACTAAAGCACAGATATGCATGGCGAATTTTGTCCGTTCAAATAGCATACATAATAAAGTACCCAAAGATGGGGACTTACAACAATGACTGGACAAAGGTAGAGAGCTTAGGATGAAAACTCAACGTACATTTAAACCAATGAAAACCCTTGTAGTCGCAATGAGTTTGGCGACTGTTTCAATGGCTCATGCGGCAAGCAATACAACTGAAATTGAACAATTACGTGCAGAAGTTGCAGAACTAAAAAGCTTAATTCGTGCACAGCAGCAGGTTCAAGTACAACAGGGCGCTGAAATTCAGCAAGTTAAAGCTCGTCCAGTGGCTCCGCCACCGCCACCAGTTGCGCCAGGTGTTAGTTTAAAATCTAAAGCGGGCGCAGATGTAAGTCTTTATGGTTTTGTTCGTGGTGATGCCAACTACATCATTGAAGGTGCGGATAACGACTTCAACAACGTGCATACTTCAACAGGTGCAACACAAGATAAACTTCGTGCGACTGCAAAAACCACACGTATTGGTTTAGATTTTACTGCACCTGTAGGCGGTGACAATAAAGTTGGCGGTAAAATTGAAGTTGACTTTGCAGATGCTAGTGGTGCAAATGATGGACTTCGTTTACGTCACGGCTATTTAACATATAACGATTGGTTGTTTGGTCAAACAACATCGAACTTCTTGTCTAGCCATGCACCTGAAATGATCGATTTCAATACCAACGTTGGTGGTGGTACGACACGTATTCCACAAGTACGTTATAACGTGAAACTTGCGCCACAAACCCAGTTATTTGTTTCAGCTGAAGAAGGTGACAGTAAAGGTACTGTTGCCGCAGATACATCTTATCGTCTTCCTAACTTAACTGCGAAAGTCGTTCAAGGTTTTGCTGATGGTAAGGGTACAATGTCTGCTCGTGCACTTGTAGAAAACTACAAATCTGAAGCTGCAAATGATACTGAAACTGCTTGGGGCGTGGCAGCGGGTGCAACTTTTGCTGTGACAGATCAGTTAAAGTTAAATGGTGATGTTTCTTACTCTGAAGGGAACAGCAACTATCTATATGGCGCGAACTCTGCTTACTCAGTTGTAGGTGGTGATGTTGAGCAAAATAAATTTACTGCTGTACAAGTGGGTGCAACATACAAGTTTAACGAAAAACTTCGTTCTACTTTAGCGTATGGCGCATTATTTGCTGATGATGGTAGTGCGTATGCTAAAGCTACAGCGAATGCTAATGCCAACGAAGAAGCACAACAGGCATGGATTAACTTCATCTATGCACCTGTTAAACCAATTGAACTGGGTGTGGAATATGTGAATGGTAAGCGTAAGAGCTTTGAGGGCGAGTCTTACAAAGATGACCGCGTTGGTTTAATGGCGAAATATAGCTTCTAAACTCAAATATGCAATTTTGATCAATAAAAAAGCCTGACAATGTTCAGGCTTTTTTTTATAACTGTTTGTTGAATTAACTCAAATTGACGTACATCCATAAACGGAAGGAACGATTCAACTGCATGAGTATAGATGTTGAGCCTGTAATTGAGTTTGTAAGTGAAGACAAAGTATTCATACCTGTTTCTTGTTTTTAATATTTTATAAAGATAAAAAATGAAAATGCATTTAAATAAAAACAAATAGATATAACTTTAAATTATAGAAAAAATAACTTTTTGTAATAAAAACTACTGAAATTTATAAAAAGTCTAAGCATAATGTGCGACTTTTAAACGTAACACGGGTCGTACTTTTATCTAAGCTCAGCATTTGATCTTGTTTGGCTTAACTTCGTAAAGCTAATTGATTTAGAGCAGATGATATTTAAATCATTTAGCTCAATTCAAGGTGAATGAAAGTATTGTCGAACATGTGCAGTTAAAAATTTATGTACTTTCCCTGTTTTGGATTCGCGCTGCTATTTAACTTTACGCCGCATTTTTATGCTTTGTATGCTTTTTATAATTTTGATTGAAATTAAGCGTATCTGCTCACTAATATGAGTTGCAATTGCATGATTCTTAACTTGCTCTTAGGGTTTAGAACGCACATACGACTTAAGAAGAATCGAACATCATCTAGCAAAAAAGTTAGGTCATGATCTGAAAAAAGCATACGTAAAATAAAGCTATCATTTTTAGGAAGTTTTATATGGATTATATTTTGAATCCGACGTTTAGTCTGATGCTTGCAGTATTGGTGCTTTATATTGGGCGTTTTCTTAATAAGCACATTCCTTTCTTAACCAAATACAATATTCCAGAACCTGTTGCTGGTGGTTTGGTTGGTGCAATTATTTTTTTCATACTTCATCAATTTTTTGGTTATACCATTGCAGTAAATAAACCTATGCAAGATACATTCATGTTGATGTTCTTTGCTTCAATTGGTTTGAGTGCAAATTTTGCAAAATTGAAAGAAGGTGGAAAGCCTTTGGTTATTTTCCTGCTGGCGATTTCAGTTTTTGTTGTCATTCAAAATGCGGTTGGTATGGCTGTAGCAACTACAGTTGGTCTGGATCCATTAATGGGAATTATTGCAGGCTCTATTGCGTTGGTTGGTGGACTAGGTACTGCAGGTGCGTGGGGTCCTATTTTTGAGACTAAATATGCAGTTGAAGGTGCATTACCTATGGGTATCGCGAGTGCTACCTTCGGTATGATCGTTGGTGGTTTGATGGGTGGACCATTAGCCCGTTATCTCATTAAAAAGCATAATTTGGCAAAGCCTTTGACCGAAGCAACACAAATTGATAATGACAATAAGCCTATTGCGGACAGTGAATATATTTTTGAAGCACCAAAGAAAGTCCGCTTAATTACTGCAGATAATGCAATCGTAACCTTAGGCATGTTCGCATTTGCATTGGCTTTTGCGGAAATCATGAAAAATCTAACGATTGGGACGACGTTTGAATTACCAACATTCGTTTGGGCCCTTGCTGGCGGTATTATTTTACGAAATGTTGTTGAAACAGGTTTTAAACGTGAGATTTTTGACCGTTCGATTGATGTGTTTGGCAATACGGCTCTAGCACTTTTTCTTGCTATGGCATTGGTTTCACTCAAGCTTTGGCAAATGGCAGATTTAGCTATTCCAATGATATTGTTATTAATTGCACAATCGATTGCGATGTGGGTATTTGCAGTTTATGTGTCATTTCGTGTCATGGGTAAAAACTATGACTCAGCTGTATTAGCTGCAGGTTTGTGTGGTTTTGGTATGGGTGCAACACCAAATGCGATTGCCAATATGCAAGCGATTACACGTATGTATGGACCTTCTCATCGTGCATTCTTGATCGTTCCTTTAGTGGGTGCTTTCTTTATTGACCTTGTAAATGTGGTTGTCATCCAAGGTATGCTCCAAATATTTGGTTAATGAATGATTTGACTGAATTAAAAAAGCTCCGTTTGTGGGGCTTTTTTATTATTGTTGCTTTATTTTTCGATGTTTGTCACTTACTGAAAAATCTAAAGACTAGAGCCAATGTGTCAATCTTGATAAGCGATATATAATAAACGCGGTCGTTTAAGCCTATTGATCGGGTATTACTGAAAGATAACAGTGATCAATCAATCGGCAGTTTAGACTACTTAATTCTTGAAATGACCTCCACTCCCGAAGTAAAGAGCTAGTATTTGGAAATTCTCTCGATGAAAAGCATAACTGTTTTGATGACAACCCTAGCTATTAGTCTAGTGGGGTGCCAAAGCGTAAGTTCAAAACCATCTACTGCACAAACCACAGCTGAAGTTCAGCGATATACCGCTGCACCTGCACAAATTGCAGAAAATCGCATTGACTTTAAAAAAGTTAAAAAGCAAGAAAAGCGTCCAATTGTTGCTCTGGTTTTAGGTAGTGGTGGTGCACGCGGTTATGCACATATCGGTGCAATCCAAATTTTAGAACAGCAGGGGATTCATCCTGATTTTATCGTTGGAACCAGTGCAGGTAGTCTTGTTGGCTCGATCTACGCTTCAGGAAAAAGTGCAGAAGAATTACGCCACATTGCGCTCAATATGAAGGCTAATGATGTTCGCGATATCCGCTTAGATCGAAAAGGCTTTTTTGATGGTAAAAAAGTTGAAGATTTTATTAATCAACAAGTGGATGACGTGCCATTAGAGTTGTTAAAAACGCCAATGTATGTGGTGGCAACTGAACTGAAAGATGGTAAAAAAGTCGTTTTCAACTACGGGAATACGGGGCAGGCAGTGCGTGCTTCGGTGTCGATTCCGAGTATGTTTATTCCAACGGTTATTGAAAATACAGAATATGTCGATGGTGGTTTGGTCAGTCCAGTGCCTGTCGACGTTGCACGAGATCTAGGAGCAGATATTATTATCGCGGTGGATATTTTGGCACGCCCAATCCATACCGAAACTTCAAATGTTTGGGGCTTGTTCAACCAAAATATTAATATTATGCAGACTCGACTTGCACAGGAAGAATTGAAAAGAGCGGATATTGTCATTCAGCCTGATTTGCGAGAAAAAGCCCATATCTTCGATGTAAAAGGGCGCGAAGCAACCATACTTGCAGGTGAAGAAGCAACTTTAGAAAAGTTGGGTGAGATCGCTAAAGTTTATACAGCGCACAAATATAGTACGGGACATAAGATTCATTTTGTTGCGACACCAGAGATTGAGACTGCGAAAAATAACTAATCAGTATGGGCATCAAGCAGAACAGATTTGCTTGGTGCTCCATAAATTAAGATAAAAAATTTTAAATTAAATTTTCAGTCATGCTCAAAATAGACTCCAGCAATCGCTATAAAGTATAAATAAGGCCGAATATTGAATTAAAATAGCAGAGATTCAAAAATATTTGGATTTAATTATTTGAAATTACTTAAGAAAATATGATTAATTGATAATAACTTTTAGATAATATTATATACCTATATTAGCCTTTTTATTCATAAAGTTAAGTTTACCGTTTATTAGAAAATGGTTAGACTGCACTTAATTATTTATAGTTTTAATCAATAACTCATACTGAGGAGAATTGAGATGAAAAAACTTGAAATTGGGCAAAAAGTAAAGCTCGCATTGATGGAAAATAGCGTGTTTATTATCACAGAGATTCATGTAGATAATAGTTATACTGTTGAAAGTACCAATGACGGTGGTCAAAAAATTAGCTATGACAATGTGTCATTCGAGATGTTAAAAGTCTTAAATGATTAATGCCTGTTGATCAGTCTTTAGGATTTAAAGATTGCTGCTAAAATTTTTAAATCGGAAGAGATATTTTTGTAAATTGAATAAAAACATAATGTGCTTAAATATTAGGCAAAATTGTATTAAAACCCTGTTTGGAATAAGATTTCGGTGGCATTAATATATATTTTACTGAATGATGACATGATCACCATAAATAATAATGATGGTTTTTTTGCCGAATTGAACATTCATTTCCGATTAAAATCTATATAATAATCACATTAATCATTGTTATATCACGAGTCTAGAGAAACAAGATGTCCCCATTAGATCAAATTGCGAATGCACTAGACGACCAGTCAGAATTATCTATGTCAGTGTTAATGACACCAGACATGGCAAATTTTTCGGGTAATGTGCATGGTGGAACGATTTTAAAATTGTTAGACCAAGTGGCGTATGCTTGTGCAAGTCGTTACTCTGGTAGCTATGTGGTGACACTATCTGTAGATAAAGTAAATTTTAAAGAACCGATTCATGTAGGTGAGTTGGTCACTTTCCTCGCAAGTGTGAACCATGTTGGTCGTACTTCAATGGAAATCGGTATTCGTGTTGAAGCGCAAAATATTCAAAAGCGCACTGTACGCCATACCAATAGCTGCTATTTCACAATGGTTGCTGTGGATGAACAAGGTAAGCCTAAACAAATTCCAGCACTCAATTTAGATAATGATTGGAAACGATGCCGTTTTGAAGCGGCTGAACATCGTAAAGTGGCACGCTTACAAGAAAATCATCATCCTTCGTGCAGTATCTATAAAAAAGCAACAAAAGCGAATTAATCGAATATTGATAAAAAAGATCACTTAATGTGGTCTTTTTTTTGTGCTCGATATTTGTGGCTCATTAACACGATTTAAAATAATTCCGACTGTGCTACTAAAGTTTATGGGGGAATTTGCAATGATGGGATAGTTTTTACCAATAAATCTGGCTAAAATAAAACGATACGTAGCGTTTCGTTTTTTGAATTATGAGTGAAACTGAAAAAACTTCTCGTCGGAAGCAATGTATCTTGCAAGCGGTTGCGGATGCTTTACAAGAGTGTGATTACAGCACTTTAACGATTGAAGATATTGCTGCGCGTGCTGGGGTGGGAAAATCGACGATCTATCGCTGGTGGAAGCATAAAGCTGACTTGGTGTTTGACACGTTTAAAGAGCAAACCATTTCTATCTTCGAATTGGATTTAACCCAAAGTTTGCAATACAACTTAAATCAGCAATTGATTAAGCTTTCCTATGCTTTAAATCAACATGTGGGTCGGGCGCTATTGGTCGTTTTAGCTGAACATCGTGAGGCAGCTGGAGAATTTTTTAAGCAATATTTGTTGCCTCGCCGTGAAGCGACACGCACACTCATTGAATTGGCGATACAACGAGGTGAAGTTCGTGCTGATTATCCTTTCGATTTGATGCTCGATATGTTGTATGGACCGATTCACTATCAGATCATTTTTTTTAATCGTAAACCTGATGCAGATTATATCCAGCGCTTGGTCGAACTAGCACTTACACCGGTCTTACTTCAACCATCAACTGATTTACAAGAAAGTTGAGTGTGATGACGACAACGCAAAACATACAGCTTTGGAATAGGTCATTTATTTTTTGCTTATGCAATAATCTATTTTTATTTACCTATTATTTTGCCTTATTGACCATTTTACCCATCTATATCATGAAAGATTTGGGTGGATCGGTGCAACAAGCCGGCATGGCTTTGACTCTATTCTTAGTGTCCTCTATTTCTATTCGACCATTTTCAGGCATGATCATTGAACGTGTTGGTAAAGCACGTTCGGTCAGAATCGCAGGCTTCATTTTTGTATTGTTTGCTTTTAGCCATATCTGGATTGATAGCATGTGGTCATTGTTATTGATTCGTTTTATTCATGGATTTTGGTTCAGCATCTTGACTACTGCAAATGTGCCGATTGTGAATGATTACATTCCAGATGAGCGTAAAGGATCGGGCATGGGCTACTTTGTCATGTCGACCAATTTAGGCGTGGTCATTGGTCCATTCCTCGCTTTAACCGTCATTCAATTTACGAGTTTTAAAATGCTGTTCGCATTATTGGCTTGTATCGTTGCGGTGGGGTACATCTTTACATGGTTGATTCAAATTCAAGAACATGCCATTTCACATGCGACAGTTATAGATTTGACTGTTCCCAAAAAATCGATTCAATTTCATGATGTGATAGAAACAAAAGTATTGGCGATCGGATTGATTGGCTTGCTGACAGCATTTGCATATTCCAGTGTAATGAGTTTCATCACCGCATATGCAGAAGTGAAGCATTTACTTACTTATACTGGTGCATTCTTTATCGTTTTTGCTGTGTCGATGCTTATAGTTCGACCGTGGGTCGGTAAAATCTATGATAGTAAAGGTCCAAATGCTGTGATTTATCCATCCTTTATTTTTTTCGCAATTGGTCTTGTGATTGTGAGCTTTTTAAGCAATGAATGGGTGTTGTGGATCTCGGCAGTATTTATGGGCATTGGTTATGGTTCGGTGTTTCCATGCTTGCAAACAGTGGCGATTCAATCCGTCGAAAAAGCACGCATGGGGCATGCAATTTCTACCTTCTTTGCCTTGTTTGATATTGGCTTAGCTGTTGGCTCAGTCATTATGGGGCTATTCATCGCTTGGATGGGGTTTCAAGTAACTTATATATTTTGTGCAGTCATGGTGGTGTTCACTTTGTGGGTTTATCGCAGCTTAGTGGCAAAAAAACTTAAACGCAGTGCTTTGGGAGCTGAATAATGGAATTACGACATCTACGATACTTTATTGCGGTTGCTGAAGAACTGAATTTTACCAAGGCTGCACAGCGCATGTGTACGGTTCAGCCTTCTTTAAGTCAGCAAATTAAAGACTTAGAACAAGAAGTTGGCGTACAACTCCTGATGCGTACAAATCGCAAAGTGGAGTTGACTACAGAAGGCGTGGCTTTTTTAAAAGAGGCACGCTTAAGTTTGGAGCATGCTGAAAAAGCGATTATGGATGCAAGGCAAATAGCTCAACTGAGCAAAGAGCAATTGAATATAGGTTTTGTTCCTGTGGCGGAAATGAAGGTATTTCCGTACATCATGCCAAATATTCGTGCGCAATTTCCTGAGCTAAAAATTCATTTTCATAGTTTGATGGATATTGATCAAATCGCAGCGGTACGTAAAGGGGAGATTGATATAGCATTTACTCGCTATATTGAAGAAAGCCCTGAAATTGAAGCTGTACAGATTTTTTCAGAACCCCTTGCATTGATTGTACCCAAGAATTCACCGCTGGCTGAACAACGTCATATCAGCATTAAAAGCATGAATAATCAAGATTTTATTATCAGTGATGAACATTCATCACCTGAATTACATCGCATCGTTCAAGAGTTTTTTAAGCAAAATAAATTAAATGTTAATTTGGTGCAGCATTCAACCAATATTCTACTGAATGTCAATTTGGTCGGTATGGGTGTAGGCTGGAGCTTGGTACCGTCATATGTGATTCCTTTACTTGGCGATAAAATCGTGGTGAAAAGTACTGTTGAACCCTTACCGAATATTGGTTTGTACGCAAGCTACCGCAAAGATCGTAAAAATGAAGCGATTGAGTTGATTTTAAAAGTTTTAAAAGAACAGTTCTATATGGGCTTTTTCTAAGCATGGCTGGATCAAAGCATTAATTTTAAAAAAAATCCCAATGTTTCGACATTGGGATTTTTTATTGCGGATTTACTGCTTAAAGCTTATTTGAACCATTTATTCCAATAGGGCTTCAGACCGCGATATGCCAAGAAGCCAATTAATAGGATTAAATACAGTGGCCATATGGTAATTAATACCACCACTAAGCTTAAAACAAATTGCCAGCCTTGTTGGATACCGTACCATGCACGCTGCCAGAAACTGTCGCCATTCAGCTGAGCAACGGCGTCTAAGTTAATGTCCTGATGCTCACGCACCGTCGTCGGTTGAGTGAATGCGATCACGATGGTGCTATAACGCACGCGGTCTTGAACCTCTAAACGGGTTAAACGAGATATTTCGCTCATTTGTGCCGAGGCAACATTATTAGGAATCGCCTGCGTCTGCCCAATTTTTTCTTCCAGCAGTTTTAATTCATAGCGTTTGGCACTGTACTGTTGTCGGTTTAAAAAGTGCATCAGTGGCAGCAATTGATTGACAAAATGAGCTGCTTTTTCACTTGGAATACGCACAATCATTTCTGCTTGTGGTTCAACTTTTTCAAAGATGCGAATTTTGCCATCGGCAATTGGATGCGACGTGCTTTCACGGACCACGAAGTCGATATTTTTTTGTTCTAAAAAACCACCCGACTCTAAGCTGAGTTTTTCAATCTCAAGTGCTGTTTTTACAACATCTTTGGACTCGAAATTCACATTGGCTTCACGCACCATTCTGCGTGAGGCTTCAGCAGGGTTCACTTGGTCATTTAAAATGGTGTCAGGTTTTTGTTCGGTCACAGGCGTGGTCGAAGGGGCATTCACATCAGCATTTTCTGCTGGACTATTTGCTACGCTTTCAGTTTGAGCCGTCATGCTATCTTGAGCGGATGTGCTGGCTTCGCTTGCGATTTCTTCAGTTTTTTTGGAGCAGCCTGAAACCAGCACCATGCTCATCGCAAGAATTAATATCGTCTTTTTCATTTATGTATGGCTCAAAAGTTAAAAGTATTGAGTTGTAGTATGTATTTGAATGATCAATGGTTTATTTTAAATTAAAGGTCAGTCTTATTTTGGCTGGCAGTATTGTATCGGAAACTACGAAACGATGAATTGATCGCAACATAACACTACAAAAACAGAGGTATAGTTGAAATGGATAAAAATAAACTGTGGACTAAAAAATGAATTTAAAAACAATGAAGTTATATAGCAATACCCGATCTCGCAGTAACACGATTCTACCTTTGCTTAAAGAATTAGGTATCGTGGATCAGGTTGAAATTATCGAAATACCCTATGAAAAAATGCATGAGGCTGAATATTTAAACATCAATCCAATGGGGAAAGTACCATGCTTGGTCGATGGTGATTCGGTGGTGACTGAAACAGCAGCGATTTTCGCTTATCTTACTGATAAATATATCGAGAAGGGCTTTGCTCCCGCATTGAATGATCCGAAACGTGGTGAATATTTGAAATGGTTATTCTTCTGTCATGGCCCTTTGACTGAATACATGGATATGAAAAGCGTCAAAGTCACAGCTGAACAAATGGAAGCACAAAAAACTGGACTCAGTTTTGGCAATGAGCAGTTATTATTAGATTTTATAAAAATTGGATTAAGTAGAGCCAACCCATATTTATTGGGGGAGAAGATCACCGCAGCCGATTTGTATTTGGCTTATTGGCTGGTCTATGCGATGTCTTTTAAAATTATTCCATATTTAGACGAGTTCAAGCCTTTTATACAAGGTATACAGCAACGTGAATCTGTTAAAGATGTACATTGGTTTCAGGCGGTTTAAGCAAATGAAAAGAAAAAACCACGTATTTAGCGTGGTTTTTTCATTTGATTACAGCATTATTTTGCGTGCAATTTCGCAAACAATTGTTGGCTGATGCTGTCCAAAGTTTGTGGAATTGCAATCGCTGCTACGAAACGGTCTGGACGTAAAACCACGACAGATTCATTGGTTTTACCTAACCAGCCACGAATATCGGTACCGATATCGCCAATCGTGATCACGTTGTCATACTTGGTACGTTTTTCATTGCCAAGCTGAACCGCAGGGATCACTTGAATGAATTTCACACCGAGCTTTTGCCATTTTTGCATAGACGCTTCAGATAGACCCCATTTTGGATCTACACCCCAAGCTAAAATTGCAAAATCGTTGCCAATCACTTCATCAAGTAAAACAGTTTCACCTGATTCAAGTTGAACATTTGGCTGGATAAACATTTTACCCACTGGAGAATCTTTCGTGCCGTTATTCACCAATGCGCCATCGTTATATTTTGGCATTGGTTTAAAACGCATTTCCAATAAGTATTGTTTAATTGGCTTGATGTAGTTCAATGCATACGCGATACCATCACGAACAAAACCTTGCCATTTTTTCGGTGGTGCAAGCACGTGACCCGCCATTACAGAAAGGTCGATCATTGCTTTTGCATGGTCTTTACGTTCAACTTGGTAAGAGTCGAGTAATTCAGGACCCGCTTTACCTTGTACAACCAATGCCACTTTCCATGCAAGGTTGAATGCATCACGCATACCGCTGTTATAACCCTGACCTTGCCATACCGGCATAATGTGCGCAGCATCACCAGCAAGTAAAATACGGTCTACACGGAATTTGTCTGCAATACGCGCATTGTGTGTATAAACACGTTGGCGAATTACTTCAATACCATCTGTAGTTGGTAGAACTTTAGAAAGAAGTTTTGCAATGTTTTCTGGTTTGCTGAGTTCTTCTTGAGTTTCACCTGGCATCACCATGAACTCGAAACGACGAATACCATGAGGAAGTGCCGCAGATACATATGGACGTACTGGGTCACAGCATAGGTAAATGTGCGGTGTCGCTAATGGGTCATTGTCGATATCAACAACGATCCATTGATTTGGTGCAGTTTCACCGTCAAAGGCGATGTTAAGTGTGCGGCGTACAATCGAGTTACCGCCATCACAAGCGATTAAGTACTGTGCTTTAACCGTTTCTGGATTGCCATCTTTGTCTGTAATATTTAAAGTCACACCATTAGCATCTTGGTGGAATTCAGACAATTGACGAGAAAACAATACTTGAGTTTTTTCGTATAGGCTTAAACCTTGAAGTAGGACATTGTCTACTTGTGGTTGGATAAATGCGTTACGACGAGAGAAACCAAATTCACGAGTCAGTGGTTGAATGTCTGCAAAGCAGCGACCTTTTGGAGTCAAGAAACGCATTGCATGATTTGGTGTTGTATGTGGTAAGACTTGATCCACTAAACCCAAAGATTGGATTGTACGTAATGATTCATCATCAATACCAATCGCACGTGGGTAGTCGATTAAGCTATCAAGCTGTTCGATCACAGTAACTTGTACACCTTGCTTACTTAAATAGTTCGCAATGGTTAGACCTACAGGACCAGCACCTAGAATGGCAACTTCCGTTGTGTAATTTGCTTTATTGCTCATGCGTAAACATCCAATCACTTTCACATATGACCCTATTAAGGATGAGTTTGTAGAACTGAACAAGCTATGCATAAGTCGAAACGATGAATTCAATTCCTTAGTTTTTTGCTGTGTTTTGTTTTATATTATTGATATATATATGTTTATATAAAAAACATCCATATTTTTGAGTGATTTATCAATCATTTTTAACTATTGTTTGAAGCTTTTGCATAAAAAAAGCCGGATCATTGATTCAATGACCCGGCGTTTAAATCGATTTAGCACAACATTTGTATGAGGGAAAAATGTTGAGCAGCAGTTCTAAAACGATTTAACTTTTGTGGAGTATGCGATCTGAGGATTATTGTGCAGGCTGAGCAGGTGCAGTTCCTTCAGCATTCGCTTCTGAAGCAGGTTGTGCAGGTGTAGAACCTTCAGCAGCAGTGGTTTCAGTTGCTGGTTGTTCTTGCGTGCTGACGACAACTTTTTCTTGTTCAGGCGCTTGTTGTTTATCTTTGCTTGCGGCAAACGATGTTGCAGCTGCAGCAGCCAAAGTAGAAGCAAGTAGAATTTGAGTTAATTTCATTTTGAGCATCCTTATATATTTTAGTTAAAACCTGAAAGAACATCACATCCGTCAGGAGAGAACTCATGCTAAAGCGAGAAAACTGAGGGATCAATGCGAGCAACAAAGTGAAACAGAGTGATTAACTCGAATACGACATCGAAAGATTAAATGTGTTAAATCTGTAAATATTTAGCAGATTATTCATCTAAAAAAACAGAAAATGCCTGCTACACGGCTTCATTATTTATTCATTCTTTACATACAGATTACACATCAAGAAAAAATGAAGAAAATGGAAGGAACTGATTTAGATCAAAATGTAAGGAAATTTTTCGATATTGCATACTCAGTATTAAATCAGGTCATTTAAGTCAAAAAAGTGTGTCCTGATATGTATGAATATAGGGTATCTCAGCATATCGGGTATGAATTTTCGCCATTAATTTGCTGAAAAATGAAAGCCATTGGAAAAGTTCGTTGGAAAACTTGCAGGGCAGATTTGAAATCATTAAGGTGATGCTCGTAACAATTTGCCTTTTTCATTGAGTGAGTCTGTTTTGAAATTAGTCTCTGCACATGGTGCAATTCCTGTTCATATTATTTCGGGTTTTTTAGGTGCAGGGAAAACGACCTTGCTGAAAAAGTTGCTGTTACAGAAACCCGAAACTGAAACTTGGGCAGTGCTCATGAATGAATTTGGGCAAATTGGTGTGGATCAGCAAATGTTGCCTCAAGACGAAGGTTTTGCTGTGCAGGAATTGTTGGGTGGCTGCTTATGTTGTAGCAGTCAATTGCCGATGCAAATAGCATTGTCACGATTGCTGTCTGAGGTAAAACCTGATCGTTTATTTATCGAACCAACCGGTTTAGGACACCCTGGACAATTATTAGAACAGCTGACCGAACCACATTGGCATCCACATTTATTAATGCGTGCCTTGGTGACAGTGGTAGATGGATCACGCTTACATGATTCAGCTTGGACAGCACAAAATCTGTATGCAGATCAATTAAAAGCGGCTCAAATCATTGTGGTTTCACATGCAGATAGCATGACTGATGCAGACCATTTAGCTCTTAAAAATTTGCAACAGGCTTATTTGCCTTATCAGCAACAGTGGTTACACAGTGAAAATGGTGAACTTAATTTAAAGCAGATTGATCAAGCTTATATTGGCAGTCCACGCAAAATTCAGCCTTTACTTAGAATACAGCAACAGCAAACTGGAGCTGTATTTACCGAAATTAAACAATTGCCTTATCATTATGTAGAATCCGCACAAGGCTATAGCGTGGCAGGTTGGAAATTGCCGAAACGTTGGGTCTTTGATTTTTTTGATTTGCTCGACCTTTTGTGCGAGCAAAAAGATTGGCTACGAATTAAAGGGATTTTTCATACCAATCAAGGTTGGAAAACTTTTAATTTCAATCCTGAACAGTTCAATTATCAAAGCTGCGAAGAGGGGATAGATAATCGAGTTGAAATTATCTATCAAACTGAACGTGAATGGCTCGAATTTGAAAATCAATTGATGCAATGCCGTGTGGATCAAGAGCAAAAATAAGCCTCATTTGGAGGGTTATTTATAGTGAACTTATAGCTTTCTTATTGATATGTAGAATTAATAGCGAGTAGGGTAATAATTATTATTTGATTTGGACAATTTTCTAATTGAGCGTTCAATGAGGCTACATAAAGTCGTGGAATTTTGTATAAATAGTCAGCGTTAAACCTGATCGGCGATTAAAAGCCAAAATTTGTTGATCTGAGTTTTTTGAATTAATGTAATGTTATGAAATATATTAAAAAATTAATGTGATTTTGTATAATGTGTATTATGTTGATTTTAGGTAAATTAAAAAATAATCATACATTTTGGAAGTTGATTATATGGAAGTAACATTAGATCAAGTGAGATCAGTATTTGAGGACGTGCTTCAAAAGCGAATGACACGAGAGGAAGCGAGTGTATGGGCTTTTTCGGTAATAGTAGCATCAGATAATGATTCATTAACTCTAGTACCTAATGAAAAAAAAGATAAGTTATGGAAAGGCATACTATATCTTGGTGGCATAGATTTAATAGGAATTCCTTATGGTTATCTTTTCTATGAAGAGGATATTATTATCGAAATGCCTGAACTGTCTATTAACAAAATGCGATTATACGAAACTAAACTAAAGGGAAAGTTATAGAATCAAAGAAATCGGTTAATTTTCTCAAAAATGGATAGCAACCATGATAGTCACTAAGGAAAGTATTTTAGAAGAAATATCTAAAGATAGGATGTATATTTTTGATATTATCGAGTTGTCGTTTGAAATTAAGAAACTATTAAGAAACAATCAACTAAATTTTTCTGATTTAATAAATCCTTCTAGTAGGTGTGAATGGGAAAATTTTGCAATAATGCTCCCCTATTTACCGATTGAAATAATTGAGAAAAATTTAGATCAGTTACTAGAAGGCTTTATGGATTTGAATTGGCCCGGATCTAGAGTCCTATATGGATATTTATGTGGAGTAGAGATAAATATCTTAAAAAAAAGTTTTTCTAACGTTATTCATAATGCTATTGAACTTAATGATAGTGATTGGATTTATTTTTTATTAGTATTTTTATCAGATGATAGAGTTGGTTTGGAAAACCAATTTACTGAAGAAATATCTTTGTGTAAAGAGTTTTTAGCTAGTAGTAATATTGATTTTTAAAAATAAATACACATTAATATTCATCTAAGCTATTATTTTTCAATGCGCTGTTGTAGCACAGGGTATTACATTGATCAGCTTCTATTTCTGAAAGCCAATGATCAAATATAGATATATTAATGACTGTATCCCACATAAATTTACTCACATTATTAGAATTTTATAAGGATACATTAAGAGCTTTTCATCGTAAAAGTTATATTTTTAACATAAAACTCTTAAAAAATCCCGATTTAGCCCCAAATGGAAATGTCTACGTAAGACAGGAATCACTGCTCATTTATTCGTCTGATTCAGTCGCCATTAAAATAACAATCAGCACTTATACCTATACTCGCTTTGTCTTGGATTAAGGCTGTTGTCCATATTGTTATCACAATTAAATTTTTGACTTTTCTACCGAAGCAAAAACTTCGCCAAAATGCGTCAAGGCGGTTTAAATCGGGTATGCTAGGCGCCAAATTTGAGGACTTCTGACATGGCGCTTAAAGCTACAATTTATAAAGCAGATTTGAACATTGCCAATATGGATGTTCACCAATATGGTGACTATCAATTGACAATGGCACTCCATCCATCTGAAACCATTGAACGCTTGATGGTGCGCATTTTGGCCTATGCACGTTTTGCTGATGAAGCGTTGGAGTTTACCAAAGACTTATTTGAAACCGATGAGCCTGCATTGTGGGAAAAAGATTTGACGGGTCAATTGGTCAAATGGATCGAGGTCGGCAGCCCAGATGAAGACAAAGTCAAAAAAGCCTGCGCACGCTGCAGTGAAGTGGCAATCGTGACCTATGGCACGGCTGTTGATGAATGGTATAAGCGCAACAGCAAACTCAAAACCTTAAAAAACCTACAAGTATGGAAATTGCCTTTGGCAACGACTGAAGCAATTCAAGCGCTGTGTGAACGCACCATGCAGTTGCAACTCAATGTTATGGACGGTGAGTGGACATTGATTGGTGACAATGCTCAAGCTGTGATCGAATGGGAACAGCTACAATAATTAGCTCATCCCTTTAAGCTGATGTCGCAATTTTTTCTAAGCTGCGCAGACTGCATTTAGGAAAAATTGCGACATTTTGTACGGCGCTTTTTCATAATAATTCTATTAAAAAACCAGATAAAAATACGGCTAAAGCTTGCATCTAAGTCCCAAAGCTAGGTATACCTAAAACAGGATAAAAAACAGCAAAGGATGCGGCATGTATGCAGATTATTCTGATTTAATTCATTTGCTGATTGCCCTATGTGTAGGGGCAATTATTGGTGCGGAACGTGAATACCGTAGCAAATCGGCAGGCTTACGCACCATGATTATGGTCAGCCTCAGTTCTTGTCTATTTACCAGCTTGTCATTAAAAATTGGCGTCGAAAACCCCGACCGCTTGGCCGCGAATATTTTAACGGGTCTCGGCTTTTTGGGCGCTGGCGTGATCTTTAAAGATGAAAACCGCATTTCGGGCATTACTACCGCCACTACGATTTGGATGACCGCAGCCATCGGCATGGCCGTTGGGGCGGGTTATATCATGCTGAGTTTGTTTTCTACCTTTATTGTGCTGATTGTGCTGGTGATGCTGATCTATGTACAAGAGCGCATTGAGCATGTGCATCAGGCGCGTACCTACCGTATTGTATGCATGTATCAGCAAGAAACGCTGGATAAATACGAAGAACTATTTAGACATTATGGCATGCAAGTCATCCGCAATACACAGCATAAAACTGAGCAGAAGATTACGGGCCGATGGGTACTGATTGGCTCGGCAGAGAACCACAGCAAATTGACGGGATATTTATTAAATGATTCGGACATTATGGAGCTGAACTTCTAAATCAATTTGTGATTATGAGCAGCCTATTTTTGGTATAGCCTTGCAGTTCAATCAAAAGAAAGGGCTAAAAATACGGTTAGCTGTTTATAATACGATTTTGCATATGTTTCATTGAGGTAAATACAGATGTCGAACGAATTAGAAATTATCGATTTAGTGGTTGGTGAAGGTAAAGAAGCAGTTAAAGGTGCATTAATTACCACTCACTACACAGGTTGGTTGGAAGATGGTACTAAATTTGACTCTTCATTAGACCGTGGCAACTACTTTGAAACAGTTATTGGTACAGGTCGTGTGATCAAAGGTTGGGATCAAGGGATCATTGGCATGAAAGTGGGTGGCAAACGTAAGTTAATCGTACCGTCACATTTGGCTTATGGTGAACGTAAAATGGGGAATATCATCCCAGCCAATTCAAATTTAATTTTTGAAATTGAATTATATGATGTAAAAACACGCGATTAATTTAGTTAATCATTGAAGATCATCGACATGGATGTTATTGATCAATTAGCAAAAATAATATTTGGTAATTTGTATTATTTTGCGTAGATTAGAATAATTACTCAAGCTTTTGTGCAGGGATGAGGAACCGTTGTTTTTTCACTTTTCAAGTACCAAAAATTGGATTTGGTCTTTTTTAGTCCTCATATTGAGTTTGATACTCGGTTTATCGACTGCTCATGCGCAGTACGAAACAGCACCTAAATCATTTTATTTACAACATCAAAATGAAGTGAATAAAATTTATTTTACTGAAGATACGAGTAGCCTGTTACATGGGAAATGGCTGTATTATCCCAATCAATTTTTAACCGAACCAAGCTCAGTATTGGTTGGTCAGCAAGTCACTTTACCCGCATCATTCAAAGAAATTACAGGTCAAAGTCAAGGCTATGGCACTTTTACCGCTCATTTTCAAATACCTAAAGCTTTTATTGGGCGCCGAATCGCCATATTAATTCCCAATCAATATGGAGCATATCGTGTATATCTGAACGGGGATGTGATTGTCCGTTTAGGGGGGGTGGGTAAAACTGAAACTGAACAAAAAACTGAGAATGCGCCACGCATTGCCTATTTTGTTGCCCAGGATGAATATTTTACCCTAACCATTCAGGCTTCAAGTTTTAATCAAATGCATGGTGGTTTTGAAAATCCCATGCGAATTGGTATTGCAAAAACAGTGAACCGCCAATTCCAACAGCAAATGATGAGCATTGGTTTGGTGTCTGGTGCAGTACTGGGTGTCGGTTTATTTACGTTATTATTTTCAATATTTCGTGGTTTAAAAGGGCGCAATAGTCGAAGTAACTTTGTCTTTGGCTTATTTATTGTGTTTTTAGCTTTCCACAATCTATTTTCTGCGCCTTATGCTTATACGATTTTTACCGACATTAATTGGTTATGGGGCACACGCTTAGAATACTTATTTACTTATTTATCTTCAATTTTCTTTTTAACGTACATTCATTTATTAAGCTGTCGCTATTTATGTAAACTCAATTATCAAATCGCAATGCTGTTGTTGTCGCTCAATATTGCGGTCACTTTGGTCTCTAAACCTGAAGTTTTCCAATCCTTGGCGAACTATTGTTTTGTATATGTCATACCCGTATTAATTAACTTTGCATTCGGTTTTTATTTAACCTTGAAAAAGAATGAAGAATATTCAAGAGTAAATTTATTCGCCGTCATTTTTCTGTGTTTTACCTTTTTAAATGATTTTTTATTGATGATGAATTTGATTGATACGATCAATTTGTCTTTCATTTCTACCAGTCTGTATGCACTGCTGATTATGTTCCAGCAATCGCGTCACTATGCGCAGCAGTCTATGCATACTGAAAAATTGAACAATAGCTTGTTAGAACTCAATAGCTCGCTCGATCAAAAAGTCAAAGAACGAACTGAACAATTAAATTCGCTCAATGAAAAACTTGAATTACAGATTCGTATAGATGCATTAACAGGTGCATTTAACCGACGTGCACTGAATGCTGAAATTCAACGTTTATATACTGAAATCCGTTTTCATAGTCACCGAACCTTAATTTTTGCCATGTTAGATGTTGATTATTTTAAAAACTATAACGACCATTATGGACATTTAAAGGGGGATTACATCCTGCAAAGAATCGTGCAAATTATGCATGAAACGTTACCTGACTCTGCCTATGTGGCGCGTTATGGTGGTGAAGAGTTTGCCATCTTAATGCATGACGTCCCCTACGCGATTGCGAAGGAGCAGTTACAGTTAGTATTAGAGGCGATTCGCAATGACCAACTTGAGCATTTAAATCGAGGTGATCACAAAGAATATGTGACTTTAAGTATGGGCATGGCTTGGATGGATAAGCAGCATGACTATGAAAATATAGAAGAACTGATGAAAAATGCAGACCAATATCTCTACATGGCAAAACAAGCCGGTCGTGATCAAATAAAACCGTGTGATTAAACGTCATTATAATTCGATGGATATTTCTTGAATTGAAAGCAGTTGCGAATTTGCAGTACTTGTTGTGTTCAATCTATTTAGTTCAAAGATTTGATCAGTTTTAATTGATCATTTTCAAGACCCAATTCACCCTGCGAAACAAAGCCATGCTTTTGATAAAAAGGTAAGGCCGTATGGGTGCTTTCTAAACTGATCTCAGTGATATTTTTTTCTCGTACAATTTCCAGCATATACATGAGTAGTGCTTTCCCAATCCCTTCATACTGCCGTTCTGGACAAATGTAATTTAGCAAAATTTTGCCTTCATCACTGACCAAGAGAAAGCCCACGACACGGTGATCATAGATATAGACCCAACTATCATTGTAGAGCATCCACATCATGATATTGGAATGATTGGCTTCTTCAAGCCATGTTTGAATCACACTTTCATTGCGTTGATGGTCCTGGATACATGAACGAATGCTGTTGTGAATCACTTGAATGATTTCAGGGATGTCCTGAATCTGTGCTTCGCGGATCATAAAATTGTTCTTTTTATAAAAAACTTCAACAGCCTGCCATTTCAGTCGATTATGCTCGGACCTTAAAGAGGCTTATTGTTGCTTTTTATGTTTTTTTGAAGTATTTGCAGCATTAGGTTGATGTTTCATTTCAATCTTGTTTCAAAATTTACAATTGTATAATTTGAAAAATTTAAAAGACTGATGAAATTTAAATACTGAAACTCTTTAAATATGAGTGCAGTATGAAAATTTTTGATGGTCAACTCGGCTATCGTTAGTTCATTTTTACTTAAATATCGAAATAATTTGAAATAATTTAATCGAGGAAATGAAGCGTATTGACATGGTTAATGTGGCTTTGGTTGAAATTTAATCAAAATTTTGCGTTATATTAATGCCTGATAAATATCTAAGACTGAGTGTTCTATTGACTCAGTTAAAGCCAGTAGATTGAAGTCAGTAGGTACACCAAATGGTCAATTTTCTCATTTTACTTTGCATCGTGATTGCACTTTGCGGTGCAGGAATTGTTGCCAAGAAAGTTTTAAAAACTGAAAAATATCGAAAAAAATATAGTGCTTATCAAGCCCCTGAACGCGCAAAGAATGTTTCACTTAATGTCGACGATGCGAGCTGTGATCGTGAGCTAGTGCAAACGGTTGAAGTCGATGAATATGAGCAACAATTATTTGATGATATTGCCGCAATCTTTTTTCAGAAAAAATATCGAATTGAGTCGCAAGCTGAAGCAGAGCAATTACAGGCAGATTTTCTTCGTAAAATGCCCGTGTGTTGTAAAACCCAAATTCGACAGTTAGATCTAGGTGAATGGTCAATTTACTGGACTTTCTACAACCAGTCCTTAGAGTATTACCTAGGGCGTTATGGTGAGTTTTATACCCATGTTGACCGTTTTGGTGAAGAGCACAAGCTTGAATATAAATTTCAAGAATCAGCAAGCTGATTCAAAATTCGGTCACGAATCAAAGTTAAATAGCTCTCATCTTGTGTAATCCGCGCCATTAAAATTGCGCCCTCATAATCAGCTACACTGATTTTAGCCAGATCAAGTGCTTTGCTTTGAGTAAAACTGTGACTAAAAAAAGCTTCAAAAGCATGTTGCCATTCTCGAAAAATTTCTCTTAGTTTTTCATTAATCTGCTGTGGTAAATGCCGACTTTCCATACTCATTGCACCCGCTAAACAGCCTAATCCACCAAAATTGAAAAATTGTACGGCTTGTTGATGAATTTGCATAAACTGCGATTGTGGATCCGCTGTTTGCTCTTGTAAGGCATGAAATATGCCGTGGCGGAGTTTCAATTGTGTCATCGACAACATATCCATGACCAAGGCATCTTTGGTGGGATAATCATAATAAAATGCCGCTTTAGAAAGACCGCACGCTTCTGCCAATATGCCCATGCTACAGGCGGTATAGCCATAACTTTTGAAACATTGGGCCGACTGCAGCAACACTTGTTCTTTAGACAGTTTACGGGGGCGCATTGAACACTCTTAATTAACAATAAATAGATCGGGAAACTTAGTTTTTCTATTGGCTCATTAAACCTTCAAAGGTTGACAAGATGTCATCCCAAATCGGTTCTGCACCTTTACGGAAATATCCCATATGCCCGATGCTTTGCAGCCCATAATCCTGCGCTTCAATATTGATATAATGCATGGGCGCATGCGTGTAATGTTGCATAAAGGCATGTCGAGAACTTGGTAGCGCCCAGTCATCATCCAGTGCGGCAACCGCATAGATTGGGGTTTTGACTTGTGCATAGTGCTGGCTCAACTCACTTTGTTCGGGGTCAGCAAAAAAGTAGGTTGGGTTTTTGCACCATCTATGCCATTGTTTATATACATCGACCGGAAGGTCAGCACCCATATTGAGCTTACTCCACGGCAAATAACCTTTAACGGCTACCATCGGTGGAAAAATTAAATTCCACATCACATGGACTTTCATTTTCTCTCTAAACGGCATATAGCCATGCCAGCCCGCGCCAGTGCCAAAACAGTACATTGCCGTAACCTGATCATGATTTGAGGTCAGCCCGAGTGCTTGACCACCATAGGAATGACCCACCACAAATGTCTTTAAACCCGTTTGCTGGGCAAATTGAATTGCACCTGAAAGGTCATAACGTCCCCAATCTAAATAGGACATTTTGAAGCCTTTTAATGTTGGCGGAGCAGAGAGTCCGATACCTCGATAATCGAAAGTCAGTACTTGATACCCTAGACTCGCAGCATATTCAGCAAATCGACGATAAAACTGCAAGGGAACGCCCGTTGCGCTTGAAACGACAATATTGGCTTTTATTTCAGAGCGAGGTATGTATTGAGTACCAAATAATGCATACCCATCGGTTGCAGTGAAATTTACTTTTTGTGTATCAAAGGCTTTCATGCCATTTGGATCTTCAATAATTTGCGGTTTAGACATTGTTGAATTCATCTGATTATTTCCCCTGAAAATTAGGTGCACGACGTTGCAGCATCGCCATGACACCTTCCTGTACATCTTGGGTTTTCAGCAAAGGTTGTAAATGATCATTTAAATGCTCGAAGGCATGTGTTGGGCCATGTGCCAAGGCATCCTGAGCGGCAGCAAGGGTCGCTTGGACTGCAAGAGGAGCTGCTTGAGCAATAGACTCGGCAATAGCTAAGGCACGTTCAAGTGGCGCATCATTTGAAATTTCAGTAATTAAATTCATGTCCAGTGCAGTCGTTGAATCGAAACGATCACCTGTGAGTAAGTAACGCATGGCTTTATTCCAGCCTGCAGTTTGAACGAAACGCACTGTCGCCCCACCAAAAGGTAAAATGCCACGCTGAACTTCCATTTGGGCAAATTGGGTATCGTGATGTGCCACCACGATGTCCGCATTCAGCATCAGTTCAATGCCTGCGGTAAAGCAAAAGCCTTGAACAGCAACGACAACAGGCTTTTTACGTTGTCGTGAAGTGGTGCCCCATGGGTTAATTTGAGTCGCAGTAAAATCAAAAACACCACTGGTTAATTTAGGTTGTAATTCCACCAAATCCAGTCCCGCTGTAAAGTGTTCACCGTGGGCAAAGATCACCGCACAGCGTAGTTCTGGATGGTCTTCAAATTCAGTGAGCGCCAAAGATAAATCTTGGATCAAATGGCTATCAAAAGCATTGCGCTTTTCTGCGCGGTCAAGGCCAATTAAAAATAGATGACCACGTATTTCACGGCTGACGCGTCCCTGTTGTTCTGACATTTTGATTATTCCTTATACGTTTATTAAGTTTTTAACCGATTGTTAGAAAACTGTCAAAAACTCATGCGTTCATATATTTCTTTTTAAAGTCTTAGGTAGACATAAACTCAAAAATCTGCATAAAAAAGACCAGCAATATCGCCAGTCTCTGCCTGATCTAAAGTTTAAGAATTTCGTTTGGTGGTCATTTCCTCGATTGAAACAAATGCAGTAACTGAAGTAGAAAAGACTATAGCGATTGCTCAGCGTGTACTTCGGTTGTCCTAATCATTCATTCAAGATTAAAATTGAATTCCAGCGACATACAACATGGAGGGCAACAATGATTATTGATTTTGTAATGGCTCAAAAAATCCGTTTTGATGATCATGTCATCCACTTAATGGCGCAACCTGAGCATTATTTTTATTTTGATGAAATGGCTGATGTGTATACAGCCGAATGGCTCAAAGCCTTTCCACAAGGAACCCATTTAAGTGTCAGTGGTTTAGATGATGGCGCGGAAGAATATTGCATACAGATCAATTATAGAGAGCAGTCGTTATTGATTGATTATTGTGAGGTATTGAAAGTCCATCACCGCGATCGTTTTGGTCAGCGACATAATCTACCTTGAGCTGAATACATTTTCGAAATATAAAAATAACGAGTATTTAAAATGTTGCATCCATTCACTTTAGATTTAAAAACTTTACAGAGGCAGCGATTCAATCAGATGTGCTTTGAATTATTTCATCATTATGGACAGCACTGTGCTTCAATGGAACCGGGTGGGTTGATTTATTCACCCTTATTAGAGAATTTGCCGAAATGGGTAGAATTTGATGTGAGCAGTTTAGACTTTGGACATTGGTTTGCACGACTAGCCTATGGCGGGATCTACTTTAAAGTGCATGTCGGTTGGGACATTGAGATGCAATATCAAGATATTGAAGGAGAATTACACTACTCCAAGTGTTAAAAATAACTGTAATAACAACACGATGACAAAACTTAATTATTCTTTCATTTTTTAAGTCAATGACAGTTCAGAGACTTTTGGATTAAATCCACACGACAGCATAGTTTGCTGTAAATTTGGCTAAGTAAAACAATAAAACCAATATTTCTGTTTAAGGATGATGAGCATGGCACATCAATTTACCGTTAACGCTACAATTCATGGCATATCACTTGAAGAATTTAAACAATTGGCTGCGGATGTTTCATTACATGAAGCTGTATGTAAACGAATTCCCGGTGAAAATTTAGAAATTTTAGAATCGAAAAAAATCGGTGATATTTATACCTTAAAGCGTGCTTATAGTTTAGATGTGAATATTCCAGATATCGCAAAAAAATTCTTAAAAGATGCTTTCCGTTTACAACGTACTGATGTAAGCAACTTAGCGGCTTTAACTTCAGACGTTAAACTTGATCCAAATTTACCCTTAGAAGCCAGCTGCAAACGTAGTATCACAGGCGATGCATCACAAGTCAGTTTTAATTTGGATTGGACTGTTAAAGTCAAAGTGCCACTCATTGGTGGTTTGCTAGAAAAGCATGCGGAAGGGGAAATCCGTCGCTTTAGCCAATTGGAAATTGAAATTGTGGAAGATGAACTGCGTAAAAACCTTAAAGCCTAACTTGAACATTTACCTCAATTTTTTAAGCAATATCGTTTGAATCACCATAAAAAAAGCGGTCATTAGACCGCTTTTTTAACTTTAACTATTAATAATAGCAACTATTGAATGGCGGATGATTTTTCAAAACGTTGGCGATAGAACATCGCGGTAAAGAACGTCACAAGACAGACTGTCCAAACATAATACAGCGCACCAATGTTGCTATATAAGCTTAACCATTGAACCAATGGTAAGGTGATACCACCCGCAATGGCATAGGCCAAATTATAAGAAAATGAAATGCCTGAGAATCGAATTTGAGCAGGGAACATTTTCACCATACTGTACGACACTATGCCGACAGTTCCTGAAGAGAGACCGAGGAGCATATACAGTCCAAATATGGTCGACTGTTCAACATGACCGAGGCTGTTATAGAACACGCCTGCAACGATTGCCACCAGCAATGAGCCGAATAACATCACTTTGCCTGCACCCATACGATCTGCCAATAGACCTGCAATAATACAGCCGACCATTTGCATCACAATCGCGGCACTTTGCATTTTAAATGCATCTGCACGTTCAAAACCAAATGCACTAGTGAGCAAGTTTGGCATTGCTAAAATCAGTACCACCACACAGCCTGTTAAGAACCATGTGAACAGCATGCCGATGACTACACCCGTTTTATGCTGTTGTAATACTTGCTTTACAGGAAGCTCTTTGGCCAATTGTTTTTTCTCTTGCATGGCTTTAAATACAGGCGTTTCTTTTAAATAACTCCGTAAATACAAAGCCACGAAGCCAAAAATACCACCCACAATAAACGGAATACGCCAAGCCCAATCATGAATTTCAGACTCATTAAATTGCAGTGAAATAAATAAGGACATCAGTGCGCCAAGTAAAATACCTAAGGACAAACCAGCGGTCAGTAAACCATTGGCAATCCCAATTTTCTGTTCAGGCACATGCTCTGAAACAAAAGTCCATGCCGCTGGAATTTCACCACCAATTGCAATCCCTTGCACAACGCGCATGAGAAGGAGTAAGAGCGGTGCTGCATAGCCTATGCTTTCAAAGGTCGGCATCACCCCGATCATTAAGGTCGGCAAGGCCATGAGTAAGATGGATAAGCTAAATAAACGTTTACGTCCTACTAAGTCACCAAAATGAGCCATGACCACACCACCAAGTGGGCGGAAGAAATAACCTGCAGCAAAAATGCCATAGGTATTTAGCATGGCCCAAAAAGGACTCAGTCCTGCTGGGAAAAACAGTTCAGAAATGATTTTGGCGTAAAAGACATAAATTACGAAATCGTAAAATTCTAAGGCACCGCCTAGCGATGATAAACCCAGAGTGCGTTTGTCCTGACTTGTCAGTCGACGTGGTGCAGCGTCCATGCAATATTTTCCAGCTAAAAATGAGCAATGGTGTTCATTTTAGAGAATTGAATTTTTATTGAATAATCAAACTTTTTTGAATCATAACAAACTAATTTTTATAAAAAATTATTAAAATTAAAACTATAAATTTGCAATGTATTTGACTTGAGAAATGAATCTGCATCTTTAAATTTAGCCCTTTTGTTTGGCGTCGCATAGCTGTTTTATTCAATTCAATCTGTGCAAAACTTACATTGGGTGAAGTTAAAATTACACTATACTCATGATCTTGAGTCTGTCTGCTTATCTAAAAAATGCATGATAAAGATGGATAAAGAACAGAGCGATGATGATACCGAAGTTGAGTTTAATCTAAGGAAAAACGATGACCAATACCGCAGCAGTGGCGCAACGTGGAGAAGCGATTCTTGGCTTAATCGCAGCAGAGATTCAACCTTTTGAAATAGGAAGCACTTGGTTAAACGCCTTAAGTGAGACTTTGAATGCAACCATGCTTGAGCGTAATGGTGTAGGCATTGCAGCACCGCAAATTTATATTTCTAAACGGATGATTATCGTCGCATCACGTCCCAATTTACGCTATCCAGATGCACCAGATATGCAGCTCATTGTCATGCTGAATCCTGTGATTACACAGCGCTCCAATGAAATGACTTTGGGTGAAGAAGGTTGCTTAAGTGTGCCTGATGAACGTGGTCAAGTTGCACGAGCTCAGCAAATTACGGTGCAGTATTTAAACCTAAAGGGTGAAACGATTGTGACGACTTTAGCGGGTTTTCCTGCACGGATTGTGCAACATGAAATCGATCATTTAGATGGTATTTTGTTTACTGAACGCTTGAATAGACAAGCGTGAAAGCAGAGACCAGTCAAAACTAATACGCAGTGGAAAGTGTACGAAATTATTCAGAGTAACTTTTAGTCGGAATCTTTAAAGCCGGATGTTTTAAAACTATCTTTTTAATATCAAAACCTTGTATAAATAAGACAATAATAAAAGTTAAAAAAAGTATTTAAATGGGGAATTATCGGGAATGGGCTATGTACCGCACAGGGGTACTGCAATGGCGTAAGCTAAAGCACCATTTGTTTGAGTCGGACTATTTAATTATTAATTGGTCTGATTACGATAAGGGGCGATTATTGCTGTTCTTTGGCATGCTGAGTCAAATTAGCGTGTTGAAGTGGTGCATCATGAATTTTTATTATTCCAACAATAACGTTTGGTTTAATCCCGTTGCACTGAAAACACGGGTCATGGTCGGCATGATCGTATTGTTACTCTTTACGCTCTTGGCCGTACTGAGTTTTAGCTTTAAGCATCATGCATTATTCCGACTATTTTTAAGTTATTTTGCACCTGTACTTTTTGGTGTAGGAATGATTTATGGTGGATACATGGTTGGTATTTATAGTCCTGCGACCATGGCGGGTACAGTAAATCTGTTACTTGTTGGGTTGGTATTTTATCGACCAGCAATCATGCTGAGTATTATGCTACCCATTACTATTTTTATTGGCTATATCTGTTATTTTACTTCACATGACCGATTAGAATATGCCCCAATATTTAGCCATGCCCTGAAGCAAACCGAGTTTTATGACAATCATTTTTGGTTGTTAAGTATGGCGGAATTATATTTACCCATCCTCATTATCAGTGCAGTATTTTTTCAGATTTTATTGGTGCAATGGCGACATCGTGAACAGAAAATGGAAGTGCTTAGTCGTGTCGATGGACTGACCAATGTATATAACCGCCGTTTTGTCAGCCACGAACTGCAACAGTTGACACAAAGTCACCATCCTGAATTTGCTGTCGTGTTATTAGATTTAGACTTTTTTAAACTGATCAATGACAAATATGGGCATGAAACGGGCGATCGTGTGCTAAAAGGCGTGGCTCAGATTTTAAATGACAATACGCGTAAGCAAGATGTTGTCGGGCGCTTTGGTGGTGAAGAGTTTATCTTAATTTTAAAAGATCAAAATTTAGAGCAGGCGATAGAGGTATCTGAACGTTGTCGTGCAGCAATTTTGTCTGAACGTTTTAACTTAGCACACGGTGGTAGTTTAGAAATTACTGCGAGTTTTGGTGTGGCAACTGCGGTTGAGGGTACTTCGCCTGAACTGGTCACGCGTTTGGCAGATCAAGCCTTATATTTAGCAAAACAACAAGGTCGCAACCAAGTGCGCAGTTTTCGCGAGTTAAACTTAGATTTAGTCTAAAGCGAGGCAAAGAGGTTGCAGATGCAACAAATCCATTTTCATTTGGCTGCAGAATACGTCACGTTTGATGTTGAGGGGCAACATTTCAATTTTGAAATGGGTCTGGATCAATTGATTAAGCGCTGTGTCAAACATCAGTTTGATGTATTGGCGATTGAATATCTCATTTATGAAATAGAAGAAATTTTAGAGCAGCTCAAACTAGAGTATCAGTTTGAGCGCATTGCACATACTGATGATGCATGGATGCAGCAGCTTGCAACAGTGTTCTTTGAACATGCGAAAACGATAGACCGACATATGCTCGAACATGGCTTTAATGAGTTGATTGAACATACAGAATTTTATAGAACTCAACTCGGACAGCAGACTGTTTATATTCTGACGTATTTCGTTTTTGTCCGTGAAATGATGCATCACTTAAATATTCAACAGATTCAGTTAGAACCTGAAAAAATATAAAGAAATGTAAGACTTTGCCGCTGCCTTCAATAAATTTGCTATAAAAATAGTGAACAAAAATTAAAAATAGGCAGATCAATGAAAACTCCAGTACCTGACTATTTGCAGCATGTCTTAGCGCAGTGTCACAGCAATCAGTTGGGGGCGCTTGCCGATTATATTCCAGAGCTGGCACAGGCTGACCCGAACAAACTTGCATTAGCACTTTCTACTGTTGATGGCACGATTTATTCCACAGGTGATGATGAGGTGGAGTTTACTATCCAGTCGATGTCAAAACCCTTTGCCTATGCCTTAGCAATTCATCACTTAGGCTTAGATGCGGTCTTGGCAAAAGTGGGCGTCGAACCTTCAGGTGAAGCCTTTAACCAGATTGCTTTAGATAAAAATAATAACTTACCGAAAAACCCGATGATCAATTCGGGAGCAATTACCACCCATTCACTTTTACCGCATGAACCAGAGATTTCCAGAGCCGAAAATTTACGTCGCTTTTTAAGTGAATTGGCAGAGCGTGAACTGAGTTTTGATGATGCTGTATATGCGTCAGAAGTGAAAACGGCGTTTCGTAATAAGTCGATTGGTTACATGCTCAGAACGGTGGGGGTGCTCAATGAAGACCCTGATGAAATTGTGAATGGCTATATTCAGCAATGTGCCATCAAAGTCACGGTAAAAGACTTGGCGAAAATGGCGAGTGTGTTGGCCAATGGTGGTGTGCAGGGTTCCACAGGTAAGCGAATATTGTCACGTGCAGTGGTTCGACAAATGCTGAGTGTGATGATGACCTGTGGCATGTACGATGCCGCAGGTGACTGGCTCACCACAGTTGGTATTCCTGCTAAAAGTGGCGTGGCGGGTGGAATTTTCGGGGCATTGCCCGGTCAAGTGGGTATAGCGGTGTTTAGCCCAAAACTCGACGAACATGGCAATAGCGTGCGTGGTGTTGAAATATTTGAACGATTGTCACGGGATATGGGGCTGCATGTGATGGAAGGTACACCATCAGCTCAAACCATCGTGCAGCGTCGCTATATATTAGGCACAAAGCAAAACGTTGTGGTGTATGAACTGCGTGGAGTATTGCAATTTACCGAATCGGAAATGTTGCTGCGGATACTACAAGATGAACCTATAGCCAATACGTGTATCGTGCTGGATATTACCAATATTTCACTGATTCATGAGGTCGGTGCACGCATGCTTTTTGAAGGGGTAGATCGATTAATTGAAGATGGTCACACGGTCTACGTGATTGATTCGGAGAAATTACTCGAACAGAAGCATAGCCACCAAGGGCATGCTGTGGTGATTCGAGAAGAGCTCGAAGTATTTTTAAATAAGCTTGTACAACAATAGGGTTTTGATGGCGTTGAGATCAGCCGAGTTATCAGAAAAGCGTTTCTGAATTTCGGCTATAATTGGGGTTTTTTACCACCCACTAGCATTTATGTCATTTGATTTAAAAACTACGATTCAGCCGAATATCGAGCTTTCTACACCTGAGAAAAAGCTGAATCGTTTAATTGATGAAATTGAACGACAGAAGTTACTGCTTGCAGCATGGCAACGTGCGCAGCATGACATCCGTGCTTATAGTCAGAAAGCCTTGATGCCTGCCTATCGAGATTTGTACAAAACACTATATGAGCAAATGCAAAGCCTATGGAATAGCCTAAGTAGTTTTGGTTTAAGCAAATCAGATACTGCACAAGTTGAAAACAAAATTCAGGCTTTGGCACGGCTGTTAAAAGATTCGAAAATGTTAGCGCAAACTCAGTTGGATGAAGTGGCAAAAATGCATGCTTATTATGCACAAGTAGAGGAATATGCTCAGTCCAAGAAGAATAAAAAGAAAGCTGTTGCGGTAGAAGACAATGCCTTTCAGCCCAATGAGGATCTAATTGAAGATTGGAACAGCGACCAATACCAACAAGCACGTGAGCAAGCCAAGTTAAAACGGCAGCAAGAGAAACAAGCCAAGGCCTCAATGCTAGTGAATCAATCGCTTAAAACGGTGTATTTAAAAATTGCCTCGATTATTCACCCTGACCGTGAGCCAAATGAATCTAAAAAAGAGGAAAAGACTGAACTGTTACAACGTGCCAATGAAGCCTATGAACAGGAAGATTTATTCTTTTTATTGAAACTTCAACTCGAAGTTGAGCAAAGTAAAAATGGCTCAAATAAAGGCTTAAGCGCAGAGCAAGTGAAGTTTTACCAACAGGCTTTAGAAGCGCAAAGCAAAGCTTTAAAGCAGCAGATTCAGGAACTCATTAATTCATTGGTGTGGTCAAACAAAGCCAAAATTGCGGTGCAGAAGTCGAAAGGGCAACTGAATATTACAGACTTGTATAAGCAAATTGATGCGGATGTTTCTGCGGTGAAGCAACAGCTTAAATCAGAAAAGCAAAGGCTGATGTATATGGGGAAAGAGAGTGGGTTGGAGATGTTGTTGGAGCATGGGGTTTTGTGATTTTTTAAAAGCACCTTTCTCTAATTTCCCTCACCCTTGCGTAGCAGTGCTACTCATCTCCCAAAGGGAGAGGGTGTTGCATCTGATTAGATGCCATCACGTAATTTAATAATGAACGTTCCCTCTCCTGAGCAAGTCTTAAAGCACTGCTTTAAAACGAAGCGCAAGTGAGGGCTAGGGAGAGGGAAAATAAAATGAAAATAGATCCCCAACTATTACAATTCGCCAAATCCCTGCACCACACTGCCACCGATGCAGAAAATCTCATGCGGCATATACTCCGTGCCAAGCGATTTATGAATCTTAAATTGCGTCGACAGGAGGATTTTGATTATTCAAAAATTGGTGATTAATCAAGGTAAATACGATGAACTTTATTTTGATCAATATAGAACAAAGAAGTACCACAGGATTCAAGTAGACCCACAGTAATACCATCTCTATCTAAAGTTAATTGTGCTGTTTTGGGTGCATCTTCAAATGCCATGAGATCAGGATGGTCTAATTTTAAAATATCTACAAATTGTTCACCTTTTTCGGCTTTTTCAAATGTTTCAAAACCATCTAAATCAAATTCTTTATCTTCACTTTCATAAAAGTACACCTTATCAGAATCAGCAATACGGAACTCGAAAAGGTATTTCATACCAACTTTGTTCGGATTTTTCAAAACACGAAAAACATCAAGTTTCCCATCGCCATTGAAGTCGATCATCATTGGTTTCTTTAAATGAGTTGTATCTACTTGATAACCTTTAGGTAGAGGCGTAGGGTTATTGACTAATTCTGACGAATCAAGTGTTGTAGGGATTTCTACAATCTATTCGGTTTTTATTTCTGAAACGGATTGCTGTTCGAATTCTGGCTCTACTATTTGCTGAGTTTTTTCTTTACAGCCAGTGATTGTGAAAGCTGAAATAAGTATAAGAGAGAGCAAAGTTTTGTTTAGATGTTTCATATTTGTGTTCTTATAAGTTCTAGTATTGAGATAATTTTTAGTTTAACAAAGATGAATTCTTCTGATTTTTTCATTTTCTAGAAAGAAAACAGATGTTGCACAGGTTTCTTCAAGTACATTGACTGAAATACCATCACCTTTAAACTTTAAATAATATTTAGGGTCAATTTCTTCATTCACTCTAATACTTCCATTTTTGTCGAACCTATGTTCTTCATCAGCATAGATTTCTGTTTTCGGTGCTAATTCGAAAACACCAAATGCATCGAGATCATCACCATAATCATCTTCATACCAATATACTTTGTCGCTGTCTGCAATACGGAACTCGAAAAGGTATTTCATCCCAACTTTGTTCGGATTTTTCAAAACACGAAAAGCATCAAGTTTTCCGTCGCCATTAAAGTCGATCATCATTGGCTTTTTTAAATGAGTTGTATCTACTTGATAACCTTGAGGTAGAGGCGTTGGGTTATTCACTAATATAGTGGATTTTACTGTTGGCGGAATTTCTACAACATCTTGTGTGACGGGTTCTGAAGTTACTTGTTTTTCAGCTTTCAGCTCAATTACTTCCCGAGGTTGCTCTGTGCAAGCAATAAGAATAAATGTTGAAGTTATGAGGAATGGAAGAATTTTTTTATTTTGTTGTTTCATGTGGATTTTTATAAGTTCTAGTTTGGATATGATTATACTGGTTTAAATAAAAACAATGAATAAAAATAAAATGTCGATAAATGCGCAATTACTCGAATTTTCTCGTCAATTAAGATCAGCATCCACCGATGCAGAAAACCTGATGTGGCAAATACTTCGTGCTAAGCGATTTATGAATCTTAAATTTCGCCGTCAGCATGTGATTAAACCTTATATCGTGGATTTTTACTGTCATGAAATTGGTTTGGTCATTGAGTTGGATGGTAGCCAGCATGGAACAGATGATGCTGTGGAATATGATGCTGAACGCACTAATTTTTTAGAGGCTTTGGGTTTAACTGTTGTTCGGTATTTGAATCATGATGTGTTGGGACGGACGGATACGGTGTTAGAGGATTTGTGGCAGAGATGTTTTGAATTAAAAAATACCTCTCCCTAACCCTCTCCTAGAAGGAGAGGGAATTCCATTGAGAAGTTCATACAGGCATTAAATCAAATGACGCTCCCTCTCCCTATGGGAGAGGGCTGGGGTGAGGGTTTCTAATATTGAAAAGCACCTCTCCCTAACCCTCTCCTACAAGGAGAGGGAACTCCATTGCAAAATTCATATAGGCATTAAATCAAATGACGCTCCCTCTCCCTATGGGAGAGGGTTGGGGTGAGGGTTAGTCATCAAAATCATCATCACGATTGTTAGCTTTATTTTCGAATCCTTTTTTGAGCATTTTGATTAAGTCTTTTTCCTCTTCAGAAAGTATAGAAAGATCACTAGAGTTGATTATGTTTGATATGCGAGGAACGTTTAAGAAGTTTATAACAGTATCAGCTTTAATATATCTTTTAACATGAGGTTTAGTATATGAACTGCTATAAGATTTAGTACTTTGGGTCATTGCCTTAAGGATTTTTAGAATACCTTGTATATCCTGAGTTTTGGATTCAAACCAATTAAGAATATCAGAAGAGTTTCCCCATTCTTTCCAACGGTACACCAATGATAGGAACGAATTGTGTTGAATTAATTTATCGGGAAATGAATTAGCGAAGTGATTTAATTGAATAATAAAATCATTTTTGAGTGCTTGAAAATCGGAATCTTCTAGTAAAGTTTCTTGATTTTCCTCTCTACTTTTGTACTCTTTAAATAAAAAATAATTAATAAATGAAAAATTTGAATTTAGGTTAATATACTTATTTAAAAGTGTAGCTCTTTGTTTTCTATCTTGGATATTTTCTAAACACCAAAATGATAATCTAAATATATAGGTTTGTGATGAAAAGCCAAAAAACTGATTAGATTCGCTGTTGATTCCATCCGCGCTGTCTAACATTGCATATAGATATGATTCAAAATTTTCTTGTGGTACCTGTTTGCTATAGGCTTCAAATTTGCATAAGAAGTCTTCCAATACATTTCTAGCATCTAAAGCAAGTATTTTCTCTTTAAGTTTTTCTCTAGAAACTGTTAGTTGGATGAAATTAATAAAATCTGATGTAGTAAAATCTTCACTATCAAAACTCAGTTTAAAATATTTATCAAAGTGATCTTTATGACAAATTCTTAATTGAGTGAACCATTCTTGATAAGAGCTATGATCGTGATAATAGTTGCTTATAATCCATTTAATAGTAGGGAAAAGAGAAGTTAGAATTTTTTTAACAGATTCTTTATTTTTTTCAGATGCACTATTGATTACATCGTCTATAACTCTTAAGTATTTTGCTTTTTCTGTTTGATTATCACTATAGCTAGAACTTAAGCTTGTGAAAGCACTTTTTGATTGCGAAAGTTTTGTATAAACAGTTGGTTCAAATATTCTTAAGCATTCAATAACAATCAAATCTATGGGATCTGCTTCAAAAATATCATCATTTTTGAATAAGTTAAAATTAAAACAAAGTGTAGAGTTGAATCTATACACATTTCTTAAATTATTAAAATAGTTTTTAAACCCGTTATGATAAACCTCAGCCCATCTTTGTTGATCAAACTTTTTTTCTGCATCAATGTGACTATATATCACATTGTTTAGTAGATTAAATAAAACAGTGTGGACTTGTTTTATTTGAATTTGTGGAATTGTAAAAGGGATTTGAATAATTTTTTCTAGATAGTTTTCACCAGACTGTGTGCCGTCAGTAAGTTTTTTTTCGACAATATCTTTCTGAAATAAAAGTAAAAATATTACATTAGGAAAATCAGTATTTGCCTTAATTAATTGAAAAATCATTCGCAACTCTACGGTTGTTAAACGATCAATATCATCCATAACAATTAAAAGAGGAGTCGTTCTATCCTTTAAAGCTGTAATTAACTCCTCACGAATTTCTGCTAAGTTCTTTTCATTTAATTTAGATTTTTTTTCGTAGTTTTCTGAAAGTTTCCCTAACAATTCGCTCCCTTTTCCTGTGGCTGGTAAGATTAAAGCTATAAAAGATGTAATAGTTGCAATGAGTATTGGTAATTGTGAATTGTCAGTAAAGTAACTGCTAATTAAACCTGTACTTAGGATTGAAGTTACAAGAAGAGGTAGAGCTAAATTAGCACCCTTAAGAAAAGTGTGTGCCGTAGATAAATGATTGCCATATTTCGCAAATATATTTGCTAATTTTTTATCTTCTTTAGATGAATCCTTTCTTCCAATAGATTTTGATATTTCATCAAAAAAAGCCTGAACAATCTTATCCTGAGCTGACCATTCCCAAGGTGAAAACTCTATAATTGTGGGTGAGTCATCTTGTTGCTTTGAATACGATAACGCCATATTTTTAATTGATGATTTTCCTGAACCCCAATCGCCATGTAACGCAATAACTAAGCTTTCATCACCTTTCCATTGAGAAATAGCATCGCTTAAGTTTTTAGCAAAATCAGCTCGACCCAATACGTCTTGTTCTATATTTTTAATTGGTCTATCGGCAGAAAATGCGAATTTATCTATATTTGTCATGTTGAGATATTTATAAAGGTTCCATCAAATGATTCTATCAAATATCATTATGATTTTAATAAAAAATCCCCTCACTAAGAGGGGATTTTTTTGAATCAAATTACAGCATTAAAGCGCTGCAATCTGCTCCATATTCGCTTTAATCTTCGCTAACTGATCAGCAAACTCAGCAAGTTTTACTTTCTCGCCTTCAACCACAGCTACAGGTGCTTTTGCCACAAAACCTTCGTTAGAAAGTTTAGTTGCAATTTGGTCATGCTGTTTTTGAACCTTGTCTAAGTCTTTTTGTAGACGACCCAATTCCGCTTTAGGGTCAATTAAACCCTTCATTGGAACGAATACAGATACATGACCGACTACAGAAGAAGAAGACAATGGTGGTTGTTCAGCATCGCTAAGGAACGTAATGCTTTCAACTTTAGCCAATGCTTTAAACAACGGTTCAATACGAGCAATACGTGTTTTTTCTGCTTCAGTCGTGTTTTGAAGAAGTACAGGCAACAAGCGAGCATTACCTAGACCCATCTCACCACGGATGTTACGTACCGCACCAATCAAACCTTGAAGCCATTGCATATCCGCTTCAGCTTGTTCATTCACAAGCGCTTGTTCAGCAACAGGGTACTGCGCGAGCATAATAGTTTCGCCAGAAATACCAAGTTTCGGTGCAAGAGTTTGCCAGATTTCTTCTGTTAAGTAAGGCATCAATGGGTGAGCCAAACGTAAAGACGCTTCCATCACAGCAAGCAATATACGACGAACCTCAGCTTTACGCTCTTCAGAAACATTTTCATCGTTCAGAACAGGCTTAGTCAGCTCTACATACCAGTCACAGTATTCATTCCAAATGAACTCATAAATCGCTTGCGCAGCCAAGTCCAAACGGTAGGTTGCAAAAGCTTGTTGAACAGCAAGTTCAGCTTTTTGCAGACGGCTCACGATCCACTGTTCAGGCAATTCCCAAAGATCTTGACGAACTTCAGTACCAATGGTTTGACCTTCAATGTTCATCATCACGAAACGCGTTGCGTTCCAGATTTTGTTGGCAAAGTTACGGTAACCTTCAACACGTTTCATGTCGAATTTAATGTCACGGCCAGTGTTGGCAAGCGCACAGAACGTGAAACGAACCGCATCTGTACCGTAAGATTGAATACCTTCTGGGAATTCTTTACGGGTTGATTTTTCAATCTTCGATGCTTGTTTCGGGTTCATCAAACCAGTCGTACGTTTTTGTACTAAAGTTTCAAGGTCAACACCATCAATCAAGTCTAATGGGTCAAGTACGTTACCCTTAGATTTAGACATCTTCTGACCTTCGCCATCACGGACCAAACCGTGTACATATACCGTTTTGAACGGAACTTGCGGTGTGCCATCTTCATTTTTCATGAAGTGCATGGTCATCATGATCATGCGGGCAACCCAGAAGAAGATGATGTCGAAACCAGTGACCAACACATCAGTCGGGTGGAAGGTATTTAAGAAGTAGTTTTCTTTATCTTTTGCTTCGTCACCAGTCCAACCTAAAGTTGAGAATGTCCAAAGACCAGAAGAGAACCATGTATCAAGCACATCTTCGTCTTGTTTTAATTCAACTTCAGGTGCAATACCGTTCTTCGCACGAACTTCATCTTCGTCACGACCAACAAATACGTTGCCTTCAGCATCGTACCAAGCTGGAATACGGTGACCCCACCACAATTGACGCGAAATACACCAGTCTTGAATGTTGTTCATCCAAGCCATGTACATGTTGCTGTATTGCTCAGGTACGAATTTAATATCGCCATCTTTAACCGCTTTAATTGCAGGTTCAGCAAGCGGTGCAATTTTCACATACCATTGGTCAGTAAGTAGAGGCTCAACGATTACACCTGAACGGTCACCGCGAGGTGGTTTCAGTGTGTACGGTTGAATTTGGTCTAACCAGCCTTCAGCTTCAGCTTGAGCAACCAATTTTTTACGTGCAGCAAAACGCTCTAAACCAATGTAGTCTGCTGGAGCAGGAATGGTTTTAGAAATTTGCTCGCCCGCTTTCGCGATGTATTCAAACTCAGCCAACACTTCAGCATTTTTGTTGAAGATGTTGATGATTGGCAATTCGCAGCGTTTACCCACTTCATAGTCATTGAAGTCGTGTGCAGGGGTGATTTTTACACAGCCTGTACCAAATTCTTTGTCTACATATTCGTCTTTAACGATTGGAACTGCACGACCTGTAATTGGCAAGATAATGTTTTTGCCAACAAGTGCTGCATAGCGTTCATCATCAAGCGCAACAGCTACTGCTGTATCACCAAGTAGTGTTTCAGGACGAGTGGTTGCAACAACGATGTGATCTTTACCATCGTGGGTACGAATTGATTTGTCTTCAAAGAAATATTTGAAGTGCCACAGTGAACCTGCTTCTTCTTTATCAGACTCAACTTCTAAGTCAGAAAGGGCAGTTTGTAATTTTGGATCCCAGTTTACAAGGCGCTTACCACGGTAGATCAAGCCTTCTTCATGCAGTTTTACGAATACTTCTTTCACTGCGTTAGAAAGACCGTCATCCATAGTGAAGCGTTCACGTGACCAGTCTACAGATGAGCCTAGACGACGAATTTGACGGGTAATATTACCGCCAGATTGTTCTTTCCATTCCCATACTTTTTCGATGAACTTTTCACGGCCAAGGTCATGACGGCTTACGCCTTCAGCACCTAACTGACGCTCTACAACCATTTGTGTTGCAATACCTGCATGGTCAGTACCCGGTTGCCATAAGGTGTTTTTACCAGACATACGGTTATAGCGAGTCAAAGCATCCATAATGGCATTGTTAAAACCATGACCCATGTGCAAGCTGCCTGTGACGTTAGGCGGCGGAATCATAATACAAAATGATTCACCATTTTTAGACGGCTTGAAATAGCCGTTTTCTTCCCAAGTCTTGTACCATTTTTTCTCGATCTCGGTAGGATCGTAGGTCGTAGCAATATTTTGCGCAGATTCAGTCATAGCTCGAACAAATCAAAAGTGAATAAAAAATTGCATCTATTGTAGCAAAAAAAAATATGAATTAGGGATGTTGGTCGAATGTTAACTTTTTCGATTTGCAGTTAATGATAGAGTCCGTATGATAGAACCATAGATAAGAAACATTCATTGATCCCAAAACTAAGATAAAAGGAGCAATATCATATGACTTATACCATTTCTTTAAAGATTCAACCTGCAACTTATCAACGTTTTGAAACGATTCATCAAAAGCTCAATGCAGGGGAAACCGAAAGTCAGTCTAAAGCGCTGGGTGAAAACTTAGCGGATATTGCTTGTGAAATTTTGGATCAAGTGTTTGGTCAGTTAGCACGTTTGAATAAATCTGGGGACAATGAATCAGAAAAGATTATTCAGCAAATACGTGAAACGACACGTAAATATATGCCGTGGTCAGTCTCATTTTTTGGCAATGATCGTTTATTACCGATGGTGAATTATCTTTATGAACGATTTTATGAAGCAGATGGACAGCATTTCATGAATTATCCAATAGATGCGTCTTTAGCAACGGATCTCTTAGGATATGTAGAGCATATGAAAGAAGGGCAAAATCAATATGTTCCACTTGCTTTAAATGCTTTTACCCGAGTCGTCGATGCAGGTGTCACACATTTGGTTCGTGAACCGAAAAAGATGCTGAAATTTAACGTAGTAGTCGATAAAACTTTAACGGGTGTGATTAATCTCACTACACAATTGGGCTATAAACGTTTTGATAAGCTCGGAAAAATCTATGATGCACAGTCAATGAGCCATTATTTTGACCATTTTATGGTGTTTTTAAACAATGAGCCTGAATTAAATAAAGCATAAAATATTTATAAATGAATAAATTAGCACTTTCAAAAGGAATAGATGATGGCAAAGCAAGATGATTTAAATGGGAAAGTGGTGTGGATTACAGGTGCATCATCAGGACTGGGGAAAGCTTTGGCGCAGGAGTGCGCCTTGCAAGGTGCACAAGTGGTGTTAACTGCCCGCCGTTTTGAAGAGCTTGAAAATGTCCGTGTAACTTTGCTTCATCCAGATCAACATATTTCTGTTACGGCCGATATTACCGATGAAAATCAAGTGCGTCATGCTTATGAGCAAGTTCTTGCGCATAAAGGACGTATCGACTGGTTGATCAATAATGCCGGCTTGAGTCAGCGTGCATTAATTGCAGATACGACGATGCAGACTGAACGTGCCATCATGGAAGTGGATTATTTTTCGCAAGTTTTTTTAACTAAAACCGTACTGCCAACATTCCTTGCGCAGAAATCTGGGCGTATTGCCTTTGTCTCCAGTGTTGCAGGGTTGTTAGGTACACAATATCGTGCGACTTATTCTGCAGCTAAAGCAGCTATACATATGTGGGCGAACAGTCTGCGTGCTGAGGTGGCGGATCAAGGCGTCGATGTTTCAGTTATTTTCCCCGGTTTTGTTAAAACCAATGTGTCATTTAATGCTTTAAATGGTGCAGGTAAAGCGCAAGGGCATCAGGACGAAGCCATTGAAAATGGTTTAGAAGCAGATGAGTTTGCCAAAATAGCTGTGAAAGCACTCTTGAAAGGCGATGAGTATATTGTTGTTGGCGGCAGCAAAGAAGTGCTGGGCACATGGGTGGCTCGTTTATCGCCGAGCACACTATATAAGATGATTCGTAAAGCGAAAGTGAAGTAATAGGTTTAAAATTTTTAGTATGAACTTTTTAAGGTTTAAGTAGGGTATGAAACAACTATCACATCAGTTTTATAGATTCGTCAGCTGTTTCGTACTTTGCTTGTGCTCAATAGCGGTTCCAATGTTGTCCGCAGCTCAACCGATTGATCGATTAGTTGAAGAAGCGCGGGCGTATGCAGAGCCTTCTGAAGAACAGAAACAAGGTTGGCGTCCGCGGGAACATTTTTTTGATACGCAGAAATGGCTGAAATCGACATTTTATAACACTCAAAATTCGAACATTAATACACGGCTGCCATCAGCTCAATTGGATACACGTCAAATCCCATATCGTTTTGAGATTTTAAATCATCAGCAATATTTAAAAACCCCAGCGGCAGATATTAAAAAATGTCCAGTCCAATGTATTTTATTAAATGGGCATATCTTTTCAGAGCAGTTGTCAATTTTAAACAGCAGCAGGCTTAAAGAAGTAGGGCGTTTTGTGTATGACAATACCCACGTCCATATTATCGATATGCGCAATCATAAGTCACAGTATTATGGTGGAATAGGCTTTTTAAGTATTCAGAATAATCAGATCAATTTTTATTATTTTGATGGGTTTAGAAAGGCAGTTGGAAATACGATGTATCGGATTAAAGACAACGGTTTAGACATTAAAATGGATGATGGTACATATCAATCCATTATTCGTTTTGATCAGCAGGAATTTTATCTTACAGAATTGACCAATTATCCTTTAGTCGTGGAAAAATGCGTTGAAAAAGCGAGTCAATGGGTATGTGAAATGGCGCGTTAGTTTAGAAATGTTGATCACTTGTTTTTAAATTAAACGTAGTTACTTTTATATGCTTGAGGGTGCATGTCTTATCTTTGCTGCTAAATAGAAAAAGACCAATTCAAATTCTTATCACTGTGTAAGATAAAGTTCTATGATGAAATTTGATGGCTGATTTGATCAAATTTCATCACCGTTTAAATTGGATGATTAATATTAACCCCGAATTGCCGTACCGTAAGCAAAAACTTCAACCATGCCACCTTGCATACCCAGTTCTGTGGTGCTTAAACGTAAGCCCATAATTTGGGTTGCGCCCATATTTTCAGCTTCTTGTTTTAAGCGAACCACAGCTTCACGGCGCGCACGCTCGACCACACTTTCATAGCTGGTCAGTCGACCACCAAAGAAATTCTGAATATTGGCAATCACATATTTAAAGTAATCGTGTGAAATAACCACATTACTTGAAACAAGTTGCCCCGGACGATCAGTAGTTTTAAAGCGGTTGTTGTCGATCCGAATGTGGGATAGGCGTTTTTCTTGTGCTTCCAGTTCTTTTAAATGCTTTTGTTCAGCATGGCGACCAAAGCCCCAGCCAATACAAAACAGCACCACAAAGATCAGGACTTTAAATATAAAAGCGCCCATAACTTAGCCTTGAGTTGGGAATGGATCTGGAAGTGAGGTTTGTGAATTTTCAACACGTACCGCAGTGCCATAAACAAAAAGCTCTGAAGCGCCTTGAGCAATATTTGAAGTTGAGAAGCGAATACCAACAATCGCATTAGCTCCAAGACCACGGGCTTTATCGATCATACGGCTCATGGCTTCTTGACGTGATTCTTCAAGTAGTTCGGTGTAGCCTTTGAGCTCGCCACCGACAATATTTTTGAGTCCTGCCATAAAATCACGACCCACATGTTTACTACGTACAGTACTGCCATACACCACATCGAGTTGTTGAGTAATAGTGTGGCCTGGCACAGATTCTAAGTTACTTAAAAGCATTTTTAGTTATCAATATAAAAAAGGGTGTGTTGAAGATAGGAAAATTGGCTAAAAAAAGCAATATATTCATTTTGAGTCCAATCTTCTCATTCAATAAAAAAGCCCACCGAAGTGAGCTTTTCAACCTGAACTTTTTTTAGTTCAAAACTTATTTAGCAGCGTCAGCTTTACGCTCAGCTGTTGACGGTTGATATTGAACCGCATCAGAAGTATTGGTTTTCATACCGCCACCAAGGGTTTTGTATAATTCCACTTGGTTGTTTAAGTTAGCTTGTTCAAGCAACAATAAACCTTGCTCAGCAGCATAAGATGCACGTTGTGCATCTAACACGGTTAAGTAACTATCGATACCTGCACGGAAGCGGGCATTTGAAAGTTTATAAGTGGTGTTGGTTGCATCAACTAAACGACGCTGTGCAGCAAGGCGATCACCGATGTTTTGACGAACAGCTAAAGCATCATTGACTTCACGGAATGCAGATTGAACTGATTTTTCATAATCAGACAATGCAATTTTCTGATCTGTTTCAGATACTTTAATGTTGGCTTTACGCGTGCCCCAGTCAAAGATTGGAATATCCAAGCTTGGACCCGCAGACCAGACAAAATTACCTGATTTAAACAAGTCACCCAAATCTGTAGAAGCATAACCCGCAGAACCCGTTAAGCTAATGGTTGGGAACAGACGTGCTTTTGCAGCACCAATGTTCGCACCCGCTGCAGAAAGTTGATATTCGGCAGCACGTACATCTGGACGGTTATTTAACAAGTCACTTGGAATACCTGAGCCAATCGTATTATTTGCAGTAATACGAGTTACACGTTGTGTAGGCAATAGGTTAGACGGAACTTGCTGGCCTACAAGGAGGTTCAATAAGTTATGAGCTTGTGAGATCTGAGTTTTGTAGTTCGCAACATCGTTACGTGCAGTTTCTACAGAAATTTGCGCCTGACGAACTGGAACTTCACTGTCGATACCCACATCAAAACGCTTTTTGTTCAGATTGTAAGATTCAAGCTGAGCTTTTAGTGTCTGATCTGCAAGTTTTAAATTTGCATTGGCATAAGCATAGTTCAACCATGCTTGAGCAACTTGACCCACGAGTGCAATTTGCGTTGCATCACGAGCACTTGCTGTTGCAAGGTAGCTATCTAAAGCATTGTCTTTTAAGCTGCGTACGCGGCCCCAAAAATCAAGCTCATAAGCCGTCACACCTAAACCAACATTGTAAGAGGTTACTGGCTTTGAATTCATCGTGTCTTGACGCAGTACGCTACCACTTGCACCAATTGTAGGTAATTGGCCATTTGCAGTGATTTGGTACTGTTGCTGAGCACGCTCAATGTTCAATGCCGCCGTGCGCAAGTCACGGTTATTGGCTAACGCAAGGTCAAGAACTTGTACCAGACGTTGGTCAGCAAAGAAATCTTTATATCCCTGTTCAGCCACTGAAGTGCCAGAAGCACTTGCAGTATAGCTTTCTGGAATATTGGTCTGAACAACCGGTTCTGGACCACGCATACTTTGGCAGGCAGCCAAAGCAAGCGCAAGTGAAGAAACCGCAATGCTACGACCTGCAATAGACCATACATTTTGCATCACGATATATGCTCCTGATTATTTTGTTTTTTTGGTTTGTATTTGAAGATACTTCGAATCCATACGTAGAACACAGGAATGAAGAAGATACCTAAGAAGGTCGAACTGATTACACCACCAAGTACACCATAACCGACTGAGTGCTGGCTACCTGCACCCGCACCTGTAGAAAGGGCAAGTGGAAGTACACCAAAACCGAAGGCAAGGGTGGTCATGATGATTGGACGCAAACGCATTTTAGCTGCATGCAGTGTTGCATCAAACAGATCTTCACCTTTTTCCTGAAGCTCTTTAGCGAATTCTACAATCAAGATGGCGTTCTTGGCTGAAAGACCAATCACCGCAATAATTGCAACTTGGAAGTAGATGTTATTCGATAAGTTTGGATTTTTGAAGAATACCATACCAAGGAAAGTTAACAGTAGGGCACCGAGTACACCGAGTGGTACAACAAGCAATACAGAGAATGGAATAGACCAGCTCTCGTAAAGTGCTGCAAGACAAAGGAATACAATTAACAATGAAAGCGCGTATAGGAATGGCGCTTGAGCACCAGAGTCACGTTCTTCAAGTGATAAACCAGTCCATTCATAGTCAAAGCCTGGCGCACCCATAGACGGAAGTTTTTGGATAATCTCTTCCATCGCTTTCATCGAGTCACCCGAGCTTACACCTGGAGCAGGCGTACCTTGAATGTTCACAGATGAAATACCGTTATAACGTTCAAGACGAGGCGAACCATAAGTCCATTCGCCAGTTGCGAATGTTGAGAATGGAACCATCGTACCTTGGTTATTACGGACATACCATTGGCTTAAGTCTTCCGGCATCATACGAGCGGCAGCTTCACCTTGTACATATACTTTCTTCACACGACCACGGTCGACGAAGTCATTGATGTACGAACCACCCCAAGCCATACCCATAGTGGTATTGATCTCAGAGATACTCACGCCCATAGCACCTGCTTGAGCTTGATCGATCGTAATTTTGTACTGTGGTGTATCTTCTTGACCGTTCGGACGTACACCCATGAGGCGTTTATCTTGAGCAGCCATACCGAGCACCATATTACGTGCATCGATAAGTTGTTGGTGCGTCTGACCTGCAGATGCTTTCAACTGAAGGTTAAAGCCAGCACTCACACCAAGTTCAGGCATAGCTGGTAATTGAATTGGCATGATGTAAGAAGCATCCTTCACAATCATGTTCAATGCCATACCACGTTGGATAATCGCACCCACTTGAGACTCAGGGGTCGTACGATCTTCCCAGTCTTTTAACTTAATAAACGCCAGACCCGCGTTTTGACCTACACCTGTAAATGAGAAACCGGCGACACTGAATACAGAGTCGACATATTTTTCTTCATTTTTCAGGAAGTAATTGGTCATCGCAGTTACTGTTTTATCCGTACGCTCTAAAGAAGCATTCGGTGGTAACTGTACAAGCGTCATGACAACGCCTTGGTCTTCATCGGGTAAGAATGAAGAAGGTAATTTTTGGAATAAAAGTACCAGTAAGCCAATCACAACAGCATAAATCACACCAGAGAAAATCTTATGGTGTGTCATGAAGTTCACGCCACCTTGGTATTTATTGGCAAGTTTGTCAAAACCATTGTTAAAACCACGGAAGAAACGTGCAAAGAAACCATTACTTTCAGGTTTATCTTTTTCATGTTGTTTCAAGATGGTCGCACAAAGAGCAGGGGTAAAGGTCAATGCCACAATCAATGACAGAATCATTGCTGTTACCAGCGTGATTGAGAACTGACGATAAATAACACCAGTTGTACCACCAAAGAATGCCATTGGTACGAATACCGCCGTTAATACAGAGGTAATACCGATTAAGGCACCTGAAATCTGTTTCATTGATATTTCGGTTGCATGAACAGGATCTAGGTGTTCTTCCACCATCACACGTTCGACGTTTTCCACCACAACAATTGCGTCATCCACTAAGAGACCAATCGCTAGTACCATCGCAAACATAGTTAAGGTGTTAATCGAGAAGCCGAATAAGTTAATGATCGCAAATGTACCCAATACAACGACAGGTACAGCGAGTGTTGGAATAATGGTTGCACGCCAGTTCTGTAAGAACAAGAACATCACGAAGAATACAAGTAAGATCGCTTCTAACAATGTGTGCATAACACTTTCAATCGAAAGTTTAATGAACGGTGTTGTATCAAAGGCTAATGTATCTTCTAAACCGTCTGGATAGTTTGGACGTAATTCTTTTAAACGTGCTTCAACAGCTGCTGCGGTATCCAATGCGTTTGCACCAGTTGCCAGTTTAATTGCTACACCGCCTGCAGGGTTGTTGTTGAATTTAGAGTTAAATTGATAGTTATCTGCACCGAGTTCAACACGAGCAACATCACCTAAACGTACTTGCGCACCATCGATACTGTTACGTAGGAAAATGTTTTTAAACTGCTCTGGTGTTTGTAACAAGCTTTGAGCAGTTACGGTCGCATTTAAAACTTGACCGTCAGTTGCAGGCGCACCGCCTAACTGACCTACAGCAACCTGAGCATTTTGAGTGCGTAGTGCAGTTGCAACGTCACTCGGTGTAACTTTCAGGTTTGCCATTTTGGCAGGGTCAAGCCATATGCGCATTGCATAAGAACCACCGAATACTTGGACTTCACCCACACCTGCCACACGGCTAAGCGGTTCAGAAATATTCGAGTTTACATAGTCCTTAATGTCGTCAGCAGTTAACTTACCAGAAGGTGAGTGAAAAGCCACAACTTGCAAGAAGCTCGCGCCTGACTTCGTCACTTTAACGCCTTGACGTTGTACGTCTTCAGGTAAAAGTGCTGTTGCTGACTGTAATTTATTTTGAACTTGAACTTGGGCGATATCAGGATCGATCCCTTGTTCGAAGTTTAAGGTAATAGATGCCTGACCGTTACCCGCACTATTTGACGAGATATAACGTAAGCCATCCAGACCATTCATTTGTTGTTCGATGATCTGCGTTACGGTGTTTTCCACAGTTTCAGCAGATGCACCTGGATAAGTCGCAGAAATTGACACCGTTGGCGGTGCAATTGTCGGATACTGTGCAATTGGCATTTTTGTTAGCGTGAGTATACCCGCCAGCATAATAACCAATGCAATCACCCACGCGAAAATGGGGCGATGAATAAAGAATTGAGCCATTCAGTCTACTCCTTATGCGTTTGAAGTAGCTTTTTGTTCAGTTTTTGGGGCAGCTTGTTCTGTCGCTTTACCTTGTTCTTTTGCAGCAGCAGGTTGTTGAGCACCTTGTGGCGCAGCAGCTTGCGGTTGATAAGGTTTCGCTACGACTTGTTGTTCAGGTTTTACTTTCGCAATACCGTCCACAATCACTTTGTCACCCGTATTTAAACCTTGGGTCACAATCCAATTCGCACCTTGTGTGCCCACAGTGGTTACTGGGCGAGATTCAACTGCACCTTTCGCATTTACCAACATTGCAATAGCTTGACCCGTTGGTGTACGTGTAATCGCTGCTTGTGGAATCAAGTAAGCATTCGGAATTACACCTTGTACGATGCGTGCATTGGCAAACATACCCGGAAGCAATAAATGGTTCGGGTTAGAAAACACTGCACGTAGAGTCACTGTGCCGGTATCTGGGTTCACACTTGCATCAGAAAATGCTAAACGACCTTCAATTGGGTATTCACTACCATCTTCAAGGCGAAGTTTAACTTTCGTATTGTTGCTGCTGTCTAAATTACCTTTGCTTAACTGTTGACGTAAGCGAAGGAGTTCAGCACTTGATTGGTTAATATCAACGTACATTGGATCAAGACGTTGAATAGTAACCAAAGGGTCAGCCTGAGATGCAGTTACTAATGCACCAGCTGTGACAGTTGAACGATTTGTTTGACCTGAAATAGGTGCACGTACAGTTGAAAAACCTAAGTTAATTTCTGCATTTTTAAGTTCTGCCTGAGATGCAGCAACGTCTGCTTCAGCCAGTTTTACTTGCGCAACGATATCATCGTACTCTTGTTTTGAAATCGCATTCGATCCCACAAGCTGACGGTAACGACCTTCTTTAACACGTAACACACCTAAGTTTGCTTGTTGGCGTGTTAAAGCAGCACGAGCACTGTCCGCAGAAGCGCGATTGGTACGAGAGTCGATTTCGTAAAGCGCCTGTCCTTCACGAACATAGCTACCTTCAGCAAAAAGACGTTTTAATACCACACCACTGGTTTGTGGGCGTACTTCTGAAATTTCATAAGCTGATGTACGGCCTGAAAGTTCAACAGACTGTTCAACACTTTGCGGTTGGGCAACAACAACACCAACTTCAGTCGGTGGCATTTGTTGCGCAGCAGCAGCTTGCTGTGCATCTTTAGGATCTTTGCTACAACCAACAAGTGCAATACTTGTTGCCAATGCGCAAGCAGTCAGGGCGGGAGCCCAAAGCTTTGCAGACATCATTGTTCCACCTCAATTAGATTCTTATCTAAAATATTCATTTGTTTAGGGCTTACTGCATTTGATGTAGATCAAATAAAGTAGCGCGATCCAAATAAAACTTATGCTCCAACCGGATAGGACATCAGACGGAAAGTGCACACCAACATAGACCCTTGATATTCCCATACTCAGCATCCATATCAATGCCAATATAGTAATCAGTTTATGCTGTCTGTGTTGCTGGTAAATGAATATCAACAGACAACCCAACGCCGCTGCATAACAGCTATGTGCGCTTGGAAAAGAACTCCCGTAAGTTGCTACAAGATGATAAATTTCCGGGGGGCGTGGTCTGGTGAAAGTAAATTTAAGCAGCCATGCAAAACTTATACTTCCGAAGATACCTATACTGATAAAAACAATTTCTGCATATTTTTTATACCACGCCAGACATAAACACCAGAGCGTGGTGAAAAATAATACAAAAGGCATGCCGCCTAGTGTTGAAAGCCCGATGGCAATTTGATCAAAAACAGCAAAACGGTGCTGGCTCATCCATTCAACCGTAGCTAAATCTAAGTGATTTAACACGCTTGAATTTAAAGACAACACGCTGATAATTAATACCAAACAACCAACAAGCAGCAACCTTCGCGGCATGCTTAATTCCTTGTCATTTTAACCGGTTTGAGCGCGGTTAATTCATGGTCTAAAGTGTACTCATCAGTACACTTTATTTCAAGTCTGTGTAAATTATGCTGATTTTATTTTTTGTATCCAAAAAAGCATAACTCAATAAAACAACAAAATTATGAATGGGTATTTTTATGGGAAGAGTTGCCATCTTCGACTTCAAGTGGTGTTTTTGGGGGCCAGAAGAAATCACTTGGACGTGTGAGAAAATGGGTCATCACCAATTTCGCTAATGGTTTCCATTGTTCAAATCTTACACGTCTTGCACGTAAAGCTACAATAATAGTTAACGTGAAACTGACGAATAAGTTGGTGAGACCAATCAGTAGCACGCCTAAAAATGACACAATAATTAAACCAATGTCAGGGGAACCATTAATATTGATTAGACCTTGGATAAAGTTGGCTGACGCGAAGGCAATGTGACGAATGTCGAGTGGCAGACCGAGTATATAACCCAGTGTTCCCATGCTACCAAGCATGATCCCGAACAGAAAATTACCAGCCAATGCACCTAGGTTGCGCTCAATATAAGCTGCAAATTTATTGAGTCTTTCCTGACCTAACAGGTTTTTGAGTTTGCGATGTGCTTGAATACGCGGCCCAACCTTACGATACACCGCCATGTTGTCAAAATAGCCCGCAATCAAACCTGACAAAAACAAGCAAACGCCAGCAATAGCTGCATGGGGGATGGCCAAAGAGGTAAAAGGATTTAAATCATGTAAGGTTTTGGCTGCTTTGGCGTGATTCATTAAGGGTTCATGTAGTGCCATATCCCAACTTAGGGTAATCAGTGCAGCTACAGGAATTGCAATACTAATGTTGCCTAAAATGGCAATAAACTGCGTTCGAATAATGTTAATAATCAGTGCGGCAAGTTCGGCAATTTGCGCCATTTTCGAGCCTTTGCGGTGTTGAACCGTAGAAGCTAACGCGGCAGCTGTCATCGCGGGCTGTTTGGTCGCTACAGTAAAGTGCAGCACATGAATCAACATAAAACCGAAGGAATAGTTCAGGCTATAGGAAATCGCTTGCATTAACGGTGCCATAGTGGCACGTGTCATGAGGACTTTGAGTGTTGCCATGCAGGCAATAATCACACCTGCACCCGCTGCCGAGCGATACATGCTCATGAAGCCTTGTTTATCTGTACTTACATAATGTTCACCAGTTTTACTGGCATTTTCGGTGACTTGTAGCGCAACCAATTCACTATTGGTGGCCAGCAAGTCTCGAACACTACGTTCACTATAAATGGCAGAGGTAACATCATTGAGTAAACTGCCCATCGAGATATAACGGACATCGTCTTCTTCAACGATTAAATTCAGCAAAATTTCAAGACGATCTAAACATTGTTCAAGTAATGACAATAGATAGGTGAGGCTTACACTAACACCAATACGTTTGGTAGCACGACGAATTTTTAGTACCACATCACGACATTGTTCAAGCATGACTAAAGCTTGTGAAGCATCTGGTGGCAACACTACACTCATTTGTTCAGCATTTTGATGGCGCTTTTTATATTGCTGAATAAATTCGTTGATCTCACGGTTCTGAACCAAAAAAGGCGATTCATATTCCGTGAGCTCGGGTTGTGCATTAATAAACTCAGGGTATAAACCAATACCACTGATTCGGTAGGACAGTACTGTAATAGCTTTGATTAGCTCACGACGAATCTGTCTTTTCTCATCTTGATTACTGTATCCCTGATTGAACAGGTGAAAGAGCTGAATCCACTGTTGGTCATCAATACTGTCGAGCCAATATTTATCATTTGGATGGTAGAACACATGGCGTACTAAATCTTGTAGCTGTGTTTTATCATTGATGAGCGGTAGAAAATGTGCACCTAAACGTTGAAAGAGCTGACCCCAAAAGCCATCTAGAGACAAGATCCCTGTATCTGCGTATAAACTTGTCTGTTTATATTTGCTAATAAGTCTAAGAACAAAGCTTTGTAGGGTTGATGTCGCATCTGGTGTAATGAGTAATGCTTGAATGAACGCTTGAAATTTTTTCTTAATTTCGTCGGTATTTTTTGTATCTTCAGGTCGAATTCGGTTTACCAATTCGATCAGCAAGTTTTCATCCAACACAGCTCGAGGGGTGTCAAGCTGTTGCTGCATGGTTAAAAAGATATCATTAAGTTTTATATGCATAGGCAAGGGGAATTACTTTGAATATTAATTTTATTGAATTCGATGTAATGCCAAGTTCGCAAGATTGATTAAAGCTTGACGATATTCTGTGTCAGGCAATGCTTTTAAGGCTGTTAAAGCTGCATCTGTTTCCTCAGTTGCACGTTGGCTACAATAATCAAGCGCACCTGAACTTTGGACAATTTGGATGACACGTTCTAAATCTGCCGTACCACCTGTTGCGATACTACGGCGGATAATCTCGTGCTCTTCACCCGTCGTATTCTTCAATGCAGAGATTAAAGGTAAAGTTGGTTTACCTTCCATCAAATCATCACCAATATTTTTACCTAATGTTTCAGCATCTGAGGTGTAATCTAAAATATCGTCAATAATTTGAAAGGCATTACCAAAATGACCTGCAAATTTACGCAGTGGTTCACGGTACTCAGGTGTGCCAGTTAAAATTGCTGCACCTTCGGTTGCTAGCTCAAATAAGCGAGAAGTTTTGCCATGAATAATATCTAAATAAGTTTGTTCAGTGGTTTCAGGCTGATGTTGTGATTGAAGTTGTAACACTTCACCTTCCGCAATTTCACAGGTACCTGTAGAAAAGTCTTTGAGTAAAACTTTACTGTCTAAATCGACCAATAAATCAAAGGCACGTGAAATCAGAAAGTCACCGACCAAAACTGCTGTTTGATTATTCCATGTCGCATTTGCGGTTGGGCGACCACGGCGCAAGCCAGATTCATCCACGACATCATCATGGACCAATGTCGCTGTATGTAACATTTCAATAATCGCAGCGAGTTTACGATGTTTCTCTAAATCATCTGCACCGCAAGCCTTTGCTGCAAGTAAACACATAATAGGACGCATGCGTTTACCACCAGCTTCAACGACATGCTTACTCACTGCCATGACTAAGGCAACTTTAGAAGTAATCCCTTCATTAATGAATGTGTCCATCGCAGCAAAGTCGGTTGCAACAGGCGCGAGAATATCTTGCTTAAAGTCGATGGTCATATGAAGGGGAACCTCAATAATTTTTAAATTACGGTTGTAGTGTAGCAATTTGTTTTATCAAAAACAGATAATAAGCGACTTAATTGGCTTAATCTTAAGTGATTTTTTCATCAAGCACGAAGTATGGGGCGATTTATTCACCTAATCCTTAGCACAAACTCTCTTTTTTAATGGTTCACTTAAATCTGAGGCCTATATAGTAGCGAATTGAATTTAAAAATCTATTTCAATTTACTGAAAACTTCAGCAAAACCTTTATTTAAACTCAGTAAATATAAACTGTTTATAAAATATACATGGTATAAACTATTATTTTGCCAAAATGGCTTGTTGTTTTTATGGTTATCCCTTAAAATCCTTGCCCTTATACAACCCCAGTGACGATCGTTTTAAGATCGGTATATCCCTTTACCGGCACGACAACACGGGCATGTTTGGAGTACATTTATGTACGCAGTAATCCAAAGCGGTGGTAAACAACACCGTGTAGTTGAGGGTGAAACCCTTAAAGTAGAATTATTGAAAGCTGAAACTGGCTCAACTGTTACTTTTGATGACGTGTTGATGCTTGTTAACGGTGAAAGCATTCAAATCGGTGCTCCAGTGGTTGCTGGTGCTACTGTAACTGCTGAAGTAGTTAGCCATGGTCGTCACGACAAAATCCGCATTGTAAAAATGCGTCGTCGTAAACACTATCGTAAACAACAAGGTCACCGTCAATGGTTCACTGAGTTGAAAATTACAGCTATTTCAGGCTAATTACGAGGAGTAAATAGACATGGCAACTAAAAAAGCCGGTGGTTCGACTAAAAACGGTCGTGACTCGAATCCTAAAATGTTAGGTGTTAAAATGTACGGCGGTCAATCTGTGACTGCTGGTAACATTATCGTTCGTCAACGTGGTACTGAGTTCCATGCTGGTCAAAACGTAGGTATGGGCCGTGACCATACTTTGTTCGCGACTGCTGACGGCGTGATCAAATTCGAAGTGAAAGGCCAATTCGGTCGTCGCTACGTATCTGTTGAAGCGTAAGTTTTAATAGAAAAAAACCCACTTTATGTGGGTTTTTTTACGTCTCAAGAAAAGTTTCATTCATTTTTTAGATTGTTACAAATGATGTTTACGACAATAAATCACCATAAATAGTGATATGCGTCACAGTTTTTAAAGTGCGTAATAGAGGAGTGCAAATACAAAAAGGATAAGGACATGAATAAAATATTAAGAACAGTGTTTATTAATGCCGACTCTGAGAAAAGGGACTTTCTTGATAAGAGCCAGAAACTCACTATGCAAAACGGCTTAGACTTAAATCCAAAATTTGAATATACCGACACAGTTTCGGCTGCCATTAAAACCGTACCAAAATTGCTTGCTGTAAGTATTTTACTAACTTTGGGCTCAATCGCTTGGGCGGGTGGTGGAGGTAGTGGTAGTGGTTCTCATCCAAAACCTGGCTGTCATACATGTGGAGGAGGTGGACAACAAGGTCCAGTAGGACCACAGGGACCTCAAGGTGAACAAGGTCTTCAAGGTATACAGGGCGAAAAAGGTGACACTGGCGCTACAGGTGCACAGGGTGAACAAGGTCTTCAAGGTATACAGGGCGAAAAAGGCAAAAAAGGTGACACTGGCGCTACGGGTGCAACAGGTGCTGCTGGAGCCAAAGGTGATACTGGTGCTGTAGGTGCAACAGGTGCTACTGGAGCCAAAGGTGATACTGGTGCTGTAGGTGCAACAGGCGCTACTGGAGCCAAAGGCGATAAGGGAGACACTGGTGCTAATGGTCTAAACGGTGCGAGTGCTTATCAAGTTGCAGTTACAAATGGTTATGATGGAACTGAAACACAGTGGTTAGCAAGCCTTAAGGGTAAAGATGGCATTAATGGAACAGATGGTACAAATGGTCTAGATGGTGATAGTGCCTATGAAGTTGCGGTTACAAATGGTTTTGAAGGCACAGAAACTCAATGGTTAGCAAGCTTAAAAGGTGCTAGCGGTACAGATGGTCTAGATGGTGATAGTGCTTATCAAGTCGCAGTCGATAATGGCTTTGAAGGTAGTGAAGACCAATGGCTAGAAAGCCTTAAAGGTGCAATGGGTGATCAAGGCTTAACAGGTGCAAATGGTTTTAGTGCCTATGAACTTGCTATTAAAAACGGTTTTGAAGGTACAGAAACAGACTGGCTATTGAGCTTAAAAGGCAGTGATCCGTACGTTAAAATCCAATCTAATGTTGCGAACACAGCACCAAAACCAACGGCAAACGGGAAAGATGCGATTGCTGTGGGTGCGGGGAATAGTTCTGCAGGAGATCAATCTGTTGCGCTTGGTGTAAATAATACAGTGAGCGGCAATGGTTCGGGTGCGGTGGGTTCCAATAATAATGTCGCTGGTAATAATACCTATGTTATGGGTAATAATATCACCACCTCTGCAAACAATGCAGTTGTACTTGGCAATGGATCAACCTCTACTCGTGATAATACTGTTTCAGTTGGGTCGGTGGGTGGAGAACGCCAAATTATCAATGTGGCGGCAGGTACAGCAGACACGGATGCTGTAAATGTTAAACAAATGCGTCAAGCAGATTTGGAAGTGCTTAATAACTCTAAAGCTTATACGGATCAGCATGGTGCGAATATTTTAAATCAGGCAAATAGCTACACCAACCAACGCGTTGATGATTTAAATCGTAATTTTAATAACTTCAAAGACAGTGTTCATGGAGCGGTTGCATCCAGTATTGCAATTGCATCATTACCGCAACCGACTGAAGCTGGATTCAATATGTTCAGTGTGGGTGTCGGTACATGGGAAGGTTCACAAGGTTATGCTGTCGGTTTTAGTGGTGTAACTGATAGCAATAAATATGTATATAAAGTTGCTGCAACCACTAATTCTGAAGGTGACTTCGGTGCTGGTGCTTCAATAGGCTGGCAGTGGAAATAAAAAATTAATTAAACAAAATTGAAAAAGCTCTTGCTACGGCAGGAGCTTTTTTATTTTTGTACAAATATCTCCATCATGATGAATAAAATTGCTGTTTTTGCATTAATAACCATACAAAACTGCTTATATTCTCTAAATTTAGTAAGCAAAAGTGGTTTAAGATGGGCCATCTAACAAATTGCTTTGATGCAAATTATAAAAGGTGAAATTATGAAAATGCTTCGTAAAACCATCTGTGCTATGGCACTAGGTGCAGCGACTCTGGCACCGCTAATGAGTACAACTGTATTCGCTGCGCCAGTTGCAGCGTCGGAGCAGCAAGCGACAGCAAACTTGGTGAAACAATTATCTGGAATTAAAAGCTTTACTGCGAACTTTCAGCAAACGACTAAGGTAACCAATCCTAAAGCAACACAGAAAAAAGGCTTGAGTGCACAGCACATGAACCAAACCTTTACTGGTGTAATGAAAGTGCAGCGTCCAGGTAAATTTTATTGGGAAACGACGAGTCCATCAAAACAAACCATCGCAACTACAGGTAAAACTGTTTGGATCTATGACCCAGACTTACAACAAGCGGTCCGTCAAAGTTTAGATGATCAAGTGGCAAATACACCGGCCTTGTTATTGTCAGGTAATACTTCTCAAATTATGAAAAGCTACCGTATTACCCAACCGAATAAAACCAAAACTTATTACACTTTATATCCAAAAAATGATGATGGTGTATTCCAAAGTTTGACGATTAGTTTTGGTGCGAAAAATGCACCGACATTAATGATTTTGCAAGATTCATTGGGTCAAACCACCAATGTACGTTTCAGCAATGTAAAAGTGAATGCCTCTATTCCAGCATCAACATTTAACTTTGTTCCTCCTAAAGGAACTGACATTATTGATCAGTAATTGATTCAATTATGTTTAAAAAGGAGTTGACGCGAGTCAGCTCCTTTTTTTATGGATAAATGTAAAGCAACCAAGTCTAAGATACTATCAATTTAGTAGTATGCTAATACGAGTAAGCGTAAGTGCGCTTAAGATTGAATGTAGGTAAAGAGATTCTGGGATGAAAAAAACTCATATAAACATGATGGCATCGGCTGTTTCAGCGATTTTTTTAATGGGAACACTCAGTGCATGTCATCCGCGAAATGAACCCGTTGAAGACCCTGCTGCAACACAAAAAAAAGCAGTGCAGGCAGATACCATTCCCTTGATTCAATCTAAATCAGTTGCGATGCAATTGCCAAAAGCACAGGTTTGTGATGCGGAAGGTTGTACGCAATATACCATTCAAACAGTTGAAACCAATGTCGATTGGATTAATCAATATTTTAATGACCGTATAAAAAAAGCAGATCCGATTGCATTTTCAACTGAGCCTAATCAAAAAATTGATTTATCTGATAAGACAGATGCAGGCTTAAGTCAAAGTACAACTTCTGTTCGATATATTAGTCAGTGGGGACATATCGCGACATTTGCTATCGAAAGCTATACCTATGCAGCACATGCTGCTCACGGCATGTCTCATGTTGAATATGTCAATTTTGATTTAAAAGCAAAAAAACGCTTGGCTTTACAGGATGTATTGGTGAAAGGTGCAGACGCGAAAGTGATTAGCGCACTATTTGATGCAAACTTTATGTGGTTAGATAGCCACGATATTGAGCGTTCAAAACTGCAATTAAGCGATAATTTTTATTATGGCGCTAACGGAATTGTATTTGCTTACCCACTATATGAATTGGCGAGCTATGCAGAGGGAATGCCTGAACTAAAACTCCCTTACTTTATGGCTAAAGGACTATTTAAACCTGAATATTTACCAAGTTTGCCAAATTACGAAACTAAATAAGACAATTTGAAGCAAGAATATTGGTTTAATATGGGGCAGCTGTAAGCTCGATCACTGTATTTTTCAGTGTTAAGAGCTTACACTATAGCCAGTTTTTTTCTTTACTTCAGATTGGCTATGATCGACCCGAAATTACTCAGAAATAATATTGAGGCTGTAAATTTAGCCTTAGCAAAACGTGGTGTTCAACTTAACGTCGCAGAGTGGGCAGACCTTGAAGCTCGCCGTAAAGAAATTCAGTCAAAAACTGAGTCTTTGCAAGCTGAACGTAATGCTGGTGCAAAACAAGTTGGCCAAATTAAAAAAGCAGGCGGCGATGCCTCTGAAATCATGGCACGCATGTCTGCAATTGGCGATGAAATTAAAGCCGCAGAAGTTGCACTTTCTGAGCTTCAGGCTGAACTCGAAGCTAAATCTTTATCTATTCCAAACTTGCCACATGAGTCTGTACCTGAAGGTAAAGACGAAAATGACAATGTTGAAGTTTTAAAATGGGGCACACCTCGCCAATTTGATTTCGATATCAAAGATCATACTGATCTTGGTGAAATGATGGGCGGTTTAGAGTTTGAAACTGCAACAAAATTAACAGGTACACGTTTTAGCGTATTAAAAGGTCCATTGGCTCGCTTACAACGTGCAATCACCCAATTTATGTTAAATACACATACTTTGGAAAATGGTTATACCGAAGCTTACGTACCTTATTTAGTGAATGCTGATTCATTACGTGGTACAGGTCAGTTACCAAAATTTGAAGAAGATTTGTTCAAACTTCAAGGTGAGAAAGAGTATTACCTCATTCCAACGGCTGAAGTTCCTGTAACCAACTTCGTACGTGACGAAATTATTGACCCAGAACGTCTACCACTAAAATATGCAGCACATACCCCATGTTTTCGTAGTGAAGCGGGTTCATATGGTCGTGATACACGTGGTTTGATCCGTCAGCACCAATTCGACAAAGTAGAAATGGTTCAGATTGTAAAACCTGAAACTTCTATGGATGCATTGGAACAGTTAACAGGTCATGCTGAAGGTATCCTTCAAGCATTAGGTCTGCCATATCGTAAAGTTGTACTATGTGCGGGTGATATGGGCTTTGGTGCAATTAAAACTTATGACTTAGAAGTTTGGGTACCGAGCCAAAATACCTATCGCGAAATTTCTTCATGTTCATGCATGGGTGACTTCCAAGCGCGTCGTATGAAAGCACGCTACCGTGCAGACCAAAAGAAAACTGAATTTGTGCATACATTAAATGGTTCAGGTCTAGCAGTGGGTCGTACCTTGCTTGCTGTGATGGAAAACTACCAACGTGCGGATGGTTCAATCGAAATTCCAACTGTACTTCGTCCATATATGGGCGGTGCAGAATTTATCGATTAATTGTCGATAAAGTGCATACGTTTGTGCACAAAATTTGCTTAAGACAATCAGATTTAAAATACTGAGGTAGTGTGTGGATATTTTTCCAATCTCGTTGAAGTTGCAACAGCAACCTTGTCTGATTGTTGGTGGTGGTCGAATTGCATATCGTAAGGCGGTGCTGCTTGCAAAAGCAGGTGCTTACCTTACGGTGCTTTCACCCGAAATAGAAGATGAATTAATGCAATTGGTTACACATAGCCAAGGGCAATATCTCAATTCACGCTTTCAAGATACTCAAGTCAATTTGCGCGCGTACCGTTTGGTTATAGCCGCAACCAATGATAAAGCCATTAATCAAGCTGTGTTTGAAGCCTGCGAAGCTGAAAATGTTTTGGTGAATAGTGTCGATGATCCTCCGCATTGTCGATTTATGGTACCAGCGATAATTGATCGTTCTCCGCTAGTCATCTCTGTTGCAACCAATGGCACATCACCTGTGCTCTCACGTCAAATACGAACCCAGTTAGAAAGCTCAATACCGCATGGCATGGGCAAACTGGCTGAATTTTCTGGAAAATGGCGCGCTGCGGTAAAAAGCAAAATTGTTAATCCAGATGAGCGCCGCATTTTTTGGGAAGACTTATATGCAAGTCCACTGAAAGAGCAAGTGTTCAATGACAATCTTGCTGCTGCAGATGAGCTGATCCAACAAGCTTTAAATGAATGGCAAAAGCCGAAAGGTGAAGTTTACTTGGTCGGTGCAGGCCCGGGCGATCCTGAGCTACTGACGCTGAAAGCATTGCGCCTTATGCAACAAGCCGATGTCGTGATTTACGACCGTTTAGTCTCAGCGCCAATTATGGATTTATGCCGCCGTGATGCTGAAAAAATCTATGTGGGTAAGGCACGTTCTAATCATGCCGTACCACAAGAAGGTATCAATGCCTTGTTGGTTAAGTATGCGAGTGAGGGCAAACGTGTATGCCGCTTAAAAGGTGGTGATCCGTTTATCTTTGGTCGTGGCGGTGAAGAAATCCAAGAACTGTTTGCAGCAGGTGTGGCATTCCAAGTCGTGCCGGGTATTACAGCAGCTTCGGGCTGTTCTGCTTATGCAGGGATTCCACTAACACATCGTGACTATGCGCAAAGTGTTCGCTTTTTGACAGGTCATCTCAAAGAGGGTTCACCAGAACTACCTTGGAATGAGCTGGTCTATCAAAATCAGACGCTTGTGCTGTATATGGGCTTGGTAGGCTTAGAAAGTATTTGTGAAAAGTTGATTGCACATGGTCAGCGTCCAGATATGCCAGTAGCTTTGATCTCTAAGGGAACAACACCAGAACAGAAAGTTGTGGTGGGTACTTTGGCAGATATTGCATCTAAAGTCAGTGAATACCAAATTCAGGCGCCTACATTGACGATTATTGGTGATGTGGTGAGTCTGCGTGAACAACTTCAATGGCTGGATTGATGGATGGCCTATTATTTTGCTGGCTATTATTTGCTGCGGCTTAAACGACATGCATTATTGAACAGGGCTAATCAATTTATTCGTACTTGCAGTTCTTGCATTAATGATCATTTGATTAGCGATTGGTCTTATTCATGCGTTAAAAATGCTCATTTTAAAATAGAAGATGTACAAAGCCAGTTTAATTTGTCTAATTTGCAATTGAGTAACTTGCGAAAGTGGGCTGATCAACATAGTTTGCAAGATCAGGTTGGTTGGAACAGCCTCTTTTACGATATTGAAACTGCTTTAGAATATAAGCATAAATTCTTTGAGCATTGTCAAAATGTTCACTTATTATCAATGTATATTGATGAAGAATATAGACAGGATATTCTTGAAATTTATAAACCTGCTTTTCCTAATATAGGAGAAGTCGGCCTTTATGCATGTTTGAAGAAGGTAATTGTTGAACCTGAAGATACAAATGAATTACTTTTAGGCTATGACTATATTGGCATAGAACCTGGTGGAGATTTTCACAGTTTTCATTGTCACCATCTTGCAGATAGTCTTTGTGAGAAATTCAATTTAGAACTAAATTACAATAATTTATTTGATGATTCTTCAAGACAGTCTGAAATTGAAGATTTTCTAAATGATGAATCGTCAGGACTTGAAGCAGTCCCATGGGGGATTGCAAAAGTGAAGTTGGTCAAATCTTGGTAAATATGTATTTATCAAACAATTTAATATAGAGAAAATACGTGATACATGTTGTTTTATACGAGCCAGAAATTCCTGCAAATACAGGGAATATCATTCGTTTATGTGCCAATACTGGAGCGCAGTTACACCTAGTCAAGCCTTTAGGTTTTGAGTTGGATGATAAAAAATTACGTCGCGCGGGATTGGATTACCATGAATGGGCACATATGAAAGTTTGGGAAAACTTTGAAGAATGCCTTGCTGGCTTAAAAGAGCAAGGTATAGAGATCGATGCAATTTATCCATTAACCACCAAAGGTTTTGAAACTCCGCATACGTCGAATCTAAACCGTCCAGTGGCACTGTTAATGGGTCCTGAAACACGTGGCCTACCTGAAAATGTACGTATGATGTTTCCTAAAGAACACTGGATTCGCTTGCCGATGGCACCAAATTCACGTAGCTTAAATTTATCAAATGCGACAGCGGTCATTCTCTATGAAGCATGGCGTCAGCAGGATTTTCAAGAGTTGAAGTAAAACTTACTTCTTTCTCAAGCCACCTTCGGGTGGTTTTTTTATGATTCAAATATTCTTGAGTAGCATTATGTAAGCAAAAACAGGAATAGCTTCTGCTTAAATTGAAAAAAGTGTATAAGAAACAAGAGGATTAGATTATTAAGAGTAAAGTTGAAGTATGTTTAATCACAATAAAAAATGGTGCATGATTTTTTTTATTTCAATCTGCGTTTCACCTATGGTTTTTGCCGATACAGAAATTCCGATTGATAACAATCAACTTGCAGAAATACAACCTTTGACTAAAGCAGAAATTCAGCAGCTATTATCTGAAATGCAACAGCGTCAAAATCAACGGATTGAAGAGTGGGGTAAAACACTTAAAGCAGAGGATTTTGAGCGGACGTGGTTGGGTCGACAATTGAAAAAACCTAAACGCCAAGAAGTCTGTGGGATCTATCAAGGCCTGGTGAACGAAACCTATGCATTGGCACAAAAGAATAAATTACGCCTACCTAAATCAGATCAGCAATTTTTAGAAGATCGCGACCTATTTATTCAAAGTTTAGGGTATAAGGATAATATTGTGGATACCAAGATGGGTTTTAACTGTCGACTTCGTTAAGCTCGATAAGGTATTAATCAGACTTCGGGAGGAATAAATTCCGAATAAAAAGGCCCGATAAATATCGAGCCTTTTTTGATGCTTAAATTCTGAAATTAGAACTTGTCATCAAATTCGTTATGTTGAGGTGCAGGGTGTTTGAAACCTTTGGTTTTATAACCTAGGTATAAAATACCGAACATTGCCCACCATAAACCGTATTTCAAAGCTGTTTCTTCAATCTCTAACCACATTGCAAAGATACTGATAAAACCAAGCAGTGGAATGACTACGAAGCTAAAGATATCTTTGGCATTTTTGGTGCGACCGTCACGAAGTGCATAACGTGAAATTACTGACAAGTTGACGAAAGTAAAGGCTGTTAATGCACCGAAACTGATCATCGAAATAACGATGTCTAGATCCATGAAACCTGCAGTTAACGCGACTGCACCCACAATCATGATGTTGTAAGATGGTGTGAAGCTTTTCGGGCTAATATGACCGAAAATTTTCTTATCAATAACACCATCACGACCCATAACGTACATTAAACGTGATACACCTGCGTGTGCAGAAATACCCGATGCCATTACGGTTACGATTGCGAAGGTCAGTACATACGATTGGAATAGTGAACCACCGACCAAAAGTAAGATTTCAGGTTGAGTTTCAGCAATATTTTTGAAGTATTTACCTGGCTCAGAAGGGAAATAGAGCTGCATGAAGTAAGTGCTGATAATGAAGATTACACCAGCAATCAAAGCTGTTAAGAAAATTGCTTTTGGCAAAGTTTTCTCTGTATCTTTGGTTTCTTCAGCAAGAGAACTCAATGAGTCAAAACCAGTGAATGAGAAGCAAAGTAAAGTTGCACCTGTAATTAGGGCACCCACTGAAGTCAATTCATTCCAGAATGGTTCAAGGCTCCATAACTGATAACGCTCAGCAGCAGTAATCGGGCCATCTGCATTCATACCTAACTGAAGTTTGCTGTACACCATCCACGTGAAAATACCAATCACAAGAAGCTGTACTATTACAATCAGACTGTTAAAGTTAGCAACGAAACGCGCACCACGTAAGTTAATACCTGTCATAAATGCCGTCAGCACAATAACCCATACCCAGTGGTTTACTGATGGGAAAAGCGCTTCAAGATAGATTACAGCAAGAATGATATTCACCATTGGTGACAGTAAGTAATCTAGCCAAGATGACCAGCCCACCATAAAACCAACGTTCGGGTGAATCGATTTTTGAGCATAGGTATACGCCGAACCCGAAGATGGATAGCGACGGATCATATGACCATAACTAATAGACGTGAACAAAATTGCGATCAGGGCAATAATGTAAGAAGTGGGCACGTGTTTATGACTTTCTTCTGATACTAAACCGAACGTATCAAATAAAGTCATAGGTTGGATGTATGCCAAACCAATAATGATGATGTGCCAGAGTCCAAGCGTTTTTTGCAGTTTAGCTGCCGATTGAGTCCCAGAGTTATTTGTCAACGGCGTTATCCTCTTATCGTTGATCAAGGATCATTCATGTTCTAAGGATCGTTTGAGACGAACGATCCCCCCTACGTTTTGAAACAAAAGTGCGCCAATCTACTCCAAATTGGTACATTTTGTCAGTAACTTTGAAATTATTTTTAGCAGAAACTATGCCAGTTTGATTAAAAAGTGGCTTATCAATACTTCTGCAATTGAAAAGCCCGATGTTTAAAAAAACATCAGGCTTCATTTTGTCGCTATATTCGCTTATTTTTCAGTAATTACCAAGCTTTTTTTAGAATACTTTTTAAGTCGTCTAAGTTGGCTTCTTTCGGATTGTAAATAATCGAACCGTCATTTAGGGCCTTTTCTGCCACTTCATCTAACTGTGCTTCAGTGACTTTGCCCGTTTCACTTAAAGTGCGTGGTAACTTGGTTAAAGTGAATAGACGATCACGAATGGTTAAAATCGTTGAAATGGCTTTGTCTGCACGTAAATGAGCTGGCGTTTGCGCATAAATATCAGGGCCTGCAAGCACTAATAGCAAATCTGCAATTTTATCGCCATTGGTTTCTTTGTTGTATTCAAGCACATATGGAAGAAATAGGTTCATACATAAACCATGCGGCAAGTGTGCTACTGCACCAAGTGCATGACCCAATGAATGGACTAAGCCTACCATTGAGTTCGAGAATGCGATACCAGCCATAGTCGATGCTTGTGCTAATTCTAAACGACCATGTGCATCTGCTGTATTGTCTAAGACATTAAACAGGTTATTGCTAATTTTTTTAATTGCAGCTGTTGCATAGGCATCAGAAATTGGGTTTGCCGCCATGCAAGTATAAGCTTCAATTGCATGCGTCATCGCATCCATGGCAGTCATTGCCGTTAAGTGCGGCGGCAATGTTTGCGTCATGCGCGGATCAAGAATTGCGGCATGTGGCATCAAATAATTAGATGCGAATGCCATTTTGACATTTTTTTCAGGATCAGAAACCACGGCAACCATAGTTACTTCAGAACCTGTACCTGAAGTGGTCGGAATCACAAAAAATGGATTCAAGGGTTTTGGCAGGTTATGTGCACCTGAATATTTCAGCAAATCATCACCACCTTCAGACACCAAAATATTGGTTGCCTTTGAAGTATCAATCACTGAACCGCCACCAACTGCAATGATCGCATCGCAATTATTGTCACGATAGAGTTGGGCAGCTTTACGTACCGTTTCTAAACTTGAATCGGGCGGTACATCATCAAAAATATAACCAATGACAGCGTCGGTACTTTCAAATGCAGCTTCAATGGGTGCAAGTAGGTTATTACTGCGCACACCTTTATCAGTAATAATCATTGGGCGTTTAGAACCCAGAGTTGAAAGTTCAAATGGAATGTGTTCTAACGCAGCATGGCCAGCAATCACTTTTACAGGACAGAAAAATTCGTAATATGGTTTAGCCATGTGTTATGCGCTCCGTTTTAAATATGATTGGGCTACTTTTAAATAAATATTCGCAGCGCCACTGAGTTTTTCTTTTAGGCTTAAATCGGTTGGATATTCTTTGACAGCAAGTTCTGCAACCAGTTTAGGTAAAATGAGAGATTCCATTTTATTCAAACAACGAACGAGGCGAATGGCATAGGATAAATCGCCATCGGCAATCATACGGTCATTGGCAAAGGCTTGAGCTGTACTTTCTTGAAATGAAAACACTAAAAATGCATGAGTAACATGTTTAAAGGTGATCGTGAGATCGGGTTTTTGAGCACCCGGTGTCAGGAGCTTCAATTGATGATCTTCTGTCACTTGCGCTACAAACGCAGCACCATTTGGAAAAACATTCATAGAAAGAATGAAATTGACAGGAAACTTTGCAATTTCTTGTTTGATCTCTTCATCGACCTGGCTCGCCATAACCAGACCTCTGCCAATCACGTCCATCATGAGTTTGACATAGGCCTGTTGGAGCGCGGGCTTAACGGATTTAGTTGCAATCACGTGATCTTCCCTTAGCTATAATTATATATTTAGAGTATTTACTCTAAATTATTTTGTTTTAGAAAGCAAAGTCTTTTATAGTTGTTTGACTGTTACATCTTTAAAGTAACCGCTGTTTTTCAAAGTATCAATGATATCGACGCATAAGTTTTCAAATTTTGGGTAATCTTGCACCAAATCTTGTATACGAACCATTTCTAATCCTGCATAGCCACATGGATTAATGGTGTGGAAACCAAAGAGATCACAATCAATATTCAGTGCCAAACCGTGATAGCTGCGGCCTTTACGAATTTTAAAACCTAAAGAGCCAATTTTACGATCATTGACATATACACCCGGTGCATCCGCTTTGGCATAGGCTTCAATACCGTATTTTTTCAGTAACTCAATCATCAGGTTTTCTGCATACGATACCAATGTACGTACATTCCAGCCTAGACGGTTTAAATCAAACATGAAATAAGCGACCATTTGCCCTGGGCCATGCCAAGTCACTTGTCCACCGCGGTCAGATTGAACCACAGGAATATTACTTTGAACTAAAATATGTTCTGGTTTGCCTGCTTGACCTTGGGTGAGGACGTCGGGATGCTGCAAAATCCATAGCTCATCTGGTGAGTTTTCATCTCGCTGTTCTGTATAAGTTTTCATTTCGACAAAACGATCTTCATAGGGTGTCAGATGGTTGTATTGGCGAATGATTAAAGTCGGTTTTACAGCGTTCATTACAACAGAATTTCCTTAGCAGCTTTGAATTGAGCGTTGTTTGAGTTACGTCATTATTTAGGAGGGATAGACATATATTCTTCAAAATTTTCGATGTATTCATCTAAATTTTCTTCAAGCATTTTTCTATATTCGGTTAGGAAATATTCTATTGTTTCTTCTTTAGCATTTGCTAATTCTTCACCAGTATTCCATCCAGTTGCACTTACCCAAGCATTAAAACGTGATGTTGCGTAAAGCATTGAAGCGCTGACTTTTCCTCGTCCTATTTCTTCTGTTATCTGCTGATTAGACAATTGAATATGCTGATCCGCTCGTTCATAGAATTCATCATCAATATTTTGCATTATTATTCTCACAAAAAATCCAAAATACTTGCGTATTTTGGATTTCTTCATTAAAGCGAGGTCTTAATTAAAGGACATGCAGCTAAATCTGCATAAAGCGCATGCACTTGTTCGAGTTCTTCGAAACGTAGCTGCGCAGTAATAGAGTGATATTTACCTGTACGTGAAGGCTGAACTGCTAAAGTTGCTTCATCGAAGTCAGGAAAATGCTTCACTAAAATTTCTACGACAGCACCGTGTAATTCAGTTCCTGCATTACCAATGAGTTTGATTGGATAGTCCATCGGGAATACCCAAAGATCTTCACGGAGTTCGCGAGATGGAGTGCGGTCTATCATAGTTCACCTCAAATGATGGACAAAGCCTGCAAAAGTGCAGGCTTTGTGATTATCTTAACTACATAATGGAGACAAGATTTTATATTTCAAGTCCCCAAAAAGTACTTGGAGAATTAGTCGTTTTCTAGGAATGAACGTAAGTGTTCAGAGCGAGAAGGGTGACGTAATTTACGTAGGGCTTTCGCTTCAATCTGACGAATACGTTCACGTGTTACGTCAAACTGTTTACCCACTTCTTCCAAAGTATGATCCGTTGGCATATCAATACCAAAACGCATTTTCAAGACTTTCGCTTCACGTTCAGTCAAGTTTTCCAGAACTTCACGGGTTGCTTCTTTCAAGCCTTCAGAAGTTGCTGCATCAATTGGAGAGGTAATATTACCATCTTCAATGAAGTCACCAAGATGCGAATCTTCATCATCACCAATTGGCGTTTCCATAGAAATCGGTTCTTTGGCAATTTTAAGCACTTTACGTACTTTCACTTCGTCCATTTCCAGACGTTCGCCGAGTTCTTCAGGTGTAGGCTCACGACCCATTTCTTGAAGAAGTTGACGAGATACACGGTTGATCTTGTTAATCGTTTCGATCATGTGTACTGGAATACGAATGGTACGCGCTTGATCGGCGATCGAACGGGTAATTGCCTGACGAATCCACCAAGTTGCATAAGTCGAGAACTTATAACCACGGCGGTATTCAAACTTGTCCACCGCTTTCATCAAGCCGATGTTACCTTCTTGAATCAAGTCGAGGAATTGCAAACCACGGTTGGTGTATTTTTTCGCAATCGAAATTACCAAACGTAAGTTAGCTTCAACCATTTCCTTTTTCGCACGACGGGCTTTCGCTTCACCAATAGACATGCGTTTAGAAATGTCTTTGATGCCTTTTACATCTAGACCAAGTTCTTTTTCGATGTCAGCGATTTTTTGCTGGAATGCTAAAACGTCTGGACGTACTTTTTCAAGATAGCCTTTCATTTCAGCAGGCGCTTTCGCAATTTGTTCTTCTAACCAAGCAAAGTTTGATTCTTGACCAGGGAAAGAGGTACGGAACTGTGTACGATCCATACGACCACGACGTACTGCATAACGCATCACTTCACGTTCAGAGGTACGAATTTGGTCATGTGTATTACGAATCAAATCAGAAATGATTTCGAATAGACGCGGGGTAAACTTAAACATCATGAACACAGTTGCAAGCGCTTCAAGCGCTTCGGCAGCTTCTTTGCTATTGCGACCATGCTTTTCAATTTGTGTTTTAGTGGCTAACCAAGCTTGTTCAAGTTCAGTGAAACGTGCTTTTGCAATTTCTGGATCTGGTCCTGACTCACCTTCAGAATCATCATCACTATCAGATTCTTCTTCTTCATCGTCATCATCAAGTTTGACATCTTTAGTCGGTTTGTTTGAAGACGCTTCTTCTTCGTCATCAGCTTCTTCTTCGTCAATCACTTCTGGAATTGCTTCATCCGATTCTGGATCTAAATAACCAGACAGGATGTCAGCAAGACGGCGTTCGCCCGCTTCGTAATCTTTATATTCTTGAAGGACAACTTCAACCGCATTTGGCCAATATGCAATAGAATGTAAAACGTCACGAATACCTTCTTCGATACGTTTTGCAATGCTAATCTCGCCTTCGCGTGTTAGAAGTTCAACTGTACCCATTTCACGCATATACATGCGGACAGGGTCAGTGGTACGACCAGGTTCATTTTCAACTGATGCAAGTACAGCAGCGGCTTCTTCTTCAGCAACTTCATCTGTTGCTTCGTTGCCACCTTCAAACATGGTGTCGTCAGATTCTGGTGCACGATCATGTACCGGAATACCCACGTCATTCAACATTTGAATGATGTCTTCAATCTGTTCACTTTCGGTGATTGAGTCCGGGAGATGATCGTTAACCTCAGCGAAAGTTAGGTAACCTTGCTCTTTGCCTCGGCTAATCAGAGCCGCTACTTGGGAAGTAGGGGAAGTCATATCGCTCATCTTTGCTTACTCTTCGTTGAATCTGTGGCAGTAAAAAACCGTGCATTTTAGCACGATCATGTTTTTAAATCTTGTGAATAGCTTGTGTATCCCATCAGGTCTGTACAGCTAAATGCTGCCTGAGGAGATAATAAAAAATTAAATTCAGTAATTTAGATGGGGATGAATTTGTTGTTTTCAAGTTCAACCCAGACGTATTTCATTTTGCATGACTGTATAAATTGTCATAAAACTGAAGGACGCAGGGTGGATTATATCATGCCACATGTTTTGGTAAGAAAAAAAGCCCTATTTTTAAGTTTTAAGGTGGAAAAAACAAATAAAACTTGACAATATTTCATATCCCATATAAATAGCGCCTAGACCCCTTCAATTTTTTTCATTATGAGGTAGTTTTAGTGTCTTCTACAGATTTTGAACTAGATGATAACTACGGTGATGATGATGTGAATTTCGATGAGGCCAGTGCAAAAACTAGCGCGAAAGAATCGTTAGAAAAGCGCCGACTTATTGATGACCTTCTGGCTCAGCGCCGTCTTGAACGTGAGCTTAAAGATTTTGATTACGACATCGACGATGACGACGATTTTGATGATGAAGATGATTAAATAGCGATTTAGCATAGCGCCTGATGATGCTATGCTATCGCATTAAGTTTCTAACTCTGGATTTGAAATGAGTGCTTTAGATTTAGACCTTTTGAGTGAATATCTAGACGGCGATGACAACGAGCATGGTCTAGATTTTGCAGCGACTCATGGTTTCTTGTGTGCAATTGCAGTTGGCCCGACGTTTAGCAAGTGGCTAGACGAACTTTTTGATAATAATCAGAAAAAAGTCCCTGTAGAAATTATTGCACAGGTAAAAGCATGGCTCGAATCTATTCGTCAGAACCTTGCAAATGAAGATGGAATCGAGTTTCCATTTGAAATTGAAGAAGCTGATGTTGAATCAAGTCTAGGTGATTGGAGTGTTGGCTTTGTAGATGCCATGTTCTTAAATGAAGATGCTTGGTTTACAGACGAGTTTGAAGAACAACTGGTAGATTTGACTTTACCAATCATGGTGTTCAGTGGCATTGATGAAGAAGATCCTCAAATGGAATCATTCCGTCGCAATGGTCAGTTGATGGATGAACTTGCAGAAGAGATTCCAACAAACTTGAACGAATTATATTTGATGTATCACACACCAGCTTAAGGTTGGCTGTGCAATACTAAAATGTATTGCCCGTGGTTTTCAAATGATTCAAAAAAAGCACCGAAAGGTGCTTTTTTTATAGATTAAATACGCATTTAGGTTGCTGATTTTGGTAGAAAGCGTTTAGCCATCCAACCAAATGACAGAGCAAGAACCAAATAGTGAATAAGCAGTGTAAATGTGATTGCAATCAACCAAATCCATATAGGCAACTGTGTCATGGCCATTTTTAAATAGGGCAATGTCTCAGGGAATATCACAATACTTATGGCTGTTGCAATGATGCTGATGATGATAGATGCAAGCAGACAGCCCCTTACCAAAGATTTTTTTTCAGCCGCATCGGGGATACGTTGATGCTCTTTAACAAAGCGAGCTGCCGCGCTAAAACTACCGACAATTAAACAAATTACGGATGTAGTGCTAGGCATTTCAAAAAAGGACTCAATTACAAGAACAGCCAGCATTGCGATAATGTAAGCCACACTAAATGTTAGGATATATTTTTTCATTATTTAAGCTACATTTTATCATTATTGAAATTGGATTAAGGTATACATCATTTATCAAACTAAACCAATGAAAAGCTGTTGCTAAGTTGAAGTAAACATATCTCTTATCGTGCGTGTTAAACACTATAAATTTTATCAACAAGTAGTAGAATACACGCTGGCAACAAGATGGAATGTTGCACTTTAGAGCTTAATCATACACAGCCTAATGAGTATAGATAGTCCTAATTCTGCATGATTAGCCACGTTTAAATTTTGGCTTTCAAACTATAAAACCAACAAGTACTAAAAACTAACGATGTCTACGTTGATGACGACGATATAAAATCCAGCCCAAAAATATCAGTGTAATCGCAATAATAACATGACCAACTTTACTGAAAATTTGCTGCATCAGTTGTTGGTTTTCTCCAAAATAGAATCCAACATAAGCCAAAAAAGTCGTCCAAATAATCGTACCTAATCCACTATAAAACATGAATTTCCAAAACGGCATTCGACTCATACCAGCAGGAATGCTAATGAGCGAACGAACAGCGGGAATCATACGACCAAAAAATACAATTCGATGCCCATATTGCTCAAACCACTGTAGCGATTTCTGTACATCGGCAGATTTAAGAAATAAGTATTTACCATAACGATCGACAAAACGGAAAATCATCTCGTGATTAAACTTATACCCGATCCAATAGAGAAGGGCAGCTGCAAGCAATGAACCTATGCAACCTGCAATGATCACACCGACTAGTAATAATTGACCTTGTGAGGCTGCATATCCAGCAGAGGGCATAATGATTTCTGAAGGGATTGGCGGAAATACATTATCGAGGAACATGAGCAAGGCGATACCGAGGTAACCAAGTTGTTCCATGATTGAAATAATCCATTCAGTGAGATTCATAATGGGTGGATATACAAAAAAGTTAATTCATCCTATGTGGAAAAGATAGCTTGGTAAAGAACCTAGATAAAAAGAAATTCGAAAATATAACAGACGAAAATTCGCTGGATTGAATAGACAATTGGGGATTCAAAATGAATCAAAAATAGAAAGAAAATTTAAAAAAATAATCCGAGATTTTTAGAATTAGGGATTAAATCACGTTTGCGCTTAACAGCACATGGAGTGCTGGCCTTTTCAACTTATTGTCTTATCATTTTTTATATTTAATTATGTTGCTGAAAAGCGCGAATCGTTGATTAAAGTTAAGTCTAATTCTAAGGCTAATCGTCATATTCCATGTTAAGCAAGGTATGAATATATACTTTACGTAAGCTTAACGCTAATGCAATAGGGACCAAGCATAAAGCAGCGATATTGATTAAGGTCGGTTGCAAGTGCAGCGTATAAGCAATAAATATGGCGAAAATTGCACCTATACAGGTTGCAATACTCACAATCAATAAATGAGATTGCTGATTGAGTAAATGTTTTAGCTCGCTAACACTTGACTTCACTTTAGGTGCAGGTAATGCAAGTCTCGCTGGCACAATGGAAGATTGTATTAATTTTGGCATAATGTATTCCTTTTCAAGTATCTAATAATCATTTTGATTTGATCAAGAGATCGGAAATAGCATAAATGTGCCAACTAATTCGCGTAAATAACCAGTTATAGTTATTTTGTCAAAAAAATTAACATAGTGTTTAGATTGCGTAAAAAAAGCCCTAATAATAGGGCTTTTTTTATATCTGGTTACAACAAAGTGGCTTAGAGACGTTTACGTTTTGCCGCTACAATTTGCGATTGACGCATACGGAAACCCGCTTTTTGCTGCTCAGTTGTTTTATCAATACAGTATTTGCATGACACGCCATGTTCATAGCTTGTTAATTCGACTTCAGCAGGAACAAGTGGCCAACCACATGCGTGGCATTTAATGTTTTCGCCTTCTTCCATACCATGCGTAACTGCGGTACGACCATCAAATACGAAACATTCGCCTTCCCACATACTTTCTTCAACTGGGGTTTCTTCTAGGTATTTAAGGACACCACCTTTGAGGTGATAAACTTCATTGAAGCCTTCTTGTAATAACAATGAAGTTGATTTCTCACAGCGAATACCGCCTGTACAGAACATCGCAATTTTTTTGTCTTTGTGCTGTTCAAGTTCTTTTTTCACATAATCTGGAAATTCACGGAAAGTTTCGGTTTTCGGGTCAATCGCACCCTTAAACGTACCTGCTTTGTATTCATAATCATTACGTGTATCAATCAGAATGACGTCATCACGTGCAATCAGTTCATTCCATTCTTTAGGATCAAGGTAGTGACCGACTAAATCACGTGGCTTAACTTCCACGCCTAAAGTTACGATTTCATTTTTCAGTTTGATCTTCATTTTACGGAATGGTTTGTCATCACTGTGTGATTCTTTATATTCCATTGAAGTAAAGCCTTCACCAAGAAGGAATTGCTTGATCGCATCAATCGCTTGACGATCACCAGCAACTGTACCGTTAATGCCTTCACCTGCAACAATTAGAGTACCGCAAAGGTTGATGGTTTTTACCAAGTCTAAAAGACGTTGTTGAAGATCAGCAGGATCTTGAACTTCTTTGAATTGATAAAGTGCGGCAACAACCCAACCAGAGGTCGCTTGCTGTTCTACAGGTGCAAGCTGTTCTACAGTAGCGTTCATGGAGTACTCCAAATGTATAAAAATAGGATAAAATTTAAGGCGCGTATTCTACCGTGATTTGTATGAATTTGCGAGTGATCCAAGGCCAATTCCAAGCACAAATGATCATGGCTTCAATTCAATAGTTTTAGCGTGTATAGTCATGCCTGCCTTGAATGTTCAGGTAAATTTTTATGCTTGGGAGCCTGTTTTGAGTAATGATCGTCGAATTGCCTCATTAACCCCGTGTGCAGGGCGTTGTTCTACGGTATTTGGTGATTCAGTTTGTCGGGGTTGCCGTCGCTTTAACCACGAAGTGATTAAGTGGAATACCTATACAGCCGAACAGCACACCACGATTTGGCGACGTTTAGATGCGCAGTTAGATCAGATTTTGATTCCGATGCTGCCGCTGGCAAATATTACTCATGTAGAAGGCTTTGTTTTGTCGAAGCGAGTTCGCTTGCGACCAGATGCGACCAAAGGTCGTAAGCTCTATCATGCATTAAAGCTTTGTGAAAAAAATCGACATTTCACGGACGATAGTGGTTTAGGTATTCATTATAAAGATGTCCGTCCACTTTGGACTGAGTTTGAACGGCGCGTTTTGGCACTGGCAACAGCGAGTTATGATCTGGCTTTTTTAAGAGCCGATGGGATCAGTTTGCACTTGTTACACAGCATGGAAGAAGAGGACTAAGTCCTCTTTTTTTATATAAGATTGAAATAAGATATTAGGGGAAGGAAAGTGAATTTTGCGGAATATTTTTTATATTGCGCTGCTGTGGTCGTCATGATTGCAACGCCTGGACCTGTGATGCTATTGGTGGCGAGCGCAGGCCTGCAAGGTGGATATAAGCGTGCGTTACAAACCATTTTCGGGACTAATCTTGCCTCTCTGGTTTTAATAATATTATCGGTACTGATATTGAAAGGTGCATTGAATATCAATGAGCATTGGCTCAACGGCATTAAAGTACTGGGTTGTTTATATATTGCCTATATTGGCTTTGATATTTTAAGAGAAGTTTTTAACACACACACTTCAGACCATAGCATGACTTTGAATGTGGCAAATGGTGGTTTTAAGCAAGGTTTTTTGGTGGGGATATCGAATCCGAAAGATATTATCTTTTTCGCTTCATTTTTTCCACAATTTACAGATATTACAACTAGTCTCAATGTCAGTTTAATGCTATTGACCATCAGTTGGATTATTTTAGACTTTGCGACGCTCAGTTTGGTTTATTTGGGTTTTAATCGATTAGCCAAGTCCGCTTGGTATCCTAAATTACTAGCTGTATGCGGACTGATTTTGATTTTCGTTGCTATCTATGGCATTTATGCTGCACTATTTGCTTAAATAAAAATATTCCATCTGTGGATATCATGATTGGAAAAACAAAGGGCTGAATTATTCAGCCCTTTTTGATTTGATCATCTTGCTTAAAGATTATGCGCCAAACGATATTGCACAATTTCTTCAATCGTTAAAACTGTTAAATGATGGGTTTGCGCATAAGCCAAAACTTGAATACCGTTGGCCATCGTTCCATCAGGATTGGTTAATTCACAGAGTACACCCGCTGGTTTCAGTCCTGCTAAGCGGGCTAAATCAATGGTGCCTTCAGTATGACCACGACGAGTTAAGACACCACCTTCGCGCGCACGTAAAGGGAATACATGTCCAGGACGGTTTAAGTCACTTGCTACGACACCATCTTTAATTGCAGCTTTAACGGTTGTGGTACGGTCTTTGGCTGAAACGCCTGTAGTAACACCTTCAGCAGCTTCAATCGTGATGGTAAAGGCAGTTTTAAAATGACTAGAGTTGTCAGCAACCATTGGTGGAAGTTCTAAGTGATTGGCATGGCTGTCAGTCAAACAGAGACAGACAATCCCAGAACCATCACGAATCATACGTGCCATGGTTTCAACAGTGAGTGTTTCAGCAGCGACAATCAGGTCGGCTTCATTTTCACGGTCAAAATCATCCATGACCAAAACAGGTTTACCTTGGCGGATATCTTCTAAGGCTTGCAACATACGTTGCTCTGCGGGTGGAAGGGCGGAAAAGAAAATTTCAGGTTGAATTAAACTAGACATTGAAACGCTCGCGTAAATTTTAGATACGGTTGAACATTTCAGGACATGTGAAATAGTGTGGCGTTACGGAATAGCTTGAAAATATCAAGATATTAATATGTGACGTCGTCTTCTTTCATCCGGACTATACCGTCGGCTCAGGTATTGCACCTGATCTGCGAATCGCGTTTAAACGATTTGCTCGTGGGCTGTTTGGGTCAAATCATTTGTTTTGCCAAATTTACCACCGGTGGGGAATTACACCCCGCCCTGAAGCGATGTGCAATAAGTATAGACCTGTTTGGTGTGCTAAGGGGATGTTATTACTCAGAATCATTTGCAAAATTTAAGATAAGTAAAGCAGATGATTGGATTTGTAAGCATTTTTATAAATGACACTAAAGCATGCTATCTTGCCGATAAATTAACAATGTAACCATAATGATAAAAATGACCGTTCCGATTCAGTCTCAGCAGAAAAATTTAAATCAGTTTGGCCCCAAATTGGACAATGAGTTTTCACCACGACTTTTCCATGACCTCAATGTAATTCAATATTTGCAGGTAATTGGCCTAGCACTAATTGCCGCAAGTTTTCTGTATTTGATTGCAGCCAATTGGTTGATGTTGCCGCAAGCGATACAACTGGCAATTCCTTTACTGCTTTTACTGCTCAGTGCAGGTGCAAGTGTTTATTTTGCTGAGCATTCATGGATTCAGCAAAGTTTAGATGCTTTAAGCGGGTTATTGCTGGGATTAAGTCTAGCGGTGATCGGACAGGTTTATCAAACAGGAGCAGACAGCTATCTGTTGTTTTTGGTATGGGCTTTGCTACTTTTGCCTTGGCTCTATCGACCTAATATTGGTGTATTTGCGCTACTGTGCGTGGTCAGTCAGTTGGCTTTATTTTTATATTTTAAACAACACTATTTAATTGCAGATCATCAGCTGATGTATTTGATCAGCATGAATATTTTAACTGCGATCAGTGTGAGTTTTTGTTTGAAATATTATCCCACTTTGCGGTTTGTCTTTATTGCATTTATAACGATCATGTCGATGTACTGCATGTTTTTATTCTGCGGAAATGGCGTAAAAGAGTATCAGTGGCCATATTTACTGCTTTCCATCGTGCTTCCGATTTATCTGATTAGCCTTTTTTATCTGCAACATCGAGCATTAGAAACCAGTTTGCAAGCAGCAGGTCTGGCTGCAAGTTTTAGTATTCTGATATTTCAGTTAACAGAACATGCGCTGTCTGATTCTATTGGTGGAATGCTGATTTTAGCACTTCTTATTTTTGCGTGGTTTGCTGTGATTAGCTTGGCACTAATGAAGTTTCTACCGCAGACTAAATTTGCCGTAATTCCATTGGCGATTGGTGCGTGGCTAGCGGGCATTATTTTATCAAGTTTATTGCTGACCTATTGGAAAGCATTTTCAATTGTCATGGGCTTGGTCTTTGTTGCTTTGGCGTGGTGGCTTATTCGACGTGCTAAAAGTATCTTTAGTCGCCAATTTGCCTATTGTTTATGGATTTGTGGGCAATCGGCAGTATTAGTTCATACTGAACTGCTTACAGATAGCTTAGCATTCATTTTAATCCTGCAAATCGGATTCACCATGCTGTGCCTATTGAGCCGCATGCATTGGTTTATTGCTTTAGTTCAATTGATTGCGACCTATGGGATTGCAGTTGCTACGCTATGCTTTTCAGAGCTTCTTCATGGCGATGAAAACATTATTTTAGCTGTGACAGGATTGAATCATATTCTGCTGATTCTCTTGCTTGGTTCTGCGATATATTGGCTGCACTCGATGTATCGAAAAAGCTTTGCGTTATGGATGTTGTTTATCGTATTCGCCAGTGTAGTTTTGCAAATTATATCCATAAATTTTCTGTATTTTTCACACTCACCAAATCATCTATTGTATTTGCTCATTGACTATCTACTGCCAGTAGTATGGCTTGGACTATATATTGCCAATGATCATAAATTTTCAGGAATGGCAAAATGGCTGTTACTGATTTTGGGACTTGTGTTGATTGCAATGGGTTATTTTGAAATTTTCTTAATATTGGCTTTGCTGTCTTGGGCGCAGGTTTATCAACAAACTTTAGTAAAAGCACTTTGCATACTGTTGCTGATTTTTAGTTTATGGTTGCTGTATTACAATTTAGGTTTTAGCTTTTTACTCAAAAGTTTCACCATTTTTATCTCTGGGGTTTTGGTGCTTGGGCTGACGTGGATGCTATCAACAATAAATGCTAAACGAGTAGGGGGGGCTGATGAATAAGCTTAAACAATCCTCTATGAAAAAAATGCTTCCCTTGGTTTTGGCTATCCTCAGTATCATTTTATGCGTGGTGTTGATTGTGCGACATGAATGGCATTTATCACATAGTAAAAGTATCTATGTGAAACTCCAACCTGTCGATCCGCGCTCTTTAATCCAAGGCGATTATATGGTGCTGAATTATGATCTGTATTTTGGAGGCAAATCACCTGTAGCAGAACTATCAGATGCTCAGATTGCTAAACAGGCAAAGGAAGAAGAATTGCAACGTCAATATTTTGAAAATCAGAAAAATATTGTGAGTTATGTGCAACTTGATGCACAGCGAAAAGTAATTCGAACCAGTTTTAAGCCAAATGTATTAGCGGAATCTCCAAATGCATCGACAAGGCTCATTCTAAAAAATCCTGACAATACATTTGAGGGGTTATATCCAGCAGCCAACAGTTTTATGTTTGCAGAAGGTTTAGAGTCTTGTTATCGCGATGCAAAATATGCAGAGCTGAAGGTGCAAGAAAATGGTCAGCCTTTATTGGTGGGCTTAGTTGGGGAACAATTGCAGTCGTTAAAATGCGAACAGAAGCATGCTTGGTGGAAAGGGCCAAGAGAGACATCGTTGAATGAATGATGGATTTTTTATAAGGAAAATTTGTTTAATGAGCTTAAGCATCGAGAACATTAAACTTAGCCTATAAAAAAGCCCGCAAATGTGCGGGCTTTTTAGAATCTTTGCTTGGTTGAAAATTAAGCAACCTGAACTGGAATACAGTTCGCTGTGTGGTTCACAGTGTTATTTGGATTTGCATACACTAAACGTGGTTTATGTGCATTCGCTTCTGCTTCAGTGAAGTCGCCAAATGTAGCAATAATCATTAGATCGCCAACATCTGCTTGAAGTGCAGCGCCACCGTTTACAGAAATAATGCCAGAACCTTCTTCGCCACGAATCGCATAAGTTGTGAAACGTTTACCATTAGTCACGTTCCACATATGAATTTCTTCATATTCGCGGATACCGGCTAAATCGAGAAGAATACCGTCAATTGCACAAGAGCCTTCATAATGTAATTCTGCTTGTGTAACGACACAACGGTGGATTTTAGCTTTTAATAAACGAGATAGCATGGCTAGCGTCTCCTTAGTGGACCTAAGATCTTGATCTTATGGTGAAACAATCTTTGAATGCTGGGTAAGCAGTCAAATGCAAGCGCATTTTGCTCTGAAATGAATCAGATGGCAAGCATGATTGTTCAACAATTTGTGGATTTGTCAGTTCTATTTGTAAGCATTGATTTGATTCATGGCTTGCTGAATCTCACCGTTTACCAACAACTTAGAGCGTGATAAAGCATGTGCGATTGCGTCGTCCATTAAACCTTGTTCACTGCTAGGGGCTTTACTCAGTACATGACCAGAGACACGTTCTTTTGAGCCAGGATGACCAATACCAATGCGTAAGCGATGGAAATTAGGACCTGTGTGCGGGACGATATCACGTAAACCGTTATGACCACCGTGACCACCACCTGTTTTAAGGCGAATGACACCTGGGTTCATGTCCAGTTCATCATGTGCAATGAGCATTGCTTCAGGAGCAATTTGATAGAATTTGGCGAAGGGAACAACACTTTTACCAACAAGGTTCATAAAGGTTGTAGGTAATAGCAGACGAACGTCTTGACCTTCAATATTACCACGACCGCTAATTCCATTGAATTTTGGGTCTGCTTTAAGAGAAATGCCATATTGTTCTGCAAGGCGTTCTACGAACCAGAAGCCTGCATTATGGCGGGTTTGGGCATACTCAGAACCTGGGTTACCCAAACCTACAATCAGTGAAAGTTTTGACACTAATTTACACCATCAACACTTACGCGCGAACGAAGTCAGCGTGCATAGGAGTGTTTTTAGCTGGGTGACGTTGTAACGCTTTGATTTTAACGTTTTCAACAGTACCGTCGATGTTGATTTCAACAACTTCTTCAAAGAAAGCGTTGTTTTCTAAAGCTTTAACAAGTTGACGAAGTTCTAAAGTAACTGCTACAGGCTCAGCTGCACCACCGTAGATGATTGCTGGTACTTTATTTTGAAGACGAAGGCGGCGGCTCGAACCTTTCCCTTGTACTGCTTCTTCACGTGCCGCTGCGTTTAATACGAAGTTTGCCATGATAGACATTCCTATTTAAGTTTAATTAAGCTGAGTTTTCGACCAGCTCAGCGATAGAAAACCCCACCAAATGGCAGGGTTTTGAAAATTTAGCGCTCTATTATAGATAACTATCGAACATTGCGCTAATAGATTCTTCGTTGTTAATACGACGAATTGTTTCAGCAACCATACTTGCAACTGAAACTTGGCGAATCTTACCAAGAGCTTGAGCTTCTTCTGAAAGCGGAATAGTGTCAGTGACAACTAATTCATCGATTACAGAATTTTTCAAGTTTTCTAATGCTTTACCAGAAAGTACAGGGTGAGTTGCATATGCTACAACTTTACGCGCACCAAAAGTTTTAAGTGCGTCAGCAGCTTTACACAATGTACCTGCGGTATCCACCATGTCATCAACGATTACACAGTCACGGCCTTTCACGTCACCGATCAAGTGCATTACTTGAGATTCATTCGCTTTTTGACGGCGTTTGTCGATGATCGCAAGATCGATATCACCCATTTGCTTAGCGACAGCACGCGCACGTACTACACCACCAACGTCAGGAGAAACAACCATTAAGTTGTCATGTGACTGTTGACGAAGGTCAGCTAAAAGCGCTGGAGTACCGTAGATGTTATCTACAGGAATATCGAAGAAACCTTGGATTTGGTCGGCATGAAGGTCGATCATGACAACGCGGTCAATACCTACAGTTGTAAGCATGTCTGCTACAACTTTTGCAGTAATTGGCACACGGCTTGAACGTGGACGACGGTCTTGACGAGCATAACCAAAGTAAGGAATGACAGCAGTAATACGACCAGCACTTGCACGACGCAAAGCATCAGCCATCACTAAGATTTCCATAAGGTTATCGTTAGTTGGGGCACAAGTTGGTTGTACAATGAATACGTCTTTACCACGAACATTTTCAGTAATTTCGACAGCGATTTCACCGTCAGAAAATTGACCTATAGATGCAGCACCTAGAGGGATGTGAAGGTGGCTAACGACTTTTTGGGCGAATTGTGGATGTGCAGATCCACTAAAAACGACAAGATTGGGCATGAAGCACCCTTGGCGGTTGGCAAATTAGAGAATTAGATGGCAGGGGCGGCTGGATTCGAACCAACGGATGCCGAGATCAAAACCCGGTGCCTTACCACTTGGCGACGCCCCTAATGCGGCAGAACTTTAATATTTTTACAGCATTTTGTCAAGTTGAAATAACAAAGCAACTGCAAATGATGTTCTGTCTTTTTTGAAGTAAATGGCAGGGGCGGCTGGATTCGAACCAACGGATGCCGAGATCAAAACCCGGTGCCTTACCACTTGGCGACGCCCCTAATT
>NZ_NEGG01000015.1 GCF_002135295.1 Acinetobacter sp. ANC 5054 | reverse complement strand
GGTAATTTAACGTTTACGCCTGAAGCAGGTTATACCGGTTCGGTTCCTGACGTGACATACACGGTAACTGATGGCAAAGGCGGCGAAGCTCAAGGCACAGTGACCTTTGAAGATGTTCCAGCTGCACCGAATAAGCCACCAGTTGCTGAAAATGATACAGTGACCACGGAGCACGGTACGCCAGTTGAGAAGAACATCCTTACAAACGATACTGACCCTGAAAATGATCCATTAGTGTTAAAAGACTTCACTGTTGGGGATAAAACTTATCAGCCAGGTGAAACGGCTGAACTTCCAGGCGTAGGAACAATCACCGTTGATAAAGATGGTAATTTAACGTTTACGCCTGAAGCAGGTTATACCGGTTCGGTTCCTGACGTGACATACACGGTAACTGATGGCAAAGGCGGCGAAGCTCAAGGCACAGTGACCTTTGAAGATGTTCCAGCTGCACCGAATNAAGCACCAGAAGCAAACGATGACCTTGTTACCCCAGTGCATAATGCGCCAGTAACCAAAGACATCCTTGAAAACGACAGCGATCCAGAAGGTAAACCATTAACAGTGAAAGACTTCACCGTTGGTGGTAACACTTATCAACCGAGTGAAACTGCGACTATTCCAAACGTAGGTACAATCACGATTACAGAAGAAGGTCAGTTAACCTTTACTCCAGAGCCGAATTATTCAGGCTCAGTTCCAGATGTAACTTACACCGTGACAGATGGCACGGATGAAGATACGGGTACAGTGACATTTGATGATGTCCCTGTTAAACCTGACGCTACAGTGCTGGAAGATGGAAAAGTAACTTTGCCGAATCCAATTGAGGGTCAGCCAACGTATAACCTGATAAACACAGTTACCATTGGTGGAGTTACGACACAGATTACACATGATTGGAATAGCGTTGTAAAAAATCCTATTGAAGTTCCAGGTGTGGGTACTTTAACGGTCACATCAACTGGTGAATTAACCTTTACCCCATTGAAAGACTTTAGTGGTATGGTTGAAATTCCTGAAATTACTTATGCCTATGGGTACGTTGGAGAGACAATCACAACAGATGCCATCAACGTTCAGGTCACTGCTGTTGCCGACCAGCCGATGGTGGGTATTTTTAACTTTGATATACCACCGTTAGAATTGAATATTCAAACCTGGAAAAATGTTAAAAATGTTGATGGCAGTAATTTGATTGAAAATTCTGGGGATGGTGCAAATAGAGATACCCTTATCAATGCTATTGATTATTTGCGTAACAATACGAACGTCACCAATTCGGATGGTAGTAGTATTGCATATGCAGAGGCAGGAAAGACTGGCAGTTTGAATGCTAGTAATTTACCGACGTTTGATGCAGTTTATATTCATGGTTTTGTATTCCTTGAAGCGGGTCAAGTCTATAAATATGAAGGAAAGGCTGATGATAGTGCTGCGATTATTATTGGTGATGGCGTTTCTACCGAACATGTCAACTGGATAGGGGTAAATACCGAAGCAGATACTAGTTTTAGTGTGAGTCAAACAGGTTTCTATAGCTTCCAGTTCTATGCGCATAATGCTGAGGGTGTGGGTAATTATAACTTTAACGTTACTACAAAAGATGGTAGTGCTGTAAGTTATTATCCAAGTGTCGATGCCATTAATGGATTGCTTACAGACACAGGTTATATTCTAGGTGACTATAATGCTGGCGTTGATGGTAAAGATGAGACAGGCTTCTATCCAATAGCTCTAGGATATCAAGGTAATGCTGAAGATGTGATTCAGTTAGATGGTATTCATGTAAAAGCAATGGATATTGATGGTTCAGAATATGTATCATTTGAAATGTCAGGCTTGCGTCCAGGTTCTATCCTCAGCTTTAAGGATGCAGCGGGTAAATCTCATTCAGTGACTGTTGGTGCAGATGGTATTGCTAAGTATTCTCCTGCGGTTCAAGATGCAAGTGCATCAGAGTACACTGACTTTACTCTGACGGTTAAAGAAAAATCCCAAGAAATCCTTGATGTGACCTTGACCGCAACTTCTACGGAAATATCAAATAGTGATAAGACAACGTCTACACTGGATTTTCAAGTAAAAGTGTTGGATGCAGATGGATTTGCTGGGCGCTCAATGCTTACAGCAGAAGTTAATGATGTGAATGATTTAGCGATTGACGAAGATCCTATCTTTAAAGTTTTAAATCAAGAATACGCATTAGCGAATGGCGAAGCGAACCAGGTTGACGGGTTTACTATCGGTTCAAATGACCAAATCGACATCTCATCCTTACTTTCTGACGATGCAACTGAAGCGAATCTCGCAGAGTTTGTAACAGTAGAATATGACGAAGAAACTGATTCAGCTGTGATTTCAATTGACCGTGATGGCACATCAGGTACGGAATATGAATCACAAGATCTCGTGATCTTGCTCAATCAAACGAGCAAAGTCGAACTAGATGACCTAATCAACAATAATCAAATTATTTACTAATCATTTGATGAACTAAAAAAGCACCTTCGGGTGCTTTTTTTTATTCGTATCTTGAGTGAAATATATTCAACTCATCGGAAATAAAAAATTCACTATATAAATACACTTGTATATTTAAGTAATCTTAAATCGCCTAGAACATAAATAGGTAGATTCATCTAGATTAAAAAATTATCAATTATCAGATGAATATTTCTAAATAAAACAAATTAATGGACAATAAAAATGAAAAAGAATCTCTGGATCAGGACACTTCTTTATATGATGGTTGCGGTGTCGCCACTTACTTTCGCAGCGACCAGCACTGCACCCGTTCCACCCAATAGCCAGCAAGTCTTTTTTGTCGGCAATAACTGGGATGGTACGGTTACTGTCATCAATCCTGCAAAAAACTATCAGAAAGTTGGTGTCATCAATATGGTGCCCGACAAAAAGGAACGGCTCACTGAGATTTACCTCAATCCAGTAAAGTTGATCGCCTATAGCTATATTCGTAATACGGCAGGAGAGGGAAATGATCAATTGGTCGATGACATGTATTCCACACCAGATGGCAAATCGGTGGTTGCATCACGCCCAAGCTATGCAGATGTTGTCTCGATTAATATTACAACAGGGAAAATTAATTGGCGCACACCCGTTGAGGGATTTCGAGCAGACCATATGGCAGTATCCCCTGATGGTCAACAGGTTGCAGTATCAGCGTCTTCAGGAAATGTCGTACATATACTCGATATCAACACAGGCAAGGAACTCGGGCGCTTTGCCACAGGAGATAAGCCACATGAAAATATTTACTTTGATGGTGGCACAAAAATTCTTAACTCAGCCATAGGTAATGTGGAAACCTCAATGGATGCAACGTGGCAGGATTTCACTAAAGGCAAACGCTATCTCACCATTGCCGATGCTAATAATTTTAAAGTATTGAAGAAAATTGATTTTCGTCCTGCATTGGATGCCTTTGGCCGTAAAGACCTATCGAACGCTGTGCGTCCAATTGTGTTTAGCAAAGATGAATCCAAAATCTATGCGCAAGTCTCATTTTTTAATGGCTTGGTCGAATATGATCTCAATCAAGGCAAAGTCACACGCATTGCACAGCTTCCGGGAAGTACAACTATTCCCTCTGATCGCACCAAATGGGTGAATGACTCACGCCATCATGGGCTTTCGATCAGTGGAGATGGTGAAAAACTATGTGTTGCAGGAACGATGGACGATTATGCCACCATCGTCGATCGTAAAACTTTGACCGCGGCGAAATTGATTGCTGCAGGCAAACCGTATTGGGCAACGCAAAGTCCAGATGGTAAACGCTGTGTCATTTCTGAAAGTGCCACAGATGCAGTAACCGTGATTGATTTTGCAACAGGTGAAAAAGTCATCACAGTTCCAGTTGGCAATCACCCACAGCGTGTTCGTTTAGGTTATGCACCAGCAGGATGGTCTACGCCTTAATATGAATAATAAAGATAGAAGTAAATAAACTTAAAAATTAATTCGAGGTGCAGATCGCTTGGGTTTTTTGCACCTCTTCTAATTTATGAAATTATTTAAAAGAAAATTTTATAAATTAAATTAATCATTTAAATAAAATAACAAAGGTGAAACAATGAGCTGGATCAAATTTACTGCCGTTACTACAGGTGGACTGATTGTTTTGTGTCTTATGGTGCTATTTTTTAAACCTGAGACAGGGTTTCTTAAAACAGCTGTTGAGACTTCTAAAACATCGCCGAATCACGCTATAACAGCCGCGCAAGAATCAGCTTCGCAGCCAATGCAAAATCCACAGCAGAATCTAAAGCCATTAGATAATCAAACCGAACTTTTGCGTCAACGTGATCAGCTTTATACTGAATTTGCAGCCATTAGTCAGGGCTTAAGTCATGGTCAAAAGCCAGATATCCCAAAAGTTGAAGGTTTACTACAAAAGCAAATGCAGCTGGTGTCTACGGGTATATTGTCCGCACAAGATGCACTAAATTATTGCCAATTTTTAAGAAAAATCATGCCTGAAATGCAGAGTCATCTAGATGGATATATAGACCAATTGAAAAAAATGTAAATCTTAAGATCGTGAATATGGGAAGTTATAGAATTTCCTTATTCGCTGATGTAATTTGGAAGAGTGCACCGATTTTGAATGAAGAAAAATATTGAGATAGATGGGGTCATTCCGCCTGCGAAAAATGTGCAGGTCAATAGAAATTATCATTTAGCCATCACAATAAAATGAAATATACAGCATTTAAAATGAACTAATCCAAGCATGCGTTACGTATTTACTGTACAAAAATCATTTAAGTTTAGGAGAAACGACTTAAGATTATACGTGTGAAAATGGTGTCTATTGGTTTAAAATAGTGACTTGGTTAACATTTATTAAGCCTAATAGTGTGTTATTGGTAAAATATCTTGTTGTAATCTAAGTAAATAATGAGAGTGCTCTAATGATTGATCCCCAAATGCATAAGATGATGAAGCTGCTTTTTTGCAGTTTGATGAGTCTTTCAGCAGTACAGTTTGTAAATGCAAACCCAGTGGAACAATCTCAGGTTCCAATGGATACTGCGGTTTATCCTTTGTGGGAAAATTATTATAAAATTGAGAAAAGTGATCCACAGCAAGCTGAACAAATGTTGCTGCAAATTAGTCAGATCACGCCTAATGATGTACGTGTTTGGAAAAGCTTAACGTATTTACGTATCAATCAAAAAAACAATCAAGGCGCGTTGGATAGTATTGTTAAAGCACGTGCTTTAGCGCCACAAGATGAGTCACTGACACTCCAGCAAGCTTATTTGTTGAATGGGCTAGAGCGTAATGCCGAAGCATTAGAATTATTTAAATCAGTTCGAGATTCCACTAACCCTGATACCAAAGCAACGGCTGAACAGGCAGTTAAAAATTTACAAGGCAGCAATGATCAATCAGGCAGCCGTGTATTTGCAGACGTCTATTTCTCTCCCTCTTATGAAGGTCGTTTTGATCTTGGGCTATTTCCTTTAAAAGCCCGTGCAGGTCGTTATTTTGGCGAAGGTCAGCAAGGTCAATTGTATGGTTTTGCCAGTATCAACCGCGACACACGTTCTTCTGGCAATACCAACCCGGAAGTTTTGGGTAGTAATGCGGTTATTTATGATGATAATGCGGCGATTGTCGGTGTTGGGGTGAGTTACCAACCATGGCTACAACTGCCAGTGCGGGCGTATGCAGAAGTGGGCGGCAGTTACGATTTGATTGACCGTGATCGAAGTAAATTTCGTGAAAGTATCAACGCTGGTTTAACGGGCTATCAGGAATGGAATTCAGACCAATGGTGTGAACAAGCAGCTTGTCCAAATTGGCATACCGATGCTTATGGCAATATTGCAACCTACTCGCGAGAAGATTATTCAGTTTTAGCCGATATGCGGGTACGCACGGGACTGGGTTTTGCAAATAATAGCGTTCAACTATATGGCAAATTCCACAGCATTAATGATACTGCACATCGCTATTACAATAATTTTGCGGAAGCCGGCCCAGGGGTTTCATGGAAGCCTTTTGCACAATTTCCAATGACGCTTCGCGTAGAGCAGCTATATGGTAAATACGTGACATCAACACCAACAGATGTGAAAGATACCTTTAATAATACCCGCGTGGAATTGACGATTTATCAAGGATTTTAATCATGATGCAAAACAAATTGAAACTGTCGATTGTTTTTGGCACACGCCCAGAATTAATTAAAGTTGCTCCAATTATTTTGCTTGCAAAGCAAGACCCGCGTTTTGATGTAGAAGTGGTTTTTACTGGTCAGCATGATGAATTGGTACGTGATGCCATCGAATTTTTTCAAATTCAAATTGATCAACGTTTAAAGATGATGTCCGCAGGGCAAAGCCTCAATCAACTGCTACAACATGGCTTAGAACAATTGGAAAGCGTATTTGCTGATGGCGTGAAGCGTGATGCAATTATTGTTCAAGGTGATACTACCACGGTACTCGCCGCTGGATTAACAGCATTTTCACTGAAAATACCTGTGGCGCATGTCGAGGCTGGACTGCGCTCTTATGATATGGAACATCCATTTCCAGAAGAAGGTAACCGCCAGTTGGTTTCGCGCATTGCACGTTGGCATTTCGCACCGACCCAGCAGTCGCAGCAAAATTTAATGAATGAAGCAATTACACCAGAACACATTCATGTGACAGGCAACACGGTGGTTGATGCCGTACGTTTGGCTAAATCTCGATTGAGTGATGCAGAAGGTTTGCGCCTGATGGCAGAATTGGGTTTGAATTTTAGTGATGAGCAAAAAGTTATTTTGGTGACTGCACATCGCCGTGAAAATTTTGGTGAAGGGATTCAAAATATCTGTGAATCAATTCAGCAATTGGCAGCGCAGTATCCGCATTTGAATTTTGTTTGGCCCGTGCATCTCAATCCTGCAGTTCACCAAGTGGTGCATCAATATTTTGATGCGCATCCGCAAGTGCATTTATTGCCGCCACTGGACTATCCAAATCTATTGAATATGATGCGCCGCGCGCACTTTATCATGACTGATTCGGGCGGTTTGCAAGAAGAAGGCCCATCTTTCAATAAGCCAGTGCTGATTTTGCGTACAACTACAGAGCGACCTGAAGTTGTAGATGTTGGTGGCGGAGTTTTAGTGGGTACAGATAAAGATTTGATTTTAAAACAGGCAACGCGTTTGATGGACGATGTTGATTATTATCAATCCATGTCTCAGGTAAAAAATCCCTTTGGTGATGGTTATGCCGCAGAACGGATTTTAGAACAAATCTATCAGGATGCGAGCAAGCCAGTTTGAAATTAGATGACCCATTTTGGCAATAAATTTAGCCTAATGTACTCTAAAAAAAAGATCAGCTTTATGCTGATCTTTTTTATTTCAATGTAGTATTTAATAAGCAAGCTTTTGCCATAAAGCAACTGCATACACGGTTGAACGGTCCATATAATGTGGACCATCAAAGATAAATACGTTTTGATTTTCATAGGTTTTGAGTTGCTGAATAATTTCCCATGGATACGCTGCACGAAATCCACCATTTTTAGTCGGGCGGAAGGCCTCTAAGACCAATACAATTCTTTTCTGACCAAATTTTTGTTGTAATTGTTTGGCGATTTTTAAAGCTTGTGCAGGGGTGCGTGTGCCTGTGCCGACACCATCCTGAAAGAACACATTCGTATTTGATGGAAGCCAGCTATTTAACCATGCATCATAAAATTCAGGTTCCGCTTCAGCACTGTAAATGCTCACCCAAAGTGGAGACGGCAAGCTTTGTAGTGCTTTACCTAATTCGTTCACACGCAGCCATGTAGGATCTGCTTCGACTGGAAAATAATAACCCTGAGGTGGATGGCTCAGGGTTACTTGTTGAAGGAATTTTTGCGAGGTTGCAGCATGTTGTTTGACATGTGCGCGGGCGTTAATTTCATTGTATTCGCCCGATAGACCGAGTATGAGATGCTTAGACCACGGCTGTTTTTGTACATTCTCCCAATTGGGTAGGTTTTCCCACTGTGGCATATTGCCAGCAGGAAACCATGATTTGGCATTGACCATGCCAAATTGCGGAACAAAAGTGTGAGCACCCAAAAGATCCCAATTACCGCTGGGTACGGAGTTTGAATCGGGTTGCCAAAATACACCCATAACCTTAGCAGGGGACTGTGTGCGTGAAACCGCAGCACAGGTCCCTAAAACAAAGCATGCCAAAATGCTAAAGAGTATGAGCATTTTGGCTAAGTTCTTTTTATTCGGATTTGCTTTCATTTTTACGTTTACGCCATAACCAGAAGAAGGCCATCAGCACGACCAGCGCTGATAGTATCACGATAATGACGAAAGTATTCGATTGCTCAATAATCGGCTCGCTTTTTGTTTGTAAAATTAGCTTTTTAAGTACATATACATTACCTTCTGCTGATACAAAAAGTTTCGCGGTATTGTTTGGAATCTGACTCTGAATTTTAGGCCACAAGCGGTTAAATGTGTCGGCGCCAGTTGTATCATCTGTAATGATATTGAAGCGGTTATTTTGGTATATAACAAAGAAACCATTCGCTGCCGTTGGTTGATACAGCGTATCTTGATGCATTAACACTTGCTGGTGGTAAATATCTGCATTGACACGGACATTTACTTGCTCAGGATGTGCAGGATCAAAACTGCTTAAATTAAGTGGCACAGGGGCAGCAGTCATCAGCATTTGTTTGGCTGTTTGCATAGCCGTCACCGCTATGCTGTTGCTGCTAGGATGATCATTAATTGCGATTTTAGGTTGAGTCGCCAATACAGACGACAGGCTAATTACCCCTTGTTTCAGCACATAAGGCAACATGAGCTTAGATTTTTCAGCATTGACCCACACTGAACCTTGCACATTTGGTAAGCAATTAGAGTTCGCCAGCACTGTATTTTCAATAGCCAAATCAAAGGATGGCGATTTGCCAATATCGGCACTGAAGATGTTGAACTGGCGGTCGACAGGATCTGATTCTAGATTGGCAAGTTTCATGCTGCCTGCAAGTGCGCTGTTAATCCAAGCAGTCATTGCAGAGCCTTCAAGTAAGCCACTTTGAGCGCGTAGTGCGATTTGGCCTTGCAGAATATCGGTTGGTTGCCAAACTGCTGGGAAGTTGAGGGTAAAGATTTGTTTACTTTGACCTAAGCGGAAATCTTGGATGCCAAGGTCTGCTAAATTATCAAATTTTTTACTCACGGCCCATGCTGGACTTTCAATACGCTCAGGCAATTGAGCGCTATCACTGTTTAGCTGCTGCAAATATTTAGCATTGAGTAGGGCATTTACTGCATTTTCTAGCTGTGCAGCATTGCCGTATTGGATCGTCAATGTAGGAATATTATTTGGTGCTTGTAGTTGTAATACTGGATTTTTTAATTGGGCTGCATGTTGCACGACCACTTTAAAATCAGGTGTTTCTGTTTCCGCTTGCTGTGCGGTGAGCCATTTGACCGTGCGGCTTTGTTCCCAGCCACTGACTAAGCGCGCCAGTGAGCTGCTTTCTTTAATGTCTTTGGCATTAAAAATAAAAGCGCCCTTTAACGCCGTATTGCTGTTGAGTTTAGGGTTATACAACGCATCAGGTAAATCGCTTAAGCGGAAATTTTGACGCACGGGCTGATAACTCAGATTCGCCTGCTCAAATGCCGTTGCTTGAATCGGCTGTTCTAAACACAAATTGCTTTGATCAATGGTGTTGTTTTGCTGAACAATCAGGTCTAGACGGTGAAAACCGCTGGTACTGGCGGGTACATTAAATGACAGCGTGCCTGTATTGGCAAGTTGAGCACGGTAGATCGGCTTGTCATCTAAATTCACAACCACACTGACATTTTGATCGGCATTGTAGTTGGTGGTATACGTGGCATTATTCCAACTTTCACCTTTGGCAACATAAAAATATTGGCTGATTTGCGCTTGCTTACTTTGACTGATGCTGTCTGGAAAAGACCATTGTGCAGCGTTAGCAGTCTGCGCAGCCAGAATACTGATTGCAAGTAATGAGGACAAAAGTGGGGAGATTTTTAAGTGTTTCATCATTTTTTCTCTTTACTACGTTCAGTCTTGTACCATTGAATACCTTCACCTTTTAATTTGCCTTTGATCATGTCATAGGCAGCTTTAAACACGATGATCAGGAAAATCTGTGAATAGGTAAAATAGGCAAGTACTGAAAAGAAATACATTTGTGGTTTAGCTTTCTCTAACGACAAGGTAAACCACATTTGAGCAACATAAAGGCAGAATGACAGCCCCCAAAGTGCCGTAAACGGACCTGGAATAGATACATTGGCAATATTCAGTAAACCTAGAACCAGCGCGGTGTGACTCCAAAATAATGCGGGAACAAACATGATGTAGCACATAATGTTGTTGGAAATTTCCACACCGATTGGGAAAGGATGTCTTAGCGCAATCGGTAAATATTTATTGGTGACATAAAAATTTCCTTGCGTCCAACGGGAGCGCTGTTTAATAAAAACCTCTAAAGAGGGGGGGTCTTGTTGCCAACCAACGGCATAAGGCACCCATTTAATGCGTTTTTTTCCTAGGAAAATTCGGAAACTCATTTCGGTATCATCAACCAAAGATTTTTCGTCAAATCCACCTAAGGTTTCCAGCGCTTTACGCCAAATCACATAGTTTGTCCCCATTAAAGTTGAAAGTTCAAACTTGTTCCAGCGACCGCCCTGAAAAATCCATTGGAAAAAAATAAACTCGATGGCGATAAATCGAGTCAAAATGCTGTCACGCCAATTTCGGGTGCGTACCTTGCCATTAACTGCAACCAGTTTAGGATCGGCAATTAAAGTTTGCGCCAATAAGCGTACACAATTCGGCTCAGGGGTACTGTCTGCATCATAAACAACAATGAGCTCGCCTTTGGCATGCGGCAAACCATTATTTAGCGTGCGAGATTTACCTTTACCGCCCATGCCTTTAGGTACATTGACAATTTTAATGCAGGGATAAAGCGCCGCCATACGTTCGGCAATTTCTAAGGTATCATCTTTAGAACCATCATTAATCAGCAGCACTTCATAGGATTCGGCAGGGTAATCCTGCTGCGCCATCGCATGCAGTGTATCTTCAATCACCACAGCTTCGTTATAGGCTGGAATCAAGACACTCAGCATCGGCCAGTGTTCAGGTACAGGCAGGTTTTTCAGCTCAATAACCGCCTTTTTTGAATACTGCCAAGCCGAATAACTCAGCCAAGCCCAAAAGGCTTGCGGAACCCAAATTCCGATAAAGCCGAATAAAAAGAGCAGGTCAATCGGATCCATTGTCACGCACTCTTTTGACGATAGAAATAATAAGCACCAAGAATAAAATTACTCCAAGTACAAGGGAGACCCAAGAAATCGAGCTGCCCATGGTGGTAAGAATATTTGGATAATGGGTATTTAAAATTAAATCAATAGGGATATTCAGAACACTCAACACCAAGAGCGCATAACCCATAATTCCAGTTTGAATACCATGCTCGTTGCTTTGAAATGGAATGCCATGAAATTGCCAAGCAATGCCAAAATCAGGGTAGCGGATATTTTCAATTGGTAAGCTGTCTGGAGGGTTAACTATAATTTGCATACCCGAAGCTGTTTGGGTATTGGTTGTGGCGTTATAAAAAGTGAGATCATTGAGTTTTGAAGCACGTGCCGGCATTGGCAATTGCGCATTAGAAAAATGCTGAATGATATAACTACCTTTGGGCTGCATTAAAATATTTGGATCCCAACCTGCTGGAATATATGCAGCCATTGGGCGCATACCCAATGCCGTAGCAAAAATCGCTTTAGATGCAAAATAATGTGGATCGGTATGCTTATATTCAATAACGGGAATAGCGCCTTGAAGTACAGCATATTTTGCATTTTTATACTGTCCCCAAGTAAAGTTTTCCTGAGGCAGAATGACGCCAGGGTAGATGCCACGTGCAATCATTTGTTTAAAGCTATTGGATTTTACTTGATCAAGGCTATACAACGGCCACCAAGCATTTTCAGCTGGAAAATAACGATTGATCTGATCTGCCGCCTGTACAGGTATTTCCTGAGCAGGCACATGAACATCCGTATTTGAGCTGGCTTGATTTTTATCGATTTGCACAATCGGGCAATGATATTCCTGTTGATAAATCTGTTGCAGTGCCTGATCTGGAAACTGTTGTACCGAGACAATGACCCCGCAAATATTAAGGAGCAGAGACATAATTTCCCTCCTGAATACTGGCAGGGATATCCCTAAGCACATAGTCTATTTGCAGTTCAATACTTTCAACGCTTTTCAAAACATGAATAAACTGCGGCATATTTTCCGAGGATGGATTGTTACGGAAAATCACACTGCGGATTTGCGTCAGATCATCATTGGCAAAATTATAGATAACCCCGTCTGTTTTTTGACGTAACAAATCAAGGATTTTGTTTTGAATATTTTTCCAGACATCTTCACCTAGCATTTCAGAAATCAATTGCTGATTCTTAATCTCAATATTGATGACTTCATAATTTTTTAGAGTCAAAAATGGCAACATTTTTAAAAGTTCTGCCATCATATGCTCCCAAGTATTCATGGGCAGCACATCATTGGAATAACCTGTACTAAAGTTCTTAATTGATTTTTGTGATTTATCACTTGCGATTAAGTTATAACGGACGGCACTAAGGAACAATGGAGCAAAAAAAACAATGAAAAGTAACAGAATTTGACGTTCAATATGATTGAAGCTATTCAGATCAAATAGGAAATAAATAGAGATTGAAAAGAAGGCAGCGAGCCCGATAAAAATGGCCGTACTAAAACGGACAAAGCCACCTGCAATAATCAGTGCTAAGACAAAAAGCCAGCTGCCTCGATAACCTACAGGTAGCCATTCATATGCAACGATTCCTAAAAAGAATACTGCCAAAATGACCCAGTAGAGTACAGTCTGAACATGTTTGAATTGCATATTGAATTACCTATATTAGGTGTCTATCACAAAAAATGGCACTATTTTAGTGTGAATTATGCATAAAATTATGCATTTTTTGTATTTTTATTTGATATGAATCACAGTTTTTAAAATGTGATTTTTCAAGTTGCTCTTTTCTAAGGATATCTTGATAAAAATGAAAAGTAAGCGCTATTAAAAAAAAATTACATAATCACGAAAAATTTAAAACGTTCAATCTGGCTAAGAATTAGACATGACTGTTATCAATGATTTTGTAGTTTTGTACACCATGTTTATAGAAGAGCAAAAGTGTAAAAATGTGCATAGCAAACATTGCTTTTATCCATGCATTTTTTAGTGCCGAACACACCATTACATGTTCAAATTGATCATGGTACATTCAACTTTGACCTTGATTTTTGAACGGGCATTAAGCATTTAAAAAAAATCAAATTTTTGACTGCGTTTGTTGTGTTGGTATAATGCTTTAAACATGTCTATCGCGCTGAGTAGCTATCCTACATAGCATCCAAATCATTCTCTGTTAAGTGTATGAGCAGTTAATTTATTGTCATTTGGCTAACTCAGAGCATTCGATTGAATTAATAAATTGAAATATAAGATCATTTAAGTGTATAAGTTTGTAAAATTCACTGCATCAATAATAAGAAGGACTTGGACGTGATCGCACAAATACTGATTGCCCTAATAGCATTACTCCATATTTATATTTTAGTCTTAGAAATGTTCCTGTGGGACAAGCCTGTGGGCTTAAAAGCTTTTGGCAATACGCCTGAAAAAGCACAGCTCACGAAAGTGTTGGCACAAAATCAGGGGCTTTATAATGGTTTTCTGGCAGCAGGATTAATCTTTGCATTGTTATTAGCTCAGCCCTTTGCATGGATGGTGGCTAATTTCTTCTTAAGTTGTGTGTTGATTGCCGGTATATTTGGTGCGATTACGGCCAGTCGAAAAATACTCTATATACAAGCTTTGCCTGCTTTAATTGCCCTTATAGCATTAAATTTAGGTTGGTAGATTAAAAGCTGATAAGGATGGTTGTAATAGAAAACGTAATTTTATTTTGAGGGTTACTATTTGCGATACAATTTTTGAAAATTTATTTTGAAATATTGAAAGTATCGTAGTTGCTCTTATTAGAATAAATAGCTCCGAAGATGCCGCTGCAAATGTCGTGACCCTGAACCCGATGAGTTCAAGGTGGACGCGACGTACACTCGCTGGGTTTCCCACACAAGGAGGGCATACGCTCAGAATATACAGAACACATCCATAAGTTTAAGTATCGGCAGGGGATTAGACCTAGCTGGCGAACACCTCAGAGATATGCTCAGTATAACGAATTCAGTCTTTTTGGCAAATCGTCTAACGGCCATAAATTTATAAATTACGAGTGATCGGGCGAAGTTTAATCACTAAGCTATCGATTATTCAGTCAATTCTTCCACTTCTTCCAAAATATTTTGCAACAAAAGTTCACAGTTGGCATATTCCTGCAAACTTTTATTCATCGACAGCACTTCTTGCATTAACTCGAGTGCCACCATAATAATTAGCTTGCTTGGTTCCATGCGTGGCGCTTTACGACGGAATTCATCATATTTGTCATTTAGCAATTGTGCAGCACGTTCCAAATCCGCTTGTTTATCCGAAGTGGTGGCTAGACGAAAGCTGTGACCTAAAACTTTTAAATCAACGGCGATTTGTTCACTCATGATCAAACTTCCTCATTATTTTCGGTCGGATGCGCTAACTGCTGAATTTCCTGCGCATGATGATCTTGAGCGGTGCCTAAAATTGATAGACGCTGAATAATCGCTTCAACTTTTGCTTTGGCATGTTCATTTTTTTGCAATAAACGCTCACGCTCTTGTTGTAGACCTTGAATTTCCTGTTGAGCATGACGTTGTTCGTTTTGCATTTTTTCTTTGACGATACGTAGTTCATTACGTTCAGCCAAAATCTCCTGAAAACGATTTTTTAAATCCGTACAACTTTTTTCCAAACGGCTATAACGATCTGCCAATGCAGTGGCATCCGTATTGAGCTGTTTAAGTTGCGTACGAGAATCGGTTAATTGCTCATTCAGTGTTTCAATTTCTTCTTGTTTAGAGGTGATAATGCCGTTCTTATGCACAATTTGACTATGATGCTGTTCATTGGATGAGTTTTTCTCACCTTTTAAAGCACCATTTTCACTTTCATATTGCGCAAGTCGCGTTTTTAAAACGCCAATATGCGCTTGGAGACGCTGTAATTCTTCTAACATAACGTAGTCGCACAGTCTTGCAAACAAAGGTAATATATACGAAGTATAGAGATTGGATAAGCGAATGCAAGACGATATTTCAGGTTGGTCAGATTGGTCACACAATTTTTCTAAAATTGAAGAAATTTCAAGCCCAAGTGAGTTACATGGCTTACTCACAGGTATAGTTTGTGTGTCACAACCACCAAGCCGTGAAGAATGGCAACAAATTTTAGCAACCCTCGATGTTGCAGAATTAGATGAAGATGCATTGGCTTTGCTTACAGAAGAAGCAGAAGACGTCGCTCACTCACTTTCAGATGATGAACTCGACTATCTTCCTTTACTTCCAGACGACGAACATCTACTTTCTGAACGTGTACAAGCGTTGGCAGACTGGTGTGCAGGTGTAGTTTTAGGCTTTGGTTTGGCATCAGGTCATCTTCGTGCCAATGAGCAAGAACTGATTGAACATTTGCAGGATGTGGCTTCAGTTGAATTTGAAGATTCAGATGATGATGAAGAAGGTGAGGAAAGCTATCAAGAGTTATACGAATTTGTTCGTTTAATTCCTGTCAGCCTGTCTGTAGGCCGTAGCAAAATTGCAGTTGAAGAAACACCTTTACTTCAATTAAGCAGCAAAAAATCAGCACAGGGCAGCAATGTGGTTGAAATGTTCACACCACATCGTCCAAGCTAAGGCATTCTTTTTGCATTAAAACGTGATTAGTTCTATGTTAAGAGCTAATCACAACTTTTAATTCAAACATCATTAGAGCGCATAAGAAGCAAATAAATGAAGAAATTAACTCAAGCAGATTTTCAAGAACGTCGTGACATCCTTGCAGGTGAAATGGGGCTACGTAGCATTGCGATTATTGCCACGAGTAAAGAGGCCATGCGTAACCGTGATGCAGACTATAAATTTCGTGCTGACAGTAGTTTTTTCTATTTAACAGGCTTTGCTGAACCAGAAGCGGTTGCAGTCATTGAAACTTTTGATACAGAAGAAGACGGCTACACTTATAGCTTGTTCTGCCGCGAACGTGACCGTGAAATGGAAATTTGGAATGGTTACCGTGCAGGTGTAGATGGTGCTGTTGATGATTATGAAGCAGATGAAGCTTATGCAATTGATTTGCTTGACGAAGATATTTTAGAAAAATTACAAAATAAAGATAAATTATTCTATCGCATTGGTCAGCAGGAAGATTTTGATGCACGCGTTGCTAAATGGATTGCAACTGCAAGCGGTGAATCACGGAAGGGTGCAAGTGCGCCTGCACAGGTGATTCAGCTCGATCGTATTGTTGATGAAATGCGTTTGCACAAATCTGAAGACGAACTGGAATTGATGCAAATCGCATCAGATATTTCTGCAGAAGCACATACACGTGCGATGCAAACAGTGAAACCGGGCATGATGGAATATGCTTTGGAAGCTGAACTGAATTATGTGTTTGGTAAAAATGGTTGTGTACCGTCTTATAACAGCATTGTTGGTGGCGGTGAAAATGGCTGTATTTTGCACTATGTGGAAAATGACAAAGAGTTAAAAGACGGTGATTTGGTCTTGATTGACGCAGCGTGCGAATATCAACTGTATGCATCAGACATTACCCGTACTTTCCCAGTCAATGGCAAATTCAGTCCTGAGCAAAAAGCCCTATATAACGTAGTTCTGGATTCACAAATTGCAGCCATTGATGCTATCCGTGTTGGCAGCTCTTATAAAGAACCGCATAACGTGGCAGTACGTATTTTGGTTCAAGGCTTGCTGGATCTAGGCATTATGCAAGGCGATATTGATGAGATTATTGAAAAAGAAGCTTATCGTCAGTTCTATATGCATGGTACGGGCCACTGGTTGGGTATGGATGTGCATGATGTGGGTTCATATAAACAAGACGGTGAATGGCGTGCCTATGAAGAGGGTATGGTGGTCACGGTAGAGCCGGGTCTTTATATCGCGCCTGATGATGAAAGCGTTGATGCGAAATGGCGCGGTATTGGCATTCGTATTGAAGATGATGTGGTGGCAACGAAAAATGGCCCACGCGTTTTAACCGCTGCAGTGGTCAAGTCTGTTGAAGATATTGAAGCCTTGATGGCGAAGTAATTTGCTGTAAGAGAATAAGCCGGTCAGATGATCGGCTTATTTATTTCGTATTCTTGCCTTAAATCTTAGGAGGAATATATCTATTAATGAATGAAAATGTTCCAAATCTATTTGAATATATTGGTGACGCTATTGGGAAATAAAAAGCCAATAATAAAAAAGAAGATGACAGTAAAAAGCACGATTTTAGCTGAACTTATAGTTAGACTTAAATAAAGTGATGTAAAGATGGCTAGTCCAAGACCTAATAATATCCCAGCTACAGAGTAGTAAAATGCTGCAATTAAGCGTTCAGAATGATCCATTATTATTCTCAAAATATTTAGTATTTCAGGATAGTTATGCTTCAGAAGTTTAGCTTCAAATAAGTTTAATTCCCTGTGGGAAACCCATGAAACATCCATTGAATGCTCCATAAAATAGCTAAGATGAGCAGTACTGAAAATAGGATTTGCATTTTTTTCATACTAAATTTACTTAATTTGAAACAATATCTACGCTGAAAAATAACATTACCAACATAAAGTTAATATCATAATTTTTATAAAAACACATCCTTATGGAGGTATGGGTTTTTAATTTATCCCTTTGTTATTTAAATAATAATTCTGTGGCTATCATCAAATCAAATTCAACCCGCCATCAGCCATAATGATCTCCCCAGTGAGGTAGTTGGATGAGAGTAGCATAGCAACAATTTGGGCTATATCTTCTGGCTTGGCTGCTCGGCCCATAGGTGAATGCTCTTGCCAAAGTTGTTGGGATGACGTCCAATCTTGCGTTAAAGGCGTATCCACAAGGCCAGGTGCAATTGCATTTACCTGTATATCAGGCGCAAGAGATACGGCAAGCAGGCGAGTCATATGATTCAAGGCAGCTTTACTAGCAGCATATGGAATAGAAGCCCCTTTAGGACGAATACCAGCATGTGAACTAATATTGATGATACAAGCAGATCTCCCATCTTGAGCAGATGCTCTTAAGGCAGATTCTGCTTCTGCAATCAATCGAAAGGGTGCAATGACATTGACCTCATGCAGCTCTTGCCAAATTTCGGCTGAAGCTGCCATAAGGTCATCATGCGCAACAACACGGCTAATGCCTGCATTATTGATCAATACATCAAGTCGACCTGTCCAAGCAACTGCTTCTTTGATGAGTCTGATTCGGTCGGCATCTTGAGCTAAATCGGCTTGGATATAAATTGAATTTCCCAGCTCCGTTGCCAATGCGTTCCCCGCATCTACAGAATTGCGTGAATGTAAAATAACTGCATAACCTTCATGCGACAACCTTCGCGCTATAGCATAACCAATACCAGAAGTAGACCCTGTAACTAATGCAACAGGACTATTTTTTTCGGTTGGCTGAATAGATGGGTTTTGATTCATTGTTTTGATTTGTATTGAATTTTCTAGATCTACCATACCTTAAATTTTACTCTGAAAGTAGTGCATTTTTAGATCGTAAAATAGGATGATGCCATTCATTTTAAAGATCATTTGTTTATAAGAAAAATCCCTTGCTACTCGCATTCATAGGATGAATTATCCTGCATAGAAAATATGTCATTTTCTAGCATTAGAATACGAGTCAAACGGCATAGTCAGCGTGTAGCGTTTTAAAAAATTGCAGATGTTTTCTCATCTCGATAAAAAACATTAATGTTTAAGCACAATTCTGATCATCTGCGCTAATTCATTATAAAAATTCATGCCCTTGATGTAAGATAAAATCCATTACAGATTATACGTATTTCGAATGCCTCTCCTAAATTCGAATACAACATAAAAAAGGAACAAAGCATGCAGCAAGAAGTCATCATCGTGGGTGGTGGAATGGTCGGACTGAGTCTGGCTCTGATGTTGGCAAAAGCACAGATTGGCGTAAAGCTGCTCGAAGCAATCAAATATCCCAATTATGATGATGCAAACCTTGCACCTTATCACTCGAGCTTCGATGCACGAAACAGTGCTTTGTCCCGCCGTACCGTGCAAATTTACCAAGAGCTTGGCCTGTGGAATGCATTACAAGAACATGCAACGCCTATTCTAGAAGTTAACATTACCGAACAAGGCAGTTTTGGTAAGGCTCGATTAAAAGCAGACCAAGAAAAAGTCGAAAGCTTTGGGCAGGTGATTGAAAATGCATGGTTAGGCCGTGTACTGCTGACCGAAGTCAAAAAAGAATCCCTGATTGAATTGATTGATGGTGTGCAAGTGACCGCTCTGAATCAAGATGCAGACCATGCTTTTATCGAAGCACAGCGCGGTGAAGAACAACTAAAATTGCAATCTAAAATTGTCATTGCTGCTGATGGTCGGGATTCTTTCTGCCGTAAAGCACTCGGTATTGGCGCATCGGTACATGATTATGACCAAGTTGCTATTGTCACTACAGTACAAACTTCTAAACCACACAACCATGTGGGCTTTGAACGCTTTAGCCATTTAGGGCCATTGGCGCTTTTACCGCTTCCGGGTGAATACCGCCGTTCAGTGGTTTGGCCAGTGCCGAAGGGCACAGAAGGCGAATGGATTGGTGATGAAAATGACCAACATTTCCTAGATGCTTTGCAAGAAACCTATGGCGATCGTGCAGGTAAATTCCAAAAAACAGGTCAACGCTTTAGCTTCCCATTGTCACAAGTACTGGCAGAGAAACAAGCTGTCGGGCGTGTGGTGCTGATGGGCAATGCCGCACATACTATTCACCCTGTTGCTGGGCAGGGCTTTAACCTGTGTATGCGAGATGCTTATGTGCTGCGCCGTTATTTAACTGAACAAGTACAAAATAATGCAGATCTTGGCGATGCAGCGATGCTGTTGGATTATGAAAAATCCCGCCTGACAGATCAGCAGCGCGTGATTAAATTCTGCGATTCTGTGGTACGTGGCTTTAGCAATCAAAACCCAATCTTAAAACTCATCCGTAATACAGGCTTGGTCGCATTTGACACCATTCTGGGCATTAAACCGCTGGTGGCCAATTATGCAATGGGGTTAAAAGCATGAGTTTAAATCAGTCAGATATACTCGATGTCGTCATTGTTGGCGGTGGATTAGTTGGTGGCTTAACGGCTTTACTATTGGCGCAAGGCGGCGTACAAGCCACAGTACTCGATGCTGCACCTATATTGGATGCTGAAAAAACCAAAAGCATGGCCAATCCTCGTGTGTTAGCACTGAGCCAAGCAACCATCCATTTACTGAAAACCGTAGATGTATGGGACAAACTGGCTCGCCAGCAGCCTTATACCGGCATGCAGGTGTGGAATAAAAATGGCTATGGTGAAATTAACTTTGGTCAAGCGGTAGAGAAAACGCCACATGTTGATCAAGCGCTAGGTTCAATGGTCGAACCAAGCTTATTGAACCTTGCCATTCAAGAAAAAATGCTTGAACAGCTGCAAGACTACCGTACTCAAGTGAAGGTGACCCGTGTTGAAGAAGGCGTGGGTGTTTGGATCATTCATCTTGCAGATGGCACACAGCTAAAAACCAAACTGGTCATTGGTGCAGATGGTGCAAACTCTTTTGTCCGTGAACAAGCTTTTATCGATATTGATGTGCTGGATTATAAGCAAGCGGGAATTAGCTGTGCGATTCGTACTGCACAGCCGCATCAGCATGTGGCACGTCAAATTTTCTTAGAAACTGGGCCTTTGGCATTTTTACCGATGGCAAGTTTAAAGCCTGAAGAAAGTGGCTACTGGCAGTCGATCGTTTGGACGTTGCCTGATGATTATGCCGATGAATATGCAGCGCTTTCTGATACTGAATTTACCCAATTATTAACCCGTGAAAGCCATCATATGTTGGGAGAGGTGCTTGAAGCCACACCACGTGCCAAGTTCCCGCTGAAAGCGCGAGCTGCGCAGCAATATGTAAAAAATGGTCTGGCGTTAATTGGTGATGCTGCACATGTGATTCATCCACTGGCAGGTCAGGGGGTAAATATTGGTTGCCTTGATGCTGCGGTACTGTGTGACGTACTGCTAGCAGACAAAAAACGTGGTGTATGGGCGCATGAACAAACCTTAAAACGTTATGAACACCGCCGTAAAGGTCAAAATGATGCCATGATGCACAGCATGTCTGCGATTGGTTGGATGGAAACCACGACTTTATTTCCTGTTGTTTGGGCACGAAATTTTGGTTTAAAACAAGTTGAAAATCAGACTGTTCTTAAAGATGCGTTCATGGCACAAGCCAATGGATTGAGAGTTCTAAAAGACACAATCTATGCCAATAAATAAAAAGTCAGATAATTTTTAATCACTCGTATAAACAAGGTTACGATTTTGATTAAAAAAGATACGATTTTATGAGCTTTGGTACTAGGCGAAAAGCTCAGAGATTGCTAAATTTCTTCTAACTTAAAACCAGACATCAGCTGGCCAACAGAAGTCATTAGCGGGGAGAACACGATGACTGATATGAATGATTATGATGAAGCAGAAGATTCTGCTGTAGATGATGATGAAGCGAAAGCTGCTGAAAAAGGCGCATCGGATTCAGCCGAAGGTGCATCAGATGGTGATGTCGCTGAAGCGGAAACATTAACTGTGACTGCGAAGCTAAAACAGCGTCAATCTTTAGAAGATGAAGTTGCGGCATTCTTAGCGCGTGGTGGACGTATTACTGAAGTACCTCCAGACGAATCAGCAAAAGACTAATACTGAAAAACACCATTATTTATGGTGTTTTTTTTTCGTTCTTTTTTATTACACAAGTACTTTTGTGAAGCACATTATACATTTGGTCTATGGTTACTTTATTGACCTTCGTTTAATTTTTCTGAGGCTTTAAATGCTTACGGCTAATGGCGTAAATTGGATAAAACACAAAATGGATGAGTAATAGGAACATGGTATTGATAATAAATGCACCGATATATGGTGGCGCATGCATGGCGGCTACAGCGGCGATAAAGAGTTGAAAAATAAGGACGCTACTTAGCAAAATATACGCCCAATATGGATGCTTATCCCAAAAATGACTGAATTTAAAAATATTACCTGCGACAAAATACAGGGAACAATATGCACAGGCGTAGATAATCGCCACCATATCTGCAGTCATCAACTCTCCCGTAATATAGTGCGGATAGGGTTGTAAACCTGAATAAATAATATGTGCTAGGGCAATCATCCAAATTAAATTAAACAAATAAGCGACTTTTAATTGTGAGGTTTTCATATAGTTGCTCATATTCGGGCTTTGCATTTGTTTTATGAGTATTTAATTAAAATGTTTAATTTTTTTAAGTGCAGGATGGTGTCCGAAGACACCATCTGCTTTATTCTAAATGACTGATTTAAGTGCTTAGTCGTTTGCTTGAGTGAGTTCTAAAGCACGTTGATAAGCCACTTTCTTTTTGATTCCAGTTAAATCGGCAGCCAATTGCGACGCAGCTTTGACCGATAAATCCTGCAACAGACGAGTCAGCAATTTATCCAGTTTTTCTTGTTCCATGTCTTTTTCTTCAGTCGACCCACCAATCACCAAGACAATTTCGCCTTTTTGTTGGTTATGATCAGACTCAACAAAGGGAACTAACTCACCTAAAGTCATTTTTTTGATGGTTTCAAAAGTTTTGGTGATTTCACGCGCAAAACCAACAGGGCGATCTGTGCCAAAGACCTCAGCCATATCTTTTAAGCAATCTACAATACGGTGTGGCGCTTCATAGATAATCATGGTCTGGGTTTCATCTTTGAGTTTATTCAAGGCAAGCAGACGCTGAGATTGCTTAGAGGGTAAGAAACCTTCAAAACTGAAACGGTCACTGGGTAGACCTACGGCACTCAGTGCAGCAATTGCGGCACATGCACCGGGAACAGGAATGACACGAATATTTTTTTCTTGTGCAGCACGGACTAATTTAAAGCCCGGATCGCTAATCAGGGGAGTACCTGCATCACTAATCAAAGCCATATTTTCACCTTTCTCAAGGCGCTCAATTAACTGATCAATTTTATTACTTTCGTTATGATCGTGGCAGGCAGTGAGAGGCGTGTTAATACTAAAATGTTTGAGCAATTGCGCAGAAGTTCGTGTATCCTCAGCGGCAATAATTTTAACCGACTTCAATACCTCAATTGCACGATAACTAATATCATCTAAGTGCCCGATTGGAGTTGCAACAACAAATAACTGAGCACTCATAGGTTTCTCCATGTTGGATAATAAGAACAAAATAATAAGTCTTTGCTTGTTAAGCAGCGTATTTACGGCAGTACAAGCAGATGTATTGGTCATTCTACCCGAATCTGGCCCTATGGCGCGAGCTGCATCCAGTATTAAGCAAGGATTGGACAGTGCATATCAATCATCAGATTACAAAGTACCCATTCAATATATCGATTCTAATCAGAAACAAATGTCGGCTTTGTTGAAGCAGTATGTCAATAAAAAAACCCAGTTGGTGATTGGTCCCTTAGCACGTCAAGATGTCGAAGCTTTGGTCAAAGCAAAACCCAAAGTTCGCGTGTTGGCTTTAAATGAGACCACCAGTCAAATCCAGAATGTTTGGCAATATAGTCTGTCAAAGCGTGATGATGCTTTAGCGCTACAGCAATTATTCGCGAAAGATAAAATTCAGGAATTGTTAGTGCTACGGCAACAAGGCACAGAAGCTGAACATGAATTAATGCTGATGTCATTGCTGGGCCAAAGTAATGTCCCTGTACAAATCATTGAAGATCGACCAAAAAAATTAAGCAAAAATCAGGGATTATTGTTATTGGGGAATAATGAATGGTTAAATCAGCAAACTCAGCTACCAAAGTCTAAAGTTTATACCTTGGCAAATGCGATTGAAGCCAATAAGCCTTTGCCACAAGGTATTCAGTTTTGTGATGCCCCCGCACTCTATGATGTAGGTTGGAGCGATGTGGTTCGGGCCTATGAAAAGAATCCAGTCGATATGCCGTATCAGCGGCTAATGGCCTTTGGTGGAGATACTTGGCATATCGCGAAGCAGTATTTACAAGATCCCAAAGTGAAGAGTGTCGAATTTCAAGGACGAACAGGGCTGATTAAAATCAATGAAAATAATATTCAGCGTATCCCTCATTGCTATCAACGCAGTAAAAAAGGCATCGTGCCCGTTGTGATATAAATTGGGATCGAAAGAATGGCAAATTTAGGGCAATGGGCAGAACAGCAAGCGAGGGCTTGGGCTGAAAAATTGGGTTATCGTACTGTCCGTGTGAATTTTCATAGTCGCTATGGTGAGATCGATCTGATTGTTGAGCGCGAGCAAGATTTGCTTTTTATCGAAGTCAAAGCTCGATCTATTACCCAATATGCACATGCCAATGAAACGGTCTCGATACACAAACAACGTAAAATGATGAAGACTGCGTTGCACTTTTTAAATGAACAGTCACATTTTCAAAATTATTATTGTCGCTTTGATGTGATTTGTTTTGATTTTCATCAACACTTTGCAAAAACACTACAGCAAGACTTTTCTAAATACCCGTATGATCAGCAGTGGATTGAAAATGCTTTTACTTTTGATCAAGAGTTGATTAATCTCTGATAAAACAAACTGTGTAAATGCATAGAAAAAATACGTGTTAAAAAAATGAGGAGTCGTACTAAGTGGTTAAGCGTATTGCAATAACGATGCTTTGTGTCGCAAGTTTATCTGGTTGTGCGAGTTTTATTTCAAGTGGAACAGGTTCAGCACCAGTGGGAACGGATAGTGGTGCGCGATCTTTGGGGCAAGTTTTTATTGACTCTTCCATTGTTCGAACTGCAAAAATTAATTTATATAAATTAGACAGTCGTTTTAAACAGTCTCGTGTGAATATTGAAAGTTTTCATGGCAATGTATTGTTAACTGGTCAAGTACCCGATAATCATTTAAAAGAATTGGCGGAAGAAAATGTTCGTTCGATGAGCGATGTGAAAACCGTACATAATTATATTACCGTGGGTAATCAAATTAGTTATAACACCATCATGCAAGATACCGCAGTCACAGCAAATACGCGTGGCTTGATTATGAAAGCGCCTGTGGTCTCTGACAGTAAAGTACATGTGCATACCGAAGATGCTGTGCTGTATGTGATGGGGCGTTTGAATACTGCGGAGCTGAATGATCTCAATCAAGTGCTTCAACAAGTGGGTAATGTTACACGTATTGTGACTTTAATTGACAATGTCGATGAAAATCCAAACCCACAAGCGCGTAGCGTAAACTCAAGTTATACTACGCCTGCATTAGGCAATGTGCAGCCAGACGTGCAAACCCCTGTTGCTATTGACCCCGATGCAGTCGATCCAAATTATGCTCAGTAATATGCTGTAAACTTTGTTCAATAAATTATGTTCAATAAAATCAATCCCTGGTCCAAACGACTCCAGCACAGTCTGGAGTTAGCTAAAGCACTCTATCGTGATTTTCGTATTTATGATTTTGGCAGTTATGCCTTAAATCGCTTAACTCCGAAAAAAGGCTATAGCGTGCAAAATAATATTGCTTATGGTCTTAAAGCTCGACATCGTCTGGATTTGTACCGTACCTCTGAGCCTCGTGTCCAACGCCCATTAATTGTCTTTGTACACGGCGGCGCATGGATGCACGGGGATAAAAAAGATTATGGCTTTATTGGTGAAGCTTTTGCCAAAGAAGGCTTTGATGTCGCGGTGATTAACTATCACTTAGCGCCTGAGCATATTTTTCCTGCATCCATTGATGATTTAAGTTTAGCGTTAAATTATCTAACGCATTCGCAGCAAAAGCTTAAAATTGAAGTTGAAAATTTGGTATTGATGGGGCATTCAGCAGGGGCATTCAATGTCATGTCAGCCTTATATCATCCAACGCCATATTCAATTCAGGTACGCGAAAATATTCGTGCCATTGTAGGTTTGGCTGGGCCATATCATTTTGATTATAAAGGTGATCCACTTTGTGCAGATGCATTTGATCAAGATGTGCCTTATCAACAAGTGATGCCTTACTATTTTGTTGAACATAATCAGGTTAAACATTATTTATTTACGGCAAATAATGACAATATTGTGGGCTTTAGTAATAGTGATGAACTTGATCAGAAGTTGAAAGCATTGGGTAATCATAGTCAATTGATTCAAATTCCACGTGTCGGTCATATCACTATGATTGGCTCAGTTTCAAGTTTGTTTAGCCGATTCTTTAAAACCAAAGCTGAAATTATGCGAGTCTTGGATGAAATTAGTCCACGTTAATTTGATCTGAATTTCCTCTAAATAAAAAAACCGCAATATGATTGCGGTTTTTTATTGAAAGTACTGCGGTTTATAACCATGCTTGCGTATCATCGGCAACTTGAGTGCCATGAATCACATGCATGATCATAGAATGGGCAATACTGCCTTTAAATGGAATTTCAGGTAAGGCATCAAACTTAAAGAAAGCCGCGTCGCTAATTTCTTCTTCCTGTAATTGCAGTTCACCAGAAGCATATTCAGCTTTAAAGGCAATCATTAAATTACTTGGAAATGGCCAAGGTTGGCTTGCAAGATATTGAATATTATTGACCTTTAAGCCAACTTCTTCCTCAGTTTCACGTCGTACAGCATCTTCTAGGGTTTCACCAACTTCGACAAAACCAGCGATTAAGCCATACATTTGACGGGCATTTTTTGCATTTTTAGCCAGTAGAATTTCATCTTCACCACGCGTAATCACGGTAATTACACAGGGGTTGACTCGAGGGTATTGATGATAAACACATGCAGGGCAGACCATTGCATATTCGGAAGCATGTACTTCAGTTGCAGAACCACAGTGACTACAAAATTTATGATTGCGGCGCCATTCTAGCAATTGAATTGCACGGCTCGCTTGTTCAAATTGTCGAACATTCCAAACTTGTAATAACTGACGTATAGGAACGAGTTGTAAGCCTTCTGGAATCGACTCATTTTCGAGCAGGTCACGGGCAATCACTTGATCACCCGTGCCAATATTTAAGTCACTTGCAAGCTGTTCAACTTGAGGCAGTTGAAAGTTTTCATCGACGAGCAGTTGTTGCTGTTGGAAGATATATGCAAGTGATAATTTAGACATTAGGCCGCTGCTGATTTCAGTTTTTCGCTACTGTCCAATGCTACCTTAAACATCGTATGTAATACAGGCTGTTTGTTCTTTAAATTGTCAATCAGCATATCTGCACTTGCAAGTGAATCTAAGGCAGCGTGAATTTCAAATGGCTCAATAGCAGTTGAAGATTCAACACGTTGCGCTAAGAATTTTGCAGTTGATTTCAAGGCATTTTGTGCTGCGTCGGCATTTAAGAATAACATTGCACCACCGATTTCACGGCATTGAATCGCTGTTGCTTCCAATTGAGCCAATTCTTTATGTTGTAGATACTGAACCAAAGATTGACTTGTTGCATCAATTAAAGTTTTAGTTTCATTTAACAATGCAGAATGTGCATCATCTAAACGGTCGAGCGAGATATTCATGTTATTCACACGAAGTTGTAAACGACTCGATGTGTGATGACGTTCAAGTACACCAATCGAGTTCATTGCAGATAAAATCGTGTTCATCAACTGTTGTGCAAAATTTTCATCTTGCAAAATGGCTGTTTGACCTAAAGACGCGGCTTGACGCGATAAATCATTATGCGCTTCATTGAGGTTGAGGACTTTGAAAATATTTGCCAGTTCATTCAACTTGTTTTGAAGTTCAGCAGTTTTTTCAGGCGTCATATTTTGGTAGTTGAACTCAATATCATTACGGATTTGAGTCATTTCAGCCGTAACCAATTCACCAATGGTATGCATGGTATCAAAGTCAGGACCATACAAATGGCGACTAAATACTTGCAATTGTGTGTCGGTCAGTAAGTCTTCGCCAATATTTAATTTGTTACGAATATGATGTGAAATGTCATCTTCTTGGCTAATACATAAACTTAATACATTGGCTAAATCAGCAATGCTAGCTTTGAAACGATCATTTGCGGCAAAGAATTGCGACATATTGCGCTCAATGCTCACCAAGGTGCGAAGACGTGCATCGGTAATTAAAATTTGGTCAATTTGATTGAATGCAACAAAGACCAAATTCCAATATTGCTTGCTAGGGTGTTTTTCAGACAACCCTGCAAGATATGCACCGACAAGCTTAATTGCTTGTAGGTCAAGTTCGCCTTCTTCTTGCTTAATCAGTTTGTTTAAAGCCAGTTTATATAGGCGATGTACATATTTTGATTTTTCAAGCGCAGGCGCTTGTGGCAATTCAAAGTCAGGTGTAATGCAATCGAGTAGGGATTCGATATGTTGACCTTCAGCTGTCACGGGTTTACCCAGTGCAAGCTCTAAACGGTTTAAGCTGTCGAGCAAGAACTGTGGAATTTTAACTTCGCGTAGACAGATAAATTCGATATAGCGTTTCAGCATGGTTGTGCCTTCGCTCAGAGCGATAACATCTTGTGTGTTAATTTGCGCTGGATTCCCCATGATCTTGCGCATTAACTCTGCTGAATATTGGGCGATTTTTGCCAAGCTAGGCATATCGACCAAAGCTAGGACTTGAGCGCATTGTTCAAATTGAATCAGTGCATCATCAATCCCAAATGGTAAAGTTTGATCTTCAACTAAGGTGCTGACTGCTGATTCGACTAACTTAATCGAGTTATCAACCTCATTTTTTATTATCAGCAAAGCCGTTGGATCAAAATGAATAGAGGTTTGGTAAGACATGTATCTGCACCTTTCCTAGATGTTTTATCTTGTTTATAAACCGCCTTATAAGGCGGTCCATGTTTATGGTTTTACTATAACGTATGTATGAATTGTTTAAATACAAAAAGTAACACGAAATTTAGATTTTATTTCGCAAAAAGGCAAGGTGTGCCATGTTTTTCTTCAAATTGTTTGATCCATGTCTCATGGGCTTCAAGTTCTTCGTTTGAAGGTAAAATAACAGGCAGTTCGATTTCAACGGCAGCGCGTGCACTTGAACCATCTTCGTTTTGGCTGTGGGTCAGGGCATCAATATCAAAAGAGACCTGACCACCAGTCATCGCAAGGTAGACATCAGATAAGATTTCCGCATCGAGTAAAGCACCGTGGAAAGTACGGTCACGCTGTGGAATTTCATAACGACGAACTAGGGCATCGAGTGAATTTTTCTGGCCCGGATGTTTGGCTTTGGCCATGGCCAAAGTATCCGTTACTTCACAAACTTCCGATAGTGCGACAAATCCTGCGCGCTTGAACTCCATATCCAAGAAGTTCATATCGAAGGTTGCGTTATGCGCAATAATTTCTGCGCCTTTTAAATATTCAAATAATGTATCCGCAACTTCATGATATTCAGGTTTGTCTTGTAAAAACTCGTCAGTGATACCATGGACATTGACCGAATCACCCACAGGTTTTTTCGGGTTAATGTAGATATGAATTGAACTACCAGTCAGCTTACGGTTAATCATTTCCACCGCACCGACTTCAATAATGCGGTCGCCATCTTGGAAGTAGAAACCTGTGGTTTCGGTATCGAGAATCAGTTGTCGTGGCCCTGATACATCTAATGTTGCAGGTGTGATCACAATCATGGGGTGCACGTCGGTATTTTGTGCTGATGTATCTGCTGTTGCTACGCTTCCAGTTTGATTCATTTCAATTTCAATATCTGAAACGTCCGAAGTCATCGTCGCTTCTTCAGATTGCTGAATATTTGAAACAGGAGAGTCTATTGATAATGTAGGTTCTTCGGATTGAATTACAGTTTCATTCAGTGCAATTTCCTCCTCTTCTTCACTATCTGCAAACTCTAATCCAAAAGGATCATTCAATAGCCAATCTGGTTCAGCTTTTTTTTTAGCTGTTTCAACTTGTGCTGTAGGTACCTTTTTGATTTGTTCTAAGGTTTTATCTGCACCTAAGTTTGCCAATTGGTCGGCCATTTCATTACCAGCATGTCCAGCATGACCTTTAATCCAGTTCCATTCAATCTCACGGCCCTGACATGTTGCGTCGAGCAATTTCCATAGATCTGGGTTTTTAACGTCTTTCCAGTTTTTCTTTTTCCAACCATGAATCCACTCGGTAATACCTTGTTTTACATAGTTTGAGTCTGTCCAAATAATCAGTTTGGCATCTTTTGGGCAATGTTGAATGCCTTCAATTGCCGCAGTCAGTTCCATGCGGTTATTGGTGGTCTCAGGTTCACCGCCACATAGTTTTTCTTCACCGGATTCACGAATGATATACGCCCCCCAACCCCCTAAACCAGGGTTGCCGCGACATGCACCATCAACATAAAGTGTGATTGTTTGAGACATAAATCAAATCCGGACAAAAAATTTCAATTTGAACTGGGTATTGTATAACGCAAATGACCAAGAGAAATCCATTTAAGGCGAATTTTTTAATTTCTTGTAACATTTATACTGAAATAGCGTTAAATTAACGCCTTGTGTCTGAGACATGCTTCACTACAATGGCATATCTAAAAAATAAATTTTATACGAGTTGTCTGGATTTTTTTATGTATAAATCAACTGCGAATGAATGGCAGCCTACATTACCCCAAATTTTTAAATTTACAGTATTAGGTTCTGCGTTGGCGGCCTTTGGTCTGACGGGCTGTTCATCTTCGCAAACAACAAAACAGACCTCTGCCAGTAAGCAAGTTGGCTCGAATTTTCTTGATGCTAATAGTCTCGACTCTTTAGAAGATTTACTTTCTGCAACGGATATGCGTGCAGTAGAAGGGGATCGTCTTTTAGTTTTAAAACACGGTGACGTTTGGAAACGTATGACTGTGGGCTTCAAAATGGATTTAAACCATTGGGATAGCCGTATTGAAGCACAGCGTGGTTGGTTTATTTCACGTCAACCCTATATTGATCGTTTAAGTGCGCGTGCATCACGCTATCTTTATCACACTGTAAAAGAAGCAGAACGTCGTGGTTTACCTACAGAGCTAGCACTCTTACCTGTTATTGAAAGTTCTTATGACCCTGCAGCAACCAGTAGCGCAGCAGCGGCAGGTTTGTGGCAATTCATTCCAAGTACGGGTCGTATTTATGGTTTAAAACAAACGTCATTGTATGACGGTCGTCGTGACGTGGTCGAATCGACACGTGCTGCATATGAATTTTTGGGTGCTTTGCACAACCAGTTTGGTTCATGGGAGTTGGCATTGGCTTCGTACAATGCTGGACCAGGTCGTATTCAACAAGCGATTAACCGTAACCGTGCAGCAGGCTTACCTACCGATTATTGGTCTTTAAAATTACCACAAGAAACCATGAATTATGTGCCACGTTTCTTAGCGGTAGCACAAATTATTAAAAATCCAGGTGCCTATGGTGTGAGTTTACCGCCTATTGCTAACCGCCCTCACTTCCGTGAAGTTGCTGTGGGACCTGCAAACTTAAATGAAATTGCATCGATTACGGGCCTAAGCCGCGCTGAATTGTATTCATTAAACCCGGGTCATCGTGGTGACGTGATTGATAGCAGTAGCCCAATGCGTATTTTGATTCCAGCAGATGTTAGCCCGTCTGTAGACGCGCGTTTGAAAAAATTACAAGCAGGTGGGTCATCGGGTTATTGGGCAAGCAATACTAATCTTCCAAAAAATAATGTTGAAATTACGCCGTCGCGTGTTACTCCACCAGAGTTGAATACAACAACGATTCAACCGTCTAAAACCACGCCGCCTACATTAACGACAACAACTAAACCCGTTGTGACGACAGCAGCGAAGCCTGTAGTAACGCCCGCACCTGTAATTTTAGCGAGCACAACGAAGGCCAAAGTGGCAACGCCAACGGGTTCATCTGCTTTAGCAGCATTTGCATCAAATAGTGATATTCCGAGTGCGCCGCGTATTCCAGTTGCAGTGACACCAACCACAGCTGTAAAAGCGGTATCTGTTGAACCTCCATTAAGTTCAAAAGAACGTGAACAGATTATGGCGGCTATCAAAGCAGAAGGTGAGAACAAAACCGTTGATGAAGTTTTAAAACCTGTCGCAACCAAGGCTGAACAAGAAGAAGTTGTACAAGAAATTAAAGCCATTGCACCTAAGGGTACAGAAATTGTTGATCCTTATGATGGCAAAATTAAGTTAACAGCTATTCAAACCAGTCAATCGATTGCAGATGAGCAAGGTAAAGAGTTAACCAAAGGTTTCTCATATCCGAAAAGCGTAGCTGAAAATACCAGTGCAGACTCTGAAGAAGCGAAGCGAAATCAAGGTAAAAACGTGATTCGTACCGATTCAGAGATTGTTGTCGTCGCACCTAAAGGTAAACGTAGTACCTATACCGTTTTAACGGGTGATACCTTAGCGCTGATCGCGATGAAAAATGGTGTGAATTGGCGTGATATCGCAAGTTGGAACCAAATAGCACCAGATTCGACCTTATATGTGGGTACAACCATTTACTTGTACGATGCCAAACCGATTGTACAAAATAATGAAGAGTCTAAAGTTAAAACACTGCCAGACAGTTATGTGGTTAAAGCCAATGACAGTTTAACTGGGGTTGCGAGCCAGTTTGGTTTAAGCACCAAGCAACTTGCTGACTTTAATGGCCTAAATACGACGAGTGGACTCTTTGTTGGGCAAAAGTTGTCATTAAAAGAAACGCCAGCTTCAAAAGCGAAAATAGAAGCAGATAAAAAAGCAGCATTGGTGCAAGTTGCAGACAAAACGCCTAAAGTTCAGACTAAAACGTATGTGGTGAAACGTGGTGAATATCTGAAATTGATTGCTGATCGCTATGCATTGTCAAATCAAGAATTAGCGGATTTAACTTCAGGGCTCACTGCGGGCAGTAGCTTAATGGCGGGGCAAAAAATTAATGTGCCTTTAAATACTGTTGAGACTGAGACGAAATCAGAAAAACTTGAAAGCAAAGTTGCGAATCGCATTGAAAATGTCAAAGTAGAACCAGCGTACAAAGTTGAAACCTATAAAGTTCAACGTGGTGATACCTTGTATAGCATTGCAACGCAGTCAAAAATTAGTTTGTCTGAGTTGGCAAGCTTGAATGATATCGCGGCGAATAGTGGTGTGATGGTTGGTCAAAATCTTAAAGTTCCTGCTGGCGCCTCGACACCTGATAGCTATGTGGTGCAATCTGGTGACACCTTAACAGGTATCGCAAGTCGTTATAACTTAGGCATGGATTATGTTGCCAATATTAACGGGATTGAGCGTACTGCAGGGCTTCGAGTAGGTCAAAAGTTGAAATTGACGGGCGATGTTGAGTCTGTCAAAACAGAATCTACAAAAAACGTTGTGAAAGCTGATTCAGTTAAAGCTGAAGTCAAAAATAATAGTCGTAGTAATACTGCAGAAATTAGTGACACACATGTGGTGAAGTCAGGTGAAACTTTGGGCTTAATTGCTCAAAAATATCATCTGCAACTTAGCTATTTGGCTGAACTCAATGGATTGAAAACTAATAGTGCTATTCGAGTAGGACAACGCTTGAAAATTGATGGTGAAGTACCAGCCAACAATAGCAGTAATGTTGTCGAGACAAAAAAAGCTGAAACTAAAGCCGTGACGAGTTCGGTTAAAGTAGCCAATACTGAAAGTTATAGCGTGAAATCGGGTGAGTCTTTAAACTCGATTGCGAGTCGTATAGGCATGAGCGTTGCGGAATTGGCTGAATTAAATAATCTGAGTGCGAAAGCAGGTTTACGTGTTGGTCAAAAAATTCAGCTGCCAAAAACCAATACTGAATATCGTATTAAACGTGGTGATACCTTAATTGGTCTGGCAAGTCGTTATGGTATGGATACCTCAAAACTGGCTGAAATGAATGATTTACAACCTTCAGCACAGTTACGTATTGGTGATGTGATTAAAGTGCCGAACTAAGTTTAGACAAATAGGAGTTAAGTTGAATGTCTATTGCTTCAACTGCTCATAGATTCATTGCTCTAAGTCTTATTGTGCTATCTAAAGGGGCATGGGCTGCATTGCAGACCACGCCTTTTCTTGCGATACATAATACAGCGCAATATACTCAACTTGAGTCCATGCCGTATGCCAATACAAATGCTGAAAAAGGTGGGTATATCTCTAGTTCAGCAATGGGAGCTTTTGACAACCTAAATAGCATGAATGGTAAAGGGAGTTCGGTCGAAGGCGTCAATTTTTTATTTGATACGCTGTTGAGCCCATCGCTTGATGAACCAGGTGTAATGTATCCGCTCATTGCTGAAAAAGTCACCTTAGACCCTAAGAAAACCAATTTTGTTATTTTTCACTTAAATCCTAAGGCTAGATTTAGTAACGGTGATTTGCTCACTGCAGAAGATGTCAAGTTCAGTTTTGACCTCTATCAAAGCCAAGCAAATCCGGGGTTGCAGATGTATTTGTCTGATTTGGCGAAAACTGAAGTGCTGTCTGCCCATCAAGTCAAAATGAGTTTTAAGTCTGGTAATAATGCAGATATGCCAATGATATTGGCGCAAATGCCAATTTATTCTAAGCGTGATTGGGCACATAAAGATTTTAGGAAAATTACCTTAGTGCCTATCTTAGGTTCTGGACCCTACGTTATCGAGCATATTGATGCTGGTCGGAGTATAAGCTACAAACGCAATGCAAATTATTGGGCAAAAGATTTAGCGGTAAATCGTGGACGTTACAATTTTAATCGTCTGAAATACGTATATTATCGTAGTACTGAAATCGCTTTTGAAGGTTTTAAAGCAGGACAATTTACTTTGTATGAGGAAAAGAAGGCACGCAATTGGGTGAGTGCCTATAATTTTCCTGCATTTAAAGCGGGCTTAGTTGTGAAATATCGCTCTAAACATCAACGACCCATTCCGACTAGAAGTTTAATATTTAATACGCGGCGAACCCCCTTTAATGATATTCAATTTAGACAAGCTTTGACTTATGCTTATGATTTTGAATGGCAAAATAAAGCATTGTTTTATGGGCAGTATCAGCGCTTACAAAGTTATTTTTCTAATAGTGTATTGGAAGCGAAAGGTGAGCCTTCTTCGGCTGAACAACAAGTTTTAAATCCATTATTGTCGAAATTGACCAAGCTCCAAAAAACAGGCGTGTTGGGAAATTGGCGTTATCCTGTTTCAGATGGAAGTGGTTTTAACCGTGAAAATTTATTAAAGGCACGGCAAATTTTGTTGAATGCGGGTTATCTCTATCAAAATGGTCGTTTGGTTGATCAAAAAGATCAGCCCATTCACTTTGAAATTTTGATTCATCAAGACAATGTTCAGCGTATTTTATTACCGTATATACGTAATTTAAAACGATTAGGTATTCAGGTTTCACTACGACAAGTTGATGAAGCACAATATACCGAGCGGATGCGTAAAACTGATTTTGATATGATTATGGATGAAATGCCGCAATCTTTAACACCTTCCAGTGAGCAAGCACAATTGTGGGGCAGTCAGTCAGCGGATCAGCCCGGTAATTACAATTATGCAGGCATCAAAAATCCTGCAATAGATGCTGTCATACATCAGATCATTCATGCACCTAATCGTGAGCAATTGATAGTACGGACACAGGTATTGGATCGTTTATTGCGTGCGGGTTATTACCAAATCCCTATGTTTGGACAAAGTGAAAACTGGTTTGCTTATTGGAACATGTATCATCAACCAGAAGTGAAGCCAAAGCTTTCTACAGGTATTGATTACTGGTGGAGTGATGCTACAGAAGCAAAATCAGTGGCTCAATATTTGCGTAAACAATAAGTAATAATGAATTTTAAGGACGATAATCTGAAATGAGCACTTATATCTTAAAGCGATTGCTCTTGATGATTCCGACATTATTTATCATTTTACTGATTAATTTTATAGTTATTCAAATCGCACCCGGTGGACCTGTAGAGCAGGCTATTCAGCAGGCTGAACATTTTCAAGGTCTGGGAAATAGCCATAGTGAAATGGCGAATAATACGATTCAATATCAAGGTGAAAAGGGTTTAAGCGATGAAATGGTTGCGCAAATTAAGGCGCAATATGGATTCGATAGACCGCTTATGCAGCGCTTCTGGCATATGCTCAAAGGCTATGCCACGTTAGATTTTGGTACCAGTTTTTTTAAAGATAAGCCCGTTACGCAGCTGCTGTGGGAAAAACTTCCTGTCTCGCTGTCCTTGGGGTTATGGAGCACATTGCTGATTTATTTGGTATCAATACCGCTAGGCATTAAAAAAGCCCGCCAGCACGGTTTAATGTTTGATAAAGCGACTTCAATGCTACTGGCTGTAGGCTATGCCATTCCAGCCTTTGCTTTTGCTATTTTACTTATTGTGTTTTTTGCGGGCGGTTCGTACTTTCAATGGTTCCCGCTGCAAGGCTTGGTTTCGGAAAATTTTGCTGAGCTGAGCCTGTGGGGCAAAGTTGTCGATTATTTTTGGCATATGACCTTGCCGCTACTGGCGATGATAATTGGCGGATTTGCAGGACTGACGTATCTTACAAAATATTCGTTTATGGAAGAGCTGAATAAGCAATATGTGCTGGCTGCGCGCTCGAAAGGCTTAACTGAGTCGCGTGTGCTGTATGGGCATGTGTTCCGTAACGCCATGTTGATTGTGATTGCAGGTTTGCCTGAAGCGCTCATTGGCATCTTTTTTGTCGGCAATTTATTTATTGAAATCATTTTCAACTTAGATGGTCTGGGTCTGCTAGGTTTTGAAGCCATTGTTCAGCGTGATTATCCTGTTATTTTTGGCACATTATTCATCTTCACACTATTAGGCTTGGTTCTGCGATTAATCAGTGATGTGCTGTATCAAATCATTGACCCGCGCATTAACTTTGAATCACGGGGAGCAAAATAATGTCCCCGATTATGCAGGCGCGCTTAAAGCGCTTTAAACAGAATAAATTGGGTTTTGGCTGTTTTATTATTTTTGCCATTATTTTTGTGTTGTCATTGGGTGCAGAACTGATTGCCAATGATAAGCCGCTGCTGGTGAAATACGGCAGCAGCTTGTATGTGCCAGCATTTAAAAGCTACCCAGAAACTGAATTTGGCGGCGTGTTTGAAACCGAAGCAGATTATAAAGATCCTGCGGTGCAGCAGCTGATTCAGCAAAAAGGCTGGGCGCTGTGGCCAATCAACCATTTTTCCTATCAAACGCCCAATTTAGAATTGGCTGTGCCAGTGCCATCTGCACCAACCTCACAAAATTGGCTCGGCACCGATGACCAAGGCCGTGATGTCTTGGCGCGTATTCTTTATGGCTTACGTGTATCACTGCTGTTTGGTTTTGCATTAACGCTGACCTCGGCATTGCTGGGCATCATCGTTGGCGCACTACAAGGCTATTATGGCGGCTGGGTTGATTTGATTGGTCAGCGCATACTCGAAGTTTGGGGCGGCTTGCCTATGCTGTTTATGGTGATGATTTTAGTCAGCATGTTTACCCCGAGTGTGTATTGGCTATTTGTCATTATGCTGCTATTTGGTTGGACCGCACTAGTGGGTTTGGTGCGGGCAGAATTTCTGCGGGCACGAAATTTTGACTATGTACGGGCTGCGCGCAGTTTAGGTGTTTCGGACCGCGCCATTATTTTTCGGCATATTTTGCCAAATGCCATGAGCTCGAGCCTGTCTCAGCTACCATTTATGCTGACTGCAAACATTACCGCGTTAACGGCTTTGGACTTTTTGGGCTATGGCTTGCCGCCAGATGCGGCATCACTGGGTGAACTGCTGTTGCAGGGTAAAAACAATTTAAATGCACCGTGGCTTGCGCTGTCGGGCTTTTTTACTTTGGCAATTGTTCTGTCATTGCTGATTTATATTGGGGAGGCGGCGCGAGATGCATTCGATCCAAGACGTCAATAATATGCCGCAAGATGCTGTACAGCAGCATTCAATGCTGTCGGTGAGTCAGTTACATATCGAACATGACGGGCAGACTTTAGTTCAGGCGCTTAACTTTGAGCTGCAGGCTGGTGAAACACTGGCGATTGTGGGTGAAAGCGGTTCAGGAAAATCTATTAGCAGTTTAGCCATACTAGGTCTCTTACCGAAAAATTTGCAGGTCACAGGGCAGGCGCTGTTGAATGGTCAAAATCTTCTGCAAATGAACACAGCGGAATTGCGGCAAATTCGCGGTGAAAAAATTGCGATGATTTTTCAGGAGCCGATGACTGCACTGAACCCGCTGCATCGTGTCGAAAAAATTATTGGTGAAAGTTTAATCCTGCGTGGCTGCTCGAAGGCTAAAACGCGTGAATGGGTTATTGAACTTTTAAACGATGTGGGTATTCCAGAGCCTGAAGATAAACTCAAACGCTATCCACATGAACTGTCAGGTGGTCAGCGCCAACGGGTCATGATCGCCATGGCTTTGGCGTTAGATCCCGATATCTTAATTGCCGATGAGCCGACGACTGCGCTGGATGTCACCTTGCAGGCGCAGATTCTAAATTTGCTTAAAGAACTGCAACAAAGCCGTAAAATGGCCATGATTTTGATTAGTCACGATTTAAACTTGGTGCGTAAATATGCAGATCAGGTCATTGTGATGCATAAAGGTGAGGCTGTAGAGCAGGGCAATGTACAGCAAATCTTTGATACACCGACACAAGATTATACGCGCAATCTGTTAAATCATGATTTTGGTGAAGCCCTAGTGCTAGATACGCAGCCTGTACTGCTGCAATTGGACCATGTTGGTGTGCGCTTTCCTATTAAGCAGGGCCTATTAAACCGTATTAAAGATTATTTTGTCGCGGTAGAGCCTTTAAGCATGGCGCTGCAACAGGGCCAGTCGATTGGCATTGTTGGAGAGAGTGGTTCTGGCAAAAGCTCTTTGGCTTTGGCAGTATCACGTTTAATTGAAAGTGAAGGGCAGATCTTGCTGCAAGGACAGGATTTAAATCAGCTGAATGAGAAAAAGCTGCGGCCCTTACGCAGTGACTTTCAAATTGTATTTCAAGATCCATTTAGCAGCTTAAATCCACGTTTAAATGTTGAACAGACCATTGGTGAAGGTTTGGCGCTGAAAAAGCTCTCAGCCACAGAAATTAGCGTGAAAATTGATGACGCTTTGCAGCAGGTTGAGTTGCCAGCAAGTTTTAAACAGCGCTATCCGCATGAACTCTCTGGCGGTCAGCGTCAGCGTGTTGCACTGGCACGTGCATTGGTATTGCAACCCAAAGTGCTGATTATGGATGAGCCAACTTCAGCATTGGACCGCACGACACAGCGTGCAATTGTGAAATTGCTGCGCCGTTTACAGCAGCAAACAGGGATGAGTTATCTGTTTATTAGCCATGACTTGCAAGTGGTGAAAGCGCTATGCCAAAAAGTGCTGGTGCTGCGTCATGCGCAAGTAGTCGAATTTCAAGACACGGATCAACTATTTGCGCATCCACAAGCGGAATATACGCAGAAACTGATTGAAGCAAGCCAGTATTGATGCTGGCTTGCATAAAATGACAATATATATTGTCTAACTGCTATTGACGCGAGAATAAATGTAGCTAGAGTAAAGGCATCAACTCAAAAAGTGAATAAAACAAAATGAGCCATCTTGCCCAACCCATTCAAATACGTAATACACAATTTAAAAACCGCATTATTAAAGGTGCAATGAGTGAAGCTTTGGCCAATGTTCAGGGCCAGCCAAACCATTTGCATTTTGGCTTATATAAAGCATGGGCCAAAGGTGGTTTAGGCTGTGCGATTACCGGCAACGTGATGGTCGATTTACGCGCCAAAAACGAGCCGGGTGTGGTGGGTGTAGAAACTGAACGTGATTTAGCTTTGCTGAAGCAATGGGCAGATGTGGGTAAAAAGCATGGCATGGTGCAATTGGTGCAGCTGTCGCATCCGGGCCGCCAATGCCCTAAAGGCTTAAATAAAGAAACTGTTGCGCCGTCTGCTGTGCCATTCAGTCCAATGTTAGCCACGACGTTTGGCACGCCACGTGCACTGCTTGAAGATGAAATTTTAGATATTATCCAGCGTTTTGCGACCGCAGCAGCCGTATGCGAAAAAGCGGGCTTTGAAGGTGTGCAACTGCATGGTGCGCATGGATATTTAATCAGCCAGTTTTTGTCGCCGCTCACCAATCAGCGTAGTGACCAATGGGGCGGTTCTGTCGAAAACCGTATGCGCTTCTTGCTGGAAGTATATAAAGCGGTTCGTGCTGCAACCTCAGAGAGTTTTATTATTTCAGTCAAATTAAACTCTGCGGATTTCCAGCGCGGTGGCATTAGCGAAGAAGATGTAATTACCGTATTTAAAGCCATTGATGATGCGGGAATTGACCTGATCGAAGTCTCTGGCGGTACCTATGAAGCGCCAGCGATGGCAGGGGCTAAGGAAGATAAGCGCAAAGCATCGACCATTGCCCGTGAAGCATATTTCCTAGATTTTGCATCTAAAATCCGTAAAGAAGTGAAATGTCATTTAATGGTGACTGGCGGCTTCCGTACCGTTGAGGGAATGAATGCGGCCTTAGATAGTGGTGCATGTGAATTTATCGGTATTGCTCGTCCGTTTGCCGTAGAAACAGCATTGGCAGACCGTTTGATTGCAGGGCAGGATGTACGTTATGGCGTAGATAAAATTAAAACTGGTATTCCAATGGTCGATAAAATGGCGATTATGGAAATTATTTGGTATGCCGCGCAGTTTAAAGCCATTGGTGAAGGCAAACAGCCCAATCCAAAACTGTCACCTCTAAAAGTATTTTTTAAATATCTGAAAGGTAATTTAACAGCTGTGATTAAAGGCCGTGTAAATTCACGCAAATCGGCTTAATCCCCCAATCTGTTCTTTAGAACTAAAATCAGCGCGTTATTTAATTACATCAACTGTTTAAAGTTTATTGTGTAATTTGCCAATAGCGCTGAAATTCTACAGCAGACCAGTGTCCTTTCTGCAGTGCAGTTTGGAAGGCGGGTCTGCTTTTTATTTGCTTTAAATATGAGAGAAGCGCTGGATAATCAGAAAATTGCGGATGTGCGTATTGGCTGGCGTGCAGTGGAAACCAGAGTAAGATATCTGCAATGCTGAACTGATCTCCTGCCAGCCAAGTGTGCTGCTGTAAATGAGTATTTAGCTGATTAAGCTGCTGCTTCATTTCAGGGTTTAAATATCCGCGGTTAAAAGTTGCCTTAAATGCAAGGCTGACAAAACGCAGCAACCAAGGCGTTTGCTGTGCAATTTGTGCAAAAACCTGCTTTAGCGCCAAATTAGGCATAAAGCTGGCATCGGCATAATGCAGATAAAAGCAATAATGCCAGTAATGTTCATCTTGCGCAGATAACACCAGTTGCTGCTGATGCTGTGCTAAATATTCGGCTATCGCGCTGCTTTCGGTGAGAGTTTGTACGGTATCGTTTTTTTGCACAGATAATGTGGGGAATTTCCGTTTTACATCCACGTTATTTTTATCAACGCAAATTTGCAATTCATAATCTAATTTGAGTTCTTCTAATAACCACAGAATGCGCTGTGAGCGTGAATTGGGCAGATGATGCAGGATTAGTTTTGCAGAATTCATAGATGTACTGTGTAGGAATTATTCTGCTGATGAATATAACCAAAGCTTCGATACTTGCACAGATCGATCCGCTTAAATTTTTCATATCCATAATAGTGGGCTAAATCAGCGAGTAGACCTAATGTCGCTCGCCGTCTTGAAAAAGGCGTCCCTACGGGGCAAAGACTTATAAAAAGTTATCTGTTGATCATCGCTATATACGTCATGAGCTTAAGCGTAAGCTTAAAGTTAAGGCCGTGTGAATTTACGAAAGAGTGCTTAACGCCATTTAAGTCTTTAAGCTCTTGGTATATAAAAAGGATGATGTCGAGCGATTAAAGTCGATGTCATCCTATTTTGAAAAAATAAGACAAATATTCATGCTGAAAATTATTTTTATATTTTTTGCTCTTAGCGGGTTTACTCTACAGCTATATGCACAGCCTCAATTTCAAACTGGGGATATTATTTTTCATATTTCAAAATCACAGCAAAGTTTAGTCATTCAGCAGGCAACTCATTCGCCTTATAGTCATATGGGGATGATTGTGAATAAAGATGGTCAAACTTGGGTGTTGGAAGCGATACAACCTGTGCAACATACTGCATTGGATGTGTGGGTTGCACGTGGGGAAAAAGGACATTATGTGGTGAAGCGTATGCAAACACCGCTAACAGTGAGTCAAAAACAAAAGCTGGTAAAAAATGCAGAGCAGTACTTAGGACGCCCTTATGATATTTACTTTGAATGGTCGAACAGTGCGATTTATTGCTCTGAAATTATTTGGAAAGCCTATGAGCAAGCCTTGGGTATTCAGCTTGCGCCATTACAGCACTTAAAACAATTTGATTTAAAACAAAGTTCAGTACAAAAATTGATGCAGCAGCGTTATGGACAAAATGTACCGCTAAATGAAACGGTGATTGCGCCCAAAGCCATTTATGATTCAAAGTATCTCAAAGAAGTCTTTAGAAATTAAGGCAATAAAAAAGCCCAAGTCATAATGCTTGGGCTTTTTTATAAGATGTTGCCATCTTGAATGTGGCGTCCCTACGGGGATTCGAACCCCGGTTACCGCCGTGAAAGGGCGATGTCCTAGGCCTCTAGACGATAGGGACAGTACAGAAAATAAATTTTAAACCGCTACTTTTGTTTGATCAAATCACTTGAAGTAATGGCGTCCCTACGGGGATTCGAACCCCGGTTACCGCCGTGAAAGGGCGATGTCCTAGGCCTCTAGACGATAGGGACTTAATAAAATCTACTTCTGAAAATTGGCGTCCCTACGGGGATTCGAACCCCGGTTACCGCCGTGAAAGGGCGATGTCCTAGGCCTCTAGACGATAGGGACGTTTCAGAGGTGGGCGTATAATAGGGTGAAAACAGAGGGGTGTCAAACGCATTTCTATAAATAATTTCAGATTTAGCTACTGAGTGCATAAATTTAAAACAATCTGGCGGGAATGTTGGAAAAATACATTGTTTGTGCTGGATTTTTAAACGTATTTACAATGGCGTTTATCACATCAGGATGTTTTAAATATCCGTCAATATCATGCGGACGGTCAATCGATGTGCGGATTTGGTGATTGATAATTGCAGGGCTGAAATCAAAAGGTGCTTTTTGCAAAGGAAATGCGGTAAGAAAATCATCGTGAGAGTAAAAATTAATCCAATCACCCAAGATGGCTTTTGGCCGTTGAATGGGCTGTGGCAAATGGCCTTGAATCACCCGAAAGGCTAAGGGTGAACCCAGTGTTATAAAATGAGTAATTTTTAACTCAGGATGCAGCAGTAGAAAGTGATAGGCAATGACTGAACCTAAAGAATGTGCCACCAGTACATTGGGTTTAGAGGTGTGCAATTGCTTATGGATACGCTGATGCACTTCACGGATAAAATGCGGATTGGATAAATACAAATAAGTTTCCACTAAAAATTTCTGTAATAGCGTGGCATGCAATTTCGGAAAATAATTCATCAGCAGGGCAAAATCGCGCAAAGCATAATCTTTACTTAATGCGCCTAGCTCATGTAGCTCATGCTGAAAGCTATGACTATCATTCATCTGCATTTCTGGTAGAGGAATGGTTTCCGGCTGATGTTCATCTATTTTTGCATGTTGCGCTTGAGTTTTTGCTGGATGGATAAAGGGGATATGCGGCCAAGTTTGCGGCATCAAGGTGCTGGCACTTAGGGTGTTTTCTAGATGATGGCGTGAAAGCAGGTCACCATAAAAGGGCATACGAAAATGCTGCTTTAAATAAGAAAACTGACAGTGTTGATGGATATTTTTTAGACTTTGTTCAAGCAAATTGAGCCAACGTTTTTCTAAAGATTGAGCAGTTTGCTGTTGTTGGTTCATCCCGTGAATAAATATTATATTCATAAGCCGCTCCTGAAACATCAAACGTTTTATTTTCATTTCAGTATAAATAAAAAAGAGCAACCGAAGTTGCTCTTTAATGTTGCGTTTGATGCAGCTGTGTATCAGTTTTTGTTGTGATACAGCGTGTAGTAGCTGATGTAACACGCAATGATAAAGACCATACAGCAAATGAAACCTGTCAGCATTTCTGGGTCAAATACCATACTAATGCAAGTAATTAAGCAGAATGCAAAACCTAGAATTGGCACAATTGGAAACAGTGGAGCAGCAAATGCTAAATCTTTGGCTGTTTTACCTTCTTTATACCATTGGCGGCGGAAGTTGAATTGGCTTAAGCAAATGCTCATCCACACCACAACCATGGTAAATGCCGCAACACCCAATAAGTTTTTGAAGATTGTTTCAGGGGCAAATTGCTCAGAAAGCAAACCTGGCATACCGCCAATCATGGTGACAATGACCGCAACATAAGGAATACCGCGTGAATTCACCTTAGAGAATACCGCTGGCAATTGTTTGCTATACGATAATGACCACATCATACGAGATGCAGCAAATAAACCTGAGTTCGCAGCGGAAAGTAAAGCGGTGATAATCACAAAGCGAATAATGTCTTCTGCGTATGGAATACCAATGTGCTGGAATACCGTTACGAATGGTGAGCTGCTCACACCTTCAGCAGATAAGCCTGCTTCTTGGTGAGGCAATAAAGCTGTAATCACGACAATCGTACCGACAAAGAAAATCAATAAGCGGAAAATCGCAGTATTAATGGCTTTGGGTACATTTTTCGCAGGATCTTTGGTTTCACCCGCTGCAACACCAATCAGTTCAGTGCCTGAGAATGCAAAGTTCACAATCAACATGGTTGCAAAGATCGGGAACAAACCTTCAGGGAACCAACCTTGTGCGGTGAGATTGCTAAATAGTGGTGCAGTCTCAAAGCCTCGGTAACCTAATACCCCAAAGATCGCCAATAGACCTAAAATAATAAAGGCAACAACGGTAATGACTTTAACCAAGGCCAGCCAAAATTCAGATTCGGCAAACCATTTGGTTGAAATCATATTCAGACAGAATACAAATGCACCAAAAATTAAGGTCCACATCCACATCGAGCTGTCAGGGAACCATTCCTGCATCAGCAAAGCGGCTGCGGTAAATTCAGTCCCTAATGTTACTGACCACGTCAGCCAGTACAGCCAAGTGATGGTATAACCCGTACCCGGCCCGATATAGCGTTTAGCATAAGCACCAAACGACCCAGATTCAGGCATGTGAACGGCAAGCTCGCCTAAGCAAAGCATAACCATGTAGGCGATGACACCGCCTAAGAAATAAGAAAGAATGGCACCTACAGGCCCCGTTTGTGCAATGACTTCACCCGAACCTAAAAATAAACCAGTACCGATTGCGCCGCCAAGCGAAATCATAACCAGATGTCGAGTACTCATAGCGCGTTTTAACGGCGCAGAATTGCCCTGATGCGAAGCATCATTCGGAGAATGAGATGACTGCATAGAGAAAAGGAGAATGAAAGAATGAAGCGAGTAATTGTAGAGAAGAATGCAAGGATGATGCAATCAATTAATATAAATTATAGATAAATAAACTTTAAGTTTGTCAGAGCTGACAAAAGATATGGCGTCCCTACGGGGATTCGAACCCCGGTTACCGCCGTGAAAGGGCGATGTCCTAGGCCTCTAGACGATAGGGACGTTGCGAGGTGCTGTTATAGTATGAATAATTCGAAAATGAGTCAAAGGAAATTTATAAATTATGATTTAACTGCATATTATTCATGCATATAAGCTGACTCATTAATCAATTTTCCATATAAAAAAGCGAACCCATAACATGATGAATTCGCTCTCATTTTATAGTTTGATCAACGATTAATCTTGATTGTGATACAACCAATAATATCCTGCATAGCAAGCTGCCATAAATAATAAGCAACCAATAAAGCCCGAAAGCATTTCAGGGTCAGCCGCCATACTAAGACCAGTTGCGGTACAGCAGACAAAACCAAGAATAGGGACAAGCGGGAACCACGGTGTACGGAATTTTAAGTCAGAAACCGAATGCCCTGATTTCAACCACTGGCGACGGAAATTGAATTGGCTCCAGCAAATGCTCATCCAAACAATCACCATGGTAAATGCAGCCACACCCATTAAGTTTTTAAAGATGACATCTGCGCCAAATTGTTCAGACAATAAACCCGGTAAACCACCAATCATAGTGACCCAAACTGCAACATAAGGCACACCAGATTTTGTTAATTTACCAAACGCTCGCGGTAATTGTTTCTGAGCTGAAAGCGCCCACATCATACGAGATGCTGCGTATAAGCCTGAATTTGCAGTTGAAAGCAAAGCTGTAATAATCACGAAACGAATTAAATCTTCAGCATAAGGAATACCCATCAGATTAAATACCGAAACGAAAGGACTACTACTTAGACCGCCATGACCGCCAACATTTAAGCCTGCATCGGTATAGGTCAACAGTGAACTAATGACAATAATCGTGCCGACAAAGAAAATGATCAGGCGCCATACAGCTGCATGAATTGCTTTGGGTACATTCTTTTCAGGATTTTCAGTTTCACCCGCTGCAATACCAATCATTTCCGTGCCATTAAACGCAAAGTTTACAATCAATAAAGTTGCGAAAAGCGGGAATAATCCATTCGGTAACCAGCCATGATCGAGCAGATTATGGAACATTGGTGCAGATTCATAGCCTTGGAAAGGTACGAAACCGAAGATGCAAGCAAAGCCAAGAATAATGAATATTAATACTGTTGCAACTTTGACCATCGACAACCAAAATTCAGACTCGGCAAAAGTTCGTGTGGAGCTTAAATTCGAAATCAGGACGCCAGCTGCAAAGATGAGTGTCCATAACCAAATCGAGGTTTGAGGAAACCATTCCTGCATTAAAATTGCGGCTGCGGTAAATTCTGTTCCTAATGTTGCTGACCACCCAAGCCAGTACATCCATGACACCATATAGCCTGTACCAGGTCCAATATAGTTTGTCGCGAATGCCCCAAAAGAACCTGAAACAGGTAGGTGTACTGCGAGTTCACCAAGGCAGAGCATGACCATATAAGCGATCAGACCACCAATAATATAGGCAAGTACTGCACCAAGTGGGCCAGCTTGTGAAATAACTTCACCTGAACCCATGAACAAACCAGTACCAATAGCACCACCTAAAGAAAGCATCACCAAATGACGTGTGGTCATGGCTCTCTTTAGCGATGGATTTTGTCCTTCATCAGGCGAATGCTGTGAAGGTTCAGAGGATGATTGCATATAAAAAAATAAACAGGGGAAAGGTCTATTTTATGATTGAAATAACTTAAATATGTGTTATATCGAATTTTCCTAACAATATGTGAATATTCATCTAAAAAATAAATATTTATATAGCGATAATATGCTTATTTATCTGGCGTTTGATACTGAGGTTGAGAGGTCGTATTCGGCTGAGTTTGCTCTGCTTTTGGCGTAGTGTTTTGATCTTTGTTCACAATATAAAGATACAGTGCAGATGGAAATAAAATGGCTAAAACCACAAGCAGCTTTTTTAACATAGTAGATTCTTAGATCCATAAATATATAGCTTAAGTATAAACAAAACTGCTCGGGCTGTAAGCCTTTTAGATTTTTTGAAAATTAATAGATTTAAAAAAGAGAGCTAAAGCTCTCTAGTGGTCATATTAGAATTTGAAAGTGACATCTGCAATGAATTGACGTCCGAGTTCAGTCATAACTCGAGGAGTACTCGATGTGCTAGCTGCACCAGTCACATATGTATTCACTCGGTTTGTTATATTATTAATTGTTAGACCAAAAATAGCTTTTAAATCTTTACCTAAATCTAAGTCATAAGTTGTTCGCATATCCCATGTAAACTTAGGTTTTATTTCTGAAGCAATATAAGAGTCAATCTTGGAACCGTTATGTTCGATTTTTCCATTTGAAATCATATCGTCATAACTATCTTTATAACTAAAGAAGTTTGATACTTTTAGTGGAGTAGCATCAAAAGCGATGTCCCAATTAATACGAGCCGTCCAAGGCTGATTAAAGTTTGGCGCTGGGATGTCTGCCCATTGTATGATTTTACCATCATAGGAAATCAAGCGGTCTTGGTCTGCATCTTGATATGCAGATGTATAGTCAGTATAGCTGCGGAAGATTTCACTATAATCAAAACCTAATGCAAATAAATGTTGTGTACCTGCAAAATTTATTGCTTCACGATTTCTCAGTGTCAGAGAATAGATATCTGCTTCACCATGTCCGTCATTAGCATATTCGTAAGAGAAGTTAAAGCCATCTTGAGGAATGTCCGTACGGTTACGAGATATTTCATCCTGAAACTTACGATTAACCCATTTTAGACCTAAATCCCAGTTTTTAATTTGGGTATTCACCCCAAATACTGTTTCATCGCTAAACGGCGTCTTAAGTTCTGAGCGGCGTGTAGAGGTTGATGAACTTGAAAATGACTCAACCCAATCGGTTTCAGGGTTTGGACGTGTTGACTTATACATTAGCTGACCAATTGCATCATTAAGTTCAGTACCTAATGTCTGCTGTCCATAATAGCGGTTCCATCCAGCTAATACTTGCAATCTGTCATCGTTGAAAGGTTTGTAAGACAGTGAGCTACGTGGAGCAATATTGAAATTAGAGCTTAAAGAATCATAGTCTGCACGAATGCCTAAACGTGTTGAAAATTGATCTGACCACTGAATATTATCTTCAATAAACGCATTAAAACGGTCTTGTTGTGCTGAAAATTCACCTGCCTTATAAATGGATGCAGATGCAAAATATTGTCCAGTCCAACCCTGAACAGTAGTATTAGCATCGCATAAGTAGTCATCTGCTTGACAAGTATAATTGCCTAAATTTTTAAGATTTGTTGAATTGCTATTTGTAATTAAGACATCGTAAGCGCGTTTCCAATCAACTTCTGCATGACTATAACCTAAACCACCTAAAACACTGTGCTGTGTTTGACCGATCTTAAATAAATCAAATTCGGCTTGTACGTCATAACTTAAAGCAGTTTGATTTTGCTCTAATTGGCCTAGCATAGTCCCTTCTGAAACAGTTTTTGAGTCTGTCCAATCTTTACTGCCTTCGGCGAAATGCCAGATCAGACCGTAATCTTTGTCAGATTCACGGCTACTGTCAGAGTTTTGGAAGTTTAGTTTGTGTGTGATAGTAGCTGGACCAAAACGGTGTTCTAATTCTGAAAACAAAGTTACTGTTTCAGTATCAAGCGTACTTTCTGAATCACGTCGACTTTCCGCATAGTGAAGACTATCTAGTAGTCCATAATCGAAGCCGAATTTAGATTTGATTGTCTCAGATGGTGAGTAGAATAAAGTTGTTCCTAGATTGATATTGTTTCGTTCTTGATTAATTTTTTTGGGGCTTTCGAAACCACTTAAGACAGGTATAACTGAGTTTCTTTTTGACACATAGCTATTAAATCCCCATTGTTCAGAGAGTTTTCCGTAGACATTTGTGCTCAATCCTTGTTTAGTATATTCCTTTTGGTTGGTATCACTCGGTTCTTCAAATAAATCTTGTTCTTTTTGGCTAATAATATTGTATCGAGCCCAATCACTTTCAGTATAGTCATATGTGATTGAACCATGTATTTTGCCAATTTCAGTCTGTGGAGCACATGTTTGTGCATTGATTACACCACCTGTGAATTGACCATAAGCAGCAGAAACATTGCTATCTAAAACTTCAAGGGAACAAATTAAATCTGTGTTCACTGCCATTGCTTGTGACCCAGTTCCAAAACTGTGCATGGTGTTTGAGTCAGAATCTGTCGGGTTTATAAGTAAGTTATTCGATACGCCATTAACGATAAAATTGTTTTGGAATGTTTGTGCGCCATTGATTGAAATTTCAGCTGGTTTTAATTCTGCTTGTGACCCTGAAGCATTTTGATTTTGGCTAAACTGCACATTTGGGTTAACTTTTAAAAAGTCAGTGATATTTTTAGAACTATTCGGCGTTTTTTCTAAATCTTCTTTGCTGTAAATGGTTTTACCCACTTCTTGCTTCGCTTTGATTTCAACTTCGATAGGCGTCATTGAAACAGGGGCTGATTGAATGACTTGGTCTGTCGATTCATTAGCATAAGTTTGGACAGCTAAGACCGAGAGAATAGCAAAACTAAGTGGAGAGTAGGCAAAGCGCATGAGCGTATAAATGTGCAGATGAAAACGCTAGCGATTATCATTAACTTTGAGTAAACAATCAATAGTAATGAGAACTATTTGCATTAAAATTCAACTTATTTGTTTGGAAAAAAATTAAAATAGGGGGAGCATTTAAGTTTAATGAAAAAGAAAATTAATAATAAGCAGAAATTGACTTAAAAAAATGAATAAGAATAGAAGTATAAATTGGCGTCCCTACGGGGATTCGAACCCCGGTTACCGCCGTGAAAGGGCGATGTCCTAGGCCTCTAGACGATAGGGACGTTTAGAAGATGGCGGTATCTTATTGATCCGCCATCATAGTGTCAAGTAGGTGAGGGCCGAGTTTGTTCAAAATATAACAGAACAGTTCAGCGGTCTTCTGAGTATCGTAAAGTGCAGAGTGTGCCTCTTTACCATCAAACTCAATACCTGCTTGAATACATGATTTTGCCAGCACAGTTTGTCCAAACATAACAGCACTCAAAGTCACTGTATCGAATACGGAAAAACTATGGAAAGGGTTTTGATTTTTCGTTCCCGTACGTGCAATCGCTGCTTGTACAAAACCTAAATCGAAATGTGCATTGTGTCCAACCAAAACAGCATGGGTGCAGTTTTGTTGACGACGTACTTCATTCACCGACTTAAAAATACGTTTCAAGGCAGATTTTTCATCTTCTGCCATGGCCATACGCATTGGGTTAAATGGATCTACCCCAATAAAGTCTAATGAACGGCGGTCGAGGTTTGCACCTTCGAAGGGATTGATATGTGCATGGTGAGCTTCACCAGGCACAAAATTACCATCTGCATCATACACAATAGGAATGGCTGCAATTTCTAGTAATGCATCGGTCTGAGAATTAAAACCTGCGGTTTCGACATCGACAACTACAGGTAAAAATCCACGGAAACGTTGACCAATCACTGGTCGAGTTTCATCTGTCACACTTTTCTCCATTGAATGGTCTTACCCGCATACAACGGAATAATTTTTTCGCCATCCAAATAGTCTAAACTTTCAGGGATCACTTGATCTTCTTTTACCAAAGTAATGGTATTGGTATTTCGAGGGAGTCCGTAGAAGTCTGCACCAAAATGGCTAGCGAAACCTTCTAAACGGTCGATTTTACCGACTTGATCAAATGCTTGAGCGTAGAGCTCAATTGCTGTAGGTGCACTATAACATCCTGCACAGCCACATGCATTTTCTTTAGCATTTTTTGAGTGCGGTGCGCTGTCTGTTCCTAAGAAAAATTTAGGATTCGCACTGGTCGCAACTTCAAGTAAGGTTTGCTGATGTGTTTGACGTTTTAAAATAGGCAAACAATAGAAATGCGGCTTAATACCACCAACCAACATATCGTTACGGTTAAACAATAAGTGCTGAGGTGTAATGGTCGCTGCAACATTACGATCTTGTTCTAGGACAAAATGCGCTGCTTCGCTCGTTGTAATGTGTTCAAGAACTAATTTTAATTTAGGGAACTGTTTTAAAAGTGGAGACAGAACTTCATCTAAGAAACGTTTTTCACGGTCAAAAATATCCACATGATTATGTGTTACTTCACCATGTAGTAATAATGGCACTTGATGTTCTTCAAGTTGTTCAATCACGCCATACACTTTACTGATGTCGCTTACACCACTATCTGAGTTGGTGGTTGCACCTGCAGGGTATAGCTTAATTGCATTTACATGCTCAGATTCTTTAATTTTTTTCACTTCGCTTGCAGGCGTATTGTCTGTGAAATACAGCACCATTCGCGGGTCAAAGTGAACACCTTCAGGGACATGTGCCATGATACGCTCACGGTAAGCATTTGCTTCTTCAACAGTTTTCACTGGTGGAACTGTATTTGGCATACAGATAGCGCGAGAAAATTGGTTTGCTAAATCAGGAACTGTACGTGCAAGTGCTAAACCATCACGTAAATGTGCATGCCAATCATCTGGCTGAAGAAGAGTAATCGTATTCACAGCGATTCCGAACTTAGAAATAATTCAAATGATAATGCATATAATGTGAAAATGGTAACGAGAATTCAGGACAAATGACTGTAGAGGTATAAATAAATAATAAAAACTATGGTATTTTTAAATCACTAAAAAAATTAGATAAATGCTTGGAAATGGAATACAAGTATAACCTTGCAAAGTTGCAATACGACAAAGAAAAAATAGAAGAACTAATTACGCGGCAAACACGTCGTGTAGGTGAGATTTTCCCGAAGAAATTAGAATTAAAATTTTGGGCACTGAACCTTGAGCGCGCACAAACCAATATCAGTCAATATTTTTGGATGGGTGTGCTGACCTATTTCATTTTAACGATGCTGATTGTGCCCGGCGACTATTGGATTATTGATAAAGCCTATTTTGCACATGATTTTATTCATTGTACTTTAGGGCTAATCAATGGGGCAGTCAGTTTACTTATTCTCTATGGCTTTGCCCATTACGCTAAATTAAAGCCTTATTTCTCACATGCAAGTTTCTTTGTTTTGTTTTGGCTTGTCGTGTCTATGACATGGCTGACCATGACCGTGTATACAGAAGCTTTGAAGCATCAGGCTATGATGATCCTATGCATGATCTATATTTTAGGTTTTATTATTACAGGGGCAAAACCTGCACATATGTTGATGACAGGTTTATTGGCGGCTGTTGTGAGTATGCTGTTGCTATTTTCTTTGTACGTCAAATTTGATGCCATGGTGGTCGGGCGAGTATTGATTGGCAGTTGTGTACTTGGTTTCGCCATTAGTAAAATGCTTTGTGCCCGTGAACGCATGATTTTTCTAAACATGTTGCGTGTAGATATCAGTGAAAAAATTCATCGGATTCACACTACAGAGTTATTGCATTTAAGTCAGCATGATGAGCTGACAAAAATATCCAATCGTCGTACTTTTGATGAAATGCTGGATAACTTCTATGATCAATCTAAACGTAATAACACCTCACTGGCAGTACTGTTTATTGATGTAGACCATTTTAAAAACTATAACGATTTCTATGGTCATCAAAAGGGTGATGATGTGATTTCAAGTATTGCTAAAACCATTAAAAATGCCATTCGACATATGGATTTTGTTGCACGTTATGGCGGTGAAGAATTTGTAGTGCTATTACCTGAAACAGATGCACACGGCGCTTATGCGGTAGCGTCCAACATCTATAAGGCCATTGATCGTTTGGAAATTCCTCATGCCAAATCATTGGTATCGAATCATGTCACCATTAGTTTAGGTATTACCGTTTATCGCGCGGAAAATTTAACTAAAGAAGAGCTATTAACCATTGCTGATCAGGCACTTTACCGTGCTAAACAGCTTGGACGAAATCAAATCTATTACCAATCTATTCGTTCGGCAAATGTCGCTTAGGCATTGTTTTTTGAATATATTCTAAAATTTTAAAATCATAAAAAAACCGCACATAAAGTGCGGTTTTTTGGACTCAACAAATCTTATTTGTTTTTGTCTTTCAATTGAGGCACTGCAGAACCTGTACCTACTGCAAGTAAGCCAGAATTTGTGTAGATGCCTAATTTCGCGCGTGTATCTGTGATATCAAGATTACGCATAGTCAATTGACCAATACGGTCAGCAGGACTAAACATTGAATCACCTTTTTCCATTGTTAAGCGTTCAGCTTCGTATGTAAGGTTTTCAGATTCAGTGTTCATAATCGTGTAGTCATTACCACGACGAAGTTCTAAAGTCACAGTACCTGTGATTGCTTTAGCAACCCAACGCTGTGCAGTTTCACGAAGCATAAGCGCTTGAGAATCGAACCAACGACCTTGGTAAAGTAGACGACCTAAACGTAAACCGTTAATACGGTATTGTTCGATAGTGTCTTCGTTATGAATACCAGTCACAAGACGCTCGTAAGCGATATGAAGAAGTGCCATACCCGGAGCTTCGTAGATACCACGAGATTTCGCTTCGATGATACGGTTTTCGATTTGGTCAGACATACCTAGACCATGACGACCACCAATACGGTTCGCTTCAAGAATGAACTCAACTGGGTTTTCAATGCGTTTGCCATTTAATGCAACAGGGAAGCCTTCTTCGAAAGTGATCGACACTTCTTCAGCTTGTACTTCTACGTCATCTTTCCAGAATGCAACGCCCATAATTGGGTCTACGATTTTGATACCTGCATTGAGGTATTCAAGATCTTTTGCTTCGTGAGTCGCACCTAACATGTTTGAGTCAGTTGAGTACGCTTTTTCTTTTGACATTTTGTAGTCAAAACCATTGTCGATCAGGAACTGTGACATTTCTGCACGGCCGCCTAATTCGTCAATGAAAGTTTGGTCTAACCAAGGTTTGTAGATTTTAAGCGATGGGTTAGTCAACAGACCATAACGGTAGAAACGCTCGATGTCGTTACCTTTATAAGTTGAACCGTCACCCCAGATGTTTACATCATCTTCTTTCATTGCTGTAACAAGCATCGTACCTGTTACTGCACGACCTAGTGGAGTCGTATTGAAATAAGGCATACCACCAGTAGAAATGTGGAAAGCGCCACATTGAATTGCAGCAATACCTTCAAGTGCAAGCTGTAGACGGCAATCCACTAAGCGTGCTTTAACAGCGCCATAAGCTTCTGCTTTTTTCGGAATTGCGTCGTAGTCGTCTTCATCTGGCTGACCCAAGTTTGCTGTATAAGCATATGGTTCTGCGCCTTTTTGTTTCATCCACAAAAGAGCTGCTGAAGTATCTAGACCACCAGAGAAGGCAATACCAACTTTTTTGCCAACAGGGACATTCTGCAAGATAGTTGCATTATCAGTCATTGTTAATCCTAACGATATAAAATAGGCACCTTAAAATGGGTGGCCTGAGAGAATACAAATTTCTGCAATCATATCACTTTTTGGTGCAATTTTTTTCTGAAAAAAATCGCAATCTATAAAAAAAACGATTTGAAGAATAGATTCTTATCGAAGAAATAGAATGAATCGCATGAAGTCGCACTAAATTCACTGGGAAAGATGCAATTTTTCAGTATCGAATTGGCTTAGTGATGACATGTGTCAAATTGTCTAAATCCAACATTGCGAGCTGCAAGGCAAAACTAAGAAATTGAATATCCACCCCCAAATATTTATGTTGTAAGCCGTCATGAGGGAAGGGGGATTTTATCAATCTGTCTTTTTTATTAACTTAACATTATCAACTTAAGAATATTAACTTCGCTTTTTAGAGTTGATCATTTAAGCCTATAAATTGCTTCTCAATCGGCGTAAACACATGGTCATTGCGTGCGATGAGATAGAGCCCAATATTGCGATACTGCTCAGGGATTTCCATATAGTATTGGATGTTAAATTTTTCAATCAATGATTTTGCAATCATAGAAATTCCCATACCCAATTGGGTAAATTGAATCAGTGCTTCATGGTCAAAAATATGGGTCGTTTCACCTTTTTGAATCTGATAATCCACACAAATTTGATCTAAGGTTGTGGAGTAGCAGCATTGCTCTGAAGCCAGCAGAACATTTTGTTGATGAATACAATCAGCAATATTGTCGTAATTAATGACGTTCTTACCGATCAATACCAAATGATCATCGGCCTTATGGATATATTGCAAGTTTTTCTGTTTAGGTTGTCCCAAGACATAAGCAATATCTAAATGTCCCTGCAAAAGTTCATCTTCAATAAAGCCCGTTGCACCTGTTTTCATGGTAATGGAAAGGTCTGGATAGGCTTCATACATTTGACGAAATGAAGGGTAGAAGCGCATCCCGCCTAAGCTAGTATTGGTGCCGAAACGTAGATATTTATCTTGCTGATAAATTTTATTTTCCGTTTCTTCCCAAGTGAACATCATTTTTTTATATTGCTGATACAGATTAATACCAGATTCAGTCAGTTCTACACCTTTGGGTTTACGAATAAACAGCTGACGATCATAGTGATTTTCAATTTTTTTGATTTTTGCCGTCATGTTGGATTGCAAATAATTGAGCTTATGTGCCGCAGCAGTGATGCTTTTCAGCTCTGCAACGGTGACAAATGATTTGATATCACTCATATCGATATTCATGTGGCATCCTCAAATATTTACATCGGCAATCATTTACATCAACGAATAGTCTGCTTAACTCAATCTAAGCTTTAAATTGCGCATTTAACTCAGATCACAACATCACAAATTTTCATAAGAAATGAAAATTAAAATGACATCAAAAAAAATGATGTATAGATTAAAACATAACATTATAAATGATGTCATTTATTCTTTACACTAGATGAACTTTCCAGTTATTGAGTAGTGCAAATGAATATTAGAGTTGTGAGTGCCATTGCATTGCTCTGTTTGATTTGGGGATCTTTATGGGGCTTGGTCAAACATAGCCTACAAATTTTTCCACCATTTTTGTTTATTTCAATGCGTTTGATTTTGGCAGGGTTGACGCTAATTGTGGTGCAGCTGCTTATGAAAAAATCTGTGCTGCCTGCTCAAGGGGAATGGAAAAAGCTGATTATTTCCAGCTTGATGATTTGCTTTGGCTTCTATGTCACACAAATTTTTGCCATGCAATTTGTCGATTCAGGCCTATCGGCAGTATTGGTATTTACCATGCCTATATTTATCGGGGTATTGGCACACTATATTTTGAAAGAGCGTTTGAATACTCAAAAAATGATTGGGTTGCTATGCGGAGCTTCAGGGTTAATTGCGATTCTGTGGCCACAGTTACAGCATCTTCAATTGAATATGGCATTGATTGGACAAGGATTTTTGATTTCCTCTGGTTTTTTCTGGGCGCTCACTACAGTTTATGTCAAAAAGAATTTTGAAACATATGACAAAATGAAGCTCACCATTTGGCAATTGCTGATTGGAGGATTTATTGTGTTGTTGGGAGCTTTAAGCTTTGAAACTGTAGATTTTACAGTTTGGATTAATCCTTGGAACGACGCTATTTTGTTTTATATCGCAGTGATTGGAACAGGCTTTGCTTTTGCGTTATGGAACTGGATAGTGAGCCAAGTGGATACGTTTGTCGCGTCCATTTCAGTGATGTGTATTCCAATTTTAAGTCTGTTTTTTGGCAATGTGTTATGGCATGAGCCATTGACGATGAATATCCTAATTGGTGCTGCATTTATTTGCTTAGGAATTATTTTCAGCTCCTTAAATTTCTCAAAGAAGAAGCATGCAACAAGTGTATTGCAAGATCGGAAGTAAAAAAACATGCTTCAAAATTATGAAAAAAAGTGAAAGATGATTTGAGCGTGACAGGGGAATAGTGATGCTCCTTTGATTCACGCTTCAAATACTCATCTATAATTTTAAAAAACTGACGACACAAAAATGTGTATCTAGGTTGCACTTCATTTGAAAATCTAAGAAATTTATAAGTTTGATTTTTCAATCAATGATGTTCAGTATGTAGAGGCTATTCTCTACATAAAATTGCGATCAAACGCATGTGAAAGATTGTTTTTTGGGGGCTTTATCACAATGTCTATGAATCATTTACCGCCACTTTATTCAGTTCAAAAAACTAAAAATGAAACATTAAGCTTGGTGCATGGCATTTATGCAGGTTTGCTGCTCTGTGCTTTAGTGATTGTTTGGTATTTGGAATATCAGCAAAGCAGCATGCCGATGTTGGAGCTAGGGGTACTCAGTCTACTCATGCTCTTGATGTTTGGTTTTAATGTTTTAGCCTGCCTGAAAGTGAAAAAGGGCAACAATGAAGGGCTGATTTTATCTCGTGTTATGGCGGTGTTGATGCTGCTGAGTTTTCCGATCGGGACACTGCTTGGCATTTTTTCTTTATGGAAAACCACAGCCAAACAATGGGAAAAATAGATTTTATAGCGACATCATTCAGGCAGTTCAGTGGATTTTTACTTAATGATTTACCAATGATGTGATGTCAATTTTCTAGTTTTTGACATTTAAAACAGTCTAAATAATGCTATCTAAGACTAAAGTATGAAATGCAAATATCGGCATTTATACCACTTTGTAAAAAATATTAAAAATTAAAAGCTTAATACTTTTTAAAATCTACTGAATTTTTATAAATATTCGAACTCAGTCTCAAAAATAAGCAAATATTGGTACGACCAATTACACAAGATAAATTAATATTTGATCTTTAATTCGACTAAAAGTACGATAATCGGGCTTTTATAGATATATTTTTTTAATCAAAGCAATATTGGTCATACCAATAATCGTTCAACTCGATGGATGATCAGACCAATTTGTGTTCTAGAAAGCATTTCAAGGAGATGACAATGCTTCAGCAATGGCAACAGATTTATGATCCGATGGGGAATATTTGGCTTTCGAGCTTGGTTGCCCTGATCCCAATTATTTTCTTTTTTTTGGCTTTAGCCGTTTTCCGTTTAAAAGGCAGTGTGGCAGGGACCATTACGGTAGTTTTGGCCATGTTGGTTTCGCTATTTGCTTACCAAATGCCGACAGCAATGGCATTTGCATCAATGGTCTATGGATTTTTCTATGGCTTATGGCCAATCGCGTGGATCATTATTGGTGCAGTATTCCTCTACAAAGTGTCGGTAAAAACCGGTCAGTTTGACATTATTCGCTCTTCCATTTTATCCATTACCGAAGACCAGCGTTTACAGATGTTGTTGGTCGGTTTTGCATTTGGTACCTTCCTTGAAGGTGCGGCAGGTTTTGGTGCACCCGTAGCGATTACTGCTGCTTTATTGGTGGGTTTAGGCTTTAAGCCGCTGTATGCCGCTGGTCTGTGCTTAATTGTGAATACTGCACCTGTGGCTTTTGGTGCGATGGGCATTCCAATTATCGTGGCAGGACAAGTATCTGGCGTTGAAACCATGGAAATTAGCCAGATGGTAGGTCGTCAGTTGCCATTTATGGTGCCGATTGTATTGATCTGGATTATGGCAATTATGGATGGCTGGCGTGGTGTGAAAGAAACGTGGCCAGCAGTCATTGTTGCTGCAGGTTCATTCTCTTTGGCGCAATACTTAACCTCAAACTTTGTTGGACCTGAATTGCCAGACATCACCGCAGCAATTGCATCATTAGTGTCGCTCACCATTCTGTTGAAATTTTGGAAACCAAAACATATTTTCCGTTTCTCTAATGAAGACGGTAATGTCGATGAAGCTCTGGAAGCGCAAAAACAGCAAAAATACAGCTTGGGTCAAATTGCCAAAGCATGGTCACCTTTTGCGATTTTAACTGCGATGGTGACTATCTGGAGTATCAAGCCATTTAAAAGCTTATTTGCCAAAGATGGTGCGCTAGAAGATTGGGTGATTTCAATCAAAGTGCCGTATTTGCATCAATTGGTACAAAAGATGCCGCCTGTCGTGTCTGAAATCAAAGACTACGATGCGATCTATAAATTTGACTGGTTCTCGGCAACGGGTACGGCCATTATTTTTGCTGCCATCATCACCATCATTTTCTTAAAAATGAAGCCGAAAGAAGCTGCAGTGACTTTTGGTGAAACTTTAAATGAGCTGAAAGTGCCGATTTATTCGATTGGCATGGTGCTGGCTTTTGCTTTCATCGCAAACTATTCAGGCATGTCTGCAACACTCGCATTGGCACTTGCTCATACAGGTCAGGCATTTACATTCTTCTCACCATTTTTGGGTTGGTTGGGTGTATTCCTGACAGGTTCAGATACCTCTGCCAATGCATTGTTTGCAGCCTTACAAGCGACCACCGCACAGCAAATTGGTGTGCCAGAAGTGTTGTTGGTGGCAGCGAATACCAGTGGTGGCGTAACGGGCAAAATGATTTCACCGCAGTCCATTGCCATTGCTTGTGCTGCTGTAGGTTTGGTGGGTAAAGAGTCTGATTTGTTCCGTTTTACCGTAAAACACAGTATAACGTTCACAATCATGATGGGTATTATGATTACTCTACAAGCCTATGTGTTCCCATGGATGATTCCATGAGACTGAAGTGAAACTTTAAGGAAAGCAGATGAAAGTCTCCGACCAAGCTGTACAGAAATTACGACTGCTGATTGAACAGCACCGCATTCAGGTTGGAGAGCGTTTGCCAGCAGAGCGCAAGCTTTGTGAACAGCTGGGGGTTTCGCGCTCATCATTGCGTGAAGCCATTCAGCAGCTGATCAGTATGGGTATGCTGGTCAGCAAAGCAGGTTCAGGGACATTTTTACAGCAGTTGCCATCCAATTGGTCGAATCATCAAATTGTTGAACCACTCAGCAACTTGATTGATCAAGATCCCGCTTACCGATTTGATGTTCAAGAAGCGCGGAGCCTTTTGGAAGGTGGCACGGCATGGTATGCCGCACAGCGCGCTACGGCGGAAGATATTGAAAACATCCGTCAGTGCTATGAGCAGATCGCACATTTTCAATCGATTGGCGATGATGTACAGGCTGCCAAAGCCGATGCTGGATTTCACTTGGCAATTGCAGAAGCTTCACACAATTTGGTGCTGATTCAAATGATGCGTGGATTGTTTGACTTACTGCAATACAACGTGGTTTTAGGCCGCCGCAAAGTGTATACAGAAGCCCGAACCTATGATCAATTGCGTGATCAACACTTTAATGTGATGGATGCAATTGAACGCCGTGATCCAGAAGCTGCACGCAATGCAGTGTGTGGACACATTGAGTTTGTAGTACAGCAAGTGCGCATGATTGATGAGGAAGAAGCCCGTCGACAGCGCTCGAGCCGATTAAACAGGACATAGACATGATTATTTCTTCTGCGAATGACTACCGTGAAGCCGCACAGCGTCGACTGCCGCCGTTTCTTTTTCATTATATTGACGGTGGGGCGTACTCGGAATATACCCTGAAGCGCAACGTAGAAGATTTATCAAAAATTGCTTTAAGGCAGCGTGTGCTCAATGACATGTCGCAACTGAGCTTAGAAACCAAACTGTTTGATGAAACCCTGTCGATGCCAGTGGCGCTGTCACCTGTCGGTTTAACAGGGATGTATGCACGTCGCGGTGAAGTCCAAGCTGCTGTGGCTGCGGATAAAAAGGGCATTCCATTTACACTATCGACAGTTTCAGTGTGTCCAATTGAAGAAGTTGCACCTGCCATTAACCGCCCAATGTGGTTCCAGCTTTATGTGCTGCGTGACCGTGGCTTTATGAAAAATGCTTTGGAACGCGCCAAAGCTGCGGGCTGTTCGACATTGGTGTTTACCGTTGATATGCCAGTTCCGGGCGCACGTTATCGTGATGCACACTCTGGCATGAGCGGGCCAAATGCTGCAATGCGCCGTTATATGCAGTCTTGCTTCCACCCACATTGGGCATGGAATGTCGGTTTAATGGGCCGTCCGCATGATTTAGGCAATATCTCTAAATACTTAGGTAAGCCGACAGGTTTAGAAGATTATATTGGCTGGTTGGGCAATAACTTTGATCCGTCTATTTCATGGAAAGACCTCGAGTGGATTCGTGAATTTTGGGATGGCCCAATGGTGATTAAAGGCATTTTAGATCCTGAAGATGCCAAAGATGCGGTACGTTTTGGCGCAGATGGCATTGTAGTGTCGAACCACGGTGGTCGTCAGTTAGATGGCGTTTTATCTTCAGCACGTGCTTTACCGCCAATTGCTGATGCAGTGAAAGGCGATATCAAAATTCTCGCTGACTCGGGCATTCGTAATGGTTTGGATGTCGTGCGCATGCTAGCACTCGGTGCAGATACTTGTATGCTTGGTCGTGCATTTGTTTATGCGCTCGGTGCTGCTGGCGGTGAGGGTGTAAGTAACTTACTCGAACTCATCGATAAAGAAATGCGTGTTGCCATGACTTTGACAGGTGCGAAAACCATCGCGGATATTAGCTCTGATTGTTTGGTGAGATTAGATAAAGAATTGGCGGGGTAAGTTTATCTTTTAATTATTTCTTCCTTATAAAGTCATGGCTTCTGACTATTTATACAGCAGAAGTCCCCCTCTTTTTAAAGAGGGGTTAGGGGAGATTTTAAGAATGTATAAATGATAAAGAATAGCTTCGTATTTTTAGATTTCTTCTTCTAAGTCTATGTTAATCATATCGATCGTAAACTTAAGTAAGATGATTTGAGACGGAGTCTTATCGTGAAAAAGCAAATGTGAGGAGCTCAGCTGTTACTTTGGTTTTGCCCAAAGTAACCAAAGGCATTTGTCATCCGTTGAACTCGTCAAATAACAAAACGAAATAATTTTTCGCAGAAACATGATGATGCCTATTTCAGTCTGCCTCAAACAGCAACCGATGACGTTTTCGCGTAGCAAATATGAATTATGACGATATTTCTAAAACGTATGAGAAGAGTGATGAATAACTCAAAAATACTTTTAGAACAGGATTAGAAATATGTTCACACAATCAGATGCACAACAAACCATTCAAAAACTTATCAACATAGTCGGCAAACAACATGTATTGACCGACGATAACGATACACGTCTCTATCGCCAAGGTCGCCGCTATGGTTCAGGCCAAGTGCTGGCGGTTGCTGTACCGGGAACATTGCTTGAACAATGGCAAGTACTGAAAACCGCGGTTGATGCCGATTGTATTGTGATTATGCAGGCAGCCAATACAGGACTGACAGGCGGTTCAACCCCCTTTGGTGAAGACTACGACCGTCCAGTGATTTTAATGAGCACTCGCCGTTTGGCAGGTATTCAAGTGATTAACGAAGGTCAGCAAGTGATTTGTTTGCCGGGTGCAACCTTAGACCGACTCGAAAAAGAGCTGGCACAGTTTAACCGTGAACCACATTCGGTGATTGGCTCGTCTTGCATTGGTGCATCGGTGCTTGGCGGCGTATGCAATAACTCAGGGGGTGCATTGGTGCGCCGTGGCCCAGCCTATACTGAACTTGCACTGTATGCACAGGTCAATGAAGCAGGTGAATTGGAGCTGGTCAATCATCTAGGCGTGCATTTGGGTGAAACGCCTGAAGAGATTCTGACCAAACTTGAAAATAAGCACTATCAGCTTAATGACATTGTAAATAATTCTAGTTGCTGCGCATCCGATCAGCGTTATGCACATGACGTAAAGCAGGTCGATGAAAATACGCCAGCACGTTTTAATGCCGATCCATCACGCTTATTTGAAGCCTCTGGCTCAGCAGGGAAAGTCTGTGTATTTGCAGTGCGTTTAGACACCTTTGAAAAAATTCCAAGCCAAGTATTTTATGTCGGTACTAATTCACAAGATGACCTGACCGAAATTCGTCGTTTTTTACTGAAAGATTTGCCGCGCTTGCCTATCGCAGGAGAATACATCCACCGTGTTGCCTATGACATTGGTGCAGAATATGGCAAAGATACGTTTGTGTTTATCGAGAAATTTGGTACAGCCAAAGTACCCGCTGCATTTGCCATGAAAGATAAAGTGGATGGTTATTTAGAAAAACTTGGATTACGCGGTTTATCTGACAAAGTTTTGCAACTCGTCACTAAATTTATGCCGAACCATTTGCCCAAACGCATGAATGAATTCCGTGATTTGTATGAACATCATTTGGTGATCCGTATTGAAAATCAGGATGCGGATTTAGCCGAAAACTATCTAAAAAGCTATTTTCAAGACAAGGCAACAGGCAGTTATTTTCATTGCACAGATGAAGAAGGTCGCAAAGCTTTTTTACACCGTTTTGCTGTGGCTGGTGCAGCCATTCGTTACCGTGATACCCACCGTTCAGAAGTCGAAGATATTGTCGCGCTGGATATTGCACTACGCCGTAACGACCGTGAATGGGTCGAAACTTTACCCAAGGAAATGGATGATTTGATCATTCATAAATTGTATTACGGGCATTTTTTGTGTCATGTGTTCCATCAGGACTATATTGTCAAAAAAGGCGTAGATCCTTTAGCGATGGAACATCAGATGTGGCATTTACTAGATGTGCGTGGTGCAGAATATCCTGCGGAGCACAATGTTGGGCATCTCTATGTCGCAAAACCAGCCTTAAAAAATCATTATCAAAAGCTCGACCCAACCAATAGTTTTAATATCGGCATTGGGCAGACCAGTAAGCTTAAATATTGGAAATAATAGCCCATCTATATTTTCAAATAATGAATTTAACATTAAGCCAGCGCAGAACATGTACTGGCTTTTTTATTTACAATTAGAAATTCAAAAAATAAGACAATTGAAATATTTATGTCACAAAATGAAAGATAAAAGAACAGGTGTATTGACCGAAAAAGCAGACAAATATTTTTGAATTGCCATCGTAAAAGATAAAAATAGCGTTAAAGTATTATGCAACAAGTTGCAAAGCCAAAATTAAGGATTCAGTATGACAACGACTAGCTATGCAAATATTTTAAAACCGCTGCATTTAGGTTTTACGACTATAAAAAATCGTGTGGTCATGGGTTCCATGCATAGTGGTTTGGAAGATCGTTTTTATAATTATCCAAAGTTAGCTGCTTATTTTGGCGAGCGCGCAAAGGGTGGTGTGGGCCTGATTATTACAGGTGGTATATCACCAAATCGCCAAGGTTGGTTGCTCCCTGCGGGTGGAACAATGAATACCTTGGGAGATGTTGCACCGCACAGACTTGTGACCCATGCTGTGCATAAGCATGGCGCTAAAATTTTAATGCAAATTTTGCATGCAGGGCGCTATGGCTATCAACCATTCGTCGTGTCTTCAAGTCCAATCAAATCACCAATTTCACCATTTAAACCGCGCCAACTTAGTGAAAAGCAAATTTTGGCAACGATTCATGACTTTGCTAAGTCTGCTAGCCTTGCACATAAGGCTGGCTATGATGGTGTAGAAATCATGGGTTCAGAAGGTTATTTGTTGAACCAATTTTTAAGCCGTCATGTGAATCAGCGTACGGACCGCTGGGGTGGTGATATTGAAAACCGTATGCGCCTTGCGGTTGAAATCGTCAAAGCGATTCGCGCAGAAGTGGGTGAAAAATTTATTATTTGCTTCCGTTTGTCATTGCTGGATTTAGTCCATGACGGCAACACCATGGCAGAAGTTATTACTGTTGCTAAAGCCTTAGAACAAGCTGGCGTCACTTTGCTTAATACGGGTATTGGCTGGCATGAAGCACGTATTCCGACCATTGTGACTTCAGTGCCACGAGCTGCTTTTGTGGACTATACCGCTGAAGTTAAAAAGCATTTGAGTATTCCTGTTATTGCATCCAATCGTATTAATATGCCTGAAACAGCAGAGGAAATTTTAGCTTCTGGCAAGGCGGATATGGTTCAAATGGCGCGTCCATTGTTGGCGGACCCATTTTGGGTAAATAAAACAGCAACCAATCGTGTTGATGAAATTAATACCTGTATCGCTTGTAACCAAGCGTGTTTGGATCATACTTTTAAAAATCAACGTGTGAGTTGTTTGGTCAACCCACGTGCTGCTTACGAAACCGAATTGGTGTATTTAAAAACCAAGAAACCGAAACGCATAGCCGTGGTCGGTGGTGGTGTGGCAGGCATGTCGGCAGCAACTGTAGCGGCGAGCCGTGGACATGATGTAACTTTATTTGAAGCGAGCAACGAAGTTGGCGGTCAGTTTAATTTGGCCAAAGTCGTTCCGGGTAAAGAAGAATTTCATGAAACTATTCGCTACTATAAAGTGCAGATTGAAACAACAGGCGTGGAACTGCGTTTGAATACACGCGTGAATCGTGAACAATTGGAACGTGAAGGTTTTGAAGAAGTCATTATTGCAACAGGCGTCGTGCCACGTAGTTTAAAAATTTCGGGTAGTGATGCTCCAAATGTACTGTCGTATGCCGAAGTGTTAAAAGGTGCAGAAGTTGGGCATAAAGTTGCAGTTATTGGTGCAGGTGGTATTGGTTTTGATGTTTCAGAATTTTTACTTAAACCGCCGCATCAGCCACAGCCTCAACCTTTGGCAGATTGGCAGCGTGAGTGGGGTGTAGATCCAAATCCGAATTATGTGTCTGAAGGCGGCATGCAAACTGCGGAAATTGAAGCGCCTGTACGTGAAATATTTTTGCTACAACGAAAAACTTCACCATTAGGTGCAGGTTTGGGTAAAACATCGGGATGGGTGCATCGCGCACAATTGAAGAAAAATGCGGTGCGTATGCTACGTGGCGTGCAATATAAAGCCGTTACAGATGAAGGGCTGTGGATTGAACACGCCGGACATGACCAATTGCTTCGAGTTGATACTGTTGTGGTCTGTGCAGGACAAGAGTCGGTTAAACAATTGATGCCTGAACAGGGCGAAAAAACTTTAGCAAATTATCATATTATTGGTGGTGCAAAACTGGCAGCAGAGCTTGATGCCAAGCGTGCGATTCGTGAAGGAGCGGAACTTGCAGCAAAACTATAATGAATTTGGTGAAACAATATTCATTTGAAAGGTTTAGTTGTAATTTTTACTTGTCAGAAAGTTAAAACCTCCGTATTATGGCGCACATGGAAGCGTGGCAGAGCGGTTTAATGCACCGGTCTTGAAAACCGACGAGGGCGCGAGTCCTCCGTGAGTTCGAATCTCACCGCTTCCGCCAAATTCGAAAAAGCCCCTGTAGTGATACAGGGGCTTTTTTTATCTATAGTTTTTAATTACAAACGGCTTTGTTGCACAAAGATTTTAAAAGTAGAACTCTCCTAAGCGACTCAAAGTTAAGTGATAACTTGGGTATGAGGTCGGCCTAATATCGTAAAATTATGCACGTGCAGCATTGGGTAGGCTTATTCATTGACAAATATTGTGCAATAAATAAGCCTTTAATATTACCAAATTTTAAATATTACCAATTATACTTTACACCTACCTGAAAGTTAGTTGGTGCACCATAGTAACTATTTAAAGTCGATAAATGATATTTTTCATTCAATAGATTATTAATATTTAAATTCGCTGTGAGATTTTCATTGATTTTATAGCGCGCCATTAAATCAACTATGCCATAGCTCCCTTGTTCTGATTTAAATGAATTAGTACGCTTGACATATGTGTAAATATCACTTTGCCAACGGATTCCTGCACCTATGGTGAGTGCTTCATCTAACTGAGATAATGTATATGTCGTAAATAATTTAGCTGTATTATTAGGCACATCACTATTTAGGCTGTCACCTTTGCTGTCTTGGGAAAGATTACGTGTAAAGCTTGCTGAAAGTTGCCATAAATCAGTAATTTTCCCTGTAGCTTCTAACTCAATACCGCGACTTTTTGTACCTGATTCCGCGCGATATGGGGATACTTTTTGTCCATTAGGCAGAGTAATTTGTGGCGCGCCAGTAATTAAAATAGCTTTATTGTCTTCTTTGGTTTGGTAGATGGCTGCACCGATATTTAACTGATTATCAAAAAATTCACCTTTAACGCCAATTTCAGTACTATTGCCAACCAATGGATCGATAAAATTCCCGCTAATATCATATTTATCTTGTGGAGAGAAAATAGTTGTATAGCTGGTGTAGGCTGTCCAATGTGGAGTGAAATCGTATGTTAATCCAATATAAGGAATGATTTCTTTTTCGGTTTGTTTTTTGTTTGTCGCAGTGCCGCCGGTTTCCGGATTGGTTTTTGAAATTCGTTCCCAATCATCAAATCGGGCACCGATAATCATAGCAAGCGGGTCACTCAGTTTTAAGCGGGCGGCACTAAATGCGGAGAGGCTTTTTTCATCTGTACTATACCAGCCATTGGTTTTTAAATCTGGTTTAGCTGGCGTATAGCCATCCCAAGTAAAAATATTATCTATGGTACTAGTATTCCAACCCGTTGAGCTTGGGCGCTTATTTTTGCTTTTAGCATAAGTTGTTCCAACAACAACGTCATGCGTTTGATTAAACAAATCAAATGAGCCATTCAGTGTTAAATTAAATAAATCTTGGGTGGGTTTATAGTCCCAGCGTGTTCCATAAAGCACGCTGCCAGCGCCAGTTTCTTTATTTATTCCTGAACCGGAAAACACATAGCCGACAATTTCATCAGAAGAGGTAATGGTGCGGGATGCAAGCCCCTTTATTTTCCAACGATCATTAAGTTGATGTTCAATATCAGCAAAATAGCCTGTTGTTGAGCGGTCAGATGTTGACCAATTTGCCGCGGCTGAATCAGACTGTGACCAATCGATAGGTGTTCCATCTGTGTAATAAGTTGGTAAACCGCTGCGGGCAATGCCTTCTATATCAATTTGTTGATAACTAACACCAAGGCTGGCTTTGGTATTATCATTTAAATCGGCTTCAACAACCCCATAAGCGACTTTGCGTTCCTCGCTATAACGGTCTATATATGAATCGCCTGTTTGATATGCAAACACTGTACGTCCACGGATTGTGCCTTCTTTATTGAGTGGGGTGGATATATCAAGATCGGTGCGGTAAGTATCCCATGAGCCAGCACTTGCACTGACAGAAGCTTTAAAATCTTTTAATGGCTTCTTTCGTACCATATTGATACTGGCACTGGCTGTACCAGCGCCAGTCATTAATCCATTTGCTCCACGAACAATTTCAACTCGATCAAAAAGAGCTGTGTCTTGGCTTTGGAAAATACTTGAATATGAGTTGAGTAGTTTTATGCCATCTAGTAAATAGCTGTCTACAGTTTGACCGCGCGCATAAATTGGAGAATTGTCTGAGCCGATATTGCCGCCTTGCTTAATGGTCAACCCTGCGGCTTGATTGGCGACATCCATAAGCTGAGTAAGATTTTGATCTTCCATTTGCTGTCGTGTGATCACACTGACTAATTGAGGTGTTTCTTTTAATGACAGGGCTAAACCTGTAGAGGCTGCTGTTGCCTTAGCTGTATATGAATTGGTTCCTTCAGTCGTTAATGGGCTTTTTTTATTTACAGTGACTATAATTGCGGGTAATTGCGTAACTTCATGGGTGGAAGGATTCGTATCTTGAGATGTTGTACTTGCTTGAGTTGTGCTGAGTTGGGGGTACTGAGTTTCACTGGCTGCTTTGTGAAGAGGCTTAATGCTAAAGCCACCATTTTCAAGTTTAATTGCTTCTAAGTTAGCTGGTTGTAATAAAATTCTTAAAGCTTGTTCAGGAGAAAATTGACCCTGTAACCCATTACTATTTATTTTTGAAAATGCTTGAGCATCATAGCTAATCGTTATTCCTGTTTGAATAGCAAGCTGTTTTAACGCTTGATCGAGTGTGCTTTTTTTTACGGTGATATTTTGTGCGGCAGCTGCATAGCCACTGGTTGATAGTACTCCAACTGTAAGTGCTGGAGCTCCTAATAAAACTGCTCGAATGGCAATAGCTAATGTGGTTTTGACCTGAAATTTTGACATAAAATTTGCATCTGAAAGTATGTTTACCTATAAGTCGAATAAATAAAAAAAAAAGCTCATATTTTTATTGCAAGTTATTTTGGACCGATCGGATATCTACAGAATATTATTGATTACAGAGGGGGCATCACCATTCGCTGAAGAGCAATTAAAGACTCGAATTACTATTTTTTAATATGAAGTATATATGGACTATAAAACTCTAAATTAAGACTGTTTGCATGAGCGATGGTCTCAAGACTTTGATCAATGTGTACCAAAGAAAACACGCCTGAAATTTGAATATTTTCAATACTGGGATCTATAAAATACGTGCCTTGCTGGTAACGGTATAATTCGTGTAAAACTTTTTTGAGAGGCCAGTTTTCAACTACTAGCAAATGTTGCGTCCAGTATGGCTGGTCATTTTTTAAAGGAATCGCGTTAGATATATGTTGAGTATTAAAAACAGCACGAAATCCTTGTTTGATTATTTTTTCTCTTGCAGGTCCAGCTGAATGAATGGCTACAGCATGTTCATAAACATTTAATTTAGTTTTTTTCTTTTCTTACCGTACAGTAAATTGGGTACCTAATGCTTCCAAGTCACCATTTGAAGTACTCACAAAGAAAGGGCGTTTATAAGGGTCTTTAGCAGTTTTTATATAAATTTCACCGGAAATAAGTTTAATTTTCCGGGATTGCTTTGTGTATTCGACATTGATATAGCTATTGCTGGCAAGTATAAGTTGAGAACCGTCTTCCAAAGCAATATTCTTAATTTCACCAATATCTGTGTGATAGTCAGTTTGCCATTTTGACCAAGGCAATTGATATAAAAAAAATGTGAGTATGAAAAGGCCAATTAGGCTCAATAAAGTATTATTTTTTAATGTCTGATGAAGTTTATTCTTTGATCGGGTAAAAGATTCATGGCTTAAATTTGTAGGCAGTTCATTGAGTCCTGAGATGACTTTTTGGACTTGCTCAATGGCTAGTGTATTTTCAGATTTTTGATTTTTCCATTCTTCAAATTGCTGATACTGTTCATCACTAACTTCTCCAGAGTGCAAAATCACTAGCCAATCAGTTGCTTCATCTAAAACGTGTTTGGACAGTTTTTCTGGAGTTTTCATATGTGAATGATAAATTATTGTTGTTGAAGACTGATACAGGCAAGAAAAGCGAGTTTCATGTCCCGTTTTACGGTGGCTTCAGAAATATTAAGCTGCGCACAAATGCCTTTATAGGTTAAGCCATCGAGTTGAGACAATAAAAAAACTTGTGCTGCACGTGCAGGTAATTCTTCCAAGACTTTATGGACTTGGAATAATGTCTCACGAATACAGATTTCATGTTCAACAGAAGGATAAAACTCAGCAGGTAATTGGGCCAATGCCTCTAAATATAAGCGTTCAACTTGTTGATGGCGCCAATGGTCGATTATGACATGTTTGGCAATGCCAAATAGCCAAGCTTTGGGTTCCTTAATATTTTCATGTTGATAATGGCTTTTCAGGGCGCGATAAAAGACTTCCTGACTTAAGTCTTCAGATTGATGATGATGCTGAAGTTTGTGCTTAAACCAGGATAGTAAAGTTGTTTGATGTGTTTGATACATATGGCTAAACCATAACTGCTTTTGTACATTTAGATTCATTAGATAGCCTTATGATACAAATCAACAAAAATCTAGATTTTGCAAAAAATAATAATTAATTTAATAATAATGAGAATCATTATTGAAAGCAACAAAAAATTACAAGTGAACATCTCTCATCATGAGCTGTTTTTAGGACTTATCCGTCTTTAACTATAAGTCGTTCTCATCTTTGGGTAGTGCTGTATTTTTTTTACAGTAAATAAGTTAATGAAATTTCTATTTTTAAAGCTGGATGATCAAAACCAATATCGTTTGGTCGTGTTCGTCAGAATTTTTCTTGCAGTCTTCGCTGGCTTTCTTATTGCAAATTTAACCGTTGCTACTGTTGGTTTGCTATTTCCCAATCAACTTGCAATCGCCACGTATACAGGATTTTTGCTGAGCTTCATAGTTTGGCTAGTTTTTATATTGGCAATGTTCAGTATGAAAACAATCTTAAATACGGTGTGGCTGTCCTTGGGTTTACTTTTTAGCTTGGGATGTATCGTCGGTGCCTTAAAAATTTGGGGAAGTACATGAAAGAAGGTTTTCGCCAAAGTATGGCTTGGTTGCATACATGGACAGGTCTGGTTGTGGGTTGGGTTTTATTTTTTGTATTTTTAACTGGTACAGCCGGTTATGTACAAATAGAACTGACTCGTTGGATGCAGCCTGAAAAAGCATTGCAGTCCAATGTGATTGTCCCTGAAAATGAGCAATTGGATAAAGCTTATCATTATTTAAAAAATAATCCTGACGCTCAAAAAGCCGAACGCTGGGGCGTTAATCTGCTAACCAATCAGCGCGGTGCAGATGACTTCGCTGTCAATTGGACTTTGCCACCCAAAGAAGGAGGGGAACGGGGTAAATATCATAAAGAAGTACTTGATGTTTCATCAGGGCAACCTGTTGCTGAACAAATTCAGCCTCGTGAAACGGGTGACGGTTTTACGCTTTATCGTATGCATTATGCTTTGCACTATATTCCTTATGATTGGGGCATTCGGATCGTGGGCATTTGTACCATGTTCATGTTTGTTGCCATCATTTCGGGCATCATTACCCATAAAAAAATATTTAAAGATTTCTTTACGTTTAGACCCGCCAAAGGCCAGCGCTCTTGGTTGGATGCACACAATGTGATCAGTGTGATTGCTTTGCCTTTTTATATCATGATCACGTATAGCGGTTTAATTTTCTTTGCCAATGCTTATATGCCTTTGGGTGTTCCAATGGTTTATGGTTCGGGAGAGGAAAATACAGAACGCTATTATGCTGAACTTTATCCAACAAACTCTCGTTTTAATAAGGATGATTCTGCTGTTCCGCCAGCCATGGGGGAAATCCAACAGAAATTTGTTCCTATTCAGCCTTTACTTGCAAAAGTTCAAAGTGAATGGGGCGGATCACAAAAAATCAGTCAGGTAAATTTTTATCCTGATCAAGGTAAAACTCCTGCAAAAATTGAATTTTACCAAACTGGCAGCGATACGATTGCACGAAAACGCACATCTTTAAGTTTTGACTTATATACAGGTCAAAAGATGTTTCAGGAAAAGTCCAATGAAGACAAAGCCCCAATGGTCTTTGGTACAACAGTTCTGGGATTACATGAAGGTTTATTTGCTTCACCATTTGCACGTATTTTATATGTTTTGACAGGGCTTTTAGGTACGGCAATGATTGCAACGGGCTTAGTGCTGTGGACAGTTAAACGCCGGCCAAAACAATTAAAAGCTGGTCGGATGAGTTTTGGGCATGCCTCAGTTGAACGTTTAAATATTGCCATGATTGCAGGTTTACCATTGGCAATAGCGGTTTATTTCTGGGCAAATCGACTGATTTCTGCCGATTTCGCTAACCGTGCCAATTGGGAAGTGCATTGTTTATATATCACTTTATTGGCGAGTTTTATTTATGCCTTAAGTCGACCGATTGTCCGTGCTTGGATTGAGATATTGGCTTTTGCTGCTTTGGCTTATTTATTACTTCCTTTATTGAATTTTATAACCACAGATCGTCATTTAGGCATATCACTTTTTCACCAAGACTTTGCATTAGCCAGTATTGATATTGGATTTATTTGTATCGGTTTAATGCTCACATGGGCATCTTACAAAGTATGGCACAAGCGGGATTCTATTTTAAAACCTGTTGTTAAAAAAACCAAAAAACCACGTGTTTCTCCGGCAGATGATGTGATTGAACTTCCGCGGTCAGAGGAGTTGTCATGAGCATAGTGGCGATCAATATTTTAACCGCAATATTTTTGAGTTATCTCGGATTATTCGCTTTAAATCTTTCCATGGAACGCAATGCAAAACTGGTTTTGAAAGCGCCGTTATCTTTAAAAAAAATCCAAATACTTAAGGTCTTTGGATGGGCATTTTTAGCACTTTCATTATTTCACAGTATTTTAGCGTGGGGTGTTTCGATTGGGATTACCGCATGGTTTGGCATCATCACACTGATTACTGGAATAATCGTGTTTATCCAATCTTATCAAGCTAGAGTGAATTTAAATTTATTGAAAATGGCTTTTTTTATTGTGATTGGATTGCAATTTTTTCGACTGTAAATGAGTAAGTTTTATGAGTAATCAAAATATAGATGTAGCGAAAAAACGCAATTCATTGGGTCGAAAATTGAAATATATTGTTGGTTTTTTATTATTGGTTGTGTTGATCGTTGGTGGAATATATTGGAAAAAGGCTTCAAATAAACCGAATGAAGAGTATAGCCAGTGGAGTAAGCCTGTTCCTGTACGCGTTGTGCCTGTACAGCGCAGTAATTTAGATGTTGAAATTAAAGCCATTGGTACGGTTGTTCCAGTGCATACCGTGAATGTGCAAAGTCAGGTTTCTGGCGTGCTGCAACAGGTTTATTTCAAAGAAGGGCAATGGGTAAAAAAAGGGCAGTTATTGGCTCAGATTGATCCTGCTCCATTTGCAGTGGCTTTGGCGCAAGCGGAGGGTGCAAGACAGCAAAATCTTGCGCAGTTAAACAATGCAGAAACTGAGCTAGCACGTTATCAATTGCTGTTTAAACAAGACTCTATTGCTAAACAGCAAGTTGAACAGCAGCAGGCTTTGGTGAATCAGCTGAAAGGGCAAATACAATCCAATCGTGCACAAGTCGACGCTGCAAAACTGCAATTGTCCTATACCAAAATCTATTCGCCAATAGATGGGCGCGTCGGCTTTAAGCAAAAAGATGCAGGCAATTTGATCCAAGCCAATGAAAGCACAGCTTTGGTGACCATCACGCAAGTTCATCCTGTTTATGTACAGTTTGCAGTGGCAGAAAATCATCTCACAGGACTCCGTGAAGCCTTAAAATCAGGTCAACAGGTCAAAGTCAGTGCATGGGACAAAGCTGAACAGCAACAGCTCGCAGTGGGGCATGTGCAGGCTTTGGATAATCAAATAGATGTCAGTACAGGCACATTAAAATTAAAAGCAGTGTTTGATAATCGTGATGACAGCTTATTTCCAAATCAATTTGTCAATGTACGCTTAAGTGCACAGACCATTCAAAACGCTGTCAGTATTCCTATTGATGCTGTTCAGCATGGTGCAAAAGGCACCTATGTTTACATCATCAATAAAGATCATAAAGCTGAGATCAGAAGCCTAAAATTAGGGTTAAGCAGCAATGGTCAGATTGAAGTTTTAGCAGGCTTAAACGGCACTGAAAAAGTGGTACTTGAGGGAATTGACCGTCTTTCGGATGGCAAAGAAGTTCAAATTATTGCTGATGATCAACCGCATCCCCCTGTAATGGAATCAGCTACTGGATAAATCATGAATATTTCACGGTTCTTTATTATACGTCCAGTCGCAACCACGCTGCTGATGCTCGCATTACTGTTTAGCGGTCTGCTGGCTTGGCGAATGCTTCCAGTTTCTGCTTTACCGCAAGTCGATTATCCGATTATTCAGGTGTATACCTTTCAGCCTGGCGCAAATCCAGATACGGTACAGCGAACGATTACCGCACCACTTGAACGTGAAATGGGGAAAATTGCTGGCTTAAAGCAAATGTCATCCAACAGTTCGGTGGGGGCATCAGTGATTACCTTGCAGTTTGATCTCAGTGCTGAATTGGGTGTGGTAGAGCAAGAAGTTCAGTCTTCATTAAGCACTGCAAGCAGTAAATTACCCAATGATTTACCTACACCGCCGATTTACCGTAAAGTAAATCCTGCTGATGTACCCGTCATCACCCTCGCAATTAGCTCAGAAACATTACCTTTAACCACTGTGTATGACATGGTGGATACTCGAGTTGCGCAAAAACTATCGCAACTGACTGGTGTTGGTATGGTGAGCCTTGCAGGTGGACAACGACCAGCAATCCGTGTGCAAATGAATCCGGCTGCACTGGCAAGTTATAAAATGAGTGCGGAAGATGTTCGCTCTGCGATTAATTCTGCCAATGCGAATCAACCGAAAGGCAGTTTTGATGGGCCATTTCGTACCACAATGTTGGATGCCAATGATCAGATTCGCTCAATTGCTGATTATGAAACTTTAATTCTCCGTTGGAATAATGGCGCACCCATTCGCCTCAAAGATGTTGCAACTGTCATTGAGGGCAGTGAAGATCGTTATATGGCAGCTTGGGCAGACAATCAATCAGCCATTTTGGTCAATGTACAACGTCAACCCAATGCCAATGTCATTCAGGTTGCCGATCAAATTAAACAAGTTTTACCTGAGCTGCAGCAGAATCTCCCTGACAATGTCAAAATTCGTATTTTGACCGATCGAACTGAGAGTATTCGCAGTTCGATTCATGATGTGCAAAAAGAATTGGTTTTTGCAGTGTGTCTCGTGGTGATGGTGACGTTCTTATTTTTAAGAAATCTTTCTGCCACGATTATTCCAAGTATTGCTATACCGCTGTCGATTATCGGTACATTTGTTTTGATGCACTTTTTAGGCTTTTCAGTGAATAACTTAACGCTGATGGCGCTGACCATTGCTACAGGTTTTGTGGTTGATGATGCCATTGTGATGTTGGAAAACATTGCTCGACATCGAGAGTCAGGCGAAAGCTTATTGCAAGCGGCCTTAAAAGGTTCACGAGAAATTGGTTTTACCCTGATTTCACTTACCGTATCGTTAATTGCCGTGCTCATTCCTTTGCTGTTTATGGGCGATGTCGTGGGGCGTTTGTTCCATGAATTTGCGGTGACTTTAGCGGCTGCAATTGCATTATCCCTGGTCGTTTCACTCACCCTAACCCCAATGATGTGTGCGTATTTGCTGAAAAATACGCAGCATGCGCCATCACGTAGCCGATGGAGCTTGGATTGGGTCATTCAGCAATATGGCAAAGGCTTAGAATGGGTATTTAAGCATCAAACATTCACTTTAGCGGTGATGCTGAGTACGGTTATTTTGGCAGGTGTCATGTATTGGATGATTCCCAAAGGCTTTTTTCCTATACAAGACAGTGGTGTGATTCAAGTAGTAACAGAAGCGCCTGATGATATTTCGTTTCAAGCCATGAGTGAACGTCAGCAAGCTTTGGCGCAGCAAATTTTAAAAGACCCTGCGGTAGAAAGTTTGTCCTCATTTATTGGTATTGATGCCAATAATCCAAAGCTCAGCAATGGCCGGATTCTCATTAATCTGAAACCTTATGCTGAACGTGATGGTGCATCACAAGTCATGACTCGTTTACGAGGAAAATTTGATCAGGTCAAAGGCATTCAAGGCTGGATGCAGCCTGTGCAAGAGTTGAGTATTGAAGACAAAATTAGCCGAACGCAATATCAACTGAGTCTTACTGCAACGCGCAGTGCAGATTTAGAGCAATGGACACCCGTTTTGGTAGATGCTTTACGCGAACAAGCTGAATTTGCTGATGTCACCAGTGATGGTGGCGGATTAGGCTTGCAGGCATTTATTGATGTCAATCGTGATGCAGCGGCACGTTTAGATTTAAGTATTGAAGATATCAGTTTGGCTTTGCAAAACTTGTTTGCACAGCGGCAAATTGCCACTTTATACACGCAGTCGAATCAATACCGCATCGTGTTAGAACTTGCGCCAGATTCAACACAAGGTTTTGATGCTCTGGCCCAAACGTATATTCATAACAGCAATGGCGAACCGATTCTACTGAGTTCAGTGGCAACCATTGTGCAAAAGCGTGTACCGATCCTCTTGCAGCAACAATCACAATTCCCAGCCAGCGGCGTGTCATTTAATTTGGCAGAGGGTGTGGCATTGGGTGATGCAATTAAGGTGATCCATCGGGTTGAACGGCAACTCAATTTGCCGATGGATGTAAAAGTGAAACTACAGGGTGCTGCGGCAGCGTATGAAAATTCGAAACAGCATACATTCTGGTTAGTGATTGCGGCGATTGTCACCATGTATATCGTATTAGGCATTTTATACGAAAGCTTTATTCATCCGATTACCATTCTTTCCACATTACCTTCTGCGGCAATCGGGGCTTTACTTGCGTTGTTTATGGTGAACCGACCATTAGACATGATTGCTTTGATTGGCATTATCTTGCTGATTGGTTTGGTGAAGAAAAACGGCATCATGATGGTGGACTTTGCGTTGGCTGCTCAGCGTAATGAAGGTCTATCGCCGCAACAAGCCATTTATCAAGCAGCTTTAATGCGTTTCCGCCCTATTTTAATGACCACTTTAGCGGCATTGGTGGGAGCAATTCCATTGATGTTGGCATCGGGTGCAGGGGCAGAGCTTAGACAACCGCTTGGGATTGTCATGGTAGGTGGATTGTTGTTAAGTCAAATTCTGACACTCTTTACTACGCCTGTGGTTTACTTACTTTTTGATCGATTACAACAATCTTTTAGTCAAGCAGATTCAAACCGACTTGGTACAAATACAGCCGCTCTAGGTGATACGGGGAGAGAGTCTTGAAATTACTCTCAGCCTTTATTCATCGACCAGTGGCAAGTGTCTTAATTGCCATTGCTATTGTTTTATTAGGGATTTTAGCATATTTACGCTTACCCGTTGCAGCCTTACCCCAAGCAGATATACCTACCATTGTGGTACGGGCAAGTTTACCAGGTGCAAGTCCTGAAAGTATGTCTGCTACTGTGGCAACACCACTGGAACGTGCCATGATGGGTGTGTCTGGGGTGAAAGCCATTAACTCATCAAGCAGTCAAAGTTCAGCGCAAGTGGTTTTGAATTTTGACTTGGCAACGGACATTAATGAAGCTGCAAGAGAAGTACAGGCGGCCATCAACGCTGCCATGTCGCAGTTGCCTTCAGGTATGCCAAGCCCACCTGAATATTTTAAAGTCAATCCGAGCCAAAGTCCTATTTTTTACTTGGCATTGAGTTCACAGCATTTATCTGCAGGTAAATTGTATGAAATTGCCAGTGATTTGCTACAACCCAATTTGGCACAGGTCAGTGGCGTTGGTGAAGTCTCGATTGATGGTGCTTCTATGCCTGCGGTGCGGATTACTTTAAATCCGAATGCACTGATTTCACAGGGTGTTTCTTTAGAGCAAGTTCGTGAAGCGATTGTGAAAAGCAACCGCACACAAGCACTGGGTGTGGTTGAAACTGATCAATTACGCTGGCAAGTGGCGCTTTCGAGTAATTTAAAAACAGCTGAAGATTTTGCCAATCTTCCAGTTTATAAAAATGCTCAAACGATTGTACGGTTAAAAGATGTTGCAGAAGTTCAAAATTCAGTAGAAAACCGCTATGTCAGCGGTTTTCATAATGGTCAACCTGCGGTCATTATTAAAATCAGCCGGCAACCGAATGCCAATACCGTTGCAACCATTGAGAAAATCAAAGAAAGACTGCCTGAATTACAACTCATGATTCCAGAGGATGCTCAGCTTACAACCGTGATGGATGGTTCGAAAATTATTCGGGCCGGTTTGGATGAAGCGCGAGATACCTTATTGCTTTCAATCCTCTTGGTGGTGGTTGTTGTCGCGTTGATGCTGGGGCGAGTACAAAGTGCCGTAGTGCCTGCGGTTGCCTTAATTGTTGTATTGATTGGTGCAAGCAGTTTGGTGTATTTGGCAGGATTCTCACTCAATAACTTGTCCATTATGGCGGTAATTGTTGCCATCGGACTGGTAGTTGATGATGCCATTGTGGTGCTTGAAAATATTGAACGTCATATTGAGCAAGGTGAGCAACCTGTTCAGGCGGCATTAAAAGGCATTCAGGAAGTGGGGACAACATTAATTGCCATGAATTTGGCGTTGGTGGTGATCTTTATTTCTATCTTGTTTATGGGCGGGGTGATTGAACGTCTATTTAGAGAATTCTCATTAACATTGGTGTTTATTGTTATTTTATCTGTGGTGATTTCCCTAATATTAACGCCAAGTTTATCTGCACGTTGTCTAAAGCCATTAGTCAGTTATCAACATCAAGCATTGTACCAATATAGTCATCGGTGGATGCAAAAGTTGAATCAGGGTTATTTAACATCTTTAAAATGGATGCTTAAACATAGCTACCTGGCAATTTTGTTATGGATTGGGGCAATTGCTGGTTCTGCTTATGTTTATCAGACTTTGCCTAAACGTGTATTGCCTGAGCAAGATACAGGGCAAGCTGATGCGTTTATTCGTGGGGATGATGGGTTCTCATTTCAGATTATGCAGCCCAAAATTGCAGCTTTTAGTGAAAGTCTACTCAAAGATCCTGCTGTGCAAAATGTTGTGGGAACTTCAGGTGGCTCTGGTGGGACAACCAACTCATTTTTGATGGTAAGTTTAAAACCTAAATCCGAACGTGATGGTCAAAGTGCTCATGAAGTCGTAGAGCGTTTGAAACAAAATGCGCCATGGCAGGCAGGGGCAATTTTTTCAGCAAGAGTCAAGCAGGAGCTTGAGCTTGATGACCCGTTTGGTGGCAGTGGGCAAGACTACATGTTGCTTCTGCAATCTGACAACGTGGCGTTATTACGTGAGTGGGTACCCAAAGTAGCGTTGGCAATGCAAAAACTCCCTCAACTTGCAGAAGTTGAGTCGATGGGGGATGAAGGCGCGCAGCATGTGACTTTGGATATTGACCGTGAGGCGGCGCAACGTTTAGGGGTAAATATAGACAGCATTGCCAGTGTGCTAAATAACTCTTTTTCACAGCGTCAAATTTCAACCATTTATGATCAAACGCAACAGTTTCATGTGGTGATGGAAGTCGATAAGCGCTTTACCGAGCAACCTGAGGCTTTGGCGGATATTCGTGTACCGAACCAGCAGGGTGAGTCAGTTCCACTGAGTAATTTTGCCACATGGTCTTATGGCATCACCAATGATCGGGTTTATCGCCGTAACCAATACGCTGCGATGGGTATTGGCTATGTGGTCAAACCAGAATATACCAATGAACAAGCCGATGCTGCGATTCGCTCAATTTTACCTGAAGTGATGTTGCCGAACGAAATCTTTATGACCAGCGATAAAGAAGCTGAAGCGCAAAGTATGCAAAGTGGTTTAAGTACGCCTGTACTGGTTTTAGTGGTGATTTTACTGATTTATATCGTATTGGGCGTGACTTATGAAAGCGTGGTACATCCATTTACCATTCTATCCACCATACCCGCAGTCGCCTTAGGGGCTTTACTGACACTTTGGACATGTGGCTTTCACTTTAGCTTGATTGCCTTATTGGGAATGTTCTTGCTCATTGGCGTGGTTGTGAAAAATGCCATTCTGCTTATTGATTTTACTTTGATGGAAAGGCGGGCAGGAAAATCAGCCTATCAAGCAGTCGTGTCCGCTGCGGAACTTCGATTTAGGCCAATCTTAATGACCAATACCGCAGCACTATTAGGCGCTGTCCCTTTGGCACTGAGTTGGGGCGAAGGTGCTGAATTACGTCAACCTTTGGGTGTTGTGATCGTCGGTGGATTGGCGCTTGGACAATTACTCACCTTATATACCACGCCTGTGCTGTATTTGGTTTTAGAAAAATGCGCTGTTTTTTTTAGAAAAATTGAAAAATGTGCATGCAATTGATTTAGGTAAATAGGAAATATGATGCAGAGTTTAATGTATAAAAATGTGATGAGCCTAAGTTGCATACTCATTTTAACTGCGTGCAGTTCGCATGCAGTACGGCAGCCACCTGAATATAAAATTCCGATTGTACAAGCAGATGATCAATACAAATATTCAGATTTAAACTGGACACCAACCTCAACCATTCAAATTCCTGCTGGGCAATGGTGGGATATTTACCAAGATCCTGTTTTAAGCCACTTGATGCAGCAATTGAATCAAGAAAATTTAACCTTAAAACAAGCGGAAGCACGTTATCAGCAAGCACAAGCATTGCTTGAGATACAGCGTGCCAATCGTCTACCTAATATCACTGCAAATGGTGCTGCAAAACGTAATGGTGCCAAAAATACCTCAGCAAGTAGCCAATTTGAGTTGGGTGTGCAAGCCAGTTGGGTACCAGATGTCTGGGGGCGAGTGGCGAAAGCCATCGAAGGGCAACAAGCCAATCTAGAAGCCAATCAAGCTGATTTAGATGCCGTTAAATTAAATCAGCAACTTTTAGCCACAGATGCTTATTGGAATATTCGTGTACTGGATGCACAGTCTAATGTGCTAGAACAAACGCAAAAAAGTTATGTGCGTTCGGTTCAAATTTTAAAGAATCAATACAATGCTGGCATGATTGCTCGTGCAGATGTCATACAAGCAGAAACTCAATTAAAGCAAGTACAAATCCAACTGATAGAAACAACTCGAGATCGCAATTTACAAGAAAATATTCTAGCAGTTTTGCAAGGTAAAAGTGTTGCTCAGTTTCAATTGGCTAAACAAAAACAGGCATTAACAGTGCCACACCTGCCTACACAGCTTCCGAGTCGATTATTAGTACAACGTCCTGATGTGATTCGTGCAGAACGTGAACTGGCTGTAACGCATGCTGAATTGGGTTTAGCACAAACAGCATGGCTACCTAATGTCACGATTGGTTTAAATGGAAGCTTAAATAGTCAAATTTTTGGGCATTTGTTCCAATCACCACAATACTTATGGTCTACAGGTTTACAAGCCGCAGCCATTATTTTTGATGGTGGTAAAAGAGAAGCAGAAATTGCACAGGCACAAGCTCATTATGCAGAAAAATTAGCAGCTTATAAACAATCCATATTAACGGGTTGGAAAGATGTCGAAGATGCTTTGTTAGAAGCATCAAGTTTTAAACAGCAACAAAGTGAACAAACTAGATTATTTGAGTTGGCAACTGAAAATGAAAAAGTGGCAATGCGACGCTATAACGCAGGTTTAGTGAGCTATTTAGAGGTGATCTCAGCACAAAATCTAAGATTACAGGCTGAACAAGCAACTTTGCAATTAAAGCAGTTTCAGTTAAATAATACGGCACAATTGATTGCAGCTTTGGGAGGAAGAGTTTACTTAAGATAGGCTTTGTTGCGCAAACCTATATATCTAAAGGAATATTTCACAATATAATTCTTAAATAAAGAAGCTTGCACCTAAAAGTTATCGTACAACGAAGTAATCGTTTTTTAAACGAACCTTAATCAATCTAGGGAAAGATTTTAATTTGGTTTGATCTTGTTGCGTAATGGTATGTACAGCTTAAAGGTAAACAAGGCCACGATCAAACTTACTCAGATACGCATCTGTAAATCATTTTAAGTGATTTTAATTTAAGAAAATTAACAATGCTTCTGTCTTTAAAGGCAGAGATTATATCAATTATATTTTTTACAAAAGCTAGCCCAATCGGTCATTAATGATTTACGTTTTTCGAGATAAGCCCCACTTAAATAGGCTGCCTCAACTTCATTTAGTAATTTATGCGCAAGTACATGTTCACAAACTTCACGAGGATAATTCGTTTTTATCTGCTGACCAGTCACGGAATGTAGAACGGAAACTGTGCGTTGTAATCATTCGATTTTGTGTAGGATCAATATAGCCTAAGCTATTTTCTTTAAACTTCTGTTCATGCATGCGTTTGATCAAGGTGGTTAAGGACATATCTGAAAGCATTTCACCACTGCTGGGAGCAGGGAAAATGAAGTCTTGAGGTTGAGTATATTCTTGAATTGATTCAAGCAAACTAATGGTTTGTTCGGATAGGGGAACGCGGTGTTCTTTTTCTGCTTTCATCCTTTCTTTAGGAATGATCCAAACTTTATTCTTAAAATCGATTTCTTGCCATGTAGCCCCAAAGACCTCGCCAGAACGATAGGCTGTTGAAATAGCAAATTCTAAAGCTTTTAGGTGAAATTCCGTTTTTTGTCTTAGATGCTGGATAACCCCAGCCACTGTTAATTACAAGAGCTTTTTTTATGGCTTATTTTTCCTAAATCACTCAGTTTTAAAATGCATCATAAAAAGCTGGTGTAATTAAATATCGATCATTAAAAAAGTTCTGCGAGTGGAACAGATGAAGAAAAAATAAATGATTGGTTTTATGCTCTAGAAAATACGTGAGTTTAATGAATTTTTATCTAATCATGGGCTTAGTGTATTGAACTTGGTTGCACGTAGCTATGATCTACTATTTCAAAAAAAATTCAATTGTATTTTATTTGATCAAATGTGTTGAAGTGTCAGTATGACTTGGCAAGCATAAAAACAATGCTATATTGAAATCACAGTAGGTCATAACAAAAGACGCTACTACTAAGTTGGACGGATCAATGACAGCTCGTTGAGTTTCGTAATATTTTAAATGAAAATTTAGAGTATTGCAGACAAGAAATCAGCACTAGCCTTCCAACACAGAGCCCGCAGAAATGTGGGCTTTTTTATGTTTCAAATCATTAAAATATTGTTTTTTTGTCAAACAATTAAAAACTGTTTTAACTATCTTATTGATATATATTTACATATGTAAAAAAAGTTTACATTGCCAAGAAATCTAACATTTACAAAGTAAGCAGTTTGCCCAAGATGTGCTATAAAAACTGCAATTATTAAAACAAGTAGAGAAATTGTTATGTCTCAAATGATTGATATTAAAGTGAAGGACCAATTTAGTCAGGTCTACAATGCACAAGCTCTTGTTCGCAATCCTGCTGAAGAAGATTCAAGAGCACTATTTCATCGCATTGAACATATTGTGGTAGAGGGTGAAATTATTCTACCTAGTATTGAATTATTATTTGAAAGTCAAAAATCCGACAGCATCTACAAGCTGCTAGAAGCATAATCAAACTCATTTAAATAAAAAAACTCACTTTTGGTGAGTTTTTTTATTTTGTTTAGCTTAAAGCATAGAGCTTAAGCTGCATGCTCATCTTTAAATTGATTCAAAATATAAGATAACAATTGATAGCGCGTCATAGGATTGCTTGTGGCAAGTTCGACATCTTGTTTTTGAACGTGAATTTCTTTGGTTAAAATTCCAGATTGATAACGTGATACCACCATACGATCAGCTGAAACGGGGTCATCAGTTAACATGAGTTTAGGACCAAGATGGATGCGCCCAATCGCTTCTAAACACAATTCTAAACTGTTATATAAATTAAATAGAATTAATGCTTGTTCATTAGAATAATTTGCTAAATTCATTTTTTATTATCCAAGAGGTAAAAGGTTTTACATGGATATAGTATATGAGTATGCGTAAAAAATTATGTATGGAGTATTTATCCATTAATGTATAAGAATAGAAGAATTGATAAGCTTTTGAGTCTTATCAACTCTTTATGGTGTTTGGTTCAAAAATAGCAAAAATTTAAAGTGAATTTAGCGTTAGATTTACATCATAACGTGCAAACTCAGCGATAATGAATTTTAAAACCTGCTGCGATTGTGGGGCAGCTGCAGGAAAAAGCACTTCTTGATTGGTCTGGCTGTTAAAGCATTCGACCACTTCAATCTGCCAAATATTCTCGTCTTCAGTATTACGAATAATCACTCGGCGAGGCTGTAGTTCATCACTGATATGTCGCGGCATCACATTGGTAATGGCCAATTGAATATCTGGCATTTCCTCAGGGCTACTCAGAAAGGTAAACACCCAATTACCCACTTTACTCAGCTGAGTAGGATGATCAAAAGGATCAAAAGCTAGACTAAATTCTTGTGACATGTGAATGCTCAAGTCTATAAATTAACTTAATTTTTGCGATATTTTGCCATTAGAAAATATTAGGTTAAGGTCGTATAAAACTAAATTTTAATTTTATTGATACGGTTTTAAACATCCTAACTATTTGAATTATTTTGAAAATAATTAATTTTCTTGGTCTATAAACTCACTCCATTAAGTTGTTTTTTGAATGAGAAGTGAGGAAAACCGTCTAAGTTAAGCAGGAACTTGAAGATTGTTTAGACTGTAATTAATTTGTTGTAAGGCTTGCTGTAATCGTGCAGGTTGAATATTGGATTCATTGAGCAAGGTAATCCACTGCATCTGACATGCTTTGAGCTGAGAAATGTCATCACTTAGCTGAATTTTCTCAATGAGTTTTTTTGCCATTAAACCGCAATAGCGTTGTAAATAACTACACATAAAATTTTGTAATTCTTCAAAATCTTGATGAATAAAGGTAATCTTCAAAGATGATTCAGTATGTTTATCGGCTTCAATAATGTGATTTGCTTGCACTTCAATTGATTGTGTTTGTAAGCAATTTTGCAATGTTGCAAAGTGTTTAGGCTGGCTTAGATCTGTTATTTCAGGTGCAGGGATATCTTTTATAGTTGGAATAACTAGTTCAACTGGAGGCGAGCTTAGTTCATTTGTAATTTCCCTTTGCAGATGTTCAGTGTATTCACCAATGTATTGAATGAGTTGCATATCCACCAATTGCTTTAAAAGCGTTGGTTCGGCAATACGTTGCTGATGCTGAATTTGCATCTGATTAAAATCATCACTCCCAATCAATAACAGAAGTCGGCGTTGCCGTGCATTTAAAGCAAGCTGACGATCTTTTAAGACTTGAAAACCAAGCTCCGTTTTTTGGTAATTGAACATGCCTTAATTCCAAAGCTAAAGAAAGAATTAAGGCAAGCCTATTGAGTGAAAATGACAGTAATATGAAGAAAATATTAAATAATCAAAGATTTATAAAGTTGTAATTGCCGAATTCTCTAAAGCTTTGCGCAAGTATGGATCTAAATCTTCTTGGCGCATCAGCCATTGCACATAATCAGCAGGAAGTTCTGCAATGGCAGTACCACGGTGTTTGCCAAAATTTATTGTACGTGGAATGCGGGCATCTTCAGATGCCTCATACAATTCTTCAATGCTATTAATTTTTAAATGGTGCACGATATGCATCAAGATATTGGCAGTCAAAATAATGTCCATATCCGCACGATGTGCTTTACGGATCATTTCACGGGCTTTTTCACTACCTTTGGTAATCATATAAATAAGAGCAGAAATATTATGTGCTTCTGCATCTGGCCAAACTAAACGAGCAAGGGCAAGCGTACAAATCGCTTTGATAGGCGTGCTATCAACACCACATTTCTCTAGGGCGCGAATATCATAATCAATATTGTGACCAATAATATAAGTCGTTTCGCTCGGGAGTTTAAAAGTGCTGTAGTGTGGTTGACCTTCCAAATCTGATTCTAAAATATGATGGACTGCCATTGCTGCAAAAGAAATAGCTTCATCACAGCTATACAATTGGTCAAATATTTTTGATTTATCTAAGGTTATTTTAGCATTCGACACCTGAATGGGAGCATAGGCAATCTCGATGGGCTGGCCATTTAATGTATGGGTTTCTGTGTCGAGAATAATGGCTTGCATGTCCAGTTCCGCAATGTTGAATGTATAAAATAAATGTACATGATCAGGCACAGGCTGACAAACCAATGCATACACTATTTTGAATTAAATGATGCGCTTGCTTGTACAATGTTTAAATAATCATCTTTTAAAGCTTCTATTGAAATTAAACCCTTATATAACTGAAGGAAGCTCATCTTCTTGATCTACGAATTTGCGGGCTGTGTGCTCATCACGATATTCAAAAATTGAACAGGGCATACGGTCTTACTTTAAGACGATACATCGACATTGTTTAATCACAATCTTATGTTCCATAAAGCTTTGCTATAACAACCTTAAAAATACACTTTGATTTGCACTTGATTGCTTCAGTTCGCGAATTCGTTCACTGTCTGAATGATGGAGGTTTTTGAGTAATAGTTTTGTTGATGGGGATGTGCAGAAGGCATAGTTTGTAGATAACTTTGCTAAAGGAGATGTGCTCTTTTAAACTGCGAAAAAATAGCCCAATAAGAAGCTTAAAATGAAGAGAATAATTGCTTCCCACATAACTTATTTATTTTGTTAGAAAATGTAATTTTATAATTTAAAAAATTAATTAAATCAGAATCTTATGGGAATGAAATTAATGGATTTTTTAGCTAATGACCAATGGTCATAATTAAGCTTGAACAGTTTGAAATTCCATGCAATTAATTTGAAGTCGGACTTGAAAACAACAATAGAAGGAATAAGGGATGAATGCACTTAAAATTACCGTTTTACTGACAGGTAGTCTCTTTGTTGCAGCATGTGGAAGTGACAACGATAAAAATGAAGCAGGCTACCAAACTAACCCAGACATTAACCAAATTAGAAATCCCGTTGTAACTACAACTGCGTATAGCAAAGATGACATGCCTGCCGTCAGTGCAGACAGTCAATTATTGACCTACAAAATGTTGGGTGTGGACGGCAAGATCGTACAAGCAACAACATTGGTCTTTACACCAAAAACTGCACCACCTGCAGGAGGATGGAAAACCGTTGTATGGGCACATGGAACGACAGGTGTAGCTGATATTTGTGCACCGAGCCAACAAGGGCTGCAAGGTACTGAATACTTGTTACAAATGCTCTTGGCACAAGGCTATGTTGTGGTTGCACCTGACTATGAGGGCTTAGGTGAACCGGGTGGCAAAGAAAACCATCCATATTTAAACCTCAAAAGTGAAGCTTTCTCAATTACCGATGCTATCGTTGCAGCAAATAAATACCTGACCAGTCAAGGTAAATCAGTTTCAAAAGACTGGGTTTCAATAGGACATTCACAAGGTGGGCAAGCAGTGTTGGGCGCAGCTCAGTATGCTGCACGTGCCAATATGAATTATAAGGGGACCATCGCCATTGCACCTGCGAATAATTTGGCTTTGATTTTAGCAGCAGGTGAGAAAGTCGCGGAAGGAAAACCAGCCAATGTTCAAGCCGCAATTTATTCATCATTAGATAGTTTTACAGCCCAAATTGTTGCAGGTACGCAAGGGCATAAAAATAGTGTGGATTATTCCAAAGTCTTCACAGGACATTTGGCTGCGTTAGCACCAAAAGCTGAAACAGTATGTTCAGGAACATTAACGAATTTAATAGCAACCGATATGATGACTTATGCGGCAGCAAATAATAATAGTTTAGCTAACTATGGACGGACTCAATCAGATTTTTTAAATCTAGAACAAATTAAAATTTTTATGACGACAGGGTCAGAACCCCTCACGACTACAGTGAAAACCCCAATCATTATTTATCAAGGAGCGTTAGACCAAACTGTGCCCGCTGATGCAACCAAGTTTATGATTAGTAATATAAAGGAGGGCACACAAATTGATTATCGTGAACAACCTACAGCTACACATATCAGTATTTATACAGATAATTTGACGAATTTTGTTAAAGATGTGCAGACTCTTATGCCAGCTAATTAAACATCTCAATAAAGCCTAATTTATCTAATTAGGCTTTATTTTTCGCGATATCAATTTCTAATAACTTGCGTTTCCCACCCATTATATTGTGCATTTTCTTGTTTTGCTAACTCAAATAGTTCCAATGTAGATTCATCGATAGACAATTGATCCACATGACCTTTTCTCGAAATTACAAGTTTATATGGATGACTATCTTTTTCTTCTATGGTCATTTGCTGAACTACAGTAAAACCAAGGTCTTTAACTTTATTAATAAAATTACTACGTTCATTCAGCGACTTAAAATAAATCCAATGATCTATTTGACGTGCAATTTCAAGACTATCACCATGTCTTTGCAGGTTTTCAAGGACTTTAGTATTAGACATCTTTTGTAAATTCACTTCATTGGGGTATAGGTTTGTAAAATATGTGCTCCAATCGCTATCATTTTTTTTACCAAAACTGTAGTGATAATCAGGGAACGCCTGCATGGCAGACTGAATAGCTTGATCTACGTTAACATGTGGTGCAGCGTAGAAGAAAAACCGCCTTTTTGTATCATGAGTTATACGGCCAACAAAAACGATCAACTTGTTTTTATTTATGGCTGGAATTAGGGTATCTTCTAAATTTATCAGTTGATCATATTCCTCGTTGGAGGATAGCCCATCTGCTCTAGAATGATTCATTTGGAGTTCAATCCAAATTAAATTAGAAAACGGCTGGATTGGAGCTTTTTGTGCTAAAGCTAAATTCAGAAAGTAACTGGCTGGCATTCCATCGATTTCATCTAAATAAAAATCCCAGTTTTCTTGGATATCAAAATATTGTATGTCTGCTGGAGCAGAAATTGAATGATGTGGTAAATCTATAAATTTATTGTCTATTTCCATTAACTCCATTCCTGTATTTATTGATTTACTCACTAAAGATTAGCAGTAAATATGAATAATAATTGCTTGTAATAAAATAAATATCAAACTGTGGAAAACACAAACTTTCTGTTATAATACGCGCCAATCTTAGCACGGCTTAAAAGCCCTAATTTCATAGGACCTCGCTAATGTTTGCCAACACATCTATTGCTGAATTTGATCCAGAAATCGCGAAAGCAATTTCTCAAGAAGATGCCCGCCAAGAAGCGCACATCGAACTCATTGCTTCTGAAAACTACTGCTCACCTGCAGTAATGGAAGCGCAAGGATCAAAACTTACAAATAAATATGCGGAAGGCTACCCAGGCAAACGCTATTACGGCGGCTGCGAATATGTAGACGTTATTGAACAATTGGCGATTGACCGTGCTAAAGAATTGTTTGGTGCAGACTACGCTAACGTTCAACCACATGCGGGTTCACAAGCAAACTCTGCTGTTTACTTAGCGCTTCTTAACCCGGGCGATACAGTACTAGGCATGAGCTTGGCACACGGTGGTCACTTGACTCACGGTGCAAAAGTGAGCTTCTCTGGTAAAACTTACAACGCAATTCAATACGGTTTGAACCCAGAAACTGGCGAAATCGACTATGAAGAAGTTGAACGTTTAGCTGTAGAACACAAACCACGCATGATCGTTGCTGGTTTCTCTGCTTATAGCCAAGTTGTAGATTGGCAGCGTTTCCGTGACATCGCGGACAAAGTTGGCGCTTACCTATTTGTAGATATGGCACACGTTGCTGGTCTAGTTGCAGCTGGTGTTTACCCAAGCCCAGTTCAAATTGCTGACGTAACAACAACGACTACGCATAAAACACTTCGTGGTCCACGTTCAGGTTTAATCCTTGCGAAAGCAAACGAAGAAATTGAGAAAAAATTACAATCAGCTGTATTCCCAGGCAACCAAGGTGGTCCTTTGGTTCACGCTGTAGCTGCTAAAGCAATTTGCTTTAAAGAAGCAATGGCTCCTGAATACAAAACTTACCAACAACAAGTGGTTAAGAACGCTAAAGCAATGGCTGAAGTTCTGATTGCTCGTGGTTATGACGTAGTGTCTGGTGGTACTGAAAACCACTTGTTCCTATTGTCTTTAATCAAACAAGGCGATATCACTGGTAAAGAAGCTGATGCATGGTTGGGTGCTGCGCACATTACTGTGAACAAAAACTCTGTACCAAACGATCCACGTTCACCATTTGTGACTTCTGGTATCCGTATCGGTACTCCTGCAGTAACGACTCGTGGTTTCGGCGAAGCTGAAGTGCGTGACCTTGCTGGTTGGATCGCTGATATCCTAGATTCTAAAGGCGACGAAGCAGTGATTGAAGCTGTTAAAGCGAAAGTAGAGGTTGTTTGCGCTAAATTCCCTGTTTACGCAAAATAATCTAACTTGAGAAAAGCCCCCTCAAGGGGGCTTTTTTTATTGCTGAATAAAAGTAAGGCGTTATCTAATTTTTTATATTTCTGATATAAAAGAATGAGTGATAACAACAAGATCTTCCCATCATTAGCGTTTTGATGCATAAGCAAAAAGGAATTGGATAGATGAATAAACCGAGTATTATTGTTTCAGAACAAGATCTCCATCGCTTAGAAACCATGTTGGAGCATCAATCAAAATTAACGCCAACAATGGAACACCTAGAGGATGAGCTTGCTCGTGCTGAAGTAGTCGCACCACAAGACGTACCTACTAATGTGGTCAGCATGAATGCAAAGGTTTTAATAACGATTGCTCCTTCGACAGAAGCTACGGAAATTACTTTGGTTTATCCGCACGACTTTCGTGGTGATAAGGGACAAGTCAATGTATTGGCACCTGTTGGTGCAGCAATATTGGGATTGTCCGAAGGTCAAGAAATAGAGTGGCCACAACCAGATGGTCATGTCATGAAGGTCAAAATCATTAAAGTTCTCTATCAACCAGAGCGTGAAGGGGATTACCTCTAGTTCTGTAAGTCGCATCGGCTATTTATGATTGAGTTATAAAGCCATCTTTAAAAGATGGCTTTATTTTTTTGGCAATCTATAGATGATTTCTCACTAAGAAAAAAAGCGAAAAACATTAGCATTTATAGTATGAAAAACTGTCAATGATTTGACAGAGTCAAAGCTCTTGTATGGGCACACTGTATTTCAACAACTGAATACGTTGCATTTAATATTTGAAATATAAGGTAGATACCCATGACACAACAACAAACGAGCAGCTATAACCCTGATTATGAATATCAACATATTGAAGTGAAACCTGTGACAGGTCGCATTGGTGCAGAAGTTTCAGGCATACACTTGTCAGGAAACTTAGCGCCAGACATTATCCACGAATTTAATCATGCATTATTAAAATACAAAGTGGTGTTTGTACGCGGACAGCAAGATATTACAGATTTAGAGCAAGAAGCATTTGCCCGCCTTTTAGGTAATCCTCTGAATCATCCAAGTGTGCCACTTAAAGATGGTACAGCACATACCTTATCGATTGACTCTCGCGGTGGTTGTGCTGACTCATGGCATACTGACATTACCTTTTTGCCGAACTATCCCAAAGCGACCATTTTAAGAAATGTTGTTGCACCGTCTAAGGGAGGAGATACTGTTTGGGCAAATACCACAGCAGCCTATCAAGATTTGAGTCCTGAACTACAAAAATTGGCAGAGCAATTGCGTGCTGTGCATAGCAATAATTATGACTATGTGAAACCCAAAGGGCAGTATAACGAAGAAGGTCGAACTTTATTTCGTACTGCAGTTGAAATAGAAACAGAGCATCCTTTGGTACGCGTACACCCTGAAACAGGTGAAAAAACATTGGTTTTAGGGCACTTCTTTAAACGCTTCTCAGGCTATAGCCCAACACAGTCACGTCGTCTATTTGAATTATTTCAAGAGAAAATCACCCAGTGGGAAAATGTAGTTCGCTGGCGCTGGGCAGTTGGGGATGTTGCAATTTGGGATAACCGTGCGACACAGCACCGTGCAATCAATGACTATGGTGATGAGCTACGTGTAGCAACACGTGTCACCATCGAAGGAGATATTCCCGTCGATGTAAATGGTCAACCTAGTACGGTGCTGAAAAATGTGATCAATCAAGATATTTCTAACTTGCGTTCAGAGGAAGGTCGTATTTATGAAAAAGCTTCATAATGCCGACATGTTTATTTTAAGTCAGCATAAAAGCGCATAAATAAAGTTGAAAATATTGTTTTAGCTTTTATATCAGCAAGCCTAATATCCTAATGATATTAGGCTTTTTTTTGTTGAATAACGTGGTCGAGATTAAAAATACAAGCAAACAAAAACTGCTACAGATCTTACAGAAAGAGGATGCCTTTCAAGGGCTCAGTGAGCAGGCACTACAACGATTAATGCACCATGCACAATTTAGTCGCTACCATGCACATCAACATATTTTGAAGCAACAGCAAGTGATACCGGATCTGTACGTCTTGTTAGTCGGAACGCTACAAGTCGGCTGGTTACAAACTAATGGTGAATTAATCGTCAATGATTTCATCTCCACGCAATCGGTCTTTAACCTTGTGGCACTACTGCAAAATCAACCGCTGAATTATGATTATTTTGCTGCATCACCTGTGGAAGTGGCAATCATATCAGGGCAAGTCTACTTAGAAGAGTTACAGTGTGAACGACAGGCGTTATGGCAGGTCATACAATTATTAAGTCGTAGAATGTATGTGATGTTTGAACAAAACCGTTATGTGCGTACAGCGAGTTTAAGTCAAAGGATTGCCAGACATTTAATTCGATTATATGAACAATATGGTTCGCAAGCGCAGATACCATTAAAATTAAGCCAGCAAGAGTTTGCAGAACTGTTTAACGTATCAAGGCAAACGCTTAATAAGCACGTACAGCAACTTGTGCAAGCGCAGATTATAGCGTGGAATTATAGTCAGATTTATATACTGGACTTAAACGGTTTAAAGCAGTTGAGCGATCTGAATTAATCAAAGGAAAATAGAGAAGAGGTTCATAAATCAAAAGCCATCTTGAAAGATGGCTTAATGCAGTATTTTAATGTTTACTGAGTTTATCTAAATAGCCCATCATAAATGCAGATAACACGAAAGTCAGATGCATAATGATATACCACATGATTTTATCATTCGGAATGTTCTTGGCATCCATGAATATACGTAGTAAATGAATTGAAGAAATCGCGACAATGGACGCAGCAACTTTAAGTTTTAATGAATTTGCATCCATAGTTCCCAACCAATTTAGGCGATTGGAGGATTCATTAATTTTTAACTGGGAAACGAAATTTTCATAGCCTGAAAACATCACCATCACGATTAATCCACCGACCATCGTCATATCAACGAGCGACAGAATCACTAAGATGAGGTCTGCTTCTGAATATTCTAAAATATGTGGAAGGACATGAATGACTTCTTGAAAAAATTTAATCGCCAATAAAAGTAGCGCAAAAGATAAGCCAAAATAGACAGGTGCTAAAATCCAGCGCGCTGCATACATTGTATTATGGAAAAAACGTTCCATTCGTCCCTCAAAAATTGTCATTATTGGAGGTGATCATAAAATATTCTGAAGTGAATGTACGCTATTTTTTATCATATTTTTTTCATAGTCAGTGGTTTAGTTAAAATCAACCATATATACGCTGTATCTTAAGTTTCTACTCATGTTGCATCAGCATACTGTCTGCAACCCATTTTGATGGATTATGCTTTGATTGATCAAAGTGAGTGGGCATTCTTTTTGATACTTATTCGTAGCAGAATGAAATTGCTTATTTTTTGCAAAATACTACAAGACTTTTATGGCAAAACTTGTAGTATAAAAATGATTTTATTGAGTTTAATCAGCTATGTCGCAAATTGATGTATTGGTACCTTTAAAAGATATTACGGTTGATCGTGCAGACGTGCTTTCAATTAAGCGTAATGATCTTGTGCCTTTACTCACCGATCAATATCGTTTGAATCATTATGCAGATCAATTGATTCAGGCGCAGTCGGTTCTTTTAGATGGTGTCGATCCTAAATTGACGCAGCAGTTGAGTCAAACCATTGAACAGTTAATTCAATCTTTAGCTGCATCCAAAAAATATCTAAAAGCGCGTAAATTTAATGCGCTGCAAAAATGGCTGGGTATTGATTTGGAATATGGTTCAGGGCAGGTTGAATATTATAAAAATCTTGATCGACTATTGGATAGAGCAAATCATTTAAGCCAAAAATTACAATTAGAAATTCAAAAATCCCAAGCGCGTTTTAATCAGCTGCAAGGTTTACGCGAGCAGATGGCACGCTATATTGTAGCGGCGGAAGAGTTTTTAGTTGAATATCCGCAATTTGTACGGAATCAGCATCCACTGGATAACTTTGCAGAGCGATTATCGAAGAAGGTCAATACATTACAAACGCTACAAGCCAGTAATGATATTGCAATTACACAAATGCAGCTGTCACAGCAGTTGTCTTTTAGTTTATTGGACCGTTTTAAAGAAGCTCAGCAGGTGCTGATACCTGCTTGGCAATATCATGTGAAACAAAGTCGTCAAAGCAACTCGACAAGTTCATTGGAAAAGCTGGATAATAGTCGAGAAAATTTGATTAAAACTTTAAAAAAATCATTAGAGAACTCCTCTAAGTCTTAGAAATATAAGGTGTGTTATGACCGATTTTGATGCCAAAAATTTACCCATTGAAGCAACGACAGAATTGACTGAACAAAAGTTTCAGCAGCTTAATTTGCAAGAAATTGGCTTACAAGCTTCCGACTTTAATGAAGTGATTGCTGCACGTAAGGAATTGGCCGATCTAAGTCATAATAGCGTCGCTGAGTATGGTAAAAACATTGCGACCAAAACCTCGACCTATACCGATGAATTATTAAATTTGGTGCAAAATAAAGACCTAGATGCCACTGGACAAAAGCTGAATCAAGTTGTTCAAGTTGCACAGCAGTTGAATACCAATAGTATTCTAAACAAGTCTAAAAGCTCAGGTTTCTTTGGCAGTTTATTGAGTAAATTTAAAGGCGCGAAACAAAGTTTTGATCAGCACTTTAATAGTACCAAAGAGCAAATTGACAGCCTAGTGAAAGAAATTGAGACTTCACAAAATGGCCTGAAAGCGCGTGTAAATACCTTGGATAAAATGTTCGAAGGTGTGCAGGATGAATATAAGCAGCTCGGTGTATATATTGCAGCGGGTAAACTCAAAGAGCAGGACATTCAACAGGAAATTGCAACTTTAACAGCGCAAGAGCAAGATCAGGCAACCACGCAGAAAGTTTATGACCTCAATCATTTGGCTAATAATCTAGAGAAACGCGTTAGCGATTTACAGATTTTACAACAGTCTGCGATGCAAACCTTGCCAATGATTCGCATTATTCAATCCAACAATTTGATGTTGGTTGATAAATTTTATGCGATTAAAAACATCACATTACCCGCGTGGAAAAATCAAATTAGTTTGGCTATTTCATTGCAGGAACAAAAGAACAGTGTGCAATTGGCCAATAGCATTGATGATGCGACCAATGAGTTACTAAAGCGAAATGCAGATCTATTACATCAAAACTCTGTGGATACCGCGAAAGCCAACCAACGTTCAGTGATTGATATTGAAACCCTTGAACATGTTCAAAATACCCTCATTAAAACTGTTAATGATGTCATCCAAATTCAGAAAGAAGGTGTGCAAAAACGTGAAGAAGCAACGACACGTATTCGTGCTCTACAAAATAATTTGAATCATTTGGTGATCGAGTCTAGTAGCAATCCTTCTTCATAATGTATGAGGGAGGCGTTTATTTCTAAAGGAGAACATATTTGCCTCCAATTGATGAATATGCGCTAAAACCGCAACAAATCGAATCTGGGTTAAAAACCATTAAACAGCGGCAACGCAATTTGATGCTCATGTCCTTTGTGAGCATTTCTGTGCTGATTGTTTCTGCTGTAGCCTTATTCATTCAGCAAGATTTGGTGTATAGCTTTTTTGGGTTGAGTCCAACGGTGCAGCAGTTGAATATTCCTGTGAGTGCAGCTGAGTTGTCGAACCACTTGGGTCAACAGACTGATTATTTTGTAAATTTTCTGTCCTTCATCGGCTGGTTATTTCTTAAATTAGTCGTGTCTTTCATAGGCGCATTCTTTTTGGTGGGCTTCCTGAAGAAATTTCAATTTTTTAGGATTCGCTTTCAATCCTTTGTGCTGAAATTTGTAGGTTGGATTTTATCGTTTATGGCGCTCTGGTCTGGTTTGACTTATCTGCAATACAATTTAAAAGATGATGATCAAGCAGCCTACCAAAAGCTGGTTCACTATGAGCAAAATGTCCAAGACAGCCGTTTGGCAAATGAATTACAAGATTTAGATGTTGCTGAACCCGTAAAAGCGTATCTCTATGCACAAGCTGCTTTACTGCATAAGCCTGTAGATCGTGCAACAGCGATTCCGTATGTGCAAAGTTTGATGAATACTGAACGAAATCATCCTGTGGAATTTCGTGAGTATGGTTTCAAACCAGAACAGCTATGGACGATGCAAAATCAATTGTTTGATAAAACCATGACACCGATGGCGCAAAGTGTTGAAAAACAAGTTCAACAGGCCAATGTGATCGAGGTGATTGTTCGCTGGATTTTGATTGCTGTGATTGCTTTAACTTTGGTTTTAAGTTTGTTGTTATATCTGCTTGCTCAACAATTCAAATCGCGTATTGTGCGCATAGAGCAAGGCATGGGGCATCCATAATTTAGCCAACGATTTACATCCTAAAATTTTCTCATTTCATTCTAAATGGCTTTTACTGATATTTATTTGCAGTAAAAGCCTTTTTCGTTTTGAGTTTGATTCGCTTAAATTCATTCTGTTTGCATTGACTTCAGAAAATCTAGATCCTTCTTTTCTTTCTTAGCATTGAAAATTAAACCGTGATTTGGGCTTCCTATACAGCGATGGGATTAAAGCCCAGTTTCATTTTCTATCTATTTCAGTGAATGAATATTGGCTGAAATACCGAGCTTAATCGGCCTTATAAATGTGAAATAAAAACTATGGATTTAATGTTTATAAGTACTTATGTGGCATGGTTCGCTTAACTATTTTTAATGAAAACTATATTATTTGAATGAAAGATTATGTATTCTTCTGATTTAGAAAGATATTTTAATTATTGATTAGTAAAACCGATTGTTTTTATAAAAACAAACCGTTTCACCTATGTGATGGTTTGTCCTATCATTCTCTCATCGAATAAATTTACTCCTTTGGAGACGTTAGCAATGTTAGACCAAAATACTTCAGCTCAACTCAAAACACTTCTTGAACGCCTTGAAGGTCCGATTGAAATCGTGGCAACTTTGAACGGTACGGATAAATCAGACAAAATTAAAGAATTGGTGACTGAAGTTGCTGCACTTTCAAACTTAGTGACAGCGCGCTTTGACGGTACAAATAGCCGTGCGCCAAGCTTCGGGATTGCAAAAGCGGGTGAAGCACCACGTGTATTCTTCGCAGGTCTGCCTATGGGCCACGAATTCACATCACTGATTTTGGCATTGTTACAAACGTCTGGTTATGCACCAAAAGTGTCTGATGAAGTATTGGCTTCGATTAAAGGCTTAGGCATTCAATCTAACTTTGATGTGTTCGTATCATTAAGCTGCCATAACTGTCCTGACGTGGTTCAAGCATTGAACCTGATCGCTATCAACAATCCGGGTACGACAGCAACCATGATTGATGGTGCATTCTTCCAAGACGAAGTTGAAGAACGCAAAATCATGGCTGTACCCATGGTGTTCCAAGATGGCGAACATATCGGTCAAGGTCGTATGACGTTGGAAGAAATCATTGCCAAATTGGATACTAACTCTACGGCAAAAGATGCTGAAAAGTTAAATGCCAAAGATGCCTTTGATGTACTGGTGATTGGTGGTGGCCCTGCAGGGAATACCTCTGCAATCTATGCAGCACGTAAAGGCATTAAAACGGGTA